>NZ_JBHXNI010000020.1:91837-105266 GCF_042721735.1 Achromobacter sp. NPDC058515
GACACCGGTTCAGACGCCAGCCTGCCGCTCAGGCGGCGGCGTCCTCGTCCCCACTCAGCAGCATCACCAGCTTCAGGTCCGGATGCGTCGCCAGCCGGAAGGTGATCTGCTGGTAGCCCAGCTTGCCGCGGCGCGGGTGCTGGAATTCGCGCAGGCCGCCTTCGCGCTCCACCACCGCATGGCGCGTCCACCAGTGCGAGAACACCACGCTTTGCCGGCTCAGGCTGTCGAGCAGCGCCAGCACCGCCGATTCGTCCAGGTGCGCGCCGGCGTCGGCGCGAAACTCCGCCACCACGCGGCGGGCGCGCTGGTCCCAGTCCACCACCAGCTCGCGGGCGGCGGGATCCAGGAAGATGTAGCGCAACAGGTTGGGCTCGGGATCGCGCGCGGGCCAGTCGTCGAAAAGGTCGCGCAGCGGCTCGTTGTAGGCCAGCACATTCCACGCGCGGTCCAGCACATAGGCCGGCGCGTTGATCGCGTTCACGCATTCCTGCAGCGGCCCCGGCGCGCCGCCCGCGTCGTCGCGGGCGTGCTGCGGATCCGCGCAGTCGGCCAGGTCGAAAAGATAGGCGCGTTCCGCGCGCGCCAGCTGCAGCACGCCCGCGATGCGCGACCATACCGAGGGCGACACCGACACCTCGCGGCCCTGCTCGATCCAGGTGTACCAGGTGACGCTGATGCCGCAGAGCTGGGCCACTTCTTCGCGCCGCAGCCCGGGGGTGCGGCGGCGCATGCCTTCGGGCAGGCCGGCCATCTGGGGCGTGATGCGGGACCGTGCGCTGCGCACGAATTCGCCCAGCGCCTGCCGGCGCAGGGGGGAGCCTTCGTGGCCGGCGGCGCCGGCCAGGGGGGAAATATTCATACCAGGATCAGCAATGGGCTTGTACGTGTATACGGGCCCGCCTATCTTAGCGCCTGCGCCGCTTCATTCCGCACCCGTTTCCGCATTTCCCAACCAAGGACTTTGATGACTTCCAGCTCGCACGACGCCGCCGTGGACCGCCAGTTCAGCCCTCGCGCCACCGCCTACCTGACCAGCGCGGTCCACGCCCAGGGCGAAGACCTGCTGCAAATGGCCGGCATCGCCGGCCAGCATCCCGATGCGCGCGTGCTGGACCTGGGCTGTGGCGGCGGTCATGTGAGCTTTCACGTCGCGCCCCTGGTCAGGCAGGTCACCGCCTACGACCTGTCGCAGCAGATGCTGGACGTGGTCGCGGGCGAAGCCGCCAGGCGCGGGCTCTCGAACCTGGCCACCTGTCAGGGCAAGGCCGAATACCTGCCGTTCGGCGACGGCGAATTCGACCTGGTGATGTCGCGCTATTCCACGCACCACTGGCAGGACGCAGGACGCGGCCTGCGCGAAGCCTTCCGCGTGCTCAAGCCTGGCGGCACAGCCGTGTTCGCCGACGTGGTCTCGCCGGGCGAGCCGCTGCTGGACACCTGGCTGCAGACCATCGAAGTGCTGCGCGACACCTCGCACGTGCGCGACTACTCCGTCGCCGAATGGACCCGCATGCTGACCGAGGCCGGCTTCACGCTGCAAGGCCTGGTCCCCCGGCGCCTGCCGCTGGAGTTCCAGTCCTGGGTCGCGCGCATGCGCACGCCCGACACGCTGGTGGCGGCGCTGCGCCACATGCTCGGCATCGCGCCCGACGTCGCGCGCGCACACTTCGAGGTGCGGGAAGACGGCTCCTTCACCAGCGACACGGCGACCATCGTGGTCAAGAAGCCCGCCTGATCCTGCCTGCCCGCGGCGGACCCGGGGGCCTGGATCGGGTGGCGGCGCCCGGCGTCTTGCGCTACCAGTTCCACAGCGTCCCGTCCTGCTGCAGGCGGTTCACGGGCAGGTAGGCGCGCTTGTACGGATACCGGGCGGCCAGCTTCTCGTCGATGTCCACGCCGTGTCCCGGGACGTCGCCGGGGTACAGCATGCCCTGGCCGAAGGTGTATGCATGCGGGAAGACGGCGTCCGTTTCCTCGGTATGGCGCATGTACTCCTGGATGCCGAAGTTGGGCACCCACAGGTCGAAGTGCAGCGCCGCGCCCATGCAGACGGGCGACAGGTCGGTGGCGCCGTGGCAGCCGGTGCGCACCTGGTAGAGCGAGGCCAGGTCGGCGATGCGCCGCAGGTGCGTGATGCCGCCCGCATGGACCACGGTGGCGCGGATGTAGTCGATCAGCTGGTTCTGCACCAGGTCCTTGCAGTCCCAGATGGAATTGAAGATCTCGCCCACCGCCAGCGGCGTGGTGGTGTGCTGCCGGATCAGCCGGAACGCGTCCTGGTTCTCGGCGGGCGTGGCGTCCTCCATCCAGAACAGGCTGTAGGGCTCCAGCGACTTGCCCAGGCGACCGGCCTCGATGGGCGTCAGCCGGTGATGCACGTCGTGCAGCAGGTGATGCTCAAAGCCCAGCTTCTCGCGGATGCGCTCGAACAGCCTGGGCGCATGGCGCAAATACTTCTCGGTGGACCAGTCGTGCTCGCTGGGCAGGTCGGCGTCGGCGGGCTCGTAGAACAGGTTGCCGCGCCCCACCCCATAGACCTTGTCCAGCCCCGGCACGCCGCTTTGCGCGCGGATTGCGCGGTAGCCCATGTCGGCATAGCGCAGCACTTCGTCCACCGTGTGCTCGATGTCCGAACCGTTGGCATGGCCGTAGACCATCACGCCGCTGCGGCTCTTGCCGCCCAGCAGCTGGTACAGCGGCATGCCGGCGGCCTTGGCCTTCAAGTCCCACAGCGCCGTGTCCACGGCGCCGATGGCGGTCATGGTGACCGGCCCGCGCCGCCAGTAGGCGCCCTTGTACAGGTACTGCCAGATGTCCTCGATCTGGTGCGCGTCGCGCCCGATCAGGCAGGGGATCACGTGCTCGGTCAGGTAGGCGGCAACCGCCAGTTCCCGCCCGTTCAGGGTCGCGTCGCCGATGCCGGTCAGGCCCTGGTCCGTTTCAATCTTCAGGGTCGCGAAATTGCGGCCCGGAGAACAAACAATCACGCGTGCATTCGTAATTTTCATCGGGGGCTTTCCGGATAGGCGGGAAGGATGGCCGCATGCGGCGGCCGGCGGATCAGAAGGTCACCATCACTTTCATCGCCTGCCGGCGGTCGGCCGCCAGCGCGAAGGCGTCATGCACGCGGTCCACGGGCACCGCCGCCGTCAGCAGCGGCGACACGTCCAGCACGCCGCGGCTCAGGTAGTCCACGGCCCACGCGTATTCGTCCACGAAGCGGAAGCTGCCGATGCACGACAGGCTCTTCACCATGATCTGGTTGAACGGGCATTGCTCGCTGCTGCCGCTCAGCGTGCCGACCGTGACGACGACGCCGCGCGGGCGCGCCGCCCGGATGCAGTGGGCCAGGCCCGCATAGCTGCCCGACGCCTCGAAGCACACGTCCACCGTGCCCTTGCCCGCCGCCAGTTCGTCCAGCGCGCCCGGGTCCGCCGCCGCGTTGATGGTGCGCGCTGCGCCCACGCGGGCGCAGGCCGCCAGCGTCTGGTCGACGATGTCCACCACGATGACCTGGCTGGCGCCCGCCAGCCGCGCGGCCATCAGGATCAGCGCGCCGATGGGACCGGCCCCCACCACCATCGCCGTCTTGCCCAGCAGCGAACCCGCGCTGCGCACCGCGTGCAGCGCGACCGCCAGCGGCTCGCCAAAGGCGGCCAGTTCAAAAGACAGACTGTCCGGCACGGGCAGGCATTGCGTTTCCTGCACCACCACCTGCTCGCGCATGGCGCCCTGCATGTGCGGATAACGGCTGGCGCTGCCGAAAAAATGCACGGCTTCGCAGTGGTTGGAGTCGCCCTGGCGGCAATAGCGGCACGCGCCGCAGGTGCGCGCGGGGTCCAGCGCGACGCGGTCGCCCGGCTTGACGGCGGCAACGGCGGCGCCCACCTCCAGCACCAGGCCCGACGCCTCGTGCCCGGGAGTCAGCGGTTCGCGGATGACGAAATCGCCCACCCTGCCATGACGGAAGTAATGCAGGTCAGAACCGCAGATGCCCACGGCCTTCACCTCGACGCGCACCTCTGCCGGGCCCAGCGCCTCGGGCGCCTGTTCGTCCAGGCGCAAGTCCTGGGCGCCATGAATCGCGCAGTTCAGCATCAGCGCCACCCCTGCGCGAATTCGCCGATGACGCGCTCAAGGTGGTCGCGCATCGCCTGCCTTGCCGCCTGCGCGTCGCGCGCCACCAGCGCGCTGAAAATGCGCTGGTGGTCTTCCTGCGATGCCTGGCGCAAGGCCTGCGTATGGAAATGCTGTTCGATCTTTTCCCAGATCGGGCCCTGGGCCTGGTCCCACATCGACGTCACGGTCGCCAGCAGCACGCTGTTGCCGGTGGCCTGCGCGATGTGCAGATGGAACCGCCGGTCGGCCTCGGCGTTGGCCGCCTTGTCCGGCATCTGCTCGCGCATGGCCGTCAGCGCTTCAAAGATGCGGTCCAGGTCCGCGTCGCTGCGGGTGGCGGCCGCCAGCGCGGCGATCTCGGATTCGATCAGGCAGCGCGCCCGCAGCAGCTCGAACGGCCCGGCCCCGGCTTCGTGCGCGGCCGGCAGGCGGGCGGCGCCCGGCTCGGGTTCGCTCACGTAGATGCCCGATCCGCCGCGGACTTCCACCACGCCCTGCAGCTCCAGCGCAATGATGGCTTCGCGCAGCGAGGTCCGGCTGACCTCGAAGCGCTCGGCCAGCGCGCGCTCGGCCGGCAGGCGCTGGCCCACGGCGAATTCGCCTTGGACCACCAGCGCCTGGATCTGGGCGGCCAGCCGCAGATAGGCGCGCTCAGGGGCGGGCCTGGCGGTCGGTTCCGCCGGTTTGGGGATAGGTTGCGGAATCATGGATATTAAATTGGTTAGACCAAATCTAAGATGGTTTACCAATTTGCACCATGCTGGTTTACCAGTACCAATGTGGCGAACCGGGAGGGCGAAGAAACATGCCCCGTGAACGCCGGCGACGGCGCTGCGCTAAGGCTCGAATGCTGTCGCCGAAGCTTCACCCCAAAAGGATCGCCGGCCGGCTTTCGACCCGGCGTCGCCGAGGAGATCGCGATCACGGTCGCCCTGTCGTCGCGCCGCAAGGGCATCACCACGCTGGTATCGGCATTCAGGTAACTCGCCATCGTGGCCAACGCGATGCCGACGAAGGGCGAGGACGCCCCGGTATCGCCCAGCCGTTGCGTGAGGTCATAGCTTTGCGCCGAGTCCAACGGATCCAACGTGCTGCGCGCCGCCATCAGCGCGGGGGCCAGATCGGTCAATCCGCCGTTCGGACGGCCCGTATCGAAGAACACCCGGGCGGGCGCTTCGGCAACCCCGGCTATTGCCTGCTGCCAGGCCCCCGCCAGGGCGCTATGCCGGGCTTCGCCCTTCAGGACTTTCCCAGGCTCGCCGCCGTGCAGCAGCGAGGCCTGCACCGGGCGATGCAATTTGGCGAGCACCTTCATCTGGTCCCATTGCTGCATGCCGCGGACGGTCACCGGCGCCGGAAACGACGGCGTCGGCCGAAAGGCGTCGGGAGGCTGGCGTTTCCAGCCCGTGAAGGCCGGATCGATGTCGTTTCGGGGATTGACCTGCGTATACGGCGCATAGGCGCGCAACCAATCCAGCCGCTCGGGGCGCGCCACGATCAGCGCGACCACCGCGTCCGTCAACTCCCCTGGCTGGCGAGGTCCCGTGCCCACCCCGATAGGCTTCGTTCCGCGTTGCCCCAAAGCCCGGGCGATATTGAATCCTTCCACCGAATACACCAGCAAGGCGGGCATGTCCGGGTTGGCCTCAAACAGACTGAACAGATACTCCACCACATCTTCTGGCGTGTCATTGCAAATGGCCCCCGGCTGCAACTGCCTGATCTGGTGCCAATGCATGCCTGCCGGGATTCTTTCACGATTGACTATGTCGTTTAGCATTTCTGCCATCCGCTCAGGCTGCACGCGGAGGTTCTCTGCATCCGGGTCATAGTCGCGCACCACCGTCAAGGTCGGTATCGGCCAGCGTTCTGGAAACCCTTGCAGGCCAAGCTCCAACGCATTGGCCATCCTCTGGTCCCAAGCCATGTCTTTAGCATCGGCCACGATGGGATAATCCTTCGGGTCCATGGGGAGAGCCGTGCCGACGTGCAGCGCCTGCGGCTGCGCGCTGTTCTGAGCCTGGAATTGCGCCCACACCTGCCCCTGGCGATACACGTCCAGACTCAAGCCTATGCGGACAATGTCGAGCGTATCGAGACGGACGGACGGCGTCGGAGCCAGGGGGGAAGCCATGGCAGCACCGGACGCCGAAAGAGGCGTAAGAGAATCGGCAGGCGCCGGATCGGCCGGAGGCGGCGGCAGCGGACACACAATGGCCGTCAGCGCCTCCGTCTGCAAAGGCAAGGCAGCAAAGACCGGCCCGGTCGACAGCGCGCTTACCACCCAGGCAAGCACGGTTAGTTGTTTACAACGCATCATTGGCCTCCCCAGCCGCTCGCCGCACCAAGCGGGCCGGCTCGATACCGGAATGGCTCCGCGAACCGCTTTCACGCCCTCCGGCGCCCACAAGCGCACCGCCCCCTCCCGGCAATATGAAGGCTTGTCCACAACGGGCCGCAGCGCGCATTCCGAGATCATTTGCTGGTCGGGTCCGACAGGTCAACGCTTGGCCCACTGGCGATAAAGTCATCCAGGAGCCGCTGCTCGAGCGCCACCTTAGCCGGGTCCATATACCGGGCGGGCTCCGGTCGGCTGCGTTGGCTCTGTTGCATCAGGGTGGCGAAGTACTCCGTGAACTCCGGCGACGGCGCTGCGCTAAGGCTCGAATGCTGTGACCGAAGCTTCACCCCAAAAGGATCGCCGGCCGGCTTTCGACCCGGCGTCGCCGAGGAAATCGCGATCACGGTCGCCCTGTCGTCGCGCCGCAAGGGCATCACCACGCTGGTATCGGCATTCAGGTAACTCGCCATCGTGGCCAACGCGATGCCGACGAAGGGCGAGGACGCCCCGGTATCGCCCAGCCGTTGCGTGAGGTCATAGCTTTGCGCCGAGTCCAACGGATCCAATGTGCTGCGCGCCGCCATCAGCGCAGGGGCCAGATCGGTCAAGCCCCCGTTGGGGCGGCCTGTATCGAAGAACACCCGGGCGGGCGCTTCGGCAACCCCGGCTATTGCCTGCTGCCAAGCCCCCGCCAGGGCGCTATGCCGGGCTTCGCCCTTCAGGACTTTCCCAGGCTCGCCGCCGTGCAGCAGCGAGGCCTGCACCGGGCGATGCAATTTGGCGAGCACCCTCATCTGGTCCCATTGCTGCATGCCGCGGACGGTCACCGGCGCCGGAAACGACGGCGTCGGCCGAAAGGCATCGGGAGGCTGGCGTTTCCAGCCCGTGAAGGCCGGATCGATGTCGTTTCGGGGATTGACCTGCGTATACGGCGCATAGGCGCGCAACCAATCCAGCCGCTCGGGACGCGCCACGATCAGCGCGACCACCGCGTCCGTCAACTCCCCTGGCTGGCGAGGTCCCGTGCCCACCCCGATCGGCCCTTTTCCTCGTTGGCTCAGGACATCGGCAATGTTGTAGCCTTCCACCGAGTACACCAGCATGGCGGGCATGTCCGGGTTGGCCTCAAACAAACGGAACAGATACTCCACCACATCTTCCGGCGTGTCATTGCAAATGGCACCAGGCTGCAACTGCCTGATCTGGTGCCAATGCATGCCTGCCGGGCTTCTCCCATCATTGGCCATTTCGCTGAGCAACTTCGAAACCCGCTCCGGTGGGGTATCTAGATTTTCCGCGTTCGGGTCATAGTCCCGCACCACCGTCAAGGTCGGTATCGGCCAGCGCTCAGGAAATCCTTGCAAGGCGAGTTCCAGCGCATTGGCCTTGCGCTGTCTCCAGGCCATGTCTTTAGCATCGGCCACAATGGGGTACTCCTTTGGATCCATGGGCAGGGCGGTACCAACATGCAGGGCCTGGGGCTGCGCGCTGTTCTGAGCCTGGAGTTGCGCCCACACCTGCCCCTGGCGATACACATCCAGACTCAGGCCTATGCGGACAACATCGAGCGTATCGAGACGGACAGACGGCGTCGGAAGTAGGGGAGCAGTCATGGCAGCACCAGGCGTTAAATGAGGGTTTTGAGAATCGGAAGACGTCGGATCAACTGAAGGAGGCGGTAGCGGACACACAATGGCCATCAGGGCCTCCGTCTGCAAAGGCACGGCAGCAACGACCGGCCCGGTCGACAGCGCTCCCACCATCCAGGCAAGCATGATTGGCTGTTTACATCGTGTCATCCGACACTCCCCTCGCCCGGCATGGGTGGCCGGTTTCGATTGCGATCATCAAGCGTCTGGCTTATCACCGACGTGGGCTGCTTCGTGTTTACGACAAGAATGGGCAAAATACCTACTTTGCGATAGCTGTCGGTGGACTGGATCAATGCCCTTCTGTCATGTAGTTCTTCGTCGAATAGGCTAAGCGTGCTGGAATCAGGCAACTCCTTATTGACATTTGACTTCCCGCGGCGCTCCTCATCATCTGCCCAAGGCAACCGCCAATCCGCCACCCGACACAAATAGGCATAAAAGCCCTCATCATCAATGCTGCGTGCCTGCCCTAATGCCAAATCGTAGGCCAGGGCGCGCCGGCTATGTTCCTTGTTCATCGGAATGGCGGAATGGAAGGAATACGGATCGAGATCCCCCATCTTGGCGTTCATGCGGCGTTGCCGCGCTTCGTTCGGACTCTCCTGGTAGGTCACGAGAAAGCGCCTGCCGCCTTGATAGACCGCGGAACTGATCCGATGCCAATCGGCCGCCCATGCGTTATTGTCGGGAGCCGTGTAGGGGTTGCGCGCCGGGTCGTTGAGCCCAGCCAGTTGCGCCTCCAGTTGCGGGGCGAACTCCATCGCCCGCCCCCGGTTGCGATAGGCTCCCGACAACGGGCCAGCGCTTTCGGGCAGCTCCACCGAACGGGTTCCCAACTCGTTCATGCCGCCGTTGGTCACAGCAATGGACGCATCGATGGGATCCTCGGGCGCATAGACGGGCGCAATCCCGGCGGACGCCTTGCTGTCGTCGCGCTCTCCATGCGCGCTGAAGTTCGCCAGAAAGGGCCGCACCAGCGCCGGGGCGTTCACCGAGACTGCCTGCCTGGTCGTGAAATCCGCGTTGGCCACCATCCGCTGCCCCAGGCCAAGCGACGAGCCTTCCCACGTCCATTCGCCGACGGTGCGCAGCACGTAGTTGTACGTGGGGGGATTCCCGACCGGATGCCCCTTCTTCATACGCACGCGGATCGTAAAAATGCGCTGGAAGAATTTCGCCCCCAGCGCAGCGAGCGCAGGCACGGTTTCCTCGAAGTAGTCGTTGCCGGTCAATATCCCGCCCAGGCGCTTGGCGGCCACGACCGGCGTGACGGGTTGGCGACGGTTCTCCGTGGTGAAGGAAACCGTATCGCCAACCCCTTGCCACCCTATCCCCTGCACGTTCTTCATCCCCACCGTCTTGTCTTCGGGCGAGAAGTACAAGTAGACATTGCCCCGGTTGTCGCGCTCGGTAAAGGCCACCTCCTTGCCGTCCAGCGTGGTCTTGCATTCACCGCCTGTCCAACGCAGTCCCCCGATACAGCTCGGCTTGGAGGGATCGGCCATATCGGTGAAGGCGGGAACCGCACTGGCCCGGCTGCCTATGTATTGCGTGATGTTGGCCAGCGTCTGAAGACGCGCCAGCGTGGTCTGCTGGAAGCGATTCATCTCCATATTCTCGAATAGCGTCTCGAGCAGGCTGTACGGCGTATTCATCATCACGAACGCATCGATGGGCCGATGCCCTTCGTCTTTGAGAAAGGCGTTGGCCAGCAAGGTAATCAGGGTGCCCTGACTGTGGCCGACAACGTTGATGGTGTCGTTCAAGCCGTCACTGCCGCTCTCGCCCTTGTAGCCGCGAATGATCTTCACCACTGCGGCAAGCCGCTGGGCGGCCAGCACCATGTATTGACGGCCCGGCGCCTGCATCAATGGATGATCCGGCGATCCGAAAAGCGGATTGACCGGCACCGCGCCCAGCAATCTTCCGGTAAACCCCCGTCCAAACATATCGGGGATGTTCGTTGTGGCATTGGCAAACATGCCCCCTTGTTTGATGCCGTCCTTATCCAGGCGATTGCCGAAGCGATCAAGCCATTCTCCGTGCGTGGTCTTCTTGTTTATCGCGTTCTCTTCCTCGCGAAACCCCCAATAGAAGGGAATCACGACGCTACGCGACGGTCCGCCCAGCCTGCCCGCCGCGGACAGGCGACGGTGATACGCCAGATCGGGATTCGCCGCCGCGCCGTTGTCATCCTTGGGCGAGGTATAGGTGGCGGGATTAAGCGCCGCCATGTTGCGAGCGCCCCGAGCGGTAGCCAGGTGGTCCAGGCGCTCGTTCAACCCCTGGCATATCCCTTCTTCCAGGTCCGCGTAGACGCCGGCCAGGTCATTGACGCCATGGATCAGGATGACGATGCAGGGCTTGGCTTGCTGCCTCTGGACATACGCCGGCCCCGCCGCCGGGGCCAGTGTCGCTTGCGTTCTCCCGGTCAGGGGAATGTTGTCTACAGTCATCGAAGCTGTCTCCTCAATTTGTCGGCACGCATCAACCCGGCGGGAAGCGCGCTTCCCCTCGGGCTGCGAACCTCGTCATGACGACGAAGGGATCTTTCGCAGGACCAGGCTGGCGATCTGCATGGCATCCTTTTGCAGCAGGCCAGTCCCCCCCTGGGCATCCGTCACGCCTTGCACCTGTTCGCCGCTGCTCAAGGTAATCGTGTAGGGTTGATTGGCGACGGGGCGCACTCCGTCGGGCAGCGTCACGATGAATTTGCGCTGCACCTCGCCCACGTCAAACGTGGGCAGCTCCGCGGCTTGGCTGGCGGGCCCTTGCATGCTGTGACTGGCCGCCTTGACGGTAAAGGTTCCTGGCATTCCAAGTTCGATGTTGCCGTCCGCCATCTTGATGTAGGCGCCGCCACACAAGAGGGTGATGTGCTTTTCGGCCGTCGCAAGAACATGTCCGCTACTGGCGCTGATCTCGACGCTCTTGTCCGCCTGCGCGCGGATACAGTCCTTTTGCGCTTGCAATAGCAACTGGCCTTGATGCGCGATATGGCGCATCTCGCCGCCGTGGGCGAATTGGCTGATGCCTTGGCCGCCGTTTATCACGATGCCCTGGCCCGCCGTGAGATGCTGATTCTGCTCCGCCACGAAGTCAATATGCTGTCCGGCAGCCAGGGTCAATGAACGCGGCGTGGCCGCCGCGATGCCGGCAGGACTGCTCAACGCAATGGCGGGCGCGCCGCCCGGAGCCCCGTCTTTCTCGTCATTCGCCCCATGCCCCAAGGCCTTTACCGACTCGGCCAACGCCTGCTGGGGGGCCGCGTCCAGCTTGAGGCTCTGGTGCTGCGCCGCGTAGTCGCCCAGGTTCTGGGCGAGCGCAAGCGCGCTTTCCAGGCACTGAATGAGTTCCGAGCGCGAAAGATGGCCATCTTGGGCACGGGGGCGTCCGTCCGTCGTCAACAACAAGCCTTTGGCCGCTCGGACCGCGCCATGTTCATCCGTGCGCAGCTCGAATCCTTCGCCCCGTGGTTGGCCGCCATTGGGACGCGGGTGCGTCAGGTACCCCAGGTGCAACTGGGTTGCGCCATGCTCGCTCATCAGCGCCGCGCTGATCTGCTGCGACGTGTCGTCCAGGCGCAGCTCGTTGGCGCGGTCGCCTTTATGCTCCTTGCTTTTGACGGTGTTCAGGATGTTGTGCCTGGGCAGCTCGTACGGCGGCAGGTTGGTGGCTCGAAAAGTTCTTCCCGTCACGATCGGCTGGTCGCAATCGCCATCCAGGAAGTCGACGATTACCTCCTGTCCGATGCGCGGTATCGCCATGTGGCCAAAGGCCGCGCCCGCCCAGTTCTGCGACACGCGGATCCAGCAGGAGCTGTGCTCGTCGTTCTTGCCCAGGCGATCCCACGGAAACTGGACCTTGATGCGGCCGAAGTCGTCGCAGTAGATCTCTTCGTTGGCCGGTCCCACGACCGACGCAATCTGCGGGCCGTCGATGCGCGGCTTGCGGGCGGGCTCGGGCTTCCAGTCCACGCGGTCGGGCACGATGTCCGCCGTGTAGCGGTACTGCGTGCCTTGCGAGGCTTCTGCTCCCTCTTCCTGTTGGCTGGTGTGCTGCACGCCGTGATGCTGCATGCGCACCGGACGCCAGCCGTGGTTCCAGTCTTCACGCGGGTGGCCGGTCAGGTCGAACGCCACGCCGGGAATCAATCGCGCATCATCGCCCTCGACCCGCGCCATGCGGGCATCGCGGCGCAAGCCCAAGAGACGACTCTGCGTAAACGGTTTACCGGCCTCGTCGCGCTTGTATCGCCCAGGGTAGGCGTAGCGCTCATAGCGCTTGTCCTGGTGATCCAGGTCCGCCGCGACCGGCGAATGCTCCTGGTCGTACCGTGGATGCGTGTAGGTGTAGTCGCGCTGCGTTTGGCGCGCGGTGCGCACCAGCTCGGCGTAGGTGAACTTGCGCAGCGCGGGCTCGGGCTGATCGCCGCCGGGCGTGGGGTTGTAGGTGACCGGTCCTCCCTCGATTGCACCATGCACATAGATCCGGTCGCCGTGGATCAGCCGATGGCCCTTGTCCGTATGCGCAAAGCGATAGAAGAACCCCTCTTCTGCCGCCAGGCGGGCGACGAACTGCAAATCCGTGTCGCCGGCCTGCACGCAGTATTCGCGCGATAGGTGTGCGTTGGTCGTGACCTGCTCGTAGTCCGTGATGCCGTGCGACTTGATGACCTGCGCAAGAATCTCGGGCACCGACTGCTGCTGGAATATGCGCCAGTCCGAACACAGGTCCGTGCGCGCCAGGGCCGGTTCGACCATCGCCCGATAGCGCGTTCTCCTGAACCCGCTGTCTCCTTGCTCGAAGCCGGTCAGGATTCCATGTACATGGCGCACAGGCGTATCGCCGCGCCAGATCGTAAAGAGCGCAGGCTGATCCAGCAGCGCGCCAAAATCCACCGCGGCATCAAAGCTCGATAGCTCCACGCGCAGCAGGAAGGTCTCGGACAAGGCTTCGTCGAGCGTGAACTCGACGACCTCGAAGTCCACGCCAGCGGCGGCCGGGGTAAAGGTAAAGCGCACATCGGATAATCGGGGCATGTCGGCATCCTGAACAACCGGAACAAGAGGAACAAGGGTTTCGGCCGGGTACGAGCAAGAAGAGGACGGAGTCGTGGTTCACGGCGACTCCGTCTTCTTGCTTCAAGCAAGCGCTTCGTGAGGCTTGTCTTTCAAGCTCAGCCTGATGCGGCTCAGCCCTCCAGCGGCTTGCGCCAATCGTCCGAGGCTTCCGTGCCCGCGACCGCGTGCGTCCAGGTGATCTTGCGGTAGGCCATGGCCACCTTGATCAGCTGCGTGTAGTCCGACTTGCT
>NZ_JBHXNI010000021.1:0-104171 GCF_042721735.1 Achromobacter sp. NPDC058515
CGCCCGCCCGCCGCCGTCCGCGCCTTGCCGTTCAGAGCGCCGAGGCCGCTTTGGCCAGCTTCACGGCTTCTTCGTAGTTGGCGCGGGCGCGGCCGTTCCACTCGCCTTCCAGCTGGGTGATCTGCTGGTTCACGGCGGCGTCCTTCTTGTTGCCGGCAAAGATGGCCAGGAAGGCCGGGTCCGCCGCCTTCTTGCCGTCGACGAGCGGCGCCCAGGCCAGCTTGCGCGCCTGGTCCAGCAGTTCCGCGGCTCGGCCGCTCTTGGCCTTGTCGCCCAGCTTGGCTTCGGCGTCGTAGATGGCCTTGGTGGCCGCCTGCAGTTCCTTCAGCCGGAACGTGACGGTCTGGTCGTAGAGCGACTGCACGACGTAGTAGCGCGACTGGGACAGGTCGGCGTCGAACTGGACCTTGCTGCGCTTGGCGATTTCGGCCGGGTCGGGATAGCCCGGCGGAATCTTGCCGGCCAGCGCCGAGTAGGGCAGCACCGGCAGGCGGGAGATCTTCGGCTCCAGCAGCAGCTCCTGGCCCGCCTGGCTCAGCGTGAAGGCGATGAACTTCTTGCCTTCCTCGGTGTTCTTCGCGCCTTCGATGAGCGCGATGTTGGCCGGCACGATGGCGGTTTCGGAGGGGTAGACGAATTCAACCGGGAACTTGGAGTACTTGCTGGACAGGCCGAAGAAGTCGATGACCGGGCCGGCGCCGAACTGGCCGTTGTTCACGCCGTCGGGCACCCCGAAGGAGCGCTCGGTGACGGCGCTGCTGTTGCCCGACATGCGCAAGAGCGTGCGCCAGCCGTCGTCCCAGCCTTCGCCCTGCAGAATGGTCTCGACCGTCAGGTGCATTGTGCCCGAGCGCGAGGGCGAGGTGATGCCTACGTGGCCGAACCATTTCGGCGACAGCAGGTCCTTCCATTCCACCGGGGCGGGAATCTTGTGCGCCGCAATGTAGCGCGTGTTGTAGATGATGCCGTAGCCCGCCAGCGCCTGGCCCAGATACATGCCGCCGGGATCGTTGATGGGGTAGTTGCCGATCTTGTCCGGCACGTTCTTGTTCGCCACGTCGGACGACTTGACCAGCAGCTTGTCGCGGCCCAGCACCTCGAAGGCATCGGGCGCGCTGGCCCAGAACACCTCGGGCCGCTGGCCGGCGGGCGTCTCGCGCACATAGGCAATGCCGGACACGGTGTTCTTGTTCAGGATCTCCAGCGTGATGCCGGGGTTGGCCTTTTCAAACGCGGTCTTGTAGGCCTGGGTCAGGTCCTTGGGGAACGACGTGATCACCGTGACGGTGCCTGCCAGGGCGGGCGCCGCGCAGACGGCCAGCAGCGCCCCTGCAAGGGCTGTGCGCATTGCGTGCATGGTTTGTCTCCGTGGTTTTAGATTTGTTCGGAGACAGTACTGGGCGGTCCGCCAGGCGTCCAATCAGAAATTTTGATGCGGTCCATCATCGCGGACGCCTCGGGCAGGCGTCCGCGTCGCGCGCTACGCCGTGGCGGACACGCCGCCGCCCTGCGAGGCCCGGGCCTGCTGCGCCATCACCTGAGCGATCTGCCCCTGGATCTGCACCGCCTGGGCATTGAGCGCCAGCACTTGCTGCGCCTTCATTTCAGCCGGCATTCCGCTGGCCTTGACCTTGGCGATCTGGTCCATGATCCGCTTGAGCTGCTTCTGCAGTTCCTTGATCTGGCGGGTGTATTCGTCGTCGTTGTCGGTCTCTTCGGTTGCCGCGGCGCTGGCCGCGGCCATCCCCCCAGGATTGTTGATGCGGACCTTGCCGTCCGCGGTCAACGAGGTCGCCTCCTGGCTCGTGGAATTCCTGGCCTCTTTGTTGGCCTGGATGCGCTCGGCCCACAGATCGGCCAGGCTGTTGGTCCGGGAGATGCCGCTGATGGGATTGGTCGCCATGATTGCTCCTGCTGCCGGGATGGAATTTGGGGTTTCCACTGATACGGCATCTTTGGCTGAAACTTAAACGTTGCCGCCCCTTCGCGGCCCCATTTACACTGGCGCCCGCTCATACCCAATACCTACCGGGGAATCCATGTCCAATTCCTATTTTCCGCGCTGGCGCCTGGCGGACGACGCCGAGCCCGGCGTCATCATCGCGCCCGATGAAAGGCTGTCCTGGCCCAAGAACGTGGCCATGGGCGCCCAGCACGTGGTTGCGATGTTCGGCTCCACCGTGCTGGCGCCGTTGCTCATGGGCTTCGATCCCAACGTCGCCATCCTGATGTCGGGCATCGGCACGCTGATCTTCTTCCTGTTCGTGGGCGGGCGCGTGCCCAGCTACCTGGGATCCAGCTTCGCCTTCATCGGCGGGGTGATCGCGGTGACTGGCTATGCCGGCAGCGGCGCCAACGCCAATATCGGGGTGGCGCTGGGCGCCATCATCGCCTGCGGCCTGGCCTATACGCTGATCGGCGTGGTCGTCTGGATTGTCAACGCGCGCGCCGGGGGCGGGGCCAACTGGATCGACGCGCTCATGCCGCCCGTGGTGACGGGCGCGGTGGTCGCCGTGATCGGCCTGAACCTTGCGCCCATCGCGGCCAAGGGCGCGATGGGCGCCTCGGGCTTTGACAGCGTCATGGCGATGGTCACCATCGTGTGCGTGGGCGGCATCGCCGTGTACACCCGGGGCATGGTGCAGCGCCTGCTGATCCTGGTCGGCCTGATCCTGGCCTGCGTGGTTTACGCGGTGCTGGCCAATGGCCTAGGCTACGGCAAGCCCATCGATTTCTCCGCCGTATCGGCCGCCGCCTGGATCGGCCTGCCGCAATTCGCCGCGCCCGTGTTCAAGGCGGAAGCCATGGGCCTGATCGTGCCGGTCGCCATCATCCTGGTGGCCGAAAACCTGGGCCACGTGAAGGCCGTCAGCGCCATGACCGGGCGGGACCTGGACCGCTACCTGGGCCGCGCCTTCGTCGGCGACGGGGTGGCCACGATGGTCTCCGGCGCCGTGGGCGGCACCGGCGTCACGACCTACGCCGAGAACATCGGCGTGATGGCCGTGACCCGCATCTATTCCACGCTCGTCTTCGTGGTGGCCGCCCTGATCGCCATCGTGCTGGGCTTCTCGCCCAAGTTCGGCGCGCTGATCCAGACGATCCCGGCGCCCGTGCTGGGCGGCATGTCGGTCGTGGTGTTCGGCCTGATCGCCGTTGCCGGCGCCCGCATCTGGGTGGTCAACCAGGTCGACTTCAGCGACAACCGCAACCTCATCGTGGCCGCGGTCACGCTGGTGCTGGGCGCGGGCGATTTCACCGTCAAGCTGGGCAACTTCACGCTGGGCGGCATCGGCACCGCCACCTTCGGCGCCATCATCCTGTACGCCTTGCTGCGCCGCCGCGGGACGTAAATCCGCAGGCCGGCCGGGACGCGCACGCGCCCCGGCCAGGGCCGATGCGCCTAGGAGCGCGACAGCCTCGCGGCCAGCGCCGTCCGCGCAATCCGCTCGGGCGACGCCTCGATCACCTGCCCGGACTGCGTCTTGAACACGGCGGTGGCCTCAGCCAGGCGCCGCGCCTGTTCCTCCATCGCCGACGCCGCGGCCGAGGCCTCTTCCACCAGCGCCGCGTTCTGCTGCGTCACCTCGTCCATCTGCGAAATCGCCAGGCTGACCTGGTCGATGCCGCCGGCCTGCTGGGCCGACGCCGCCGAAATCTCCCCCATGATGTCCGCCACCCGCTGAACGGAAGCCACGATCTCCTGCATGGTCTGGCCGGCGGCGGCGACCTGCGCGGAACCCGTGGTCACCGTGTCCGCCGAGGCTTCGATCAGCGCCTTGATCTCCTTGGCAGCCTGCGCGGCGCGCTGCGCCAGCGTGCGCACTTCGCCCGCGACCACCGCGAAACCCTTGCCCTGTTCCCCGGCCCGCGCCGCCTCGACGGCCGCGTTCAGCGCGAGGATGTTGGTCTGAAAGGCGATGCTGTCGATCACCGACACGATGTCCGCGATCTTGCGCGAACTGTCCGAGATGCCTTGCATGGTCGCCACGACCTGCCCGACGTTGTGGCCGCCGCGCTGCGCCACGTCCATGCTGACCGCGGCCAGCTGATTGGCCTGGGCCGCGTTTTCGGCGTTCTGCTTGACGGTGGTGGCCAGTTCTTCCATGGTGGAGGCCGTCTCTTCCAGCGCCGCCGCCTGCTGTTCGGTGCGGGTGGACAGGTTGGCGTTGCCGGTGGCGATCTCCGCCGCGCCCACATTGATTTCCTCGACCCCGTGGCGCACGGACGTCACGGTCCGGGTCAGGCCCTCCTGCATGCGCTTTAGCGACGCGAACAGGGCGCCGATCTCGTTCTGGGAGCGGGTCTCGACCCGCTGCGTCAGGTCGCCGGCGGCGATGCGGTCGAAGTGCCTGCCCGCTTCCTGCAGGGGCAGCAGCACGCCGCGCCGGATGAAGGTCCAGCACAGCGCCGTCAGCAGCAGGGCGGCCGAAAGCAGGGCGATCGCCGAAATCCGCGCGGTGGAATAGGTCTTCTGCGAGCTCGCCAACACCCCGTCGCTGCGTTCCTGGACCCGCGCCAGGAAGACCTGCATGTCCTTGATGAAATTCGCATCCGCCTGGCGCACGCGCCCTTCGTCCTGCTGATACCTGGCGGGCGAGCGCTCCTTGATGGCGGCGGACAGCGCGTCCAGTATCGCGGTGTACTCCGTGTAGCGGGTCTGCAGCGTCAGCGCCAGGGCCTGGCCGCGTTCGCTCTTGGGCACTTCCATGTAGCGGGCAAACCGTTCGCGCGCCAGTTTGAGCTGACTGGCGGCGTCCTGTTCGGCCGTCGCGGCCTGTTCCGTGGCGCCCGTCTGCAGCGCCGCATTGGCCGCGCCCAGCGCCAGCCTTGCCCGCAGCAGCGCGGCATTGGCCTCGTAGAGCGGGTCGACCTGATGGACCGCCACGGTGTTCAGGTCCTCGATCTCGGTCATGCTGCGCTCAGCGTTCATCCAGCTCAATCCGCATGCCAGCGCCAGGGCGGTCACGAAGCACGCCAGCACCAGCAGCATTCCCGTACGGACTTTCAATTTTTCCAGCATGAGGGCTCCTCGTTCTTGAAAGCGATCCGCCGCACAGGGGACGGGCCGGGGCCGCGTGCCGCGCGGAGGACAGGCGGACGTCGTGCCGGGTGGCTGCGATGCGCCCGCCAGAATTGCAAACACGCAAAATCAATCGATTTCACGGCGGGTGTCCGCCGTGTCCCCCCGGGCCCAAGAAGAGAAACCTCTGCTTTCGGCCTATTTGTATTTAATTGTTATTAATGACTCAATTTGTTAGTTATACCTGTTTTATCGATATTGCCGGCTGGCTATTTGCGTAAACAGGGGGCGACGAACAGAATGGCCTATTCGCGAGTATCTTTTCCGCAACGCAATATGGGCGGAAATAATGCGGATGACGCCCGGCGCGCGCGGCAAGTCCCGCCGGTTCTCTGGCATCCTGGATGAAATGGCGGGTTTTAGCGGGTTACAGCGTCGAAATGCGTCGAAAACGACGTTTTCTCCAGTGGCTTGCAATTCCCGTGGACTTTGACCACAATATGACCTTGATTGCCCCGGTTCCGACCCGAGCCGGGGTTTTGTTTTGGTCGTCCGCGCCGCCCGTCACGTTACAAGCATCCGACGGCAAGCGAGCGCCAGGGTTACGACCTTCACCGAGAACGCTCCGTCGGGGCGTTTTTCTACTTTTGTTTGGGAAACGACATGTCTGCCATTCCTTTGACCGTGCGCGGGGCCGAGCGCTTGCAAGAAGAGCTCCAGCGGCTGAAAACCGTGGAACGTCCTGCCGTGATTAACGCCATCGCTGAGGCGCGCGCGCAGGGTGATCTGTCGGAAAATGCCGAATACGACGCCGCTCGCGAGCGCCAAGGCTTTATCGAGGGCCGGATTGCTGAACTTGAAGGCACGCTTTCCAATGCCCACCTGATCGACCCCTCTTCCCTGGAGGCCGAAGGCCGCGCCGTGTTTGGCGCAACCGTCGACATCGAGGACCTGGATTCGGGCGATCGCGTGACGTACCAGATCGTCGGCGACGTTGAAGCCGATATCAAGTCGAACCTGATTTCCGTGTCGAGCCCGGTGGCGCGCGCGTTGATCGGCAAGAGCGAAGGCGATGTCGTCGAGGTCAAGGCCCCGGCTGGCGTTCGCGAATATGAAGTCCTGGGCGTGCGTTACATCTGACGCAAACGCCCTAAGCTGTAAAAACTGTCAAAACACCATAGCCTGAACCCTGCGTTCGTCTGAATTCCGCGGTACATTGCGGATCGCTATGGTGGACCGGGCGCGTAAAGCGCCCGTTTTTGTGCCCGGCCTTACCTTTTCGACGTCTTGCGGCTGGTGCCGCTGCGTGCCCCGGCCCGCAGGCTGAGCGCGCTGCCGGCGCGGCGGGGAATGCCGTGACCGCCCGAGGTTGCGCGCTTGTTGCTGGGACGCATGGGCTTGCCGTTCTTGTTGAGCTCGTCCTGGGGCACATAGCGCGTCTTTGCCGGCTTGGGCTCTTCGGATTCGCTGCGGCGCGGACGCTTGGACAGGGTCTTGCCTTCGGCGGCCAGCTTCTTGGGCGTGTACGGCTCGGAGGCGCGGCGCTTGGGCGGACGCTCGGGCTCCATGGCGGCCAGCGCGGCGGGCTTGACGTTGCCGGCCAGCGGGCGGAAAAGAATCAGGGTCTTGCCCAGGTGGTGCACCGGGGCGCAGGATAGCGTGTCGCAGATGGTCGACAGCATGGCATCGCGGGCCTCGCGGTCTTCGCCGCCGGCACGGACCTTGATGAGGCCGTGCGAAGACAGTGCCAGGTCGATTTCCTTGAGCACGGCTTCAGTCAGGCCATTGTCGCCAATCAGGACGACGGGGCGCAGAGGGTGAGCGGCGGACCGAAGGTCGCTGCGCTCACGAGAGGTAAGTTCTAATATAGGCATGCGTGGAATTGTACGGTAATGGCCAAGAATAAATTCTCTAAAGACTGGATTCACCAGCACATCAACGATCCCTATGTGAAGCTGGCGCAACAGAAGGGCTACCGGGCCCGCGCCGCCTTCAAGCTGATCGAGATCCTCGACACCGAAAAGCTGATGCGCCGGGGAGACCTGGTCATCGACCTGGGCTCGGCGCCCGGAAGCTGGTCCCAAGTGGCGCGCGAGCGCCTGGCCGGGCCAGGCGGGGTCGTGGATGGACGTATTATCGCGCTGGACCTGCTGCCGATGGAACCGGTCGCGGGGGTGGAGTTCATCCAGGGCGACTTCCGCGACGACGAGGTCCTGCAACAATTGGAAGAGATGGTCGGATCTCGCGCGGTGGACCTTGTTATTTCAGACATGGCCCCCAACTTGTCAGGCGTGGGTATTGCCGACTCCGCGCGCATCCAGCATGTGTGCGAGCTGGCGATGGAATTTTCCTGCGCCCATTTGAAGCCCAATGGGGCGCTGATCGTCAAGGCCTTCCACGGCAGCGGCTTTTCGCAGATCGTGCAGTCCTTCAAGCAGCGCTTCAAGCGGGTGGTCGAACGCAAGCCGAAGGCATCACGGGACAAATCCTCTGAAACCTTTCTGGTGGCGCGCGATCTGAAATGACCCTGCCCTGGGCATGTCGCCCGGGACCTGGAAAAACCCACCGGCCTGCCGAGACAACGACCAGAAAACTCACGAATCAAATGTAATTAAATGGGTCCCACGCCTGCCAGGACGCAACTCCGTCTGACAGGGTAGAATGGGCTATTGACATACTTGTGACTGTGCCATACGCGGGTGCACAGTCGCCGGTCGGAATCGAAAGCAGGAGATCGACCTTGAATAATTCATTTTCCAAAGTCGCTGTCTGGATGGTGATAGCCCTGGTGCTGTTCACCGTCTTCAAACAGTTCGACGGACGCGCTCAGACCCAGGACGGCGTGACCTACACGCAGTTCATGGACGACGCCAAGGCGGGACGTATCCGCAAGGTCGACGTTCAAGGCGATGTGCTGTACGTCACCCCCGATGCGGGCCGCGCCTACACGCTGACTTCGCCCGGCGACCTCTGGATGGTCTCCGATCTGCTGAAGTTCGGCGTGCAGGTTTCGGGCAAGCCGCGTGAAGAGCAGTCGCTCCTGATGAGCATCTTCGTGTCGTGGTTCCCCATGCTGCTGCTGATCGGCGTCTGGGTGTTCTTCATGCGCCAGATGCAGGGCGGCGGCAGGGGCGGCGCATTCAGCTTCGGCAAATCGCGCGCCCGGATGCTCGACGAAAACACCAACCAGATCACGTTCGCCGACGTTGCGGGCTGCGATGAAGCCAAGGAAGACGTCCAGGAACTGGTCGATTTCCTGCGCGATCCCAGCAAGTTCCAGAAGCTGGGCGGCCGCATTCCGCGCGGCGTGCTGATGGTCGGTTCGCCCGGCACCGGCAAGACGCTGCTGGCCAAGGCCATCGCGGGCGAAGCCAAGGTTCCTTTCTTCAGCATCTCCGGCTCGGACTTCGTTGAAATGTTTGTCGGCGTGGGCGCGGCCCGTGTCCGCGACATGTTCGAGAACGCCAAGAAGCACGCTCCCTGCATCATCTTCATCGACGAAATCGATGCGGTGGGCCGTCAGCGCGGCGCCGGCCTGGGTGGCGGCAACGACGAGCGCGAACAGACCCTGAACCAGATGCTGGTTGAAATGGACGGCTTCGAATCCGGCCAGGGCGTGATCGTGATCGCCGCGACCAACCGTCCCGACGTGCTGGATCCGGCGCTGCTGCGTCCGGGCCGCTTTGACCGCCAGGTCGTGGTGCCGCTGCCCGATATCCGCGGCCGCGAGCAGATCCTGAAGGTCCACATGCGCAAGGTCCCGCTGTCGCCCAACGTCGACGCGACCATCCTGGCGCGCGGCTGCCCGGGCTTCTCCGGCGCCGATCTGGCCAACCTGGTCAACGAGGCCGCGCTGTTCGCCGCCCGCCGCAATGGCCGCACGGTGGATATGTCCGACTTCGAAAAGGCCAAGGACAAGATCATCATGGGCGCCGAGCGCCGCTCCATCGTCATGCCCGAAGAGGAACGCAAGAACACCGCGTACCACGAATCCGGCCACGCGATCGTTGCGCGCCTGTTGCCCAAGACCGACCCGGTCCACAAGGTCACCATCATCCCCCGCGGCCGCGCCCTGGGCGTGACGATGCAGTTGCCCGAAACCGACCGCTACAGCATGGACAAGGGCCGCTTGCTGTCCACCATCGCTGTGCTGTTTGGCGGCCGTATCGCCGAAGAGCTGTTCATGGACCAGATGACGACGGGCGCCTCGAATGACTTCGAACGCGCCACCGCCATCGCCCGCGACATCGTCACGCGCTACGGCATGACCGACGAACTGGGCCCCATGGTCTACGCCGAGAACGAAGGCGAAGTCTTCCTGGGCCGCAGCGTCACCAAGACGACCCACATGTCCGAAGCCACCATGCAGAAGGTGGACACCGAGATCCGCCGCATCATCGACGAGCAATACAGCGTCGCGCGCAAGATCCTGGAAGACAATCGCGACAAGGTCGAAGTGATGACCGCCGCGCTGCTCGAATGGGAAACCATCGACGCCGACCAGATCAACGACATCATCGAGGGCCGCCCCCCGCGTCCCCCGAAGACGCCGCAAGGCCCGTCGGATACGTCCGACACGCCGCCGACCGGCCTGGCGACAGGCGGCAGCACGGCAGCCGCGGTCTGAGGTTCTTCGTTCTGGTTTATGGCAAATAACTTTCTTTGCGGGCGCTTCGAGTTTGATCTCGAGCGCCCGCTTGTCATGGGCATCGTCAACGTCACGCCGGATTCCTTTTCCGACGGCGGCCAGCACGACGATACCGATTCCGCGGTGGCGCATGCGCGCCAATTGATCGAAGAGGGTGCCCAGATCCTGGATCTGGGCGGCGAGTCCACGCGCCCGGGGGCCGACCCGGTATCCGTGGCGGACGAGCTGGCCCGGCTGCTGCCGGTGGTGGAGGCGTTGCGCGATTGCGGCGTTCCGCTGTCCATCGATACCTTCAAGCCGGAAGTCATGCGCGCGACGCTGGACGCCGGCGCCGACATGATCAATGACATTTATGGCTTCAGGCAGCCGGGCGCGATCGAGGCGGTGACGCAATCGCGCTGCGGGCTGTGCGTGATGCACATGAAGGGCGAGCCCCGCACCATGCAGGCCGCTCCGCCCGAGTACACCGATCTGATCGGTGAAATCGGGCTATTCCTGGGGGCGCGCGCGCAGAAGCTGCGCGCGGCCTGGATCGATCCTCGCCGTATCGTGCTTGATCCGGGCTTCGGCTTCGGCAAGACCGGCGACCAGAACTTTCAACTGCTGCGCAGGCTTTCCAGCTTGCGCAGCACCGGTTATCCATTGCTGATCGGCTTGTCGCGTAAAACCATGATAGGCCAGGCCACGGGCCGGCCGGTGGGCGACAGGCTGCCCGGCAGCATTGCCGCTGCCCTTGCCTGCGTGGCGCGTGGCGCGTCCATCGTGCGTGTGCACGATGTCGCCGCCACGGTGGATGCGCTTAAGGTATGGCAGGCGGCTGAACAAGGAGCTATCAGTTCATGATTCGACGCAAGTATTTCGGTACCGATGGAGTGCGCGGTGAAGTAGGCGGTCCGGTGATCAATCCCGAGTTCGCCCTGCGCCTGGGCTACGCGGCCGGCCGCGTGCTGGCGCGCGAGCACGCCGCGCGCGGCGGCAGCCGCCCGCAGGTGGTGATCGGCAAGGACACCCGGATCTCGGGCTACATGCTGGAGTCCGCCCTGGAAGCCGGCCTGTCGGCCGCCGGCATCGACGTGCTGCTGGCCGGTCCGGTTCCCACGCCGGCCGTGGCCTACCTCACGCGGGCCCTGCGCCTGGTGGCCGGCATCGTGATCAGCGCATCGCACAATCCGTACCAGGACAACGGCATCAAGTTCTTTTCGGCGCAAGGCATGAAGCTGCCGGACGAAATCGAGGCGGATATCGAGGCCGCGCTCGACGAGCCGCTGGGTTGCGTCAGCTCGGAAGGGCTGGGCCGGGCGCGCCGCATGGGCGACGCCCAGGGCCGCTACATCGAATTCTGCAAGAGCACCTTCCCCAACGACCTGGACCTGAACGGCATGGCGATCGTGGTGGACGCCGCTCACGGCGCCGCCTACAACATCGCGCCGCACGTCTTCCGCGAATTGGGCGCTGAAGTGCACGCGATCGGCGTGCACCCGGACGGCTTCAACATCAACAAGGGCGTGGGCGCGCTGCACCCCGAACTGCTGGCCAAGGAAGTGAAGGCCCGCGGCGCGAAATTGGGCATTGCGCTGGACGGCGACGCCGACCGCCTGCAGATGGTGGACGGAGAAGGGCGCATCTACAACGGCGACGAACTCATGTACGCCATCGTGCGCGAGCGCATGCAGCGCGGCAAGGTTGATGGCGTGGTGGGCACGCTCATGACCAACTTCGGCTTCGAGCGCGAAATGAAGCGCCTGGGCGTGGGCTTCGAGCGCGCCAATGTGGGCGACCGCTACGTGCTGGAGCAAATGCAGTCGCGCGGCTGGCTCTA
Source organism: Achromobacter sp. NPDC058515 (assembly GCF_042721735.1). Taxonomy (NCBI): domain Bacteria; kingdom Pseudomonadati; phylum Pseudomonadota; class Betaproteobacteria; order Burkholderiales; family Alcaligenaceae; genus Achromobacter; species Achromobacter sp. NPDC058515. The sequence continues at coordinate 11,491 of NZ_JBHXNI010000021.1, forward strand.
CGGCGGCGAAAGCTCCGGCCACCTGCTGTGCCTGGACTGCCATTCCACCGGCGACGGCATTGTGGCCGCGCTGCAGGTCCTGACCGCGCTGCGCCGCAATTCGGTGCAGCTGGGCGAGTGGGTGCGCGATCTGCGCATGTACCCCCAGAAGATGATCAACGTGCCGCTGACGCCGGGACAGGACTGGAAAACGCACGCCGGCCTGACCGCCGCGCGCCAGGCGGTCGAGGCCGAACTGGACGGGCGGGGCCGGATTCTCATCCGCGCTTCGGGCACCGAACCCAAGCTGCGGTTGATGGTTGAAGCCGAGGACGAGGCCCTGGCGGTCGCTTGCGCCGAGAAGCTTGCGGCAAGCCTGGGGTAAACCCGGAGTTTTCGATTTAATATGAGGGCCACGCGTCGCGAGTCGATGCGTGGCCCTTGCTTATTTACCGGCTGTATTTATTTGTAAAGTTTCGTCGAAAGCTGTGGGAAGTGGACGGATCTGCCCCGATCTAAACTTCATAGTCACGTAACATATTGGTCAAGTCTTTGACATACAGGGCGTCCACACTGGCTGGACTCTCTAGGAGCTTCGCGCAATGCTGGAACTAGCACGCATCAACCCGAGCCGTAATGCCGCTGAACCTTGGACGGGCGCCGCCCCGAAGGTGCTGGCGGTCGGCCTGGCGCGCACGGCCGAAGAAATCGAGCAGATTCAACGCCTGCGCTACGACGTCTTCACCGAGGATATGGGCGCGGTGTTTCCCGATGCCCAGGACGGCATCGAGCAAGATCGCTTCGACCCGTACTGCGAACACCTGATGGTCCGCGAAATCGATACCGGCCGGGTCGTCGGCACGTACCGGATCCTGACGCCGGAAAAGGCGCGGGAGGCGGGCGGATACTATTCGCAGTCCGAATTCGACCTGTCCGGCCTGGGCCCGATCCGCGACGAGCTCGTGGAGGTCGGCCGGTCCTGCACGCATGCCGACTACCGCGGCGGCGCGGTCATCATGCTGCTGTGGTCCGGCCTGGCGGAATACCTGCGCCGCGGCGGCTACCAGTATGTGCTGGGCTGCGCCAGCGTGAGCCTGCGCGATGACGGCGTCACTGCCGCCGAAGTATGGCGCACCATCTCCAAGCATCTGCCCCAGGGCGACGAGCCCCGCGTGGCGCCGCTGCACCGCTACCCGGTGGAAAAGCTCAACAGCACCTTGCCGGCGCGCGTTCCGCCGCTGATCAAGGGCTACTTGAAGCTGGGCGCAAAGGTCTGTGGCGAGCCCGCCTGGGACCCGGATTTCAATGCCGCGGACTTCCCGGTGCTGCTGAAGATGGACCGCATGGATGAGCGCTACCGCCGCCATTTCGGCCTGGACCAGCCGGCCGCCGTCAACGGTCAGCGCTGAGCATCATGCGCCGCCTGTTCCGCCGGATGACAATCAGATTGATACGGCGGGCCACTCGGCCTTTGCGCATGGAGCTCAAGCAGCTCGAGCGCGAAACGGATCTGTCGCCGTTTTAGGAATCCAGGGCGGGGAGGGCGCAAACGCCTTTCCCGCCCTGTGTCGTCAGAACTCCAGCAGTTCGAACGAAAACCCGACCTTGTTCCATTCCGCCTCTTCGGCGCGCAGCGTGAAATCGCTCAGGGGGTGCTGGGCGAGCCATTCGCGGTTGACGCGCACGACGATGGAGTTCTCGCGCACCGAGGCGGTCAGCGGCAGGGGGTCGATCTCGCCGCGGCGGCGGAACAGCAGCACCGCCAGCCGCAGGCTGAGGATGGCCTTCCATTGCGCGCGGCTGCGCGCCAGCGGTTCCAGTTTGCCCAGCTTGCCCTGGTGGCCCAGCGCCAGCAGCGCCAGCAATTGCTGGTCCGCCCGCGAGAACCCTGGCATGTCGGCGTTCTCCAGCACGTAGGCCGTGTGCTTGTGATATGCGTTGTGGGCGATGGACAGGCCCACTTCGTGCAGGTCGGCCGCCCAGCCCAGCGCCGGCCGCAGCTCGGCGCGTTCCGGGCCGTCGGACACCATGGCGTCGAACAGGCTCAGCGCGGCGTGGTGCACGCGGCGGGCCTGGTTGATGTCCACGTGGTAGCGCTTCATGAACTGGCGCACGGATTCGTCGCGCTTGTCGTGCTCGTCGTCGCGTCCCAGCAGGTCATACAGCACGCCCAGGCGCAGCGCGCCGTCGCCGGTGTGCATGACGTCGATGCCCAGCTCGTCAAAGAGCGCGCTCATGATGGCCAGCCCGCCGGGCAGCACGTCGGCGCGCTCGATCTTGATGCCGGGCAGCTCGGACGGGATGACGCGGCCCGAACGCACGATGCGGTCTTTCAGCTTGGTCAGGCCCGCGCGCGTGATGCCCCGGTCGGAGAAACGGCATTCGGTCAGGATGGCGAACAGCGCCTTGGCGGTGCCCGACGAGCCGTAGGCTTCCTTCCAGCCCGTCTTGCGGTACTGCTTGGCGATGACTTCGATTTCGCGGCGGGCGGCCAGCTCCGCCTGCTTCATCTGGTGGGCGTCCACCACGCCGTCCGAGAAGAACTGGCGGCTGTAGCTGACGCAGCCCATGTACAGCGAGGACATCAGGCCGGGTTCGTGGCCCTTGCCGATGATGACTTCGGTCGATCCGCCGCCGATGTCGATGACCAGGCGCTTGTTGGGCGACGGGGGCAGCGTGTGGACCACCCCGGAGAAAATCAGGCGGGCTTCTTCGCGGCCGGCGATGACTTCGATGGGAAAGCCCAGCGCGGCCTCGGCCCGGGGCAGGAAGTCGCGGGTATTGCGGGCGACGCGGAACGTATTGGTGGCGACCGCGCGGACCCGGTTGGGATGGAAGCTGCGCAGGCGGTCGCCGAATCGCTCCAGCACGGCGATGGCCCGTTCGATGGCGTCGTCGCCAAGCCGTTTTTCGGCGTCTAGGCCAGCGGCCAGCCGGACGGTTTCCTTGAGGCGGTCGATCTGATAGATCTGGGGCGTACCGTCCTGTTGAACGATGCGTCCGATGGAGAGGCGAAAGCTGTTGGACCCGAGGTCCACCGCGGCCAGAAGTTGATCCATGCGGCTCGTAATATTGTCTGAGAGGTGGCCTGATTATAGAGACCCCATGTGACAGCGCCCCGCCATGCGGGTTTTCGCTTATGGAACAGGGGGTTGGACGGATGAGGCCTGCGCGCTATACGTCCCGGATTTGACGTACGCTACGGTGTTGGCGTTGTCATAGAACCGTCACTTTTTTGCAGTAAAACTCCACGCTCTCCCTACGTATGGAATCCGGTATGACCACACGCCCGCCTGGCGAGCCTTTGCTCCTGAATCGCGAGTTGTCGCTGCTCAAATTCAACGAACGCGTGCTGGCGATGGCGGAGAACCCGAAGACGCCCTTGCTGGAGCGGCTGCGCTACGTGTGCATCGTCAGCTCCAACCTGGATGAGTTCTTCGAGATCCGGATTTCCAGCCTGAAAGAGCAGCAGCGCCAGTCTCCGAATCTGGTCGGGCCCGACGGCATGACGCCGGACCAGGCGTTCGAAAACGTCCAGCAGGCGGTGCATGAACTGGTCAGGCGCCAGTACAACCTGCTCAACGACGAGATCCTGCCGGCCATGCAGGCCGAAGGCATCACGCTGCATCACGCGTCCGAATGGAACCCGCAGCAGCAGGAATGGGCGCGCAACGTGTTCAACCGCGACGTGATGCCGCTCCTGACGCCCATCGGGCTGGATCCGGCGCACCCTTTTCCCCGCGTCTACAACAAGAGCCTGAACTTCATCGTGTCGCTGGCGGGGGCCGACGCCTTCGGTCGCCAGGCGTCGATCGCGGTCGTGCAGGCGCCGCGCGCCCTGCCGCGCCTGATCAAGATGCCGCCGGAGCTTTCCGGCCATCCCGAAGGCTACATCCTGCTCACTTCCTTGCTGCGCGCCTTCGTGGGCGAGCTGTTTCCGGGCCTTGAGATGCTGGGCTGCTACCAGTGGCGGGTCACGCGCAACAGCGACCTGTTCGTGGACGAGGAAGAAGTCACCAACCTGCGCCATGCGCTGCAGGGCGAGCTCTCGCAGCGCAACTTCGGCGCCGCCGTGCGCCTGGAGATCGACAAGCTGACGCCCGTCGAGCTGGAGAACTTCCTGCAGCGGGAGTTCTCGCTCAAGCCCGACGACACCTACCGGGTGCCCGGACCGGTGAACCTGTCGCGCCTGATGCAGCTGTGCAACTCGGCGGCGCGGCCCGACCTGCTGTTTCCCGACTACCGCGCGCCCGTGCCGGCGCCTTTCGACCGGGTGGGCGACAAGCCGGCCGACCTGTTCGAGGCCGTGGCCGAGCAGGACCGCCTGCTGCACCATCCCTATCAGTCATTCCAGCCCGTCATCGACTTCCTGACCGCCGCCGCGCTGGATCCTGACGTGATGGCCATCAAGCAGACCATCTACCGCACCGGCGAGGATTCCGAGCTGATGAAGATCCTGCTGGCCGCCGCGCGCGCCGGCAAGGAGGTGACAGTGGTGGTGGAGCTGATGGCGCGATTTGACGAGCAGACCAACATCAACTGGGCGTCCAAGCTGGAAGAGGTGGGCGCGCACGTGGTGTATGGCGTGGTGGCGCACAAAACGCACGCCAAGATGGCGGTGGTGCTGCGCCGCGAAAAAGGGCGCCTGCGGCGCTACGCCCACCTGGGCACCGGCAACTATCACCCGCGCACGGCGCGCCTCTACACCGATTTCGGGCTGCTGACGGCGGATCCGAAGCTGTGCGAGGACATGGACAAGGTGTTCGCCCAGCTGACCGGGCTGGGCGCGCGCCGCTCGCTCAAGGCGCTGATGCAGTCCCCCTTCACCATGCACGACGGCATGGTGGCGCTGATACGGGCGGAAGCCCGCGCCGCCAAGGCGGGCAAGCGTTCGCGCATCATGGCCAAGATGAATTCGCTGCTGGAAGAGCAGGTCATCGAGGAACTCTACAAGGCCGGGCAGGCGGGCGTGAAGATCGACCTGATCGTGCGCGGCGTGTGCGCGCTGCGCGCCGGCGTGCCGGGGCTGTCCGAGAACATCCGGGTGCGCTCCATCGTGGGCCGCTTCCTGGAGCATTCCCGGGTCTTTTATTTCTATGCGGACGGCGAAGAAACCGTGTATCTGTCGTCGGCCGACTGGATGGACCGCAATTTCTTCCGCCGCGTGGAAATCGCCTTCCCCATCTACGACAAGACGCTGAAGAAGCGCGTGATCGACGAAGCCTTCACCTACGCGCTGCGCGACAACCAGCTGGCGTGGCAGCAACAGCAGGATGGGGACTACGCTCGCGTCAAGAGCCGCCGCGAGCCCTTCAACCTGCACCTGTACCTGATGCAGAAGCTGGGCGTGTAGGCCCGACTGTCATAAAAGGGGTTTGTCCCTTAATGTGCCGGCCGCCCAGGAGTCCACGGGGCGGCCGGCGCATTTTGGGGGCAATCGCGGGTGTCGCATGAACCGTATGTGACTGTCACTATCTTGTCACGTTGGACTTCTAATATGCGAGGGTCGCTGAAAGACAGGCAGTAACCAAAGCCTGCCAAGACTCCTCTAACGAGCACAGAAGGAACCCAGATGTTCAAACGTGTCTTCAAGCAAGTTTCCCTGGGCGTCGCGCTGAGCGCCGCCGTGTTTGCCGTCCAGGCCGCCGATGTCACCGGCGCCGGCGCATCGTTCCCGTACCCCATCTACGCCAAGTGGGCGTCCGACTACAAGGCGGCGACCAACAACGCGGTGAACTACCAGTCCATCGGTTCGGGCGGCGGCCAGCAGCAGATCATCGCCAAGACCGTCGATTTCGGCGCCTCGGATGATCCGATGAAGGCAGCCGACCTGGAAAAGAACGGCCTGCTGCAGTTCCCCGCCGTGATCGGCGGCACCGTGGCCGTGGTGAACATCGACGGCGTCGAGCCGGGCAAGATGAAGCTGTCGGGCAAGGTCCTGGGCGACATCTTCCTGGGCAAGATCAAGAAGTGGGACGACGCCGCCATCAAGGCGCTGAACCCCGACGTGAAGCTGCCTTCGGCCGACATCATCGTCGTCCACCGCTCTGACGGCTCGGGCACGACCTTCGGCTGGACGAACTACCTGTCCAAGGTTTCGCCGGAATGGAAGGCTCAGGTTGGCGAAGGCAAGGCTGTCAAGTGGCCCACCGGCCAGGGCGGCAAGGGCAACGAAGGCGTCGCCGCCTACGTCGGCCAGCTGAAGAACTCGATCGGCTACGTCGAATACGCCTACGCCAAGCAGAACAAGCTGGCCTGGACGCAGTTGCAGAACAAGGACGGCAAGTTCGTCCAGCCCGAACAGAAGGCGTTTGCCGCCGCGGCCGCCAACGCCGACTGGAAGAGCGCGCCGGGCATGGGCGTGGTCCTGACCGACGAGCCGGGCGCCGATTCCTGGCCCGTCACCGCCGCCACCTTCATCCTGATCCACAAGTCGCAAGACAAGCCGGCTCAGGGCAAGGCGGTCCTGGACTTCTTCGACTGGACGTTCAAGAACGGCGCCAAGTCGGCTGAAGCCATGGACTACGTGCCGCTGCCGGAAGCCGTGACCAAGGAAATCCGCGCGGCCTGGGGCGAAGTCAAGTCCGCCGACGGCAAGGCCGTCTGGAAGTAAGGCGAGGGTAGCGCGGCTGGCGGGTGGCGGCATCGCCGCCCGCCAGCGCGCAACCTTTCAACCGGCAGCCCCCGATGGCCGATATCGGGCAGAAGGGGCCGCTGCACGCAACATGATCCCCCTGTTTTTCCCCCAGGTTTCCTAAGGAAAGTCCATCCATGAGCGCGGTAATGGATAATAGTGTGCCGCTTCCGCCCAGCGTGGCGGACTCCGTGACTACCGGCACGCCTTCGCCTATGAAGCAAACCAAAAACGCGCTGATGGATGCGCTGTTCAAGAATCTGACCCGCCTGTTCGCCTTTCTGGTGTTCATCCTGCTGGCGGCGATTCTTGTCTCCCTGATCTACGGCGCCCGCGAATCGCTGGCCAAATATGGCCTGTCGTTCCTGTGGCTCAATGACTGGGACCCCGTCAATTCGAACTACGGCGCCGTGGTGCCGATCATCGGCACCCTGCTGACATCGGCGATCGCGCTGATCATCGCCGTGCCGGTGTCCTTCGGCATCGCCATCTTCCTGACAGAGCTGTCGCCGACCTGGCTGCGCCGCCCCTTGGGCACCGCGATCGAAATGCTGGCGGCCATCCCGTCCATCATCTACGGCATGTGGGGCCTTTTCGTCTTTGTGCCGGTGTTCCAGCAGTATGTGCAGCCCTACCTGATCGCGACCCTGGGCAGCCTGCCCGTCATCGGCGGACTGTTCGCGGGGCCGCCGTTCGGCATTGGCATCTTCACGGCGGGCCTGATCCTGTCGATCATGATCATCCCGTTCATCGCGGCCGTCATGCGCGACGTGTTCGAACTGGTGCCTGCAATGCTGAAGGAATCGGCCTACGGCCTGGGCAGCACGACCTGGGAAGTGATGTGGCGCGTGGTGCTGCCCTTCACCAAGTCCGGCGTCATCGGCGGCATCATGCTCGGCCTGGGCCGCGCCCTTGGCGAGACCATGGCCGTCACCTTCGTGATCGGCAACGCATTCAAATGGTCCGGCTCGCTGTTCTCGCCAGGCAACTCGATCGCCTCCGCGCTGGCCAACGAATTCAATGAGGCGGGCGGCATACAGAAGGCGGCGTTGCTGGAACTGGGCCTGATCCTGTTCCTGATCACGACGATTGTGCTGGCCCTGGCCAAGATGCTGCTGGTTCGCCTGTCCGCCGGCGAAGGCAAGAAAACCTGACGCGCCCAGAGCACAAGGAAAAGACCATGGCTGTATCCGTACTCAATATGCAGAACGGCATCTATCGCCGGCGCCGCGCGATCAACCGCGTGATGCTCGCCGTGTCGATGGGAACGCTGGTGTTCGGCCTGTTCTGGCTGTTCTGGATCATCCTCACCCTGCTGATGAAGGGCGCGCCCGCGCTGTCGTACACGCTCTTCACCGAAATCACGCCGCCGCCGGGGCAAGCGGGCGGCCTGATCAACGCCATCCTCGGCAGCGTGATGATGGCCGGCGTGGGCACGCTGATCGGCACGCCGATCGGCATCCTGGCCGGCACGTACCTGGCCGAATACGGTCACCGCGGCTGGCTGGCGCCGGCCACGCGCTTCCTGAACGACGTGCTGCTGTCGGCGCCGTCCATCATCATCGGCCTCTTCATCTACGCGGTGTATGTGGCGCAGGTGGGGCATTACTCCGGCTGGGCCGGCGCGATCGCGCTGTCCATCCTGGTGATCCCGGTGGTGGTGCGCACGACCGACAACATGCTGATGCTGGTGCCCAACAGCCTGCGCGAAGCCGCGGCGGCGCTGGGCTGCCCCAAGTGGCGCATGATCACCCTGGTGTGCTATCGCGCCGCCAAGTCCGGCATCATCACCGGCGTGCTGCTGGCGATCGCCCGGATCTCCGGCGAGACCGCGCCGCTGCTGTTCACCGCGCTGTCCAACCAGTTCATGTCGCTGAACATGAACGGGCCGATGGCCAACCTGCCGGTCGTCATCTACCAATACGCCGCCAGCCCCTTCAAGGACTGGAACAACCTGGCCTGGGCCGGGGCTACGCTGATTACGCTGCTGGTGCTGGGCATCAACATCATTGCCCGCAACCTGTTCCGCAAATAAAGATCGCATTGCCGGCGCGCTGGGCGCGCCGGAGCCAAGGGAAACCAAATGGAAAATATCGCTACCGCCGTCAAGAACAAGATCGAGGTCAAGGACCTGAACTTCTACTACGGCAAGTTCCATGCGATCCGCAATGTGAACATGTCGATCCAGGAGAAGAAGGTCACGGCCTTCATCGGACCGTCGGGTTGCGGCAAGTCGACGCTGCTGCGCACGTTCAACCGCATGTTCGAGCTGTACCCGGGCCAGCGCGCCGAGGGCGAGATCATCCTGGACGGCGAGAACCTGCTGACGGCCAAGACCGACATTTCGCTGATCCGCGCCAAGATCGGCATGGTGTTCCAGAAGCCCACGCCGTTCCCCATGAGCATCTACGACAATATCGCCTTCGGCGTGCGCCTGTTCGAGCGCCTGTCCAAGGGCGAGATGGACGAGCGCGTGGAATGGGCGCTGAGCAAGGCGGCGCTGTGGAACGAAGTGAAGGATAAGCTGCACCAGAGCGGCAACAGCCTGTCGGGCGGCCAGCAACAGCGCCTGTGCATCGCGCGCGGCGTGGCCATCAAGCCGGAAGTGCTGCTGCTGGACGAGCCGTGCTCGGCGCTGGATCCGATTTCCACCGCCAAGATCGAAGAACTGATCGCCGAGCTGAAGAACGACTACACGGTCGTGATCGTGACCCACAACATGCAGCAGGCCGCGCGCTGCTCGGACTACACCGCCTACATGTACCTGGGCGAGCTGATGGAATTCGGGCAGACCGACCAGATCTTCGTGAAGCCCTCCCGCAAGGAAACCGAAGACTACATCACGGGCCGCTTCGGCTGATCCCTTCAGGCTCTACCGCAGGCTCAAAAAAACGGCGCGCCATCGCGAGGCGCGCCGTTTTGCACTTCAGGGCCGCTGCAGGGCCGGCGAGGCGTCCTGCCTGGGTGCGGCTTGCGGGTTGCCCGCGTAGCGTCCCGGGATCAGCATGACGAAGACCGCCGCCAGCACCGCCGCGCACGAGAAGGCAATGAAGTTCCAGGCCAGCGGCAGTTTCAGCGCGGCCAGGTAGCCGCCGACGATGGGGCCGCTCATCGCGCCGATGCGGGCAAACGACAGCGCCCAGCCCGCCGCGGCGCCGCGGGCATGCGCCGGGTAGTAGCCCGTCAGATAGCCCGTCAGGATCAGCGACGTGGAAATGCTGCCTACTCCGGCCAGCGCCACCCACAAATAGTTCACCACCAGCGAGTTATTGAAGGTGAGGCAATAGATGCCTATCCCGCCGGCCAGAAAGAACAGCGCCACGATCTTGCGCGGTTCGGTCTTGTCGGCGAACTGGCCCAGCAGCAGCCCGCCGATGGCGGACGCCAGGCTGAACACCAGCAGGAAAGAAAGGCTGGATCCGAGGTCATGGCCGTTCTTGCGCATGATCTGCGGCAGCCAGGTGCTCAGGCCATACACCAGCATCAGGCCCAGGAACAGCGCGCCCCAGAAGCACAGGGTGGCGCGCAGGTGGCGGGGCGCAAACACCGCCGCCATCACGTCGCGCCAGGTCGCCTTTTCGCCGGCAACCTCGCGCGGCCGGAAGGACTCCAGCGAGTCGATGCCCAGGCGCTGGGCCTGAGCACGTGCGCCAGCTTCGTCGCCCTTGGACAGCAGGTACTCCAGCGACTCCGGCAGCAGCCGGGCCAGCACCGGCACCAGCAGCAAGGGCAGGGCGCCCACCCCGATCACGGCACGCCATCCCATCTGGCTGAGGAGCGCCATGGCCACTGCCGCGGAGCACAGGATGCCCAGCGAATATCCCGAATACATCACGCCGTAGTTGAAGCCGCGCTTGGCGGGCGGCGAGTATTCGATGGTCAGCGCCGCCGCCACCGGAATCAGGCCGCCCAGCCCCAGCCCGCCTATGAAGCGGAACGCCCCGAACCAGGCGGGCGTGGGCGCCCAGGCCGCCCCGATCATCGTCAGCGAAAACAGGGTGACGCAGGCAAGCAGCATGCGCCGGCGGCCGAGCAGGTCGCTCAGCGTGCCCACGACAAAGGAACCCACGAACATGCCCACGAGCGCGTAGCTGCTCAACAGGCCGAGTTCTATGGAGGTCAGGGTCCAGTTCTTGTCGTCGGCCAGGGCCGGCAGCACGGCGCCCATTACGCCGACGTCATAGCCCTCGAACAGGATAGCCAGCCAGCAGACGAACAGCACGGTATAGGTGGTCCGCGGGGGCGTGGTCCAGGCGGATGGAGCGGAGGCGTTTGCCATATGTTTCCCGATGAGTGTTTTTGCGTTGGGCCGGCGACGCCCGCCGTGGTCGGCGGGAATATCCGGCGTGAAAACAAGGAACATGCAGGGGTCAGGCAGGCAAACGGGCACGGCCGTCCGCCCTCCAGCGGCTATCCTTCGCTGCGCCGGAAGCCACAATTAATTTAGGCTTGAAATATATAGGTGTCAACTAGGGGATTTCCGGGCAAGGCGCTGCGGCGCGCGGCCAAGGCGGGAACAGGCCGGAATGGGCGGGATTCTGGTATAGTTGCCACCCTTCGGGGCGTAGCGCAGCCTGGTAGCGCATCTGCTTTGGGAGCAGAGGGTCGTGAGTTCGAATCCCACCGCCCCGACCAAAAAAAAAGGGTTAGCTCAGTTCATGAGCTAACCCTTTTGTCTTTTGCGCATGCCGCCAGCCAGCCTCGCGGTCTCGCCGCATTTGCGATATTCGGCAATTCATCGCTCGATGACATTATTGCCGCACATTATTTCAAACTAATGCGCGTCTTTGTTTTTCATAATCAAATACGCTGACCTATAACCCGCAAAATATATTAAGCGCGCGCCCGTTCAAGGGCGGCGCTTTGCCTCGCGCGCAGCCCTCGAGTGCCGGCCCTGCTTGATCCGGCGCAAATCGTGACGGGCCAGGTTGATAATTAATCACTCGAATCAACCGCCAGAACTGCAATCAAGCAATTCATCTCCTGAGTGGAACGATATTTTTCCGGCCTTCCATGGCCGGATTTTTTCAATGTCGCCGGGGTGGGATTTTAATAATTCTTCTAAATACATCCCGCACCCCGGTGGATAAAGTCTGGCCTCAAATGGACGCCGCACGTCAGCTCCGGATTGCGGCCTGGCGGCCGAGCTTTGCGGCGGGCTGTGCCCGCCCCACCTCTGGAAAGCGAGTTATTCATCATGAACGCGCTGGGCTACATACAACACAGGGAATCCGGGCTGCCAGCGGTCCTGGGCGGACGGCAGATGTCGATGGTCGCCGTGGGCACGGTCATCAGCTATGGGCTCATTTCCGGAAGCGCTTTCCCGTTGCTGGCTGCCGGACCCGCCGCAGTGCTGGCCTATCTGGCCGCGGCGCTGGTGGCGGTACTGCTGATGGCCTGCCTGAGCGGCCTCGCCAGCGCCCATCCGACTCCCGGCGCGTTTGGGTCCTATGCCGAATGCTATCTGGGGCCGGCCGCGGGATTCATGGTGCGCGCGGCGTATTTCGCTTCGTTCGTGCTGATCATGGGAACGGAAGTGTCGCTGCTTGCTCCGGTGCTGAACGCCTGGCTGCCGCAGGTCCACACCGGGCTCCTGCTTGCCTGCGTGTTCGTGGGGCTAGCCCTGGTAAACCTGCATGGAACAAGAACCTTCGCCCATTGCGAAGTTGCGCTCTCCATGCTCAAAGTCCTCGCCTTGATCGGCCTGATCGGTCTGGCGTGCTATTACGCCGCGTTCGGCACGCCCACACCGCCCCATAATCCCATCGATGCCGTGGCCGCCATCCGGGGCGCGTCGTTTCCCTCTATCTGGCAAGCGTTCATTCTCGCGGCGCTGGGCTACGTCGGCATCGAGTCGCTGGCTGTCGCGGCCGGAGAGGCCAACGTATCCGCGCGGGCGTTGCGGCGCAGGATGCGCGCGACCACCTTGGCCGTCGTGGGACTGACCGTCGCCGCGGTAGCGGCCTCGGCGGCCCTGGTCAACAGCGGCGTGGTGTCCTTGTTCCAGGCGCCCTTCGGCGCCTTGCTCGGATTGACCGCCACGCCATGGCCGCAGACTCTGTTCCGCGCACTGATATTCGTCACGGTTCTATCCGTGCTCAACAGCCAGATGTATTGCGCATCGAGAATGCTGTTCAGCATGGCGCGCGCGGAGCAGGCGCCGTCGGCGCTGGGCCGGTCTTCGGCGCGCGGCCCCTCCCGGGCGGTCATTGCAACGGCAGGGTTGGCCTTCGCCGTATTCCTCGCCGGCGCATGGTTTCCCGTCCAGACCTATCTTGCGTCGACCTCGATCGCGACAACCGGCCTGCTGTTCGTGTGGCTGGCGATCTTCCTCACCTATGGAAGTTACCGCCGTAGCCAGACCGGACGGGCGAATACCCGCAGGGCCAGGCTCAGGGACATCGCAGCGGCGGGGGGCGGTGCGCTGACGGTGGGCACGATAGCGGCATCCACGTGGGCCGCCGAGTCCTTTTCCCTGACGTTGCGCGTAGGCCTTCCCTTCATGTTGCTGCTGTGGCTGACCTATGCGCTGCTCAAGCGCCGCGCATCGCGCCGCGTCCGGCCCGTCGAGCCGACACCGATTCCTTTCCACCGTTGCGCGGGCTCCAGAAACGGAGCGCGGACAAACGCCGTCCGCCTGTGCGCGGATCAACCGACCGGGTGAATTACATGAGCAAGCTGGGCATCTGGGTCGATTTTGAAAGGAAGATTGTGTGCAATGAACTGCGCCGTCAGAACCTCATTTCCTTTCAGGATTGGGTGCATGACGCGAGCCATTGCGCAAAGAGATTCTCGCCGACGAGCTACCTGGGCTATTGCGTCTGGGCGATCCCATGTCTGCGGCTGATGCGCAAGCATCCGCCGTTGGCAGCAAGGCTTGCGGTCGTGGTTCGATGGATGGTCGCTGATCTGAAGTACGAAAAGGGCGTCAGCAAGCAGCCGCACCTGTTAGGACGCATCGTGCGGCGAGGGGTGTTCTGGCCAGGAAACTGGCTCTTGGGTCGTCTTGCGCGCCTGGCTCGGATTGAACCTGGCAATCCTTCCCGTCGAATCCGGATGCAAGCGCCGGGGCGGTCCTTCGGGCCGTCCTCATCATCATTTGTTCCTTCAACTTTGACAGGTCTAAAAGCCATGAAAAAACTCGTCCTCAATGCTCTGATCGCCACCAGCTTCGCGGCAATCACCGGCATCGCGTCGGCCGACACGGGCAATATCTCGTTCCAGGGCGAAATCACGACGTCGCCCTGCACGATTGCCGGTGGCCAGCAAGGCACCGACATGGTGGTTCCGCTGGGGAGCATCTCCAAAAACAACTTCGGCGACATTGGCGAAAGAAGCCCGGCCACGCCATTCGTCATCTCGCTGATGAACTGCGACACCGCCGTTGCGCAGTCGGCCGTAATCGCGTTCCGCGCGGGCGCCGGCAGCGTCATCGACAATCGGCTGCTCAGCCTGGAGAACGGCGCCGGCGCGCAGGGCGTGGCCATCGGCCTGATCGACCAGGCCGGCAATCCGGTGAATGTCGGAGGCACCGCGTTGAACTACAGCCTGATTGAAGGCACCAACAACTTCAATTTCAAGGCGTTCTACGAAGCCACCGATACCGATATTACGGCGGGCCCGGCCAACGGCCGCGCGGTGTTCGAGGTCACCTACTCATAAATTGCCAGCGATCCCGTAGGCGGCGGGCCCGGCTGGCGCCGGGCCCTCTCAAGAAACAGTTTTCATGAACCGCTATGCGAGGCGGTTCGAAGCCGGGCGGGATATCGCACCACTGGGGACCGGCGCCTGCTTTGTCTTGCCTCCAGCCTTCGCAATGTCTGCATTGCGAGCCCGGGGCGCAGCGGATGCGCCGAACGACGATATGAATCTCAAAACTGAAAGCGCCGCCGCGGCCGCCGTTCTCTTGTCCACGGCATGCGCGGCATACGGCCAGGCGGCTACGCTGTCCATCCAGGGGCGCATTACGAGCACGCCATGCACCATTTCGGTGGGCTCGGTTGCCATGGGCGAAGTGCCCATCTCGGAATTCAGCGGGTCGAGTACGCCTGGCCAGAGCTACTGGAAAACTTTCACGGTCACCTTGCAGGATTGCGAGATGTCGACCTTGCAGGCCGCCAGCCTGCGATTCAACGGCACGACGGCGTTCGGAGACGCCACCATTCTTGCGCTGACGCCCGGCGCGGATAACGCGACCGGCTTCGGCGTGCAGGTGCAGACGAGCGATGCGACACACGGTTCCGGCGTCAAGGTCCGCATGGACGGCAGCCAGGCTTACGCCCTCAACGTGCACACGGCCCAGAACACGTTCCAGTTCACCAGCTACTACATCACTGCGCCAGGCGCGACCGAGATCAGATCCGGAGCGGCCAACGCCACCGCGACGATCACGCTGTCGTACTCCTGATTCCGGTCCGGCCCAGTGCCGCCGTGGCCTGGACAAGATGGCCATGCCTGCATTTCCAACCTTCAACCGGGTCGCCTGGAGCGAGCCAGAGGTCAGCCCCATGAACATTCTTTTCCAACGCCTGCTTCCCGCGATCGCCGCGATGGGCGTGTTGAGCGGCGCCGTTGCCGAAGCCGCCGTCCAGCTTTCCACTACGCGTGTCATCGTCAACGAGAAAGACAGGAACGTTTCCGTTTCCGCCAAGAATCATGGCGCCGATCCGTTCGTCGTCCAGGCCTGGATCGATGGCGATTCCGAAGAGATGGAAACGCCCTTCTTCGTAACCCCGCCCTTGAGCCGTTTCGACGGCAAGGCCGAACGCAGCCTCAATATCACGCGAGTGAGCGCAGGCATGCCCGGCGACCGCGAAAGCTACTACTGGTTGAACGTGCTGGAGATCCCGCAGAAGAAGGCGGCCCACACCGATAACAGCCTGACGCTCGCCACGCGCACGCGCATCAAGCTGTTCTATCGTCCCGCCGCGATCCAGCAATTGCCGCGCGGCCCCAGTCTGGCGCAATGGTCGTGGGCGGGCGACGGCAAGCAATGCTGGCTCGCCATCAAGAATGCTTCCGCGTTTACCGTCAACTTTGCGGCCATCGAGATCATGGGCGAAGCCGCGGGCTTTGCCCGCACTGTCGTCGCCAAGCCGCTCGCGACGACGCAGGTTCCGCTCGGCAAATGCCCCAGCGGCGTGATCAAGGCAACGGCGCATGTCGTCAATGACTTCGGCGTGGTTGAAACGTGGCCGGAGGTTGCGGTGCAACCGGAGACCGGTAGTCCGGAGAGGCGCCAGCAGTGAAGCGAAAGTGGAATCGAGCGAGGCCGGGCTTGACGGCAGTCGCGATTCTTGCAGCGTGCGCATCCAGTTCAGCCGGGGAGGTGGGCCGGGAAGCGGCTACCTTCGACAGCAGCTTTTTGCATAAGACCAAGGTCGACCTGTCGGTATTTGCCTACTCGAATCGAACCCTGCCGGGCAGAAAATCGGTAATGATAAATCTGAACCGCCAGACAGTCGGCATGCGTGAAATTGAGTTCACCGCTGTCGAAGGGATGGACGACGCGCAGCCCTGTCTTCCCATTTCCCTGCTAAAGGAGATGGGCGTGAAGGTGGACGCTTTTCCCGCCTTGCAGAAGCTCGACGCCGCCGCGTGCGAAGGCGTACTGAAGGCCTTGCCGTCGGCCGAGACGCGATATGACCAAGACAAGAACGTGCTTGACGTGTCCATCGCCCAGGCTGCGCTGGACCGCCGGGCCCGCGGGACTGTCGCGCCGGAGTTGTGGGACCACGGCGCGACCGCCTTGTGGTCGTCCTACCGCTTGACGCACAACGCCGCCCGTACGCCGGGCGGACAGGGAGGCGGCAGGAACAACAGCACATTTGCCAACTTCCGCAATGGATTGAACCTAGGCGCGTGGCGCCTGCGGGCCAATGGCAGCTATTACGACAGCGCGAAGCAATCGAACTGGGACTGGAGCGATCTGTACGCCGAGCGCGATGTCGCCGCCTGGCGCGGCTGGCTGCGCCTGGGCGACAGTTCGACGCCGGGCAGTATTTTCAAGGCCACGCGCTTGCGCGGGGCGCTCCTGCAATCCGATGACGGGATGCTGCCGGACAGCCAGCGCGGCTACGCGCCGGTCGTTCGCGGCATCGCGCCTTCGAATGCCAAGGTGACCGTGCGCCAGAACGGCCATGCGATCTATACGACGTTCGTGCCTGCGGGGCCGTTCGTCATCGATGATCTCTATTCCACGCCCGGGGGCGGCGACCTCGAAGTCATCATCGAGGAACTCGGCGGACGCACGACGCGCTCCTTTCAGCCGTTCTCGGCGCTGCCGACGATGCTGCGCGAGGGAACCTGGAACTACAGCCTCGCGGCGGGCGAGCATCGCCAGTTGTATCTGGACGAGCGTCCGCTGGTGGCCCAGCTGACCCTGGCGCACGGACTGCCTCTTGGGGTCACGGCCTATGGCGGTTGGACGAGCGCCCAGGGCGCGTACCATGCGGGCGCGGCCGGCCTGGCGTTCAACCTGCGCGAGATGGGCGCGGTGTCCGTCGACCTGACGAGCTCGCGTTCGCAAGGGGCCGCCGGCGTAAAACAGGTGGGCACGGCCGCCAGGGCGCAGTACGCCAAGTCCTTTACCGGGACGGGAACCGATCTGACGCTGGCCGGATACCGGTACAACTCCGACGGCTATCGCAGCCTGGACGACGCCATGCGCGAACGCTCGCGGCGCGACGTGTATACGGGCTACGAGCGGCAGCACGAGTACCAGTTCTGGCTGTCGCAACGGCTTTCGAGGATGGGTTCGTTGTCGTTCAACTATTACGGCATTGCCTATCGGAACGCGCCGCGCAACGCCTCCTTTCTTCAAGTTTCATTCTCCAGCGCCCTCGGCCCGGTGGGCTATGCCCTGAACTACGGCGTCAACAGAAGCCCGTGGCAGGGCCGGGAGTCGACCATCATGCTGACGCTCAGCATCCCGCTGGGCGGCAGGCACAACGCCAGCTATTCGATGAGCCGTGCCCAGGGACAGGGCGCCAGCCACGACGTCAACGTCAGCGGCTCGCTGGCCGACGACTACTCGCTGACGTATGCCGTGCAGGCAGGGGTGACGGACGGTTCGCAAGGCAATGGCAGCCGGGGCTACGCGACGATGGGCTACGCGTCGCCGGTGGGGCTCGCCAACCTGAGCCATGCCTACAACGCCGGCGCCTCCAACACGAACATCGACTTTGCCGGCGCCCTGGTGGTGGACGGCAAGGGCGTGCTGTTCGGCCAATCCATCGGCGAGACGGCCGTCATTGTGGAAGCGCCCGGCGCCGCCGGGGCGGTGGTGGATGCCTATCCGGGAGTCCGCACCAATGGCTCGGGCCGCGCACTGGTGCCGTATGCGACGCCCTATCGGGAAAACCGCATTTCCTTGTCGCCCGATTACGACGATCCCAATGCGACGATCACGGGGAACGTCGCGACGGTCGTTCCGACCCGCGGCGCGATCGTGGTCGCAAAGTTCGAGACCGAGCTCGGGCGCACCACGCTCGTCGTGCTCAAGAACGTCTCGGGGGACGAGTTGCCCTTCGGAGCGGCCATCTACGCCGCCGATGGCGAGCAGCGCGGCATAGTCGGGCCAGTCGGCCGGGCATGGTTGACCGGGCTGCAGGGGGCGAGCCGCTACACGGTGAAGTGGGGCAGTGCGCAGGAGCAGCACTGCTCATTCGAAATCGACGTCTCCGCGGAGCAATCCGGCGCTGCGGACACCCAGGAGGAACTGACATGCGCCTGAGCGCCAAGCTCGTTTCTTGTGTGGATCTTGGCCGGGCCGCGCCAGGCCGGGCCGCGCCAGGCCGGGCCGCGCTAGGCCGGGCCGCGCCGCGCCGCCGATTGGCGAGGCTGTGCCTCGCGCTGTCGGCCGCCGCGGCCGGGATCCATACCGCCGTTGCGGGGCCGCTGGATGCGCGCGCATCCAGCTGCTCGATCAACTCGGGCGGCCCGGGGCCTAGCGGCACGCGCTACGCGGCGTTTTCGGGCTATCAATTCTCACTGAACTCGGGAAGAGACTCATTTGCCACGCCTGCGCAGGCCACGCAAGGCGATTTGCTGTTTGCGGTGGAGCAAGGGCTGCCCACCTTAACCGGGGGGGATCAGGGCAAGGTGGCGCCCCTGTATAACTGCCCTCCGGGAATGATGGAGTACTTCAATGGCAACGGGGACCTGATCGCCGGCACCGACATTTTCCGCACCAATATCGCGGGTATCGGCTATCGCGTCTTCTACTATCTGAACAGCCAGGGCTACGCGACTGCGCCGGTGGCTTACTTCAACGAGTACGCGAACGGCGTGCTGGTGTTTCCGTTCGATCACCCGGGTTTTGGCCCAAATACCAAGACCCGGATCGAAATCGTCGCTACCGGGGAACCGATAGGCACCGGGATCTTGAACGCGAGCCGCATCTACGCCCAGGTCTCCGTGAGCTATACGGGCGGCCCGATGCCCCCGGGGGGCATGTACCGGGTGGCATTGTCGCGCAACGTGACGATCACCCGCCCGACATGCAGCGTGACCAACCAGGACGCGTTGAGCCTGACGCTGCCTGACGCCACGCTATCCGCGTTGAAAAGCGGCAGCGCCGGCGAGGTGAAATCGACCGATCTTCTGGTGACCTGCGGCGGCGCGAGCATGGCGGCGCCCAGCCTGTCGATTTCCGGCGCCACGGTCAGCGGCTATCCGGCAACGCTGGCGAATCAGAACACGACGACCGCGGGCGCCAAGGGGGTTGGAGTCAGGCTGTGGATCCACGACCCGCAAACCGGGGACTTCCGCCAGCCGGCCATGGGGCTGGCCGAGAGCAGCCTCGGCACGGCGGTGGGGGCCCTTCCCACGGCGACGTGGTCGTATCGCGTCGGCGCAAGCTACCAGCAAGTCGAGTCCACCCCGACGGCCGGGGCTGTGCGCGCGACAGCGACGCTGACCTTCACATACAGCTGACGGGCAATGGGCGCTTCCACCACCGCCGCCGCGCTTGCGGGCTGGATGCGGCCATTGTCAGTCCTATTTTTTTTGGAAATCCGATCATGCAAACCCAGCCGACAACGCCAGTCCTTCCGGACCCCGCAATCCTGCGCGAAAAGCTCGCAGGCATCATCGCCAATGTGTGCCGGTGCGAGCCGGCGCCTCTGCTCGAAGACCAGGAGTTTTCCGCCGTCATCACGCAGTTCGACTCCCTCGCCATACTCGAGATCCTTCTCGAGATCGAAACCGAATTCCATATCCAGACCGACGACATGCTGCCCACCGACCATGCGGTCGGCGCGCAGGAAATCACGAGCATCTTTCCCAATAATCTCTCCGCGCTGATCGCCTATATGCACGCAGTCGTCGAACGCTTGGCCGCAGGGCCCGCGCAGGGCAGCGTGGCGGCGCGCGTGGCGCTTGCAGAGGCCCGGCGGGCCAAGGGCTGACAAGGAAACTTCCATGATGGAACGCAAAAAAGTCGTCGTCACCGCCATCGGCATGGCGACGCCCGTGGGCGGTACGGCCGGAGAGACTTTCGACGCCCTGATTGAGGGCAAGTGCGGCGTGGCTGAGCTCCGCGACAGCGGCATCGGGCGGCGCGTGGGCTATGTGCGGGCGGATATCGCCCCAGGCGTGCATCCGGCGCAGGCACGCATGATGGACCGGGTTACGCTGATGGCGCAGCACGCGGCGGGCGAAGCCATGGCGCTGGCTGGCCTGGACGACATGCAGAAGGCCAGTTGCGGCGTCTTCGTGGGGACCGGAATCGGTGGCGTGTCCATCCTGTGCGAGGCGGTCGAGGCATACCATGGCATTGTCCCGAAACGGCCGGTGCTGGTGGTGCCCGCCGCCATGCCGAATGCGCCGGCGGCGCATATCGCCCAGCAGCTCAAGTCCGTGGCGGAGGCGCAGACCTACACGACCGCCTGTTCGGCGGGGGCGGTCGCCATCGGCGAGGCCTTCCGCCGCATTCGCGACGGCTACCTGGACATCGCGCTGGCGGGCGGCGCGGAGGCCATGCTGACCCCGACCATCATGGCGGCCTGGACGCAGCTGCATGTGCTTTGCGCGGATCCCGAAGACGGCGAAGAGGGAGGCTGCCGGCCGTTCAGCCACCGGCGCACCGGATTCGCCCTGGCCGAAGGCGCCGCGATGCTGGTGCTGGAGTCGGCGGAGCACGCCGCTGCCCGCGGCGCCGCGCCCATCGCCGAGATCTGCGGCTATGGCGTCAGCAACGATGGCACGCATCCCTTGCGCCCCGACTCCGAGGGCCAGGCGCTGGCGATGTCGCGGTGCCTGGCCGACGGCGGCCTGTCGTCCGGGCAAGTCGACTATCTCAACGCGCACGCCACCGGCACGCTGGTGGGCGACCGGATCGAGACCGCGGCGATCAAGCGGGTGTTCGGCGTACACGCGCTCACCCTGCCGGTCAGCAGCATCAAGGGCGCGATCGGACATGCGATCGGCGCGGCCGGCGCAATCGAAGCGGCGGTGACGGCGATGGCGGTGTCTCGCGGAGTCGTGCCGCCCACGCTGTTTTTTGAGCGCGGCGATGACCAATGCGACCTGGACTACGTGCCGGGAACGGCGCGAGTCCTGCCCGCGCTGAAGCTGGCGGTGAGCAATTCCTTTGGCATGGGCGGCAACAACGCCGTGCTGGCGTTTCGCAAGACTTGAACTTTCGGAAAGGCCTTTGCGCTATCGGGCCGGCGGCAGCAGTTGCATCCCCGTGCGCCGCACGAACTCTTCATAGGTGATCGGCGCTCCCGCGTTCGTGTGCGCGCTGTTCGCCTGCCAATGGACCCACGAGCGTCCCGTCGTCGCGTCGTAAACGAGCTTGTAGATGTGGCTGGGCACGGCCACGCCTGACCCGATCTCCTTCGGCTTGTCCCCATAGAACGGCCCCGTGAAGACGTAGACGTCGCCCGGGGCGCGCATCACGTACTTCCTGGTGTCCTGCTCGATACTGCTCCAGGGGCCGGCGTTATGCGTCTGGTCCTGGGGAATCATGTTGGCCAGCGAGAAGCTCTGCGCCATGGCTTCGCGGGTGGACATGTCCCCCGCCGGCGCCATGTGCCCGCGCGAGTAGCCCGAGCCCCGGTAGTCGACCAGCTCGGCCCGCTCGGCGCGAGGCACGCGCGCCTCGGCGTAGAACTTGTCCGCCCGCTGCATCCCCTGAGCCTGCGCCAGCATTTTCCGGTTCAGGCGCTCCGCGACAAAGACCGGGGTCTTCGTCTGGCCGTTGTGCAAGATGGCGAATGTTGAAAAGCACAGTTCGCGCAGCGCCTGGCTGGCGGGAACGATGGGCGGGCTTTCCTTGGGAAAGAACTGAGGGCAATCCGCGAATCTCGTGTGGGCAAATCCGCCGGCCGGCGCCGCCGCGGGCGCATATTGCTCCTGGGCTGGCCATCCCAGGCGCGCCAGAATGTCTTCTGGCGAAAAATGAACCCGCCACTGCGGGTTCAGCGCGTAGGTGGCCGCGCCAAAGCTTGCAAGCGAGGTAAGGGCGAACGTACGCAGGAATCGATAAATGCGGCCGGCCTGTGTGGCGGAGGTCTTGCGTACCGGGGTTCTTTTTCTGGGGGCTGATTTCTTCGCGCGCGTCATGCTGCCTATGTGTTGCGGGCCGGCGCATCTGCGCGTCCGGCACGTCGACGGATTGTAGATGACTACCGGCAGGGACGCTGCGGCGCTCTGAAGGGTATTCTATGGTCGCCCGCTTTCTCGGGCTCGCAAACACAGCAGCCGCGCATGGCGGCTCACAAGATCGGGGATTTGGATGAGAATGCCGTTGCTTTTCGTGGCCGCCATCGTGACTGGCTGCGCCGCCACCAGCTCAGGGGATTTGATCAGCCAGGCCAAGGTAGAGGCCATCAGGATCAACGTCACCACCTTTGACGAGATGGCCCGCGACTTCGGACCGCCACGATCCCAGTACGTCGACGGGCAGGGGCTCCGGACCGCCACCTGGTTCTACTTCAATAACAGCGAATTCGGGGCGGCGCAGGACCAGCGGACCCTGACGGTGGTCTACAACAAGGACGGCACGGTGAAGGACTACATCAATTCCTCCGCCGGTGCGAAGGACGCTAAGCCCGTCCGATAGCGCAGTGGGACACGGAGCGCCGGCCGGCATGAAGCCGCCCCGAGGCCGTTTCCGCAAGCCGGGTCGGCGCACTGCCGAGCCATGTCGCGGAGCTCAAGAATTGAGCTCGCCGGAGGAAGGTCCGCCTATCGCAGGATCTCGGGGCGCTCCTGCCGCTCCGATGCGACGCTCTGGGCTTTAAGCAATTGCCACGGCTTGACATGCAGCGCTTTGGCCAATGCTCCAACCGTCCACTCGCAAAGCATGACGTCGCCATGGTCAAAGGCTGTCAGTGTGGTCGTGTTCATGCGCGTGCGGTTGTGCAGCGTCTGCATTGAAAGCCCGCAATAGTTGCGCCAGGCGCGCAGGGCGCTGGCGCGGCATTCAACTATGGCCTTGTAGACGGGATCAGGCAGCGCCACGCCGGTGCTGAACATGGGCTGCGCCTTGACGGTGGTCAGCATGGCGGGTTGAGGCGGAACCACCGGCACGATATCCACGTTGAGAGGAAAGTGCCGCGCGGACAGGGCTGATTTCATACGGGAGAAGGGCAGCATGATCAATTCCACAAAGCTTTGTTCAACAAGAATGTGGGCGAGCGGGGGGCGCGAATATGCGAAATTTCCCAATTTCTTTGAAGAAGTTTCCGACGCTGGGCCTTTGGGGGCTGCTTGCGCCGGCGCGGAGAATTTTCCGATCATTCTGTCGGAAGTTTCGTCAGGGATGAGGGACGGTAATCGCTGCAAACTTGTGACGTCATAACGCCTGGGGCGTCGGTTTTCGGCACAACGGCGGTGGAGATGAGGAGAACACAATGATGGCCCGTACGTTGATAATTACCGACAGGCTTGTCTCTTATCTCGAGTTCCAGCAGAAACTGCGGCAACACCCCGAGCCGGACGTTTGGCTTGTCGAGGCACGGGATCTGCGCTTCTTCGAGCACGAGACATATTCGCAGTCGCCCGAATTGGTGTTGCTGGATGTCGCCGCGAACGCCACTCGAAGCCTGGCCGCGACAGTGCGGGCGCGTGCTCTTTTTCCCAATGCGAAGATTGCAGTCCGGGCGGCGCGTCCGTGGGAGAACTTTGCCCGCCTTGCGATGCTAGCGGGCGCCCAGGGCGTCATCGACGCTTCGACCTATGGCAGCAAGAAGGACTTGTTCCGCCTGATCGATTCCATCCTGGCTGAAAATCTGATCTATCGCATGGACGCAAGCGAATGACGCGGGCCTCTTGTCGTTGCCGGATGGGGCTGCCATGCATGCGTGGATGGAGCCGGCGCGGCGTGTTTGGACTCCGCATCCACGAACGAGATCAACTGGGCTAGCGGCATGGGGCGCCCGAGCAGATAGCCCTGGCCATGATCGCATCCCAGCGCGCGCAACGTCAGCAGTTCGGCTTCAGTGGAAATTCCCTCCGCTATCACCCGCCAATCCATCCGTTTACCCAGCGCCAATGCGAAGCGCACGCATTCAAGCGCCACCAGGTTGTCATTGACGTGGGCGATCAATTTTCGGTCGAGCTTGAGTTCGTCGATGTCCAGACCGATAAGAATATCGAGGTTCGCGTGGCCCGTGCCAAAGTCGTCCAGGGCTACCGCGCAGCCCCAGCTCCGCAGTTGCGTGAGCGCGGCGCGCAAGGCAGGCTGATTCTCCACGGGCGAGTCCTCGGTCAGTTCGATGCGCAGCAGCGACGGATCTACGCCGCGGCGGTCGGCCTCAGCGCGCAGGAACGCCAGACTGAGCGGATCCGCCAATGTGAGGGCGCACGCATTGACTGAGATGGGAATGCGGATGCCTGCTGTGTCCAGCGAGCGCGCGGCATCAATAGCCTGCGCGCAGACGCGTTCAAAGAGGGCCCGCTGCAATCCCAGTCGGCGAATTGCAGGCATGAACGTGGCTGGCGCGACGTCGCCCAGTTCAGGATGGCGCCACCGCGCCAGCGCTTCCGCGGACACGATGCGACCGCTGCGCAAATCGACCTGAGGCTGAAAGGCCAGACGCAAGGGCGATCCGTCCCGTAGCAGGCCCGGGATCTGGTGATCACCGACGAGGCCGGTTTGGGGGAAGTGGGCCGGGGGCGTCATGACGGGCATTCCTTGAGTTGGAGCTTCGGTCGATTGCTGGGACTGTACCCAAAGGGCAGGCCACTGAATGTGGGAAATTTCACATTGAGGGCGCGCGGCATCTGTAGGAAATTTCCTCATTTCAATCAGACGTTTCCACACCATGGCGGAGTTGGGGGGGACTAGATTGGATCGGTTATCTTCTCTTTCCTCAGTTGCTCCATTTCATGGTACTTCCACCGCTTCAGCCTGATTGCGTAGTAGGTGCTCCCCAGCTCCGGCGGTTAGGAAAGATGGCGGCTGGCTGCGCGATACCCGCCTGCGCGCTGGCGGCAGGCGCAATAAATCTGTTTGCCGACACACTGGCGAGCGTTTGGGTGAAGCTGACTTCGCTGGTGTGCCTCGGCGGCTTTCTGGCGGCGGTGGTCGCATTGCTGTTGCTGCGGCGCAAGGCCCGCCAGCACTCGCGGTCGGAAGAAAAACTGAAGGATCTACTGGCGTTTCAGGTGGGCGTGCTGGACGCGATCCCTCAGCCCATCGCATTGCGCGATACCAACCTCAACCTCGTGGCTTGCAATAGCGCCTTCCAGCGCATGCTGATGCAGCCCAAGCCTGCCATGGCGTCGACCACGCTCGAGGACGCGGTTAAGTTGCTGGGATGCGACTTGGAGCTGTCCATGATCGAAGCGGACTACCGGCAGGTCATGGCCTCCGAACTGCCGCTGTCGAAAGACCGCGAGTTCCACATCGGCGGCCGGGAAATGACCGTGCAGCACTGGATGGAGCCATTGCGCAATGCCCGTGGAACGGTGGTCGGCGTGGTGAGCGGCTGGATGGACATCACCCAACGTCAACGCGTGTTCAAGGAGCTGGCTATTGCGAGGGATCGCGCCGAAAGCGCGAACCGCACCAAGACAACCTTTCTGGCGTCCGTCAGCCATGAGATCCGTACGCCGATGAACGCCGTCATGGGAATGCTGGAACTGACCTTGGCGCGTTCCGACCTGCCGATCGATGAGCGAGGGCAACTGACGACCGCGCATCATGCGGCCAAGTCGTTGTTGGCCCTGATCGATGATCTGCTGGATCTCTCCAAGATGGAGGCCGGAAAATTCCAGTTATTGCCCAAGCCGACGAACCTGTATGAACTGGTGGAAGAAGTCGTGGGTATATTCCGGCCAATCGCCGCCAGCAAGGGCGTGGCGCTGATATTGAGCCTTGACGTTCCTGACGGACAGTCCAGTATGCATAATGTGGATCCATTGCGTCTGAAGCAGGTGATGAACAACTTTGTGTCCAATGCGATCCGGTTTACCGAGCACGGATCGGTGCATGTTTGCCTGCATGCCGACCCGGTGGTGGACGACCGGCAATGGATTGCGTTCACCGTAAACGATACCGGCGTTGGCATACCCGCCAGCGCGCTGGCTACCCTGCTGCAGCCCTTCGTTCAGGTGGAGCAGACGTTGCCAGCGTCCGACCGGGGTACAGGACTGGGCCTGTCCATCTGTGACCGCCTCGTGACGAAAATGGGCGGAACCATACAGATAGAGAGCGAATTGGGGGTCGGCACGGTCATGACGGCGCGCCTGCCGCTACCGCTGACACAGACATCGAAAAATGAGACGCGCAGTGTGGCGCCTGCCGCGTCCTCACTGCCTGAGGTCGCTGGTCTGCATGTGCTGGTGATTGACGACCACGCGTCAAATGTACTGCTGCTGCAGCGGCAGTTGCAGAAGCTAGGGCACGAAGTGGCTTTCGCGGGTAACGGCCGCGATGCGCTGGCCTTGGTGGACCGGCAGGTCTTTGACCTGATCGTATGCGATTGCGCCATGCCGGTGATGGATGGCTGCATGTTCGCCCAAACGCTGCGCGAACGCACAGATGCTGCGGCGAGATTGCCGATTCTGGGGTACACAGCGGGCGCGCATGAGGCCGAGGTCGAGCGGGCACGGGCCGCAGGCATGACTGAAATATTGATAAAACCCGTGGATATGGGCACGCTGCAGCGGGCGATTGCCACGGCCTTGCGCGAGCATGCCCAAGGTCGGCCGCATTGAACTCCCCGCTCAGGATGCTGTTCGCAGGCTGCGTAGTACGTCGCAGAGCCGCTGTACGGCGGGTGTGAAAATCACGTTGAGGCGCTCCACGACGGAGCCGGCCTCGCTGCGGGAGGCCAATTCGATGCGTTCGCATACGCGCGTCAACGATATGCAGCCCGCCATGCGGGCGGTGCCCTTGATGCGGTGCGCCAGCGACCCGGCCGCGGCCCAGTCGCCCTCCAGGCAGCGCGCCTGATAGGCAGCCAGGTCGGCCTCGCCGGTGCTGAGGAGGCTGTCGATCAATTCCGAGACGATCGCCTGGTCGCTATCGACAAGGTCATGGATCGCGCCTTTGATGGCGGCGCATTCGGCGTCCGCCGGCAAGCGGTAGCCGGCGTCCAGCAACGCCCGGAGCAGCGCCTCCTCCGTCGCGGGTGGCTGCAGGACCGCCTGCACTCCCTGGATCGGCGTGCCCGATGCCG
The DNA here is from genome assembly GCF_042721735.1 of Achromobacter sp. NPDC058515. NCBI lineage: Bacteria > Pseudomonadati > Pseudomonadota > Betaproteobacteria > Burkholderiales > Alcaligenaceae > Achromobacter > Achromobacter sp. NPDC058515. The sequence continues at coordinate 38,740 of NZ_JBHXNI010000021.1, forward strand.
AGACCGCAAGCCGGATAGGTGCGGCTGCGATGCCCGCAGGCATGGGACGCGCCAGCGCGTCGATCGCGTCCTCGTCCAGCAGCAACACTTGCGGGAACGCTTGATCGGGGGCGATAGCCGAGACGCTTGGCCGCGTCTCTACCCGCAGACCCAGGCCATTAAGCTTGCTGGCAAGTTCCTGCAGCGAGCCTTGTCGTCTGCCGATGATCAATGCGAGGTTCATCAGATGTTTGACCGCGAGCTCACGGTGCAATATGGCATTGTCGGGCGAAATCGACGAGTTCCAACAAGGATTGCACTTCCAACTTTCCCATGATCCGTGTCTTGTGGGTGCTGACGGTCTTGTTGCTGATGAAGAGCGCATCTCCAATTTCCTTGTTGGACATGCCGCGCGCCAGCATCTGCATGATCACGATTTCCTTGTCCGACAGCCGGTTCAGCTTGTCGACATTCTGGGCGACGCGCTCCAGGCGCGGCGCCTGCGGCCCTTCGGCATTGGGGAACACGGTATAGCCGGCCAGGATGGCCTCGACGCAATGGATGATCTCGGAAATCTCCTGCGTCTTGCTGACATAGCCATTGGCGCCGGCTGCTTTCGCCCGGGGCGCGAAGACGGGCTGGTCCTGGCCAGATACGACCAGAATGCGGATGGATGGCTGAATTGCGCGGATACGCGGAATCACATCCAGTCCATTGATTTTCGGGATATCGATGTCCAGGACGACCAGACCGGGAGCTGAATCCTTCACGATCTGTATCGTGGCCTGTCCGTTATCAGCTTCCAGAATGCCCGTCACCCCCAAAACTTGCGATAGATGCGTCTTCAGCACCAGGCGCAAGGAGGGGTGGTCATCAACGATAAGTACAGTAGTCACGAGCGGTTCCATCCGTTGAGCGACAATCGCATGCGCAGGCAGCGCAGGCAGCGCAGGAGCGCCGAAAGCGCGTCAAAACTCTTCATCTGTCCATTTTTCTATACATTCCCGCAAAGTCGACAGATTCACGGGCTTGACCAGGAAATCATTCATGCCCGCGTTGCTGGAACGCTGCAGATAGTCGGGCGATACGTCCGCACTGAGCGCCACCACGGGCAGGTCGCGTATGCCGGTATCGGCCAGCGCGCGAATCTGGCGCGTCAGTTCGAAACCGTCCATGCCGGGCAAGTGGCAATCTGTGATGATCAGGTCATAACGCGTTTGCTTCAGCAGTTGCAGCGCCTTCGGGCCGTCGGCGACGACGTCGGATGCCGCCCCCAGCCTTTCCAGCAAATTCCGGATCACGATCTGATAGGGCAAATGGTCCTCCACGACGAGGATGCGCCGCAAGGGCCGCGTTGGCGGGCTCTCCGGCAAAGCGGCCGGAGCTCCAGCGCCAAGCTGCGGTGGCTGCAACGCGGTGAGACACACTCTCTTGAAGTCCATCCATCGGATCGGACCGCTGCCCAGACAGGCAGGCGCGGGCAGGCCTTGCGAATCCGCGAACGGGTGGCGGACCAGGGCAATGACGGTTCCTGGGCGCGCCGGCGCCGCCCCCACGATTGGGGCGTCCGTGATTCGAAGGTCCGCGCTATCGGCCGCAGGGACGATCGAGAGGCCAAGGGTCCCCGCGTACTCCCGCAGGCAGGCTTCGTCCTGCGCCCTGTGCACCGACAGGGACAGGCTGCGGCCGAAGAGAGACGGGTTCGGTTCTGAAGGGCGCGATACGTGCAACGGCAGGCGCACCTCGAATACGCTGCCCTGGCCTTCCTGGCTGTCGAGCCGGATATCGCCCCCCAGCAGGCGGGCCAGGCGCAGGCAGATCGCCAGCCCCAGGCCGCTGCCGCCGTACTGGCGGGCAGTGGACGCATCGGCTTGCACGAATGGCTGGAACAGGCGGCGCTGCGTGTCTGCAGATATACCGATGCCGGTGTCCGCGACCGTGATCGACAGGGATTGCCGCGCGCGGTTTTCGCTGTTCCCGTCCGAGGGGAGATCGACGGCCACCGCGATGCCTCCCGCCGGAGTGAACTTGATCGCGTTTCCCACCAGGTTCAGGATAATCTGCTTGATGCGCACCGGATCTCCCACGAACTCTTCGGCTACGCCGTGCGCGACGCGCAGGTCGAACGTCAGCCCCTTGTCGCGGGCGCCGGTCGAGAAGATGCGCAGTACCTGATCGAGCAGCTCCCGCAGTGAAAACGGAATGGCCTCGAGCCCTAGCTCGCCCGCGTCCAGGCGGGAGAAATCGAGGATGTCTCCTATTATTTCCATCAGCAGGCGCGACGCGTTATCGGCCAGTTCCACATGCTGGCGCTGCGCGGCATTCAACGGCGAGTCGCGCAGCAGCTCCAGCGCGCCCACGGTCGTCGCCAGCGGCGTGCGGATTTCATGGCTCATGGCGGCGAGAAACCGCGCTTTGGCGTCGGCATTGGCTTCCGCGGCCGCCTTGGCGCGGCTCAGCGCCAGCCCGTCGCAGTGCTCTTGCGTCACGTCGATCAGATAGCCGTTCCATTCCGTCGTGCCGTCGCCGCAGCGGCGTGGCACCGCGGTACCGATGCGTACCCATCCATCATCATTCAGGCGGTGCACTTCCAGGTCGATCTGGATCGATGTGCCGTTGGCTCGCGATTCATCCATCGCAGCGCGGGCGGCGGGCCAATTGGATTCCAGGACATTGGGTAGCTCCTCCCCGCCGGACCTGTTGCGTCCGTAGCCCGCCGGCAGGCGCAGGAAGCGTTCCGTGCGGCCCACGAAGTAAGGGAACCAGCGGTGTCCGCCGATTTCCTCGCGAATCCGGAAAAAAGCCATGGGCAGCGTCTCGACCAAGTCTTCGACGGTGTCTTTGATTTCGCGAGCTTCCCGCTGGGCCGAAACTCGGTCGGTGATGTCGACCAAAGCCATCAACGCCCCGTTTCGCGAGTCCTTGCCGGCATAGAAGGGCTGCACGATCAGCAGGCCATCGATGGCGCGCCCATTGGCGGCGCTCACCTTGACGATTTCGGTGATGGCCCGATCCGTGGCCACGCATTGCGCGGCGAATCCCTCCAGCTGCGCGCCCAGCGATCCGGCTACGCCCTGCATGGAACTGGCCTTGGCGCCGATCAGGCGGCTTCGATCCATCCCTATTGCTTCCTCGAACGCCTGGTTCACCGCGAGGTAGCGGTGCATCCCATCCAGCGCGGCGATCAGCGTCGGGGTTGCATCAAGCAGGCGGGTCTGCAGGTCTGCGGATGCCTCTGCCGCTTGCGAATGGTCCCGCAGTCTTCTGGCCTCGCCCAGAATGCCCCGGGCGAAGTACAGAACGAACACGGCGCCAAGCAGCAAGACTGCTGCACCGATCAGGAGGGCTTCCAGATAGGTCGACGGCATGGGCCTGGAGCGCTCCGTTCAGATGTTTGCGGCATTCTCATTGCCGACGCCTGGTTCCCGGCAAGACATATTCACGCCTGGCGTGAGCCCACAGCGAATAGTGAGGTAACTCGGATTGGGCAGGGCCTCGCTGCTAAAGCACTGCGAGTCTCCCCGAAGTATGAGACAGATGACCGGAAGAATCTGTAGGAAATTTCCGAGTCGGAGTTATCACTGTACTTTCGGGCGACCAACGCAGGCTAAGTCAGGTTGCTTAGTACTACAGCACTGAATAGAAGTATTTGCTTGCTGTATGTGTAACGTTTTTTTTTAGTGCGCGGCCGAAGGCTTCAGCGTGTTCGCCCTTATCCGCTCGGACCGTTCGCGCTGTTCCCTGCGTATGGGGATGCAATCCACCAGCAGCGCTTCCTCGCCGGTCCGCAGGTCTATCACCCTTGTGGCGCGGTAGAGGTCGCTGGGCGGCCCCCGGTCCAAGCAGGCGCGCTTTGCGCCGGAGGTCGCCCGGAAGAACTCGGGAACGCCCTGGTAGTTCGGATGCGGCACGCTCCATTTGCCGCTCATGTCCTGCGTCTGGACCACGTACTGCGCGCAGGCCGCGCCGGTCCATAGCAAGGCGGCGAGCGCGCAGGCGGCGCCAAAGGCGGATCTCATGGCCGGCATCCCTTCGAGGAGTGGTAGGGCAGCGTAGCAGCGGGCAGTGCGCCTGGCCGTCCTCCTGAGGGATGAGGGGCCTTACATCACGAGTTTCAGGCCAACCGCAAGCATGAACGCGCCCACGCAGGCATCCAGCGCCCGCCATGCCCTGGCGCTGGCAAACACAGGCCGCAGCAGCCGCGCGCCATAACCCAGCGTGAAGAAGAAAGCGAACGAGGCGGTGATCGCTCCCGATGCAAAGGCCGCCTTGCGCCCTTCATACTGGCTGGAGATCGAGCCCAGCAGCACGACGGTGTCCAGGTAGACGTGCGGATTCAGCCAGGTGAGGGCGAGGCAGGTCGCCAGCGCGGCGTAGCGTCCCTGGGCCTGTCGGGTGGAGGGCGCGAGGTGGCCGTGATGCTTGCGCAGCGCCGAATGCAGGCTGCGCGCGGCGTAGACGAACAGGAAGAGCGCGCCCCCATAGCGCATGGCGGGCTCCAGCCAGGGCAGGGCATCGACGGCAATGCCGAAGCCGGCCACGCCCGCGGCGATGAGGAGCGCGTCGGACACCGCGCAGGTCAGGCAGACGGCAAAGACGTGTTCCTGGCGGAGTCCCTGGCGCAGGACGAATGCGTTCTGCGCGCCGATCGCAACGATCAGGCTCAGGCCGAGCAGGAATCCGGGAATGAAGGCTGTCGTCATGTCGCACCTGGTGGAGAGAGCGATAGACTAGCGCCGGCTGGTCGATTAGAAAAACTAAAGATGCTAATCGTTGTTTAGATAATCTGAATGCTCTCCGTCCACTGGGCATGACCCCGGGTCAGGGGGATCTTCCCGCAGTCTCCAGGTGCGCCAGCAGCAGGGCTGCGGCGGCGGGCAGTCCGCTTTCGTCCCGCATGCAGATGGCGAAGCGTCGCCGGCTCCATTCGTCTTTCAGGGGCAGCACGCGCAAGCCATGCGCCATGGCATAGGGGGTGGCGACCTCGATGGGCGCGACGCTGATGGCCAATCCAGCCAGCACCACGCGGAAGGCGGAGTCGAAGTTGCTGACCGTCACCCGGTGCCGCAGGACCTTGCCGCTTGCGCTGGCGGCGGTTTGCAGCATGCGCAGCACGGCGCCTGCCGCCGGCATGTTCACGTGCTCGTATTCCAGCGCCTCTTCGAACCAGACGGCTTCGCGGCGGGCCAGCGGGTGCCCCGGCGCGGTCACCACGGCCAGGCGGTCGCCGCGGTAGGCGCGGGTCGCCAATCCGTGGAAGTCGGCCGCGTCCCAGCAGATGCCCAGGCTGGCGATGCCTTCCTTGACGCCTCGCACGACCTCCTGGCTGACCCGCTCTTCCATGTCCACCCGGATATTGCGGTGCGGCGCGGCTTGCAGGAATGCCGCAATGTCTTCGGCCAGCGATTCCGCCAGCACCGAGGCCGTGGCCAGGATGCGCACCTGCCCCTTCACGCCGCTGGCGTAGGCGGACATGTCGCGTTCGATGCGCTCCGAACTGGCCAGGATGGCGCGCGCATGTTCCAGCAGCGTCTCGCCCGCCTCGGTGGGCTCGACGCCGCGGCGCTTGCGCGTCAACAGCTTGGCGCCCACGGTGTCTTCCAGCTGCGCCAGCCTTTTGCTGATGGCCGAGCCCACGATATTGGCGCGTTGCCCGGCGCGCGCGATGTTGCCGGTCTCGCAGACCGAGATGAAGAGCCGCAGCGTGGTGATGTCGAGGTCGCGCATGGGAGGGCATGCCTGTTCTAGAAGTTCCAATTGGGAATATTAAACGTTCCAAAATAGCGCTTGTTAGGGAATTGAGAATATCTAAACTGGTCATTCCCTATCCCATCCGCCGCCCCGTTATGCCCGCCGCCATTTCTTCCTGCCGCCCCGCCAGCGCCACCGTCCGTGAAGTGGGCTTGCGCGATGGCCTGCAAAGCCTGTCCGTGGTGCTGCCCACGCAGCGCAAGTTCGATTGGATCGACGCCGCCTACGCGGCCGGGCAGCGCGAGATCGAGGTCGGCTCGTTCGTGCCGGCCCGGCTGTTGCCGCAGTTGGCCGATACCGATGAACTGGTTGCCTACGCCAGGCGCCTGCCCGGCTTGTCCGTATCGGTGCTGGTGCCCAACCTGAAGGGCGCGCAACGGGCGCTGGCCAGCGGCGCGGACCTGATGCTGGTGCCGCTGTCGGCCAGCCATGCGCACAGCCTGGCCAATCTGCGCAAGACGCCGCAAGAGGTGGTGGCGATGGTGGGCGAGATCCGCGCGGCGCGCGATGCGGCGGGGTCGGCCATGCAGATCGAGGGCGGGGTGGGCACGGCGTTTGGCTGCACCCTGCAAGGCGAGGTGCCGCCGGACGAGGTGCTGCGCCTGATGCAGGCCCTGCTGGATGCCGGCGCGGATCGCGTGAGCCTGGCCGATACCGTGGGCTACGCCGACCCGGCGTCGGTGCGCCGCCTGTTCGAGCAGGCGCGGCGCATCGCGGGCGACCGTCTGTGCTGCGCGCATTTCCACGACACGCGCGGACTGGGCCTGGCCAATGTGCTGGCCGCCCTGGAGACCGGCGTGTCGCGATTCGACGCCTGCCTGGCCGGCATCGGCGGCTGTCCGCAAGCGCCCGGCGCCAGCGGCAATGTCAGCACCGAAGACCTGGTGTTCATGCTGGAAAGCATGGGCATCGACACGGGGGTGGACATGGAAAAGCTGCTGGCGCTGCGCGAGTTGGCCGGCCGCTGGCTGCCCGGCCAGCCCTTGCATGGCGCGCTGTGGCGCGCCGGCCTGCCCAAGACCTTCCGCGCGCGTGCCGGCGCGGCCGCCTGAATCCGCGCCACAGAATTCATCCCGAGCCCCGCCATGCAGAACACGACACCCGCCGCCGTTTCCCCGCCTTCGCGCGCCTTGCCGCTAGCCGGCCTGCGCGTGGTCGAATTCACCCACATGGTCATGGGCCCCACCTGCGGGATGGTGCTGGCCGACCTGGGCGCCGAGGTCATCAAGGTGGAGCCCGTGCAGGGCGACCGCACCCGCCACCTGCTGGGGGTGGGCGCGGGCTTTTTCCCCATGTTCAACCGCAACAAGAAGAGCATCGCGCTGGACATCCAGAGCGCGGCGGGCGCCGAGGCGGCGCGCAAGCTGGCCGCCAGCGCCGATGTGGTGGCGGAGAATTTCCGGCCGGGGACCATGGCCAAGTACGGCCTGGACTACGCGTCCTTGTCGAGGGACAACCCGCGCCTGATCTACGTCAGCCACAAGGGCTTTCTGCCGGGCCCCTATGCCCAGCGCACGGCGCTGGACGAGGTGGTGCAGATGATGGGCGGGCTGGCGTACATGACCGGCCGTCCGGGCGATCCGGTGCGCGCCGGCACCAGCGTGAACGACATCATGGGCGGCATGTTCGGCGCCATCGGGGCGATGGCGGCGCTGATCCAGCGCGGCATTACCGGACGCGGCCAGGAGGTGCAGTCCGCGCTGTTCGAGAACAATGTGTTCCTGGTCGGCCAGCACATGCTGCAGTATGCGATCACCGGCCAGCCTTCCGCACCCATGCCGGACCGCGTGTCGGCCTGGGCGTTGTACGACGTTTTCACGGTCAAGGACGGTGAACAGATCTTCCTGGCGGCGGTGAGCGATTCGCAATGGGCGACCTTCTGCGACGCCTTCGGCTTTGACGACCTGAAGCGGGATCCGGCGATGGCCACCAACAATGACCGCGTGCGCCTGCGGCCCACCTTGCTGGCCGACCTGCGCCGGCGCCTGGCTCCTTACGGCGCGGCCGAACTCGCCGCCGTGTTCGAGCGGATCGGCCTGCCGTTCGCGCCTATCGTCAAGCCGGAGGAGCTGTATGACGATCCCCATCTGCTTGCCACCGGCGGCCTGGCCGACATCCGCCTGCCGGACGGCGGGCGCGCGGGCCAGATGGCCGGCGCGGCGCTGTTTCCGCTGATGATGGACGGCCGGCGGCTGGGCGTGCGGCGGCATCCGCCGGTGCTGGGGGCGGACACGGCGGAATTGATGCGGGGCCTGGGCTACGACGCCGGACAGATCGCCGCATTGCGCGATCAGGGCGTCCTCGCCTGACGCCGCTGGGGCGGACAGCAAGTGTTGAAGTCGCTGTAGGGAAACGGCCGCGCAAGTCGGCCGATACAAGAACCATTAGGAGACAGACATGAGCAATCAACGCGGGGGCTGGAGCCGCCGGCAGGTACTGGGCGCCCTGGGCGCCACGATGCTGGGCGCGTCGGCCATGGCGCGGGCGCAGGGCGACCGGCCGGTGAAATTCATCTTGCCCGTGGGCGTGGGGTCCGGCGTGGACACCATTACGCGCGCGGCGGGACCGGCGCTGTCGGCGGCGCTGGGACATACGGTGGTGATCGAGAACCAGCCCGGCGCCGGCGGCATCGTCGGCACGTCGGCGCTGGTGCGGTCGGCGCCCGACGGCTATACGCTGAGCATGCTGTCCAACAACCATGTCATCTTTCCCAGCGTCTACAAGTCCTTGCCCTTCGATCCGCTGGCCGACATCACGCCGATCAGCATGGTGGGGATGACGCCATTCCTGCTGGTGGCCAACCCGCAGAAGATATCCGCGAACAACATCAAGGAGCTGACCGCGCTGTTAAAGAGCCAGCCGGGCCGCTACAACTATGCGTCCTCCGGCAACGGCACCATCCTGCACCTGGCCGCCGAAATGTATGTCCAGCAGGCAGGCGTGAAGGCCAGGCATATTCCGTACAAGGGGGTCGGGCCGATGATGGCGGACCTGATGGGCGGGCAGGTGGACTTTGGCGTGCTGTCCTTGCCTTCCGTGCTGCCGCAGGTCAAGAGCGGGGCGCTCAAGGCGCTGGGCGCCTGTGGCGCCGAGCGCATGGCCGCGCTGCCCGACCTGCCCACGTTGCGCGAGCAGGGTCTGGCGGACTATGAAATCGGCGGCTGGTTTGCGGCGGCCGGTCCGGCGAAGCTGCCCGCGGCCGACGTGCGCCGGATCTACGACGCGCTGGGGCGCGCGTTCAACTCGCCGGAGGTGAAGCAGGCCATGGCGACGCAGAACAACAGGATCGTCCTGATGCCGCCCGAGCAGACGGTGGCGTACTTCCGTACGGAAATGGCGAAGTACGCGGCCGTCGTCAAAGGAGCGGGGCTGGAATTGATGTAGCCCGGCCGGGGGGCGTCAGCCGCCGTTCTGGTCGGCCGCGCGCAGCAAGCCATATAGCTTGTCCTTGAGCTGCAGCTTTTCTTTCTTGAGCACTTCGATATTGGTGCCCGAGGACGGCACGATGCCGTCTTCCATGTTCTTGATTTCCTGGTCCAGGTCGTTGTGCCGCTGGAACAGGGCCGAGAAATGCGCATTCTCGGACTTCAACTGCGTGATGAGTTGGCGATATTCAGGAAACATAGGGGCCTCTTTGGGGAACCGGGTTGACGGGACCGATAAAGCGCCATGCAGACGCTTCATCAGCGTCTGTTCCATGACACGCCAACGCCCGCGCCTTGTCAACCATGGAGGCCGGGCGCGAGGCGGGCGCCATTGACGGGGCGCAAGGCCAGGGTCCAGGACGAGCCATTCTGTCTCGCATACTCACGTTTCATTACAAGGCGTTCCGTCCCCGGCGATAAACTCCGCTTCCCCGTGGATAGCCTTACAAGTGAAATGAAACAACGCGCGCCCATCTATCGGCAGGTCTTCGAACTTTTCAGGCAGGACGGACGCATCCACCCGGGCACCGGGATGATGAGCGGCGTGATCGCGCTGTTCCTGGCCATCCTGGCGGTGCTGGGCGTGCTGGCCTTTCACTTTCCGGCCTATCTGACCACGCCGGAGCTGCGCGCGTTCTATTCCGTGGAAGCGATGCGCTCCCTGCTGTTCGGCGCGCTGCTGGTGTCCGGCACGATCGCGCTGGCCAACACCGTGCTGGGCCGCCAGCGCTGGCTGAACATCTCGGCCTTCGTGCTGGTCTGCTGCGCGGTGGCGGCGGGCGGCAGCCAGGTCGTGGTGACCGCCTCCAATACGGGCAACCATCCCTATCTGGGACTGGACTGGTTCATCCTGGACCTGCTGGCGTCCAGCACGGTCTTCATCATCTTCGAGAAGCTCACGCCGCTGTACCCGGGGCAGCCCGTGTTCCGCGGCGAGTGGCAGGTGGACATGAAGCACTTCCTGTTCAACCATCTGTCGGTGGGGGCGGTGCTGCTGTGCATCAACTTCTTCATCCATCGCCTGTTTTCCTGGGCGGCCTACGAGCCGCTGCAGCAAGCCATCCAATCCATGCCGTATCTGCTGGAGCTGTTCGTGGCGGTGCTGGTGGCCGACCTGGCGCAGTACGCGGCGCACCGGATCTATCACGAGGTGCCGTTCATGTGGCGCTTTCACGCCGTGCACCACAGCACACGCACGCTGGACTGGCTTGCCGGATCGCGCCTGCACATCGTCGAATTGCTGATCACCCGGGTGGCGGTGCTGGGCGTGCTGTTCGTGCTGGGCTTTTCCAAGTCGGTGCTGGACGCCTACATCATCATCGTGGGGTTCCAGGCGGTGTTGATCCATTCCAACGTGAAGCTGCCCTGGGGCTGGCTGCGCTACATCATCGTGACGCCGGACTTCCATCACTGGCATCACTCGTCGGATACCGAGGCGATCGACAGGAACTACGCGGCGCATTTCTCGTTCATCGACTACCTCTTCGGCACCGCCGTGCGCGGCGTGGGCAACCGCCTGCCGGAGAACTACGGCATCCTGGACAACGACATGCCCGGGACCTTCCTGGCGCAGCAGGCGTATCCCTTCGCCCGCAAGCCCTGAGTTCTTCCCTGGTCCGGGCAGGCCTGCCCGGACCCTTTTCCTACAGCATCTTCACCGCGCGTCCGATGAACTGAATCGGGCCGGTCGGCTTGCCGATGGGCGAGCCGGTCTTGGGTTCCAAGGTCAGTTCGAAGAGCTGGTTGGGTTCCAGCGGCGGCAGCTTGTCCAGCGGAATGCGGACGGCCACGCCTGGCTTGACCAGGCCCAGCGACACGGGGCCGGCCCAGCCGTCGGCCTTGGTCCAGAATTCCAGCGCGCGGTCCGGCGGCACTTCCGTCGCCGCGAGCGGCGCCAGCTGCACGGTCGATTGGCCTGCGTGAGCCTGGACGACCCAGCCCGGGGCCTGCGACTGCGGCGCCACCAGCACCACGACATATTGCGCCGCCCCGGTAACCGGGGGCGGGCGCAGCGCCAGCGCGCTGCCCAGGATGAGCACCGCGGCCATGCCGCCGGCGGCAAGGCTGCGCCAGAAGAACAGGCTTTCCCAGATGCCGCCCGCGCGGCGCGCGGCGGGGCGTTGCGCCGCGGCGGCGGCGTCCAGCGTGCCGGCGATGCGCGGCCACAGGCGGGAGGAAGGCTCGACCGGGGGCGACAGGCTGGCCAGCGGCAGCAGCCGTTCTTCCCAGCGCGCGACCGCGGCCTGCAAAGCGGCGTCGTGCGCCAGGCGCGCCTGCACGTCGCGGCGCTGTGCGGCGGTCAACGTGCCCAACACGTATTCGCCCGCGAGTTCGTCCAGGCCGTCAGGGGAGTCGAGGGGGGCGCTCATGCCAGGCACTCCTTGAGCGCCTGCAGGCTGCGCTTGATCCAGGCCTTGACGGTGCCCAGCGGCGCGCCCAGGCGCTGCGCGATCTCGCTGTGCGACAGGCCCTCTACGTAGGCATGCAGCACGCAATTGCGGCGCACGGGCTCCAGCTGTTCCAGGCAGGGGCCGATCCGGCCGGCGCTGGCGCGCCAGTCGAAGGCGTCGCGGGTGTCGCGCCAGGCTTCCATGGAATCCCGGATGTCCAGCGCGGCGGCCGCGTCGTCGTCGACGCCGGTTTCGCGCGAGGTATCGCGTAGCGCGTTCAGCGCGAGGTTGCGGGTAATGCTGTAGATCCAGCCGCGCGCGGACCCGCGCGACGCGTCGAAGCTGCCGGCGTGGTTCCAGATCCTGACGAAAGCGTCATGCACGATGTCCTCTGCCCAGGCGCGATCGCGCAGGAGCCGCTGGGCCACGCCCAACAGGCGCGGGCCCTCCTGGCGATAAATGGCTTCCAGCGCCGGCCGGCGGCCAGCGGCGCACTCCATGAGGGCTGCTTCGTAATCGAAATCCGGGATAAGGCGGTTCGGCATGCGAGCGCGGGAGCGGGAGGTTGGCCGCCGCGCAGGCTGGGCATGCGCGGCGGCTGATCGCGCCATCTTACCGGACTCCGGCTGCAGGCCTGGGCCCGCCGATGCAACCGGCGGGCGCGGGCTTCAGGCGGCCTTCCAGAAGATGTAGTCGGCCTGATAGGGAACCTGGCTCTTCTGGCCCAGCGTGCATGGCGTTTTCGGCGCCACGCCGCCCTTGAGCGCGACGCGCTGGATGTAGGTGACGCCGGTCAGCGCGCCGGCTCCCACGGCCGGATTGGCCTTCACCAGCTGGTAGGGCAGGTTGCCCTCGCCCGACGGGGCCACCGCCACCTGCGTGCCGGTCAGCCTGGATCCGTCCATGGCTTCCCAGGTCGCCGGCGGGCCGTAGTAGGTGCCCACCTGCTTGCCCTTGCGGTCGTTGAGCACGGCTTTGGGACCGGCGAAGACCCATTCCGTCTGGGATTTCATGTCGGCCTTGGCGCGGCATTCATAGGTGATTTCTCCCACGCCCACGGTTTCCCAGGCGACCCGGTTGCCCGCGGGCGCCTGGACGCTGGCGGGCAGGCTGGCCTGGGAGTAGGCCATGGACTTGGAACCCATCGTGCCGCAAGCGGCGAGGAGCGACACGGCGAACAGGCCGGCAACGGTGGGAATGCGATTCGAGCGTTGGGTATTCATGAGCGGTCTCCGGCGGCGTGAAATGTCCGTAGGCGGCGCGCAACATGCGCGCCGGTACAGGTACTACACGCGGGAGACCGATATGGATGCAGGCCGGACGCAGATATTTCGTCCGGCCCGCGAAGGGCCGCCGGCAGGCTTACTTGGAGGCCTTGACGGTCGAGTACGCCGCCATCAGGTTGCGGTAGTCGGGGATGTGGTTGGCGAACAGCGTGCCCAGGCCTTCCACGTCATTGCGCCAGTCGCGGTGCAGTTCGCACGCCACGCCGAACCACGACATCAGCTGCGCGCCGGCCTGCTCCATGCGGCTCCAGGCAGCGTTGCGGGTGACTTCGTTGAAGGTGCCCGAGGCATCCGTGACGACGAACACGTCAAAACCTTCTTCCAGGGCCGACAGGGCCGGGAAGGCGACGCACACTTCGGTGACCACGCCGGCGATGATCAACTGTTTCTTGCCGGTGGCCTTGACGGCTTTGACGAAGTCTTCGTTGTCCCAGGCGTTGATGTTCCCGGGGCGGGCAATGTAGGGGGCCTTGGGGAATTTGTCCTTCAGCTCCTGGACGAGCGGGCCGTTGGGGCCGTCCTCGAAGCTGGTGGTCAGGATGGTGGGCAGCTTGAAGTATTCGGCAAGGTCGGCCAGGGCCAGCACATTGTTCTTGAACTGGTCGGGCTGGAAGTCGCGCACCAGGGACAACAGGCCTGCCTGGTGATCCACCAGCAGAACGGCGGCTTGGGTCTTGTCGAGCTTTACGTAGGGCTTGGTCATGGCTTGTTCCTTGGTTGGGTCGGTCTGTCGCGCCGGGTAGCGCGGTGCTGAGAAGAACGCTGAGTGCGTAGACAGAATCCTAAATTCAAGCCGATTGGTTCGCTAGACCAGTAAAACGATCTTCAGCGTCCTATGTATCGGACAATCAATGCGGGAGCTTCAAGGCAGGGATGCCGTGGCGCAGCTGCGTATCGGCTTCGCGCCGCGCGTTTTCACGATACTCCGCGCTCATGAAATCCAGAAGCTCCCGAACGCCGGGCAAGAGCCCCCGGCGCGAGGGAAACACGGCATGCACGCTGCCCGGTTCCGGCTGCCAGGGCGCGCCCACCGCCACCAGCTTGCCGGCGTCCAGTTCCTCGCGGATCATCAGCAAGGGCAGGGCGACCACGCCCACGCCCCGCAGCGCCGCCTGCTTCAAGGCCAGCATGTCGTCGGTCACCAGCCTGGGCGTGAAGGGCACGATCTCGCGGGCGTTGTCGGGCCCGTGCAGCCGCCACTGGCATTCGCGCTGTTCCGTGCCCAGGGCCAGCGTGGGCTGCCGGCTGATCCGCTGCAGGTCGGCCGGGTCGGGCAGCGCGCGCGCCAGCGCCGGGCTGGCGACCAGGCTCTGGCAGCTCATGCCCAGGTGCTTCATGACCAGGTCGCTGCTTTCTATCGCGCCAAAGCGCACCCGCACCGCCAGGTCGAAGCCCTCGCGCAGGACGTCCACCGGGCGGCTGAAGCTTTTCAGGTAGACGTTCACCTTGGGGCATTTCTCCATGAAGCGCGCCACCACGTCGCCCAGGAAGTAGTAGATCAGCGCGGGCGGGGCGGCGATGCGGATCGTGCCCTGGGGCTCGGCGTGCGTGCGGTCGATGACCTCCTGCGCCGCTTCCGCGCCGGCCAGCATCGACAGGCACTGGTCGAAGTACTCCTGGCCCAGGTCGGTCACGGCGAACGTGCGGGTGGATCGCTGGATCAGGCGCACCCCCAGGCGCTCTTCGAGCAGGGCGATGCGCCGGCTGAGCCGGGACTTGGGGATATCCAGCGCCCGTCCGGCGGCGGCGAATCCGCCGTTCCTGACGACCTGGACGAAGTAATAAAGGTCATTCAAGTCGTGCATGCGTTTTTCCTCGTCGTTCTGGATTGGGCGGTCAGGGCGAGCATATTACGGCTGTGGCGCCGGAGCACGCTCGCCGCGGAGGCGCTTTTCCTTTTAAAGTCGGTTCAACGCAAAGCCAGAGGAATTCCCGCCATGTCATTCGACCCGCCGGCGCTTGCCCGCGAAATCAAGGCGGCGCAGGACGACGCCTTGTCCGTCGCGCCCATCACCGCAAGATACCCCCGCTTCAGCCTGGCCGCCGCCTATGACGTGGCGGCCAGGGTGCACGAGGCGCGCCTGGCGCAAGGGGCGGCGGCCGTCGGCCGCAAGATCGGATTCACCAATCCGGCCATGTGGGCCTCGCTGGGCGTGGACTTCCCCGTCTGGGGCCGGGTCTATGAGCACACCGCGACGCACAGCGACAGCGGCGAAGTCCGTTGCAGGCTGGACCGCTATGTCGAGCCGCGCATCGAACCGGAGATCGTGCTGCATTTCCACGCCGCGCCGCCGCAGACCCGGGACCTTGCAAGCATTCTGGCCTGCGTGGACTGGATCGCCCATGGCTTTGAGCTCGTGCAGTCGCACTATCCCGCCTGGCAGTTCCAGGCGGCCGACACCGTGGCGGACAACGCCTTGCACGGCGCGCTGTTCGTCGGCCCGCGCGAAGAGCCGGCAAGCCTGGGGCCGGACCTGATCGATCAGCTGGAACGGTTCCGGGTGGCGCTGTCCTGCAACGGCATCCGGCGCGAGACCGGGTGCGGCGCCAATGTGCTGGGCAATCCGCTGGCGGCGCTGGCGCATCTGCTGGCGGTGCTGGCCGACCGTCCGGCTGGCGAGGCGATCCAGGCGGGCGAACTGGTCACGACCGGCACGCTGACCAAGGCCTACCCCGTGCACGCGGGCGAGACTTGGAGCACCGCGTTGGAGGGAATCGGCCTGTCGGGGATGCGGATCGTGTTCGACGAATAGGCGCGCGCCAGGCTGTACGCCCTGAAGGCAGCCCGCGCACGGATCCTAGACGCTGGCGCGCGCGTTGAGCGTCAGTGGGAACACTTCCTGCCGCGATGCCGGCATTTCGCCGTTCAGGCGCTGAAGCAGCAACTGGCCGGCGCGCGCGCCCAGCTTACGGCTGTCGACGCCGATGGTGGTCAGCTTCGGGTCGATCTCGCTGGCGATGTCGGTATCGCCGAACCCGAGGATGGCGATGTCCCGGGGAATGGCGAGCCGGCGGTCGCGCGCCTCGAACAATGCGCCCACGGCCAGCAGGTCGTTGGCGCAGAATACGGCGTCGAACGCCTGGCCCAGGGCGAGCAGGCGGGCAAGCGCGGCGCGCCCGTCGGCGATGGTGTGCGCATTGTCCACGGCCAGCTCCGCCACCACCTGCACGCCGTATTGGGCCGCCGCGGCGTTGAAGCCCTGGCGGCGCAGTTCGCCGCGCCCGCCCTGGCGGGCCACGAAGGCGACGCGCCGGTAGCCTTTTTCGGCCAGATGGCGCGCGGCCATGAAGCCGCCGTCATAGTTGGAAAAGCCGACCAGCATGTCGATGGGGTCCCGCGGATAGGCCCAGGTCTCCATGATGGGGATGCCCAGCTCGCGCAGCGACTGCCGGTTTTCTTCCAGTTCGATGACGCCGGTGAACAGCACCGCGGCGGGGCGCAGGGCGCGCAGCGACGCAATCATGCTGGTTTCCTTGGCGTAGGAGTACGACGTCTGTCCCACCATGAGCTGATAGCCCTGCGGTTCGAGCACTTCGGCGCAGCCCTGCACGGCCAGCGCGAATTGCTGGCTGAGGATATTGGACACGAAGGCCGCCACCACGCTGGAATGCCCGGAGCGCAAGGCCCGCGCGTGCGGATTCGAGGCATAGCCTGTCTGGGCCACCGCCTGCAGAATGCGGTCGCGCTTTTCCTTGGCCACTTTCTCCGGCTGGCGCAAGGCCCGCGACACGGTGATGGGCGACACGCCCGCCAGCCGCGCCACTTCCTCGATGCGCGGCGGTCTGGCGGGAGCCTGCGGGCGCGCAGGCGCGGCGGCCCCTTCGGGCCGCACGCGCAGCACGTCGTCATAGGTAGGGAAGGAAGGGGGCGCGGGCCGGGTGGTCATGCGTTTTTCTTTAGAGTGTTCCGGGATCAGGCTGCAGGCGTCAGGATATCAGCCAGACTGACCGGATGCGCGACCTGGATCAGGCTGTCGCCCGATTCGCAATCGGTATGCAGCCGCCGCGAAATGACGATGCCCGATACCCGGAAACGCAGGACTTCCTCCTCGGCGCCCAACTGGTTGAGGTCGTGGTAGCAGCCGGCGATATCGCCCGCGCGGACCTCGGCACCGATGTCGACGGCGGGTTCGAACCAGCCGCGGCGCGTGGCGAAGATGTTCTGCTCGTGGCTGTTCAGCGCCAGCAGCTGCATGCCGGCCGCGGCCGGCGCATGCGGGCCGAGCACGGGTGCATCCGTCACGCCCAGTTTTTGCAGCAGGCTGTCGATGGCGCGCTGCGTGGCGGCCAGCGTTGCCGGGGTCAGCGTGCCGCCGCCGCCGAACTCCCCGCTGATGCCGATCGCGCCCGCGCGCGCCGCGGCCGCCATGGACGTGGGCGCATCGCGGCCATTGGTGGCGACAAAGGCGTGGCCCATGCCCATCGACCCCATCAGGTCCAGCGCGCGCGCCATACGCTCGGGCGAATCCTGCCGCTCGATCAGGGCGGTGGGCAGATGCGCCATGGAGGTGCCGCCGGAATGGATGTCGAACACGACGTCATGGCGCGGGAAGAGTTCGTGCTCCAGGAAGTGCGCGAGCCGTTCGGTGGGCGTGCCGCCGGGCAGTCCGGGGAATGCCCGGTTGAGATTGCCGTTGTCCAGCGGCGAGCGCCTGCGGGCCGCCATCACGGCGGGCAGGTTGGCCAGCGGCAGGATGGTGACTTCGCCGCGCATGCGCGACGGGTCCAGCCGGCGGATCAGCCGGCTCAGCGCGATCTCGCCTTCGTATTCGTCGCCGTGGTTGCCGGCCATGAGCAGCACGCGCGGGCCATGGCCGTTGCGGATGCGGCAGACGGGCGTCTTGATCTGGTAGTAAGGCGAGCGGTCCACAGAATAGGGGGTGCCCAGGAAGCTGAGCGCCTTGCCGTCGGCGTCAAAATCAATCTCGTGAAACAGGCCGGTATGCATGTAGGGAAGCTGCGGCGCCGCGGGTAGCGGCGCGAAAGTGGATCGGAGTGTCGGAGCGCCGGCGCGGGCCGCGCCCTAGCGCAAGGCGGCGACGGCGGTCATCTCGACCCGCAGGTCGGGGTCGGCCAGCCGGGCCTCGACGCAGGCGCGGGCAGGAGGATTGGCCGGGTCGATCCAGGCGTCGTAGACGCGGTTCATGGCGTCGAAGTCGCCAATGGCGGGCAGGAACACATCCACGGCAAGCAAGTGCGACTTGTCGCTGCCGGCTTGCGCCAGCAGCGCTTCGATCTTGGCCAGCACTTCGCGGGTTTGCGATTCCAGCGAACCCTGGCGGTTGTCGGCGACCTGGCCGGCGATGAACACGAAGCCGTTGTAGGACACGGCCTGGCTCATGCGCGAGCCGGATTTGAAGCGTTTGATCATGAGAGTCCTAGAGTGTGGGGGCGTGCAGGCCCGGATTACATCTGCGGCAGCGTCTGGGCTTCCTTGAACCATTTTTCCTGCAGGGCGGGCAGCTTGCCGTTCAGGCGATTGGCGAAAAGAAAGGTGTTGATCCAGTTCAGCAGGTTCTGCTGCCCTTGCTGCACGGCGGCGTGGGCCGGCGACTGGCGGATCAGGAACGCGAGATGGGGCGCCTTGGCAGGATTGTCCTCGGCGACCTTGAGCGCGATGGCGCTGTTTTCCGCGAACGATTCCGACTGGCCCGCCAGGTAGGCGGCCACGGCAGAAGGCGTGTCTTCAAAGCGCGCCAGCTTGGCGCCCGGCGCGTTGTCGGTGAGCCAGATGTCCAGCGTCGAGCCCTTGGCGACCGCGATGCTGCGGCCCTTCAGCTCGTCCACGGTCTTGGCTTGCGGCAGGCCTGCTCCGCCGTACACGCCCAGGTTCACGGCGGCGTAGGGCTGCGAGAACATCACCTGCTGTGCGCGTTCGGGCGTGGCGCCGGCGGCTGCGATCAGCACGTCGACCTTGCCCGCGAGCAGGCTGGGAATGCGGCTGGCGCCGGTGACCTGCACCAGCTCCAGCTTGACGCCCATGTCGGCGGCCATCAGCTTGGCCATGTCGATGTCCAGGCCGGCGGCTTCGCCCTTGGCGTCCTTGAAGCCCCAGGGCGCGGCGTCCATCAGCACGCCTACGCGCAGCTTGCCGGCGCCCAGGACATCCTGCAGTTTGTCGGCGGCCGCGGCGGGGGCAGCCAGAGAGAGACAGAGGGCCGCCGCGGCGGCCAGCTTGGCGTACAGTTTCATGCGATGACTCCAGTGGCGGATGCCCTAGTGAGTGGAAGGCGAGGCCGTGCCGATGAACTGGCGCAGCTCGGGGGTTTGGGGATTGCTGAAGAGTTCGGCGGGCGGGCCCTGTTCCCACACGCGGCCCTGGTGCATGAAGACGACCTTGGACGCGACGTTGCGGGCGAACGCCATTTCATGCGTGACCAGCACCATCGTCATGCCCTGGCGCGCCATGTCTTCCATGACCTTCAGCACCTCGCCCACCAGCTCCGGGTCCAGCGCCGACGTGACCTCATCGAACAGCATCAGCTGCGGGGCCATGGCCAGGCAGCGGGCAATCGCCACGCGCTGTTGCTGGCCGCCCGAGAGCAGGGCGGGATAGGCGTCGATCTTCTCGGCCAGGCCGACCCGTCGCAGCACGTCCAGCGCCAGCGCGCGGCCCTGCGATTTGGGGATCTTGCCGTTGAGGGTGGGCGCCAGCGTGATGTTGCGCTCCACGTTCAGGTGCGGGAACAGATTGAATTGCTGGAACACGATGCCCACGCGCTGGCGGAACTGGCGCAGGCCGGGCATGCCGGCGTGGATGCGCTCGCCGCCGATGCGGATGTCGCCGTCGTCCACCGTCTCCAGCGCGTTCAGGCAGCGCAGCAGGGTGGACTTGCCCGAGCCGGAGCGGCCGATGATGGTGACGATCTCGCCTTCGTTCACTTCCAGCGAGACGCCGTTGAGCACCGCATTGGCCCCGAAGCGTTTGTGAATATTGGAGACTTCAACGAGCGCCATGGAAGCGGCCCTCCAGGTTACGCGCCCACATCGTGAGGGGCAGGCACGCCGCGAAGTACAGCAACGCGACGCAGGAATAGACCAGCAGGGGCTGGAATGTGGCGGCGCTGGCGATCTGCCCGGCGCGCGCCAGTTCGACGAATCCCACCACGGAAGCCAGCGAGGTGCCCTTGATGAGCTGCACCAGGAAGCCCACCGTGGGCGGCAGGGAAAGGCGCAGCGCCTGGGGCGCGATCACATGGCGGAACTGATGCCATTTGGACAGGCCCAGGCAGGCGGCGGCTTCCCATTGTTCGTGCTTCACCGCCTGGATTCCGCCGTACCAGATCTGGCCCAGGAAGGCCGCCGTGTAGATGATGAAGGCGACGCTGACGGCGGTCAGCGCGGGCACCTCGATGCCCAGGAATACCGGCATGCCGAAATAGAAGAACATCAGCAGGCCCAGCAGCGGCACGCCTTGAACCAGCTGCTGCAAGGCCGCGGCCAGCCACCGCAGCGGCGCCGCGCGGTGGCCGCGCAGGAGCGCCAGCGCGAGGCCCAGGGGCGCGCCGATGGCCAGCGCGATCAGCACCAGCGCCACCGTCCATTGCAGCGCGCTGACGAGCGACGCGAAATCGGTCAGGGAAAACGTACGCATGCTTGCGGCTCCTAGCGGCGCACGGGCCAGGTGAAGGCCAGGCTGCCGGCCAGCGCCAGCAGCGCCTTGGTGATCAGCACCAGCGTGAAATAGATGCCGCAGATGACCGCATAGACTTCAAAGCTGCGGTAGGTGCGGCTCTCGATGAAGCTGCCGGCGTGGAACAGGTCTTCGGCCGACACCTGCGAGGCCAGCGAGGTGCCCAGCAGCAGGATGACCAGCTGCGTTCCCAGGGCGGGATAGACATTGCGCAGGGCCGGGGCCAGCACGATGTGGCGATACACCTGCCAGGTGCTCAGGCCCAGGCAGTGGCCGGCTTCGATCTGGCTGCGCGGAATGGAGTCCAGGCCGGCCCGCAGGATCTCGATGGCGTAGGCGCCGAAATACAGGCTGAGCGCCAGCGCCGCCGCGACGAAAGGCGACATGCGCAGCCCCAGGCCCGGCAGGACGAAGAACACCACGAACAGCTGGATCAGCGACGGCGTGTTGCGGAACACCTCGACATACGCGCGCAGCGCCAGTTTGACCTGCCTGGGGCCATGGCGCGTGAGCAGGGCGCCGGCCAGCCCGATCGCCAGCCCGGCGATCACGGCGATGACGGTCAACTCCAGGGTGACCTGGATGCCGTCCCAAAGCTGTTCGCGATAGCGCCAGACCTGTTGGAAATTCAGCTGTTGCATGGCTTACCCGAAGAACGTGCGGTAGGCGGATTGCACGCGGCCCTCGGCGTCCAGGCCGAAGAAGACGCGCCAGCGGTCCAGACAGGTGCAGGGATGCGAAATGCCGAGCTCGATCACATCGCCGGGCGCCAGCGCGCTGTCCGGCGCGATGGCCAGGAAGGCGTGCTGGTCGTTCAGCCGCGTGACGCGCGCCTGGGGGTCCCAGCCGGAAAGGGGCGCGCCATCGCGAAAGGCCGCCAGCGGCACGGGCAGGTCCTGGTCATAGGACACGTCGCGCATGCCGAAGCCGCAGATGGCCAGCCCGGGTTCCGGGCGGGACAGCACTTCGCCCCACAGGCGCAAGGCGGGTTGGAAGCCGGTGGCGGCGCGGCGCGCCTGGCCGTCGACCGTAAAGCCTTCGCGGGCATCCATGGCCGTCAGCGCCCGCTGGTACGTGCCGTGGTCATGGAAGAAGATGGCGCCGCTGCGCAGCACCAGTTGCGCGTTGCCATCCTGCTCCAGCAAGGGTTTGGCGGCCTGGGTGACCTGGTCGAAGAAGGCGGAGCCGCCGGCTGTAAACACCAGCGGCGTGTCCGGCGCCAGGGCGCGCACCTGCCGCAACGCCTTTGCGGCCCGCTTCATCAGCGCGGCGATGTTCTTCGCGGTGGCCGCTGCGTCCGAGGTGGCGACGGCGCCTTCGTACGTGGCCACGCCGGCCAGCGCCAGCCTGCCCGGCTGCTCGCGGATGGCGTCCAGGATGGCGTCGACCGCCGCGTCGTCGCGGGCGCCGGCGCGGCCGCCGCCGACTTCCACCAGGACCTCCGCGGGGCGGCCGGCCTGTTCCGCCGCGGCCGCCAGCGAGCGCACCGTGTCCGGCGAATCCGCGAACATCAGCATGCGCGCATCGGGGTAGGCCGCAAGCAGCTTGCCCAGGCGGGCGCCGCTGGCCGCGCCGCCGATTTCGTTGCCCAGCATCAGGCGGCGCACGCCGGCGCGCAGCAGCACGGCGGCCTGCTGCAGGTTGGCGACCGTGGCGCCCCAGGCGCCGGCATCAAGCAGGCGCTGCACGATCTGCGGCGACATCGGGGTCTTGGCGTGCGGCGCGAGCGCCGCGCCGTGGCTGCGGGCGTACTGGAAGATCTGGTCGACGTTGTGGGCGAAGGCGGCTTCGTCCAGCGTCAGGACGGGCAGGGCCATGTTGCCGCTGCTGGGCTGCCATTGCCGGGCGGCCACGGCCCGCAGCGGGATCGGATCCTCGCCGGGAGGCACGCCCCGGTAGGTATCGTCCAGAGGGGTGTCGAGCAGGGTTTCCAGAAAAGGATTCATGCGGCCGCCGAGAAAGATTCAGGATTTTGACAACGTTGTCATTTGATGGTCGAAGTCTAATGGTAACGTTGTCAAAACAAGAATTAGGGCAATCCCCTAGCCGTTCGATCCCGGACTTTCAGGCGGTAGCCGCGACCGTCTCGTCCTTCCAGCGCTGCTTGTCGCGCAAGGGGGGAGATCCGAACAGCCGGCTGTACTCGCGGCTGAACTGCGACGAGCTTTCATAGCCGACGGCGTGCGCCGCCAGCGCCACGCCGGCGTCGTCGGTCAACATGAGCCGGCGCGCTTCCTGCAGGCGCAGGTGCTTCTGGTATTGCAGCGGGCTCATGGCCGTGGCCTGCTTGAAATGGTGGTGCAGCGAGGACACGCTCATGTGCACGTCGCGGGCGATTTCTTCCACGCGCAAGGGCTGGGCGTAGTTGTCCCGCAGGATGCGGATGGCCTTCGCCACGCGGTTGAGTTGGCTGTCCTGCAGCACTGTCTGGCGCAGGACGACGCCCTGGCCGTTCATCAGCAAGCGGTACAGGAGTTCGCGCTTGATCATCGGCGCGAGGATGGGGATGTCGCGCGGCGTATCCAGCAGCCGCAGCAGGCGCAGCACCACGTCCAGCAAGGTGCCGCCGAGGGGATTCACGCACAGGGCGCGCGACGCTTCGGCCGGCAGCAGCGGCGGCAGGTTCTCGTCGCTGATCAGTTCGGTGATCTCCTCCGCGTTCAGGTCCAGCCGCAGGCCCAGATAAGGCAAGGTGGGGCTGGCGACCGACACCTTGGCCACCACTGGCAGGTCCACCGAGGAGATCAGGTAGTGGAAGGGGTCATACTCGTAGCTCTCGTCGCCGACGAATACGCGCTTGGATCCCTGCGCAATGACCGCCAACGCGGCTTTCTGCAAGCCCGGCTTGGCGCCCGTGGGCTGCGACAGGCGGTGCAGGAACAGGCCTTCGACGGGCGTGTCCAGGGAACCTTCGAGGGTTCCGGTCATGCGCTCCAGCGTGCACAGCAGCTCGCGCCGCGCGGACTCGCAGGCGGCGTCCTGGAGGGCGCTGAGGAGGTCGCCGGGATGGGCTGTTGTCGGTGGCATGGGGACTCCCCTGGAATGCGCCGCCCCGCGCGCGAGCCGGCGGAGCAACAGAGAATTAGGTGCCTGCCAGTGTATGCCCGGCCGGCGCCGCCGTCTCCAGCGAAAAGCCAGGGTATGGAGGAATGGGCAAAAGATTCGGAGGATTGAGCGGGTTGGGGAAAAGTCTCCGGCAGGCCGGAGAATCAGGCAAAAAAAGGGCAGGATCAAGCAGCGCGAGCGGCGGCCCCCGGACGCATACTGTGCCCACACCGGCAGGCAGCGGCAGCGGCGTCCCATCCCGGGGCCAGCGCGCCTGCCGAGCCTCGGAAGGAGTGCAATCATGCGGTACAAGAAATTCGGAAGCACGGGCTTGTTCGTCTCGGAACTGTGCCTGGGCACCATGACCTTCGGCGGCGAAGGCGAGCTCTGGAGCAAGATAGGCAATTTGCAGCAGGAAGACGCCAACCGGCTGGTCGGGCGGGCGCTGGACGCCGGCGTGAACTTCATCGATACGGCGGATGTGTATTCCGAGGGCCGCTCGGAAATCATCACAGGACAGGCCCTGCGCGACCTGAAGGTAGCGCGCGACGATGTGGTCATCGCGACCAAGGTGTTCGGGCAGACCGGCGCCGGCGTGAATGCCCGCGGCAACTCGCGCTTTCACATCATGGACGGCATCAAGAAAAGCCTGTCGCGCCTGCAGCTGGACCATATCGATCTCTACCAGATCCACGGTTTCGACCCGGCGACGCCCGTGGAGGAAACGGTGCGGGCGCTGGACACCCTGGTGCAGCACGGCCATGTCCGCTACGTGGGCGTATCCAACTGGGCGGCCTGGCAGATCATGAAGGCGCTGGGCATTGCCGAACGTCTGGGGCTGGCGCGCTTTGAGTCGCTGCAGGCCTACTACACGATCGCGGGCCGCGACCTGGAGCGCGAACTCGTGCCCATGCTGCAAAGCGAGGGCGTCGGGCTGATGGTGTGGAGCCCGCTGGCGGGCGGCCTGCTCAGCGGCAAGTATGGCCGCGACGGCCAGGCCGAGGCCGGCAGCCGCCGCGCCGCGTTCGACTTCCCGCCCGTGGACCAGGACCGCGCCTACGACAGCATCGACGCCTTGAAGCGGGTGGCCGACGCGCGCGGCGTGTCGGTGGCGCAGGTGGCGCTGGCCTGGCTGCTGCATCAGCAGGTGGTGACCAGCGTGATCATCGGCGCCAAGCGCGTGGACCAGCTTGACGACAACCTGGCCGCCACCGGCATCAGGCTGACCGGGGACGAGCTGGCGGAGCTGGACAAGGTCAGCGCGCTGCCGCCGGAGTATCCGGGCTGGATGCATGTGCGCCAGGGCGAGTTCCGGCGCAAGCAGCTGAGCGAATCGGGCGCGGCGTAACTGCGGCCGCGTTCAGGGGGGACTGGCGGCCGGGTTTCGTTGAAGGCCGCTAGTAGAATCGCCGTAGTCCCATCCTTGAAGATTCGACATGAGCGACGTTTTTTCTCCCGGCGAGCTGGACGCCTTGCGCGAGCACGGCATTGCGGTGTTCGCGGACCGCGTGCTGATCGGTGTGCAGCCTCCCTTGTCCGATGCGCGCATCGCGCAGATCGAAGCCGCATGCGAGGGGCCTTTGCCGCAGACCTTGCTGGACCTGTGGCGCCTGACCTCGGGCGGAGAACTGGCGTACGACTTGCGCGCGCGGATGGACGGCAACGAAGAGGCCCTGAGCTGGGCTGAGCTGTTCTACGATGGCAGCGATCACTATCGCGACCTGCAAGGCTGGATCGAACACGAGCAGGAGTGCGCCGAAGAGGCCGCTTCCGAGGGCGGCGAAACCTGGAACGGCAAGCTTCGCTACCTGCCGATTGGCGGCTTTGAATACTGCGACCGCATCTATCTGGCGATGGAGCCCGGCCCCCGCGCGGGCATCGTCGTCGCATGGAAGCAAGGCATGCCGGGCTGGACGCACGCCTTGCAGCAGGACGGCATCGCAACCATCGCTGCGGACCTGCACAGCGCGTTTGCCGCGCTGTGCCTGGAGACGGACCCGGAGACGGACGAGGACAGCCCCGGCGTGCGCGTGCTGGAATACCTGGACGAGCGCGTCTCGGATCACGCCATGCCGCAAGCGCTGGCGGACAAGCTGACCGCGTTCTACCGGCGCGCCCTGGCGGACTGGCGCGGCCCCTTGGCGGCGGGGACGCTGGCCGATACGCCGCGGCTTGCCAGCCTGGCCTTGCAGCATGCGCTGGCCCACGATGATGCCGCGCTGGTGCGGCAGTTGGCGGCGCAAGGCGTGCGCCTTGACCTTGCGCTGCGCGGCAGCGCGCAGCCGGTGGACGTCGCCCTGATGCAGCACGCCTACGCCGCGGCCAGGGCCTTGCTGGACGCAGGCTCGCCGGTCAGCCCCACGGCGATCCACCATCTCGATCGCAAACCTTCTCCGGAACTGGTGGCGCGGCTGCTGGAGCACGGCGCCGTTGCCGACGCATTGGGCGTGGCGCGCTGCGTCGCTTGCGGTTCGCCCGAAGCCGCGCGCCTGGTGGCGCAAGCGGGTGGCGAGGGCGTCGCCGCCGCGTACGCCGAAGCCCGGGATTCGATGGCAAGTCGCTACGAGGAAGACCTGCGGCGCGTGCGCGCGGGCAAGCTGGGCCACTACCTTGGCGCGGACGGACTGGCCGAGCGCGTCGCCAACCTGCGGGAGTTTTCCGTATGAAACGCCATGCTCAGGGCCCGCGCCGACTAGAATGTGATCCTCATTGCGTGAGTGCGTTCTTGCTTTGAAGGGACAAGCGTGGCCATTCCGTATCTGCGCCGGCTGACGGCCGTCAGCCGCAGTCCGCAAGCCAACAGGCATCTTGCCTATTTCCTGACCTTCACCGCGGGCGCGGTCAACGCCGGCGGCTTCCTGGCCGTCCAGCAATACACCTCGCACATGTCGGGCATCGTGTCGATGATGGCCGACCACATGGCGCTGGGCGGCGTGGTGGTGGTGCTGCAGGGCCTGGCCGCGCTGGTGTCGTTCCTGGCCGGCGCCGCAAGTTCAGCCTTCCTGATCAACTTCGGACGCCGGTCCCGCCTGGCCAGCGAATACGCCTTGCCGCTCCTGTTCGAGGCGTTGCTGCTGCTCGCCTTCGGCCTGCTGGGCGCCAACCTGGAGACGCTGCGCTGGTTCTACGTCCCCGGCACCGTGATGCTGCTGTGCTACATCATGGGCCTGCAGAACGCGATGATTACCAAGGTCTCGCGGTCCGAGATCCGCACGACGCATGTGACGGGCATGGTGACCGACATCGGCATCGAATTCGGCAAGCTGTTTTACTGGAACGTGGCCAAGGGCGATGCCCAGGCCATGCCGCCCGTGCGCGCAGACCGCGGCAAGCTGATCGTGCTGAGCGCGATGGTCTCCTTGTTCTTCGTGGGCGGCGTGACGGGCGCGTACTCGTTCTTCCACTTCGGCTTCGGCTCGACCTGGCCGCTGGCGCTGCTGCTGATGCTGCTGGCCATGGTGCCGATCGCGGACGATATCCGCAGCTTCATTCACCGCGCCTGACGATCCGGGGGCAAGGGCCCGTTCCTGCGTGCCAGCCAGCTGCGTTTGTGCGAGCGCGCACCCCGGCTGCACGCGCAGCGCGGCTTCGCAGGCCCGGCGTGCGCCGGGCGGCGCCGCTGCGCAGCCGCGCCTGCCGGCATTACTTGGGCATCAGCACCGTATCGATGACGTGAATCGCGCCGTTGGATTGATAGACGTCATAGGTGCTGATGGTGGACACGCCGCCTTTCTCGTCCTTCAGGGTCAGGTTGTGCTTGCCGTTCATCATTACCCAGAGCTTGCCTCCGCTGGCCGTGGCTAGTTCGGCGGAACCGCCTCCCTTCTTGATCTTGGCCGCCAGTGCATCGAAGTCCAGCTTCCCGGGCACCACGTGGTAGGTCAGGATCTTGGTCAGCGTGTCCTTGTTTTCAGGCTTGACCAGCGTGTCGACCGTGCCGGCCGGCAGTTTGCCGAAGGCCGCGTTGGTGGGGGCGAAGACCGTGAACGGACCCTTGCCCTGCAGCGTATCGACGAGGCCGGCGGCCTTGACCGCGGCGACCAGCGTGGTGTGGTCGGCGGAATTCACCGCGTTGGCGACAATGTTCCGGCTGGGCATCATCGCCTGGCCGCCGACCATGACGTCGGCCGCGAATGCGGGCGACAGGGTCAGCGCGGAGCAGGCAATGGCAATCGAGGCTATCAGTTTCATGACGATCTCCTTTTGTGTGGCCGTCATCAGGAGATACGAGTCAGGCGGGCCGCCGGATGCAGCGCCGGAATTGGTACAAACCCTGATCAGATGACCTTGCCGCTCAACACGATCGGGCCGGTAGGCACGCCCTTGGGCGCTCCGCCTTGCGGTTCCAGCGTGACGGCGACCGCGTCGCCCGGCAGCGGCGGCAGGCGCGGCGCAAGCACGGTGGTCTGGCCGGGGGCGACCAGCCCCAGCGAGCGCGGCGCCTGGCCCGGCGAGATCGCCCACAGTTCCAGTGCGCGGCCCTGCGCCAGCAGGGCCAGGTCCTGCATGGGCTGGACCGCCAGGCGCCGGTCCGGCAGCTGGTTCACCACCAGCGCGCCGGGCGCCTTGTCGCCGGACAGCACGGCGACGGTGCGCAGCGCTTCCGGCGGCGTGGCCGGACTGAGCATCAGGAAGGCCAGCACCGCCACGGCGGCGGCCAGGCCCGCGGACAGCGCGCGCCACCAGGGCAGGCCGCGCAAGCGGGGGGCGGGGGCAGGGGATGGGGACGCCGGCGAGACGCGCGCGGCGATCGCCGTCCATACATGCGCCGGCGGCGCTTCGGGCGGCAAGGCCAGCGCCAGCGGCAACAGCCTGTCTTCCCATTCGGCAACCGCGCGCCGCAACGCGGCGTCATCGCGCATCAGCCGGATGAACCGCCGCCGCGCGCCGCCGCGCAGCCCGCCCAGCACGTACTCGGCGGCCAGGCGATCTTGCAGGTCGGGATTGCGGTAGTTCATTCCAGGCACCTCTTCAGCCGCTGCAGGCCGCGGCGGATCCAGCTTTTTATCGTTCCTAGCGGCGTGTTCAGGCGCGCCGCGATGTCGGGATGGGCCAAATCGTCGAAAAACGCCATGGCGATGGCGACGCGCTGCGGGCCGTCCAGCTGCCCCATGCAATCGGCCAGGCGGCGGCCGTCCTGGCTGGCCTGCAGCCGGGCAAGCGGCCCGGGGCCCTCGTCGGCCATGGCCTGCGTCAGCCTGTCGTCCGGGTCGGCGGTCTCGATATCGGGCCGCCGCAGGCGGTCTATGCAGCGGTTCCGGACGATGCTGGTCATCCAGGTCATGGGTTGGCTCTGCTCGGCCCGATACTGGCCCGCCTGGCGCCAGATCGCCACGAAACACTCCTGCAGCACGTCTTCCGCGGCGGCCTGGTCTCTCAACATACGTCTGGCAAGCGCAAACAGATGCGGCGACGCAAGGCGATAGACCTCGGCCAGCGCCGATTCGCGCTTTTCAGCGCACTGGCCAAGCAAGGCCTGGAGGTGCTGGGCGTCGGGCATCGGTTCCTGGGGCGGGGAGGGCATGCTTGGCCAAAGCATACCGGCCCGGCCGCCGGGCGTCACCCTGGGGCGGGCACTACAATGCCCGGACACTGTGAGGCAGCAACAGGGATTCATAGGAGGAGCAGACAAGACATGGACGCGGAATTCTGGTTGGAACGGTGGCGCGACGGGCGCACGCATTTTCATCAAACGCGGGTAACGCCGCTCTTGCAGAAATATTGGCCGGCGCTGGCCGTGCCGGAAGGCGGCAAGGTGCTGGTGCCGCTTTGCGGCAAGTCGCTGGACATGGTCTGGCTGGCGGCGCAGGGCCATCCGGTCCTGGGAGCCGAGCTGTCGAAGCTCGCGGTGGAGCAGTTCTTCGCCGAGAACGAGCTCACGCCCGTCACGCACGAGTCCCCCTACGGCAAGCACTATGTGGCGGGCAATATCGAGATCATCTGCGGCGACATCTTCAAGCTGGATGCCCAGGTGCTGTCGCATTGCGTCGGCGTGTACGACCGCGCCGCGCTGGTGGCCCTGCCTGACGTCATGCGCGCCGATTACGTGCGCCACGTCTACGGACAGTTGTCGCCCGCCTATCGGGGCTTGCTGATCACCCTGGACTATCCCCAGGAAGAGATGGCGGGGCCGCCGTTCTCGGTAGTGGACGCGGAAGTGCAGGCGATCTTCTCCGGCGTATCGCCCGCGGCGATCATCGACCGCCGGGACATCCTGGACAAGGAGCCCAAGTTCCAGGCCGCGGGCGTGAGCCGGCTGGATACGGTGGTCTACCGCCTGGGCGCGCAAGGCTGAATCAGGTCCCGCGATAAGCAAAAAGCCCGTTCAGCAGAACGGGCTTTTTGCTAAGTCATCAGCCATCCGCCGGCCACGTCCAGGACCTGCCCGGTCACGAAGCGCGCCTGGTCGGAGGCAAGGAAGAGGCAGGCATCCGCAACCTCCTCCGGCGTGCCCAGCCGCCGCAGTGCGGTCACCTGGGCCACGGCGTCGTTGATTTCCTGGGGCACGCTTTTGAGCAGCGGCGTGCTGATCCGCCCCGGCGCCAGGCCGTTGACGGTGACCTGGTGCTCGCCCAGCTCGGCGGCCCAGTGGCGCGTCAGCCCGATCAGCCCGGCCTTGGTCGCCGCATAGTGCGCCGCCACGATGTCGCAGTACGCCTTGCCCGCCACGGACGACATGTTGATCACGCGCCCCTGGCGCGCCCGCAGCATGTGCGGCGTGGCCAGATGCGTCATGTAGAACACGCTGTTCAGGTTCACCGAGACGACGTTGTCCCATTCGGCGGGCGGCATCTCCCAGACCTTCAGCGCGCGGCCGTTGGTCTTGGGAGAGATGCCGACGTTGTTCACCAGAATGGTCGCGGCGCCCAGTTCGCGCGTGATGCGCGCGTAGGCCGCCTGGCACTGGTCGAAATGCGAGACGTCCGCGTGCACGAAGCAGGCGTCGTGGCCGCGTTTCCTGAGCTCCTGCTCGTAGGACTGGCCGGCTTGCGAATTGAAGTCGATGAGGCCGACGCGGCCGCCTTCCGCCAGGAAACCCTCGACAATCGCCGACCCGATGCCGCCGACCGCGCCCGTGACGATGGCGACCTGGCCTTGGAAGCGCGGGGTCATTGCCGCACCTTCAGCATGATCTTGCCGATATGCCTGCTGCTTTCCATCAGCGCATGCGCGCGCGCCGCCTCGGCCAGCGGGAAGACTTCGTGTATCAGCGGCAGGCATTGTCCCTGTTCCATCAGGGGCGCCACCTTGGCGGAAAGCGATTGGGCGATGGCGCCCTTGTCCTCGTCCGAGCGGGGGCGCAGCGTGGAGCCAGTGAACTGCAGGCGCTTGATCATGATGGGCAGCGCGTCGATCTCGGCCTTGCTGCCTTCCAGGAACGCGATCTGCACCAGCCGGCCGTTGAGCGCCAGGAGGCGCAGGTTCTTGTTGATGTAGGCGCCGCCCACCATGTCCAGGATCACGTCGACTCCGGCGCCGCCGGTGCTTTCGCGCACCGAGGCTTCGAAGTCCTTGTCGCGGTACGGCACGGCGTGGTGCGCGCCGGCCTTCAGGCAGGCGTCCGCCTTTTCCTGGCTGCCGACGGTGGTCCAGACCTCGGCGCCGAAGGCGCGGGCCAGCTGGATGGCGGTCAGGCCGATGCCGCTGGATCCACCGTGGACCAGGAACTTCTCGCCGGCGGACAGGCGCGCGCGGTCGAACACGTTGGTCCAGACGGTGAAGTAGTTCTCGGGGATGGCGGCGGCGGACAGCAGGTCCATGCCGCGCGGCACCGGCAGGCAGTGGCGTTCATCGGCCAGGCAGTACTGGGCATAGCCGCCGCCGGGCGTCAGCGCGCAGACCTGGTCGCCCACTTTCCAGGCATGGGCCTCGGGGCCGACGGCCACGATGGTGCCCGACACTTCCAGGCCCAGGTGGGGCGAGGCGCCGGGGGGAGGCGGATAGGAGCCCGAGCGTTGCAGGACGTCGGGACGGTTGACGCCGGCATAGGCGACTTCGATCAGCACCTGCCGGCCCACGGGCGACTCCATGGCGCGCTCCGAGATGCGCATGCAGTCGGGTGCGCCGCCCTTGCCGTGATCGATGAATGTGCAGCGTAAAGACATGAGACTGTGGTCCTTGGATTCAGTGGCCCAGGTAGGCCTTCTTGACATGCGGGTCGCCGAGCAGTTCCGCGCCCGTGCCGGTGCGCACGATGGCGCCGTTTTCCAGCACGTAGCCGCGGTCCGCCAGCCGCAGCGTGCGGAACACGTTCTGCTCCACCAGCAGCACCGTCACGCCATGCGAGGTGACGTCGCGGATGATGTCGAACATCTGCTGCACCAGCAGCGGGGACAGGCCCAGCGACGGCTCGTCGAACACCAGCAGCTTGGGGTCGGCCATCATGCCGCGCGCGATGGCCACCATCTGCTGTTCGCCGCCCGACAGCGAACCGGCGTACTGGCTCAGCCGCTCCTTTACGCGAGGGAAGATGCGCAGCACCTCGTCGAGCTTGCGCTGCACGATGGGCCGCGCCGCGCGCTTGTACGAGCCCATCAGCAGGTTGTCGCGCACGGTGAAATGCGGGAACAGCTGGCGGCCTTCGGGGATCATGGTGATCCCGGCGTCCACGATGTCGTAGGGATGCCGGTTGGTCAGGTCCTGGCCTTCGAATTCCACTTTGCCCTGCGTGGCGTTGATTACGCCGCACAGGGCCTTGAGCGTGGTGGTCTTGCCCGCGCCGTTGGCGCCGATCAGGGTCACGATCTCGCCCGCGCTGACCTCGAAGTTCAGGCCGTTGAGCACCTGGCTCTTGCCGTAGCCCGAAGACAGATTCGAAACCTTAAGCATCCTGGTACTCCTTGCCCAAATAGGCTTCGATGACGGCGGGGTTCTCCACCACGTCCTTCGGCGCGCCGCTGACCAGCACGCCGCCTTCGTTCAGCACGATGATGCGGTCCGAGAGCGCCATCGTCGCCTGCATCATGTGCTCGATCAGCAGCACCGACACGCCCGAATCGCGGATGCGCCGGATCATCTGGATGGATTTTTCGATGTCCGTCGGATTCAGCCCGGCCATTACCTCGTCCAGCAGCAGGATCCGCGGCTTTATGGCAAGCGCGCGGGCAATCTCCAGCCGCTTCATCCCGCCCACGGTGAGGTTGCGGGCCTCGGTGTTCAGGTGCTTGGCCAGGTCGGTCTGCTCGGCGACCTTCAGCGCGATCTGTTCGGCCTCGTCGCGGTTGGATGTGCGGATGAAGGCGCCCAGCATGATGTTCTCAAGCACCGTCAGCCCCGTGAACGGCTTGGCGATCTGGAACGTGCGGCCCAGTCCCTTGTGCGCGAACGCGTCGGGCGTCTTGCAGGTCACCCAGTTGCCGTCGGCGTCCAGCATGGAGATGTCGCCCTGGTCCGGCGACAGGAAGCCGGACAGCAGGTTGAACACCGTGGTCTTGCCCGCGCCGTTGGGCCCGATCATGCCCAGGATCTCGTTCTGGTTCAGCGTCAGCGACACGTCGTTGGTGGCGCGCAGCCCGCCGAAGCTCTTGAACAGCTTGTCCGCCTTCAGCACGGGCTGCTCGCTGCGGGTGGCGCTGCGCAGGCGCATTTCGTCGGCCAACTGCAGTTTCGGGCGGGGCGCGCCCAGGTAGGGCAGGCGGGCGAGCATGCGTTCCACGAAGGGGCCGAACGCGCCGGCCAGGCCGCGCGGAATCGTCAGCACCACCGCCACCAGGATCAGGCCATAGATCAGCCCGTGCATGCCGTTGCCCACGCTGCTGAGCCAGCCGCGCGCCAGTTCGGCGATGGGCAGCACCAGGAACGTGCCGGCGATGGGGCCGGAAACGGTGCCCAGGCCGCCGATCAGCGCGAACATGGCCACCTGGATGGACAGCTCCAGCGAGAACGCCGAGCTCGGGTCCACGAAGGTCAGGTAGGTGATGTGGAATGTGCCGATGATGCTGGTCAGCATGGCCGACACCACCGCGGCGATGATCTTCACGCGCACGGTGTGGATGCCGACGGCCAGCGCCGCGTCCTCGCGTTCGCGGATGGCGATCAGGTAGTGCCCGATGCGCGACTTGCGGATGTACCAGGACACCCAGGTCACGAACAGGAACAGGCCAAAGGCGATGATGACGTAGTTGACCTTCTCGCGGAATACGATCCATGCCCAGCCGATGTTCAGCGGCAGGCTGATGCCGCTAGAGCCGCCGGTCCAGCTTTCCTCGTGGATGACGAGCAGGCGCACCACTTCCAGGATGGCGATGGTGGCCAGCGCGAAGAAGGGGCCGCGCAGGCGCAGCGTGGGGTAGCTGATCAGGATCGCCACCGCGGCCGAAATGGCCGCGCCGGCGAACATGCCGATCCACGGCGAGATGCCGAAGTTCTGCGTGAGCAGCGTGGCCGTATAGCCGCCGATGCCGTAGAACACCGCATGGCCCAGGGACAGCTGGCCGGCATAGCCGCCCACGATGTTCCAGGCGACCGACAAGGCGGAGAAGACGAACAGCAATACGAAAAGATTGGTCCAGAATGGCGTGCCCATGACGACGGGCACGAGGAACATCGCGATCAGCAGAATGGCGCTGACGTAGGTCTTGGGGTGTCGAAAGTCGGGAAACACGTCTCGCTCCTTGTTGTTCTGGTCACTCTGTACCGACGCCGAACAGGCCGTTCGGTCGCAGGACAAGGATCAAGAGGAAGATCCCGAAATACACGACCTCTTTCAGGTCGGGGGCGATGTAGAACCCGGCCAGCGTGTCGACGATGCCGATGATCATGGAGCCGGCGACCGCGCCGTACAGGCTGCCCAGTCCGCCCAGCACGACGATGACGAAGGCGGTCAGCACGAAGTACGTGCCCACGGTGGGAAACACTGGATACTGCGGCGCAAGCAGGCCGGCGGCGATGCCGACGAAGGCCGTGCCCAGGCCGAAGGCGATGGCGTACACGTTGTTGACGTTCACGCCCATCAGGGTGGCCGCGTAGCGGTGCTGGGCCACGGCCCGCAGCGCGCGGCCCAGGTAGGTGCGATGCATGAACAGGTGCAGCAGCACGGCCAGGCTCAGGCCGATCACGAAGGTGATGAGCTGGCCCGTCACCATCGAATAAGGGCCGACCTCGATGGCGTTGGTGCCCAGTTCCACGGGCGCGCGGTAGACGTTGGCGCCGAAGATCACCAGCGCAAGGTTCAGGAGGATGGTGGACACGCCCACCGTGGCGAAGATCTGGATGTGCTGGTCGGCATTGAGCAGCGGCTGGATGATGCCCTTCTGCGTCAGCGCGCCCAGCGCGAACAGGATGACGGCAACCGGGATCAGGCCCGCATAGGGATGAACGCCGAACTGCGCCGCGATCAGATAGACCATGTACATGCCTATCATCAGGAATTCGCCATGCGCGAAGTTCACGACGCGCACGACGCCGAAGATGAGCGTCAGCCCCAGGCTGATGATGGTGTATGCGCCGCCCAGCAACAGGCCGTTGATGACCAGTTGAATGAATAATTCCATGGTGCAACCTCTAAGTGCGGGAGAGCGCCCCGTCCTTGCCGTGCAGCGGGCAAGGACGGGGCGCGCCGGTCCCGGGTGAGGTCAGGCGCCCCCTTGCGCCCGACCGCTGGCGTCGCGCTTATTTCTTGAAGACGGGTTTGCCAAGGGCGAGGTTGCCGGGCGCAATGGTGACGAGCTTGCCGTCCTGCCACTGCATGACGTAGAAGGTGGAGGCGTTGTTCTGCCCGTCTTCGCCGAATTCGAAGGCCCAGCCGTTGGCCGTCTGGCCGGCGGGCTTCTTGTATGCCAGGACTGCCTCGCGGATCTTGTCGCGGTCGGTGGACTTGGCGTTGCCGATGGCTTCAAAGAAGGCCTTGGCGCCGACGTAGTTGGTCAGGCTGTGGCCGGACTGCGGATCGCTCTTGTAGGTGCTCTTGTAGGCTTCCAGGAACTTGTCCAGGCCGGGCGCGCCGGCCGGATTGATGGACGATTGGGGAAAGTCCAGGTCGAATACGCCGTTCATGTCGGCGCCCACGGCCTTGGCGGTATCGGCCAGCGAATAGCCGCCGCCCGCGCCGATCACGACCTTGGGCTTGAAGCCCGCGGCGCGCGCCTGGCTGAAGAACAGGATGGCGTCGTTCTGGTAGGCGGTTTGCAGCACCACGTCGACCTTGGCGCCCTTCAGGCGCAGGATCAGGGACGACAGGTCCACGGTCTTGGCCGAGTACGGCAGGACTTCGGCCACGGTGTAGCCCAGTTCCTGTGCGCGCTTCTTTTCGGTTGCCGCCACGTCCGTGCCATAGGGGCCGTCTTCGTGGATGATGCCGATCTTGATGTCCTTGGGGTTCAGCCCCATGCCCGGCGCGATGGTGTCGTGCAACGCGTTGACCACCGACACGCCATACAGCGCGGTGTTGGGGTTGCTGCGGAACAGGTACTTGTAGCCGCGCGTGGTGATCTTGTGCGCGGTGGCGCCCAGTTCGAAGTACGGCACGCCGGCCAGTTCGGTGACGGGGGACGCCGCATACGAGATGCCGGACGCGTAGCTGCCGAACACGCCGACCACGTTGGACGAGATCAGGCGCTTGGTTTCCGACACGGCCTGCGTCGGGTCCACGGCGTCGGCCTTGACGATTTCGATCTTCTCGCCGTTGACACCCCCCGCGGCGTTGATTTCATTGACGGCCAGCTCCAGGCCGCGATAGCTCTCTTGTCCAAGGAGCGCAAGGGCGCCGCTGAACGGGAAGAGGGCGCCTACCTTCATGTCGGCCGCCGCGGCGCCGCTTGCCAGCACGCTGCAAACGCCCAGCGCCAAAGCAATTTTGTTGAACTTGAACACTTGTCTACGCTCCTTTGTCGGTATGGGGATGCGGACTAGTCTGATTTTTGTCCGTCTTTGTATATATGATATATGAGCCGGCCGGGCGTAAAACCCTCGCCTTGGATTCTAGTGTCGGCTGCCTCAAGCCGAATCAGGGAATTCCCTGAAACCGCATGAATAAAGCCTTAGCGGCCGATATTGAGGGGAAACCCACGCATGATTCCGTCAGGCGGACGGCGCCTTCAGGCAGGCCCCGCCGCCATATGAAAGGACACAGAATAGCTGTTTTTATCATATATCGTATATTATAAAAACGCGCTTTTAAGAATGTTCCTAGGAGACGGAAGCATGTTCGAGGAAGTTGATTTCGCCGGCAAAAAGGTGCTGATCACCGCCGGCGCGGATGGCCTGGGCCTGGAAATGGCCAAGGTGTTCCGCCACGCGGGCGCCACGGTTTTCGTGTGCGACGTGAATGAAGAACGTCTGGCGGCGCTGCCGGCCGAATTGCCCGGGGTGCACGCGGCGCGCGCGGACGTGTCGGACGAGGACAGCGTGGGCGCGCTCTTTGCCGCCGTCAAGGAAAAGCTGGGCGGCCTGGACATCCTGGTCAACAACGCCGGCGTGGCGGGCCCCACGGGCTACGTCGAGAACCTGTCCAAGGCCGACTGGGACCGCACGCTGGCCGTGAACATCACCGGCCAGTTCCTGTGTGCGCGGCAGGCGATTCCGCTGCTCAAGGAATCCCGGGCGGGCGTGATGATCAACCTGTCCTCGGCCGCCGGCCACCTGGGATTCGCCGGACGCTCGGTCTATTCGGCGTCCAAGTGGGCGGTGATCGGTTTTACCAAGTCGCTCGCCATCGAACTTGGCGGCCATGGCATCCGCGTCAACGCCATCCTGCCGGGCGCGGTCGAAGGCCCCCGGATCCGCGCCGTCATCGCGGCCAAGGCCGGCACCCTGGGCCGTCCGGTCGAAGAGATCGCCTCCCAATACGAAAACCAGGCGGTGCTGGGCCGCATGGTGACCGCGCGCGACATCGCCAACATGGTGCTG
The DNA here is from genome assembly GCF_042721735.1 of Achromobacter sp. NPDC058515. Taxonomy (NCBI): domain Bacteria; kingdom Pseudomonadati; phylum Pseudomonadota; class Betaproteobacteria; order Burkholderiales; family Alcaligenaceae; genus Achromobacter; species Achromobacter sp. NPDC058515. The sequence continues at coordinate 76,094 of NZ_JBHXNI010000021.1, forward strand.
TTCAACGCCAGCGAGGCGGCCCGCAGCGTGACGGGGCAGGCCATCGTGGTGGACGGCTTCACGCAGAAGCTCTACTGATGGACGCCGGCTCCCCGGCGCGGCGCGCCGCCATCATCGGAACCGGCCTGATCGGCCAGGGCTGGGCCATTGTCTTCGCCCGCATGGGCTGGGAAGTGCGGCTGTACGACGTCAACGCCGCCATGCTGGCCGAGGCCCGCTCCCTGATCCTGCAGCAACTGCGCGAACTGGAAACCCAGGGCTTGCTGGACGACGCCGACGCCGTGGTCGAGCGCGTCCAGACGGCCGCCAGCCTGCAGGACGCTTTGACGGGCGCCAGCTACGTCCAGGAGAACTCCCCCGAAAAGGTGGAGATCAAGCGCGCGCTGTTCTCCGAACTGGACGCGGCGGCCGAGCCGCACGCGGTCATCGGCAGCTCCACCTCCAGCATCCCCGCCAGCGAATTCACCGAGCATCTGGCGGGCCGCCACCGCTGCCTGGTGGCGCATCCGGTCAACCCGCCCTACCTGATCCCGGTCGTGGAGCTGTGTCCCGCGCCCTGGACCAGCCAGGAAGCGCTGGCCGGCGCGCGCGCGGTGATGGCCGCCATCGGCCAGAAACCGGTGCTGGTCAGGAAGGAGATCGAAGGCTTCATCCTGAACCGCCTGCAAGGCGCCTTGCTGCATGAAGCCTTCCGGCTGGCCAGCGAGGGCATCGCCAGCGCCGAGGACATCGACACGACCGTCAAGGATGGCCTTGGCCTGCGCTGGTCCTTCATGGGGCCGTTTGAAACCATAGACCTGAACGCGCCCGGAGGCATCGCGGATTACTGCGCGCGCTACGGCGGGCTCTACCAATCCATCGGCGCCACGCAGGGCGAATGCGTCGCCTGGGAAGGGGCGCTGGCGGACGCCCTGTCCGACGAGCGGCGCAGCCTGCTGCCCCAGGAAGATCTTGCCGCGCGCCGTTTCTGGCGCGACGAAAAACTGATGCGCCTGATGCGCCACAAGCAAAGCAACGGAGACAATAATGGCTAAGCCCAAACCGAAAGTCGTCATTACCTGCGCCGTGACGGGCGCGATCCACACCCCCAGCATGTCGCCGCACCTGCCGGTCACCGCGGACGAGATCGCGCAAGCCGCCATCGGCGCCGCCAAGGCCGGGGCGGCGGTGCTGCACCTGCACGCGCGCGATCCGCGGACGGGCAAGCCGTCGCAGGATCCGGCCTTGTTCAAGCCCTTCCTGGAGCGCATCAAGCGCGAGACCGACGCCATCATCAACATCACCACCGGCGGCAGCCCGCACATGACGGTGGAAGAGCGCATGCGTCCGGCCACCACCTTCCAGCCGGAACTGGCTTCGCTGAACATGGGCTCGATGAACTTCGGCCTGTTCCCGATGCTGGACCGCTTCAAGGACTTCAAGCACGACTGGGAGCGCGAGCACCTGGAGAACAGCCGCTCGCTGATCTTTCGCAATACCTACCAGGACATCGAGTCGATCCTGACCCTGGGCAACGCCAATGGCACGCGCTTCGAGTTCGAGTGCTACGACATCAGCCATCTCTACAACCTGGCGCACTTCGTGGACCGCGGCCTGGTGAAGTCGCCGCCCTTCATCCAGTCGGTGTTCGGCATCCTGGGCGGCATCGGCCCGCATCCCGAAGACCTGATGCACATGAAGCGCACGGCCGACCGCCTGTTCGGCAACGACTACGAATGGTCGATCCTGGGCGCGGGCCGCAGCCAGATGCAGCTGGCGACCATCGGCGCGGCCATGGGGTCCAACGTGCGGGTCGGGCTGGAGGATTCCTTGTGGATCGGTCCGGGCCAGCTGGCCGAATCCAATCGCGTGCAGGTCGAGCGCATCCGCGGCATTCTTGAGGCCCTGAACCTGGACATCGCGACCCCGGACGAGGCGCGCGCCAAGCTGGGCCTGAAAGGCAAGGACAACGTGGCGTTTTGAGACGCGCGGTCAGCGGCGCGCGGTCAGCGGTGCGCGGTCAGCGACGCGCGGTCAGCGGTGCGCGACCAGCAGCGCGCGGCGCGGCCGGCCCAGCCGCCGGCCGCTTCCGCGTCAGGCGCGTCGGCGCAAGGCGTCGGCCAGCGTGTCCACATCCAGCGCATGATCAAAATTCGCGGCATGGCGCGCCTTCAGGCTCAGGTCCGCCGCCCGCGCCAGTTCGGCGTCGGACGGCGTGCCGGCCGCGCCCAGTTCACGCAGGGTGGCAGGCAGGCCCACTTGGGCATACCACTGCGTCAGGTCGGCCAGCATGCCGTCCTTGCGGTTCTCCAGGTCCAGCTGCACCAGCAGGCCCACGGCGACCTGCAGGCCGTGCAGCGCCGTGGCCACGCCATTGATCTTGGGCAGCCCGCGCGTCAGCGCATGGGCAATGGACAGGCCGCCGCTTTCGAAACCGAGACCGCTCATGAGGATCATCGCTTCCACCACGCGTTCAAAGGCCGGCGTGGGCTGGCCGCTGCCGGCCACGGCCACCGCGTCCGCGCCGTCCGCCAGCAGGGTGCGCAAGCAGCCGTCGGCGATGAACTGGGCGGTCAGCAGCGGCGCCGCGTCGTACATGTTCCTGCCGCCATTGCGCTGGCATTGCTCGGCTTCGAATTTCTTGGAGATCGCATCGCCCAGGCCGGCGCGGAAGAAATGCGCGGGAGCGGTCGCGATGATGGCGGTGTCCACCAGCACGATCGTGGGGTTGAACAGCATGTGCTCGACCGCCAGGAGGTTGTGATGGGCGTCGTACAGGACGTAGTTCTTGCTGGTGGGAGCGTCGTTGGACGCCACCGTGGGCACGGTGAGCAGGTGGCAGTGGGAGGACTTCGCCACCGCCTTGCCCGCGTCCAGCGACTTGCCGCCGCCCACCGCGATCACCATGTCGATGCCGGCGGGCGAGGCTTGCGCGCGCAGGTCCGCAATGACCTCGGGCGTCAGGTCGCCCTCGACGATCAGGGGGACGAGCGCGACACCGTGCGCGGCGCACAGGTTTTCGATTCTTGGGCCCAGCACGCCATGGACGTAGCTGTCGATGACGAGCGCGGCGCGGCGGCCGAACAGCGCCGCGTACTGGCCCAGCGTGTCCAGGGCGCCCGCTCCCTGGATGTAGCGGCAGGGAGCACCAAAAATCTTCAGCATGAAGTCTTCCTATTTGCGGGCCCCGGGGGGGCGGTAGTCGAGTTCTTTTTCGCGTTCGACAAGCCAGTCGATCATGATCTTGCCGCCCCAGACCAGGTCGGCCTGGATGGCCTTGCGGGCGGCTTCCGAGTCGCGCGCTTCCAGGGCCTCGATCACGGCCTCGTGGCGGTGTTCGTTCTGCGAATAGTCCAGCCCCGCGGTCTTGATGTGGAACACCTTGAGGATGGGGCCAGTAATGACCCAGAACGACTCGACGGTGCTGCGCAAGATGGGCTTGTTGCTGGCTTCCAGGATGGCGAAGTGGAACTTGCGGTTCAGGTAGCTGGCGCGCTTGGGATCGGTGGACGTGCAGGAAATGAAGTCCCGCTGCAGGGCGATCAGGTTGTCGAGCTGCTTGCGCGTGATGTTCTGGGCGGCCTCGGCCGCGCCCATGCCTTCCAGGTGGAAGCGGATCTGCTGGATTTCCCGCAGCTTCTCCGAATTGACGTAGGGAACATAGACCGCCGTGGCCGCCTGCATTTCCAGCCCCTGCTCGCTGATGAGGCGGAAGATGGCCTCGCGCACGGGCGTGATCGACACGCCCATTTCCTGGGCCAGTTCTCCGATGATCAGGCGTTCCCCGGGCTCGTACTGCCCGTTGATCAGGGCGTTACGGATTTCGTTGTAGACCTTGACGGAGAGGTTCTCTTTCTTGACCGGTTTAAGGCTGGGCATGACGTGTCTGGCTTGCTGTATGTGGGAACGGGTGAATCCAGGATGAATTCTAGCCCGCCATAGCCAATTCAAGCGCAATGGGTATATTATATATCATATATTCTAACGAAGAGAGGAAGCGCCATGCGCGAGGACCAGGAGGCCCCTTCAGAAGGGGAAATCGGAATGCTGCGGGAAAAGGCCCGCCATATCCGGCTGGAGACAATCAGGCTGATCGAGATCGCCAAGGTCGGGCATTACAGCTCGGTGTTCTCGTGCGCGGAGATCTTTGCCGCGCTGTACTACGACGTGATGCGCCTGCGTCCGGGCGAGCCGCGGTGGCCCGACCGGGACCGCTTCCTGATGGGCAAGGGCCACGCGGCGGTGGGGCTGTTTCCGGTGCTGGCCGACCACGGCTTCATCGAACGCGAGCTGCTGGACGGCTACACGCGGCTGGGCAGCCCGCTGGGCGACCACCCCGACATGAGCAAGGTGCCGGGCGTCGACTTCAGTTCGGGGTCCATCGGCCATGCGCTGTCCAACGGCGTGGGCATGGCGGTGGGCGGCCGCATGAGCCAGCGCGACTTCAATGTGTTCGTAATGCTGGGCGACGGCGAGATGCAGGAAGGGCAGGTGTGGGAAGCGGCGCTGTTCGCCGCGCACAACCGCCTGTCGCGCCTGATCGCCATCATTGACCGCAACGGCTACCAGCTCGACGGCAAGGTGGACGACGTGATGGGCGTGGAATCGCTGAAGGAAAAGTGGCTGGCCTTCGGCTGGGAAGTGCATGAGGTCGACGGACACAACTTGGCCGAGCTGACCGCCTTGCTGCGCCGCCTGCGCGCCGACGATGCGCGCGGCAAGCCGGCGTGCGTAATCGCCAGGACGGTCAAGGGCAAGGGCGTGTCCTTCATGGAAACCGAGCCGGGCTGGCACCTGGGCTATCTGGCGCCGCAGGACGCGCAAAGCGCCGTCGACGAAATCCTCTCCCGCGAGATCTGAATGGCACAGGCACAAGTTCTTTCCCCCGACTCCTGGCAGTACCGCGCGCTGAACGCGGTGAACCCCGGGCTGTCCTATCTTTCCGACGCGCTGATCGAACTGGCGCAGGCCGGGCATCCCGTCGTCGCCGGTTCCGCCGACCTGCAATACTCCAACGGCCTGAACCGCTTTGCAGAGGCCTATCCCGACCGCTATGTCCAGTTCGGCATCTCCGAGCAGAACATGGTGTCCGCCGCGGCGGGCCTGGCAACCACGGGCATGATGCCCTTCGTGGCCACGTTCGCGTCCTTCCTGGGGCTGTTGTGCTGCGAGCAGATCCGCATGGACGTGGCCTACACCAAGCTGCCGGTCCGCCTGATCGGGCATCACACCGGCATCAGCCTGGGTTTTTACGGCACCTCGCACCACGCCACCGAAGACATCTCCACCATGCGCGCCCTGGCCGGCCTGACCGTGGTGTCGCCCGCCGACGGGCCGCAGCTGGCGTCCGCCATCAAGGCCTCGGTCGACTGGCCAGAACCCATCTACTTCCGCATCGGCCGCGGCCGCGATCCGCAGGTCTATGAAGACGGCGCGCCTTTCGAGTTCGGCCGCGCCATCGTGCACTCCACGGGCAGCGACCTGAACATCATCGCCTGCGGCATCACCCTGCATGCCGCGCTGGCCGCGGCCGGCACGCTGCGCGAGGAAGGGCTGTCGGTGGGCGTGATCGACATGCCCACCATCAAGCCCCTGGACCGCGACGCCGTGCTGGCGGCCGCGGGCCAGTCCGGCCTGTTGATGACGGTGGAAGAACACAACGTGCTGGGCGGGCTGGGCTCGGCCGTGGCCGAGGTGCTGGCCGACGCGGGCGCCGGCACGCGCCTGCGCCGCCACGGCATCTATGATGAATACAGCCTGATCGCGCCGCCCACCACCCTGTACGCCCATTACAAGCTCGATGCCGCCGGCATCGGCGAGGTTGCGCGCGAACTGATCCATTCCTGATACCCGGAGAAGACAATGAAGGAAATCAGCGGAAACACCCGCCTGTTCGGCATCCTGGCCGACCCTATCCATCACGTGAAGACGCCGCAGCGCATGAACGAGCACTTCGCCAGGATCGGATTCGACGGCGTGTGCGTGCCGTTCCACGCCCGGCCCGAGAATCTGGCCGCCGTGGTCGAGGGGCTGCGCCGTCTGGAGAACCTGGGCGGCGTGATCGTCACCGTCCCGCACAAGACCGCCATCCTGGAACTGGCCGACGAAGCCACGCCCGTCGCGCGCAAGATCGGCGCGGCCAACGTGCTGCGCCGCGAGGCCGACGGGCGGCTGGTCGCGCACATGCTGGACGGCGAGGGCTTCGTGCGCGGCCTGCAAAGCAGCGGCGTGTCCCTGGAGGGCAAAAGCGTTTACCTCGCCGGGGCGGGCGGCGCGGCCAACGCGATCGGCTTCGCGCTGGTCCAGGCGGGCGTCTCGCGGCTGACCATCGCCAACCGCACGCCGGCCAAGGCCGAGGACCTGAAGGCCCGCATCTTGTCCCTGCATCCGGATGCGGACATCGCGGTGGGCACGCCCGATCCGTCGGGCCATGACCTGGTCGTCAACGGCACGTCGCTGGGCATGAAGGAGGGCGATGCGCTGCCGCTGGACGCGAGCCGCCTGACGCCCGGCCAGCTGGTGTGCGAAGTCATCATGCAGCCCAAGGACACCGCGCTGCTGCTGGCCGCGCAGGCGCGCGGCTGCAAGGTTCACCATGGCGCGCCGATGCTGGCCTGCCAGATCGAACTGATGGCGCAAATGCTGGGCGTGGCATCCGCTGCTTAAGCCCATGCAGCCATACTCGGGACTCGGTGAATAAAGATGGGCGATTACGATTTCATCATTGCGGGCGGCGGCACGGCCGGCTGCATCCTGGCCAACCGGCTCAGCGCGGACGGCAAGCATCGCGTGCTGATGCTCGAGGCCGGGCAGGAAGCCCGCAGCATGTGGATTTCGATCCCGGCGGGCTTCTCCAAGCTGCTGGTGAATCCGGACTACAACTGGCGCTTTTCCACGGAACCGGAAGACAACGTATACGGGCGGACCATCGCCGTGCCGCGCGGCAAGGGCGTGGGGGGCTCAACGCTGATCAACGGCATGATCTATGTGCGCGGACAGCCCCAGGATTACGACGGCTGGGAGGCCGCCGGCGCCGCAGGCTGGGGCTCCCGCGAGGCCGAGCGCGTCTTTCGCAAGATAGAGAACTACGCGCCGGGCGGCGAGGGCCGGGGCAAGAGCGGGCCCATGCATCTGGAAGAGGTGGCCGAGCGCTTTCCCGTGTCGGACGCCTTCCTGCAGGCGGCCCGCGAAGACGGCCAGCCCCTGAACCCCGACTACAACGCCGGCGATCAGGAAGGCGTGGGCTACTACCAGGTGCTGCAGCGCCACGGGAGGCGCTGGAGCGTGGTGGACGGCTATATGAAGCCGGCCGCCGGGCGCAAGAATCTCACCGTGGAATGTGGCGCCCACGTGACGCGGCTGGTGTTCGAAGGCAAGCGCTGCGTCGGCGTGGCCTATCGCAAGAACGGGCAGGAACTTACGGTGCGCGCGCGGCGCGAAACCCTGCTGTGCATGGGGGCGGTGCAGTCGCCGCAACTGCTGGAGCTGTCCGGCGTGGGCAATCCCGCCTTGCTGCAGGCCTTCGGCATCGAGCTCGTGCACGCGCAGCCCCAGGTGGGCGAGAACTACATCGACCATTTCGCCACGCGCATGAACTGGCGCGTGAAGGACACGGTGACCCTGAACGAGATGTCGCGCGGCTGGCGGCTGGCCCGGCAGGTGGCGCGATACTACCTGAGCCACAAGGGCATCCTGACGCTGGGCACGGGGCTTGCGCATGGCTTCGTGAAGAGCGCGCCCGACCTGCCCAGGCCGGACGTGCAGTTCTTCTTCGTCCATGCCAGCTACGCCAATGCGGCCGAACGCATCCTGGACCGGCATCCGGGCATGACGATAGGCGTGGCGCAGCTGCGGCCCGAGTCCATCGGCGCCATCCACATCAAGTCGGCCGATCCCCAGGCCGGGCCGTCCATCCGCCCGAACTTCCTGTCCGCGCAAGTGGACCGGGACAGCCTGGTGGGCGGCATGCAGGCCGCGCGCCGCATCGTGGGGCAACCCGCCATGCAGCGCTATGTGGAGTCCGAGCTCAGTCCCGGCGCCGCCGTGGACAGCTACGACGAATGGCTGGATTTCGCGCGGCGCAACGGGCAGACCATCTATCACCCGATCGGCACCTGCCGCATGGGCTCGGACGCCGCCGCGGTCACTGACCCGCGGCTGCGCGTGAACGGCGTGTCGGGCCTGCGCGTGGTGGATGCGTCGGTCATGCCCAAGATGGTCTCCGGCAACACCCAGGCCGCCGTCATGATGGTGGCCGAGCGCGGCGCGGAGATGATCCTGGAGGATGCGGCGCAGGCGTAAGACTGCTCCGCCAGGAAAGGCGCGCAAGGCTCTGCGGCCCTGCGCGCCTTTTTCCTGCGCGTTTCAGCGGACCAGGAAGCCCGCGCCCACCGGGTCGTTCTTGTCGATGACCCAGCGCGCGGTGCCCAGTATGCTGGCGGTGCCCTTGACCGTGGGGCGCACTGCGCGCGTGCCGTTCAGGTCCACTTCGCCCAGCAGGCAGCCTTCGAACACGCCGCTGCCCAGCAGGCCTTCGGACTTGATGGGCTGGTTCAGCCCCATCTTCCCGCGCGCCTCGAACATGGCCATCATGGCGCTGGTGCCGGTGCCGCCGGGCGAACGGTCCAGTTGTCCGGCGCTGAACACGTGCACGTTCTTGTAGAACGCGCCTTCGATCGTGGGCTGGTGCCAGAACGTGATGAAGTTCAGGTTGTTGATGTGCGCCTCGGTCGGGTGCTGGATGCGCTGGCGGGCGTTGAGCTGGTCGCGCACGATCAGGCCCATGCGAGACAGCTCCGTGCCGTTGTCGGGCGAGATCCGCAGGTCGCAGCCGGACAGGTCCACGATGCCGAAGTAGTTGCCGCCCCATACGATGTCGGCCGACAGCTTGCCGTAGCCGGGCAATTCCACCGGGATGTCCTGCGCGGCCACGTAGGCCGGCACGTTCTCGAAGCGCGTCCACAGCACGTTGTCGCCCTCGGACGCCACTTCCGACACCACCAGTCCCGCCGTGGTTTCAAAGCGGATCTTGGTGATGCCGTCCTTGCCGCGCGCCACCAGCCCGTTGGCCACCATGGCCATGCTGACCGCGATGGTGCCGTGGCCGCACATGTGCGAATACTCGGTGCCGTCGATGTAGATCAGGCCGGCGTCGTACTCGGGGCTGGACGGCGGCGTGAGGAACACGCCGAACATGTCCTTGTGGCCGCGCGGCTCGCGCATCAGCGCGCGGCGCAGCCAGTCGTAGTTCTGCTCCAGAAAGGCCCGCTTCTCCAGGATGGTGGATCCGGCGGGGTAGGGGATGCCGCTATGCACGATGCACAGGGGCTCGCCTTCGGTATGGGTATAGATGACATCGAACGCGTCTTGCTTGCGCATGACTGTGGCTCCAGACAAGAGAGAAGATAAGCAGGGTTATTTGCCGCGTTCGGACAGCATGTCCAGCCCGACGGTCAAATCCAGGATGACGATGGCGATCACCGCAGCCACGATCGTGGCGCCCGATACGGCTGCGATGGTCGGATCTATCGTGTATTGCACATAGTTGAAGAGCTTCACGGGGATGGTGTTCAGGTCCGCCGTGGTGTTGAAAATGGACAGCTCCACGTTGATCCAGGACGAGATGAACGCGAAGATCGAGCCGGTGACGATGCCGGGCCGGATCTGCGGCAGCACTACCAGGAAGAAGGTGGTCCACGGATTGGCGCCCAGGTCCGCCGACGCCTCTTCCAGCGCCCGCTGCTCCGGCGTCAGCAGGGTCAGCGTGGACCGCAGCACGAACGGCGCGATGATCACGATGTGCCCGATCAGCAGCGACAGGAAGCTGCGCGTCAGGCCGAAGTACGCGCCGTACTGCAGCAGCGCCGCGCCCAGCACGATATGCGGCAGCACCAGCGGGGACATCAGCACCGAGGTCAGCGCCGCCTTGCCGGGGAACTCGTACCGCGCCAGGGCGAGCGCGGCCGGCACCGTCAGCAGCACGGCCGCGACCGTGGCCGCCAGCGCCAGCACGGTGCTGGTCGTGAACGCCGCCACATAGCCGGCCTCGATCAGCAGGGTTCGGTACCAGTCCAGCGTCCAGCCTTGCGGCGGAAACGCCAGGTACGGCGTGGCCGTGAACGAGGCGCCCAGGATGACCACGAGCGGCAGCGCCAGGTAGGCCAGCACGCCCAGCGCAATCAGGCGGATCAGGTGGCGGGCGATCATCGCGCGGCTCCGGGCAGGGTGGCGGCGCGGTTCGCCAGCGCAACCAGGATCAGGGTGAACACCAGCAGCACCATGCTCAGCGCGCCGCCGTAATGGAAGTCGAACACCGTGCTGTACTGCTGGAAGATCAGCATGGACAGCACCGAGATGCGGCCGCCGGACAGCAGCGCCGGCGTCACGTAGGCGCTGACCGCCAGCGTGAAGACGATGATGGCGCCGGACACCACGCCGGGCAGCGTCAGCGGCCAGGTGACGTGGCGAAAGGTGGCCGCGGGACCCGCGCCCAGGTCGGCCGACGCCTGCTCGCACGCCGGATCCACGCGGGCCAGCGCGTTGCCCACCGCCAGCACCACGAAGGGCAGCAGCACATAGACCATGCCGATCAGGATGCCCAGCTCCGTGCCGATGAAGCGCACGGGACGGTCCGCCGCGCCCGAGGCCACCAGCGCCTGGTTGACCAGCCCGTTGCGCCCCAGCAGCACCATCCAGCCGAAAGCGCGGACGATGTTGCTGGTAAAGAGCGGCACCACCAGCAGGATCACGCAGAACCGGCGCCACGCCTGCCAGCGCACGACGCGCACCAGGTACCAGGCCAGCGGATAGCCCAGGATGACGCAGACGACCGTCGTGAAGAACGCCAGCCGGAATGTCACCAGGATCACGTCCCAGTGATACTGGTCGGCCAGGACGCGCACGTACTGCTGCGCCGTCAGGGTCAGGCCGTCGGGTCCGCCCGTGATGCTGGCCAGCGCCACCACCGCAAGCGGCGCCAGGAAAAAAGCTGTGAAGAACAGCACCGGGGCCGCCAGCAACAGGCCGGGCGAGAGCCAGCGGCCGCTCATGGCTGTTCACCTATCAGGTGCAGGTGTTCGGGCGCGAACGTCAGGCGGACGGTGGCGCCGGGCAGCAGCCCCGACGGCGCGATGCCGCCGTGGCGCGCCACCAGGACCTGCCCGCCGATATCCACATGGATCATGCTGTGGCTGCCCACGTTGATCACGTCGGTCACCGCGCCCGTCAGCACGATGTCCGCGGCGGCGTCCGCCAGGCGCAGGTCTTCGGGCCGCAACACGGCCGTGCCGCGCGCGGGCGCGCTCCCGCCAGGGAACGGCACGCGCAGGCCCTGCGCATCCAGGTGCAGCGCATCGTCCGCGGCGCTGAACGCCATGAAGTTGGCCTCCCCGATGAACTCCGCGACGAAGCGCGTGGCGGGCTGGCGGTAGATGTCCGTTCCCGCGCCCACCTGTTCGATCTTGCCGGCATGCATGACCACCACCCGGTCGGCCATGGTCATCGCCTCTTCCTGGTCATGGGTGACGAAGATGAAGGCGATGCCGAGCTTGGCTTGCAGGTGCTTGAGCTCCAGCTGCATGCGCTTGCGCAGCTTCAGGTCCAGCGCCGACAGCGGCTCGTCCAGCAACAGCAGCTTGGGCTGGTTGACGATCGCGCGCGCCAGCGCCACCCGCTGCTGCTGTCCGCCCGACATCTCGCGGGGATAGCGCGGGCCGAAGTCCGCCAGCCCCACCATGTCCAGCGCCGCGCGGGCGCGCCCGGCCGCGTCGGCCCGCGAGGCCCCCTGGCGCCGCGGGCCATATGCCACGTTCTCCAGCACGTTCATGTGCGGAAACAGCGCGTAGTTCTGGAACACGGTGTTCAGGGGCCGTTGGTGCGCGGGCAGGCGGCTGATGTCCTGGCCCTCTATCAGGATGCGGCCGGACTCGGGTTTGAGGAATCCGGCGATCGAACGCAGCAGGGTGGTCTTGCCGCAGCCGCTGGGCCCCAGCAGGGCCACGAACTCGCCCTGGCGGATATCCAGGTCGATGCGGTCCAGCGCCTGGTAGGCGCCAAAGCGCATCGACACGGCTTCGATGGTGAGCAAAGCGGACATGTTCGACCCCGGCCTAGTTCTTGCGGGCGACCTGGCGGTTCCACGCGTCGGTGACTTCGGCGCGGCGGCTGTTGATGAGGTTCCAGTCGAAGAGGCTCAGGCTCTTCACCGAGCCTTCGGCGCCCCAGGGCAGCTTGCGCGCGACTTCCTTGGACACCTGCACATCCTTGACCGCGGGGCCCAGGTACAGGCGCGTGGCCAGGCAGGCGGCGGCGTCGGGCGTCAGCGCGGTGTCGATGAACTTCTGGGCGGCGGCCCGGTTCGGCGCGTTCTTGACCAGATGCAGGCGGGCGTCCGTGGCCCATGCGCCTTCCTTGGGCACGGCGAAGCCGATGGGCAGCCCCTTGTCGATCAGGTCCCACGCGCCCACGTTGAAGTGCGCGCCGATGATGGCTTCGCCGCTCTGGTAGGCATTGGTGGCCGCGCCCGAGCTGTCGAAGAACAGCGCGGTGTCCAGGGCCGCCAGCTTGGCGTACAGCGGCGCCAGGTTGGACGGGTCGATGGCCCATACCCGCGCCAGGAAGAACACGAACGGCACGCCGGACGAGTTCGCCGGCGACGGCACGGCCACGGCGCCCGCGTATTCGGGCTTCCACAGGTCCTTCCAGCTGGTGGGCGCCTGCGTTACTTCCTTGGTGTTGTACGCGATGCCCAGCGAGTAGTAGCCGGTGCTGACCGCGTAGGTTGAGCCGCCGTCCTTGTAGACGGCCTGGTCGATGACGTTTTTCAGGTTGGGAATGGCGCCGGGGTCCAGCGTGTCCAGCACGCCGGCCTGCGCGGCCAGTTCGCTGATCCCGCCGTCCATCCACGCGACGTCGATGGTGGGCGCGTTCTTCTGCTGCTGAAGCTTGGCCAGCGTGGTGGTGGACGTGCCGACTTCCGGCACGACGGTCACGCCGGTGGCCTTGGTGTAGGGCTCGGCGACGCAGGCGCGGAACGCGTCGCCCCAGTTGCCGCCATACCAGGCCACGGTGATCTTCTGTTGCTGCGCCTGCGCCTGGGCGGACAGCAGCAGTCCGGCTCCCAGCAAGGCGGCGCTCAGGGCGCTGCGGGTCAGTGTTGCCATGTCGGATTCCCCTTGTCGATTTGTCGGCCCTGGTCCGTCGGCCCCAGATAGGCGCCGCGAGCCGGTGCACATCTGCATCTTGGGCGATCCCCGGGAAAACGAGCTTGAAGGCGCGGGACAAAAACTTGAATAATTGCGTCATGAACACCGCGCCGCCCGCCGAATTCCCGCCCGTCCCCTATGAGGACGACGGCGATGGTCAGCCTCGGGGAAAACCCGCGCTGACCGTCGGCATCGTGCTGCTGGACCAGTTCACCCTGGCCGCCTTCGCCGGTCTGGTGGACGTGTTGCGGCTGGCCGGCGACCACGGCGGACGCAGCCGGCAGATCCATACCGCGTGGCGGGTAATGAGCTGGGACGGCAAGCCGCGCTGCTCCAGCGCGGGCCTGACGATCGACGTCGCCGACAGCCTGCCCGATGACCCTACGCAGTTCGACTACGTGGCGGTGTGCGGCGGCAATGACTACATCTCCGGCCGCATGCCCGAGCCGTTGCGCGACTGGCTGCGCCGGGCCGCCGCGCAGCGCGTGCGGCTGCTGGGCATCTGCACGGGCACGTTCGCGCTGGCGCAGGCCGGCGTGGTCGGGCCACGCACCGTCTGCGTGCACTGGAACGTGCTGGACACGTTCCGCGAGCGCTTTCCGCAAACCCGCGCCGTCGTCGACCGCCTGTTCGTGGACGAGGGCGACCTGATCTCCTGCGCGGGCTCCACGGCGGCGATCGACCTGGGCCTGTACCTGGTGGCCCGGCATTGCGGGCGCGACAAGGCGCAACAGGCGATGCGGCACATGATGCTCCAGGGCGTGCGCCCGGGCCGGGTGCCGCAGGCGCATTTCCGCACCGACCTGTCCGGCATCCAGGACCTGCGCGTCCGGCAGGCCGCGCATTTCATCGAGCAGCGCATCGACAATCCGCCGCCGCTCGATGCCATCGCGCGATACGTGGGCGTGGGGCGCAGGCAGCTCGAACGCGCCTTCCGGCTTGCCACCGGCATGTCGCCCATGGCGTTTCAGCGCCAGTTGCGGCTGGAATACGGCAGCTGGCTGCTGCTGAACAACCCGTGCAGCATCACGCAGATCGCGCTGGACTGCGGCTTTGCGGACGGGGCGCATTTTTCGCGGGATTTCCGGGCGCATTTCGGACTATCCCCCCGGCAATATCAACAGGCCCACGGCCAGCAGGCCGAGGAGCAAGAAGGCGACATCAGCGTATTTGCTGTCTAGGGGCCTGGCGGCGCGACGGGAAGCGCCGCGCGGGCTCCAGCCTTCGCCAATCGGAAGGAGACCGCATGACTTACGACCTTTGGTATTGGAACGGGATTCCGGGGCGCGGGGAATTCGTGCGCCTGGCGCTGGAAGCGGGCGGCATTCCGTATCGGGAGCGGGCGCGCGAGCCCGGCGCCGACGAAAACACGCTGATCAAGGACATGCAGGCCGAGCGCCCGCATCCGCCTTTCGCTCCGCCTTATCTGGTGGCGGGGAAAATGACGCTGGGGCAGACCGCCAATATCCTGCTGTTCCTCGGCGAAAAGCACGGCCTGGCGCCGGAGTCGCTGGAAGGCCGCTTGTGGGTGAACCAGCTGCAGCTCACCATCGCGGACATGGTGGCCGAGGCGCACGACACCCATCACCCCATTTCCGCCAGCGAATACTACGAAGACCAGAAAGAAGAGGCCGCGCGCCGCGCCCGCGTCTTCCGCGAGGAGCGCATCCCGAAGTTCCTGGACTATTTCGAACGCGTGCTGGGCGGGCCCGAGGCCTGGCTGGCCGGCGGCGAGGACTGGACTTATGTGGACCTGTCGCTGTTTCACCTGGTCGACGGGCTGCTCTACGCCTTTCCCAAGCGGATGGGCACGGTGGCCGCGCATTTTCCGAACGTGTTTGCGCTGCATGAGCGCGTGACGAAGCTGCCGGCGCTGCAGCCGTATTTTTCAAGCGGCAGGCGCCTGCCGTTCGGCGAAGATATCTTCCGGCAATACCGCGAACTCGATGCCGCCTAGATCACGGGGTTTACCCGCGTGAGCGTACGGCGACGGGCCTCGCATTTTGGCCGGGCGCATGCGGAATAGGTTGAGAGGTGTTCATTTTTAGGATTAAATAGTTTCGCCTAGATACATTCTCTGGCTGATTCATTTTGGTCTGGAACTGCCGTTACCCCAGTGATGACGGACTACACAGGTAGCGGTGCACGCGGCGCGGCGTGCTCTGCCTTTTTTGGGACGCGCCAGGTAGTACTGCTTCAGATACTCCTCTTTTATCGTTGTCAGCACTCTCGTCCCATCTTTGGCAGGAGCTCATCATGCATTGGTTCAATCTCGGCCGCCTGTTCGGCGGAGACCGCGCCTTGCGGCAGGCGGATCTGAACGGCCAGATCGCGGCCATCCATAAATCCCAGGCGGTCATCGAATTCGATCTTGAAGGCCACATCCTGATGGCCAACCAGAATTTCCTGGACACCATGGGATATGGCCTGGACGAGATTCTGGGCCAGCACCACCGCATGTTCATCGATCCCGCCGAGCGCGGGTCGGCCGCCTACGCGGAGTTCTGGCGAAAGCTGGGGCAGGGCGCGCACGACTCCGGCCGTTATCGCCGGATCCGCAAGAATGGCGCCGACGTCTGGCTGCAAGCCTCCTACAACCCCATCTTCGACAAGCGCGGCCAGCCGATAAAGGTGGTCAAGTATGCAACCGACATCACCGAGCAGCAGCATCGCCAGGCGGACTCCCAAGGGCAGCTGGCGGCGATTTCCAAGGTGCAGGCCATTATCGAGTTCGAGCTGGACGGCACCATCATCCGCGCCAACGACCTGTTCCTGAACGCCGTCGGCTATCGCGCCGACGAAGTGCTGGGGCGCCATCACAGCATGTTCGTGCTGCCGGACGAGGCCCGCGGCGCGGCGTACAAGGAATTCTGGCGCAAGCTGCGCAACGGCGAACACGACACGGGCCAGTATCTGCGCTTGGGCAAGGACGGCCGCGAGGTCTGGATCGAGGCCAGCTACAACCCCATCTTCGATGCCGATGGCCGGCCGTTCAAGGTCGTGAAGTACGCCACCGACATCACCCGGCGCTTCACCGCGGCCCAGACGCTGCGGGTCGCCGTGCAGGGACTGACCGAAAACGCCGAACGCGCCGGCCAGGCCAACGCCCTGGCGCGGGACGCGAGCAGCGTCGCGGAACAGGGCGGCAAGACGGTGCAGCAGGTGGTCCGGACCATGGGCGCCATCACGGAAAGCTCGCGCCGGATTTCCGAGATCATCGGCGTGATGGACGGCGTTGCGTTCCAGACCAACATCCTCGCGCTCAACGCCGCGGTCGAGGCGGCGCGCGCCGGCGCGCACGGCAAGGGGTTTGCCGTCGTGGCGGCCGAGGTCCGCAGCCTGGCTCAGAACAGCGCCGCCGCCGCCAAGGAAATCAAGGGCCTCATCACCACCTCGGTCGAACAGATCGAAAACGGAGCGGCCCAGGTCCAGTCCGCGGGGACCACCATGGAAGGCATCGTGGCCTCGTCGCGGCGGGTGACCGAGATCATGGCCGAAGTCGTGGAGGTGTCGCTGGCGCAGTCGGTCAAGCTGGGCGATGTCACCGAGGACATCACCCAGATGACCGCCGAGGCGGCCGAGACGCTGCGCGCCGCGCACGACAAGGCTGGCGCGCGACCGGTTGCGATGGTCAAGCCCGTGGCGCCCGCCGTCCGCGCCAGGCCGGCCGCCAACACGCCCATGCCGCCCAAGCCGGCGCTGGAATACGCGCGCTACTGAAACACCGCAAGGGGCGGCGCGGGCAGGCGCCGTCCCGAGTGCGCTATAAAGACGGAATTCTCCGAACCCCCAGGCCCCGGCAGGAACCTTCCCGCCCGGGCCGCGCCATTTGCGGCCACCGTCCATGACCGAATCCGAAGCCCTGGCTCTTGCCTCGCACCGCCATTACAAGGGCGGCCTCTACCGCTATGTGGGCACCGCCCGCCACTCCGAAACGGAGGAGTCCATGGTGGTGTACGAACACTTGTGGCCCCACGCGCGCGGCCTGTGGGTGCGCCCGGCCACGCTGTTCTTCGGGCAGCTTGCCGACGGCTCGCCCCGCTTCGCGCCCCTGCAGGCGGCGGAGTAAGGACGTGACGTACTTCTACCGGCGCCCGCGCGCCAGCGGCGCACCCCCCGCCCGGCCCGCGGCGGCGCGCACCCAGGCCGCCCTGGCCGAGGCGCTGCAGGCGCTGCGCGGCCCCTTCATCGTGGCCGACCTGGAAACCACCGGACTGTCCACCGCAAGCTGCGAAATCCTGGAGTTCGCCGCCGTCCGGGTGGGCGCCGCCGGCGCGCTGGAAAGGGAGTACACGCAGGTCGTGCGCACGCGCGGTCCGGTTCCTTCCTTTATCTCCCGGCTTACCGGCATCACGCAGGCGGAGGTCGACCGCCATGGCGTGCCGGTCGTGCAGGCGTTTTCCTCGTTCCTGGATTTCGTGGAAGACCTGCCCGTGTTTTTTCACAATGCCTCTTTCGACCGGCGCTTCCTGACCGCGGCGGCCGATCAGACCGGCCTGCCGTTCGGCAACGCCACCCATTGCACGCTGGCGCTGGCGCGGCGCGCCTGGCCCGAGTTGCCCTCGCACAAGCTGGATATCCTGGCGCGCCACGTGGGCGCGTCCCAGCCCACCCACCGGGCGCTCGCCGACGTGCGGACCACCGTCGCCGTGGCGCTGGCGGCCAGTTCGCGCCTGGCCGCGGCATGATGCGGCCTGACGCGCCGCCGATCTAGGAGCTTCGATGTCCGACCTGGAACAGATCAGGCTCGCCGTGCGCCAGTTCACGGCGGAACGGGAGTGGCAGCAGTTTCATTCGCCCAAGAACCTGGCGATGGCCCTGGCGGGCGAAGCGGGCGAGCTGGTGGCCCTGTTCCAGTGGCTGAGCGAGGACGACTCGCGCAGGCTTTCCGCCGAACGGCTGGCGGACGCGGCCGACGAGATCGCGGACGTGCAGATGTATCTGGTGGCGCTGGCGGACCAGCTCGGCATCGACATCGCCGAAGCGGTGTCGGGCAAGATGGTCAAGAATGCGCGGACGTATCCGGCCGATCGTTTTCGCAGCAGCGCGCGCAAGTACAACGATCCGCCGGACGAGGCCTAGGCCCGGGGGCCGCAGGCGTCAGACCACTTTCTGTTCGTGATGCACCAGCGGCGGTTCGACGAAGAAGCCCGCCACGAGTTTGCGCCACTCCTGGAAGTCGGCGGATTCGCGGAAATCGACCATGTGGTTTTCCACGGTTTCCCAGTCCACGACCAGCGTATAGCGCTGCGGCTGCTCGATGCTGCGGTACAGCTCCATGCCGTGGCATCCGCGCGCGCGCAGGAAAAGCGGCTTCGCTTGCGCGACGCCTGCCTCGAACAGCGCTTCCTGCCCTTCGCGGACAAGGATGCTGGCAATCTCCTGAATCATGGCTAGGTCTCCGAATAAATGGGGCCAGGTGGGGCCTGGCCGGCCGGAGTAGTATGGCTGAAAATTCCATTTTCAGCGTGTCCGATGAATTACCGAGCCGTCACCTTGACTCGTCTCATTGCCGTTCGCCTGCTTTGGTACGTCGGCGTCGGCGCCATCGCCGTGATGGCCTTGTCCCTGCATACGAAATTCAGCGTCGCCGTGCTGCTGCCGGCCATCGCCGTCTACATACCCCTGTCGATGCTCAGCCTGCCGCTCATGGCCTGGCTGTGCCTGGCGCGGCCCGCCCCGGCCGCCGGCCGGGGGCTGCCGCCTGCCTGGCCCGGCTATCTGGCGGGCGCCACGGGCATCGCGCTTCTGGCCAGCCACCGCGTGCTGGCCGACCTGGACCTGGCGGCTTGCGGGTTCCTGCTCATCCTGGTGGCCGGCGATCTGCTGCTGGCCCGCAAGGAATCGGCGCGGCTCTGCAGCGTCGCCCGGGTACGGGGCTGAGCCTTTGTGCCCACGCCTGCCGGCCATGAACCGAAAGGCCATCGGCGCAGCGCGCACCATCGTGCGCGCTAGGCGACTTGCGTGAGCTGAACGCGCGCCGTCCCATCCATAGAGCTGAGTATTTCCGCAAGAGTCCCGGCTCTCGCGCTTTTCTCATCGTCCATACGCATGGGCGGGATGCCGCCAGCCCGTCTATTCCGGTTCATGCGTGGCGTCCCGGCATCGTCCACAAAGACCCGGTCGCCCGTTTAACCGATATCGACATGCCTAGGACGGCGCAATCATTCCGTACCAATACAAAAGTCCCACGCCACTATCCCGAGCCTGGGAGCAGTCCATGGGAAGTAACGGTCCGCGCCGGTCGGCCACCGGCACCTGTGCATCCGCGCAAACGGATCAGGAGGAGCTCAAATGAAAAAGCTCGCAGCAGTCGCCGCGTTGTCATTGTTCGCCGTATCGGCATACGCCACCGGCCCCGGCCAGATCGGCGCCTCGGTGACCGGCCATGCCGGCACCATCCACGGCACCGCGTCATCCATCTCCACCGGCAGTTCCGTGGTGGCCACGCAGGTCAACGGCTACGGCTCCTCCAGCCAGACGTCGTTCGGCAGCACGGGCGGCATCGCGGAAGTCGGCGGCACGTTCAGCCACGACGGCACGCAGGTCGTCACCAGCACGCGCCAGTACGCCAATAGCGAGTCCTACGGCAATGTCACGGGCAACGCGCCCATCATGGTCGGCGACAGCATCGCCAACGGCGGCGCGACGTTCGGCCAGACGGAAACCAACGCGACCGCCACCGGGACCTTCCACGCAGGAAACGTCGGCGCTTTCGGGTCGATACACGGCATAGGCTCGGTGGGCCATGTCGTCGGGTTCAATCGCTGACCCAATTATCCGGACGGCTTCGGCCGTCCGGGCGAGGGGACATCATGAAAACCATTGTTCTTGCCATTTCCTTGTCGCTGGCGGCGTTCTCGGCCGGGGCGCAGACCAGCACCTCCAGTTCCACGACGTCGGCATCGTCCGGGTCGACCAATGCGGGCAACAACCAGGGCATCACTTTCAATTCCAGCAATAGCGGGTCCAGCACCGTGCGCACCGTGCCGCCCGTGGGCGGACAGAGCTTCTACGGCTCGTTCTCGTCGGACAGCTGCATGGTGTCGGCGGGCGGCGGCGGCTCGGTGGTGGGCTTCGGCATGAATGTCGCGATCCCGATAGAGGATCAGAAATGCAGCCTGCGCCGCAACTTCGAACGCACGATGCAGGCAGCGGCTTCCACCAAGGATGCCGACCGTTCCCGCCGGCTGGAGACGGCGGCCATCGATATCCTGTGCCAGACCGATGACCGCACCAAGGCGGCGCTGGTGGCGCAAGGACTGTGCACCAATCCCGCCTTGACGACGGCCGACCACCGCTTCGACAGCGGGGCGGTGGCCCAGGTCGCGACGCCCACGCCCGTGCAGACCGTGCGGACCACGCCCGCGCAGCCTCAGGCGCCGGTCGTGCAGGGCTATCCGGTGCAGTCCGCCCGCAGCGCCGCGCTGGGCGCGCCGCCGCTGCGCAATCCGCGGCTGGAGCGCCAGCAGTTCGCCGACCTGTATTCGCCTGGCTGAGGCGGGACATGAGCGCCGGCCAAGACTGCGCGGGGCGGCTAGGACGTGGCGGGCGGCGGGACCGCGACGGGCGCGGCCGCCTGTTCCTGCAGCGGCGCGGAGGCCAGCAGCATCGTGGGAGGCGACGACACCTCCAGCCCGGCGTCGTGCAGGCGCTTGAGCACGGTGAAGAGCAGGGCGCTGCGCACGCCGTACGCCGCGCGGGGCGAGGACACGTAGCCCTTGGCGTTGAAGATCAGATGGCCGGCGTCGATGCCGTCCAGGAAAACATCGGGCGCGGGCGCGTCCAGCACGCCTTCATGATCCGCAAAGGCTTGCAGAATCAACTCGCGCACCTGTTCGGCGTCGGTTGACAGCGGCATGGGCAGCTTGATCTGCACCAGGCCAAGCGGATTCGACCGCGTGACGTTGCGCACCGTTTTCGTCACGAACTCCGAGTTCGGGACAATCACAGTGGAACGGTCGCCCATCTGGATTTCGGTCGCGCGCACGTTGATGCGCAGGATGTCGCCTTCGACGCCGCCCAGGGACACCCAGTCGCCCACCTTGACTGGCCGTTCGGCCAGCAGGATCAGGCCCGACACGAAGTTCTGCACCACCGCCTGCAAGCCAAAGCCGATACCCACCGACAGCGCGCTGGCAATCCACGCCACCCGCTCCAGGCCGATGCCCGCGGCGGACAGCGACAAACCCACCGCCAAGACAACGCCGGCATAGCCGAACAGGGTGGCGGCCGACAACTGCATGCCCGGGTCCAGCTCCGTGGTGGGCAGGTAGCGGTTGGACAGCCAGCGCTTGAGCATCTTGACGCCCAGCAGCGAAAGGGCCAGCACCAGCAGCGCCTGCAGCACCGCGCCGGGCCGGATCTGGGCCTCGCCGATGGCCAATCCCTTGCGCAACTGGTCAAAGCGCTGCAGCAGGTCCGTCGGCGCTTCGCCGAAGGGGGCCAGCAAGAGCGTAATGGCCAGCAGTCCTATCGCCACGCGTCCCATGCCGGACAGCAGCACCGCCGCCTGGTCGCGCATGCTGGGACCTTCGCCTTCGCCGGTGTCGCGGTGCGACGTGCCCAGCAAGGTGCTGAATCCGTCTTCGATCAAGGTCGAGGCCAGATACGCCGACGCAAGCACGATCAGCATCCACAGCACCTGCTTGACCAGGAAGCTGCCGAACGCCACGTAGCCGGCCAGGAGGCTGGCAAGGCTTACGATCAGCACGGTCCAGACGGCGGCCACCAGCAGGGACGCCCAGAGCGGAATCGGCGTGTCGCTTTCCTCCAGGGCCAGGCGCCGCAGCCTGCGGCCGATGGCCAGGACGGCGCCCAGCATCGCCATGGTGAGCACGGCGACGATGCCCGTCAGCGTGATCGTCGTCGTCAGGCTGGCGTTGAGCAGCACGGGCAGCCGTTCGGCCAGCCAGATCATCACCACCAGCACGCCCAGCACGCCGGGCAGCCAGCGCAGCCGGTTCGCCACGACGTCGCTCACCGACGGAAGCCGCCACGACGGACGGTTCGTGGACAGGAGCGCATAGCCCAGCCCGGACACATAGCCGCCGAAACAGACCGTCGCCACCAGGTTCGCCAAGAGCGAAGACGTGCTGTCGGACAGCTGCGATTTCCAGTCCAGGCCCGTTTGAATCAACAGGGCGATCACGCCGGGCGTGGCGACCGACAGGATCACGAGCGTGACGGCCAGGAAGGAGCGGCGCAGGCGGCCCGGCGGCACGCGCGTGGCCGTGAGCTGCAGCAGATACCGGCCGATCCATACGCGCAGCGCGATCGCCAGCGCGGCCGCGGCCGTCAGCAGCAGCCAGCCCCATTTGGGCGTCTGTCCGAGGGCGGTCGACAAGTCGTCGCGCAAGTCTTCCAGGCGCTGCAGGTCGCGCGGGAATTCTTGGCGGAATTCGGTCCAGAACTGGCCGGACAGGAAGGAGTCGCGCCGTTCGCCCAGGCGCGCCTGGAACTGCGTGCGCCGTTGCCCGGAGATCTGCTCCGCCGTTTGCCCGGCGTCGACGGACAGCAGCCGCGCCAGCTTGAGCTGGGCGTCCAGCGCGCGGCTGTTTTTCTCAAGCTGCGCGCGCTGCGCCGCCACGTCGGGCGCTTCCTTGGCGCCGTCGGGGGGCGTGCCCAGCTCGCTCAGCCGGGCGGTCACGCTGGCCAACTGAGGAACGAGGGCTTCGGTCGCCGCGTCGGCCTTGGACTGGATGTCCAGCGCCTCGCCGCGCTGCTTGACCAGCGTGGCGTCATCGGTCTCGTCGGCGACCCGCTTGCGGATGTCGTCGATCTGCTTGCGCGCGGCGGCCAGCACCGTCTCGACGTCGGGTGGCGGACTGGGCGGCGCCGCGAAGGCGGGCATCAGGCAGAACGCCAGCAGCAATGCCGCCAGCAGCGCCGCGAAAGAGGGGGGGCGGACGCGGCGGGCGCGTGAAAGCAAAGGGTGCGTTGTCAGGTTCATGTTCTTGTGCGAGTCACTCGCGTCGAGGCGGCAGCATAGCAAGCCGCCGGGCGGCCCGTTGCAACAAAAACTGGTATTGCGTCCCCGGTTTTCAGCGCGCCCGGATCGGCGGCGAGGCAGGGACAGGCAGGAGATAAAAACGGGGCCGGGTCTGGCCGCAAGCGCCGCGGGCCCGCCCGAGGAGGGGCCGGCCGCAACCCAAGTTTACGTGGCGAACGTTTGGATTCAATTCGGGCTAGCGGATCGGGCGGCGGGGGGCCGCTATCTTCGGTTTGCCCAGCACCGCGTCGCACACGTCCAGCCAGGCGCGGGCGGCAAAGGACAGGTAGCCCGATTGCAGCCAGATATGGCCGACCTCCCATTGCATGCCCGATTTGGCCAGCTTCGCCGTGCTCAGGCCGCGCGTCTTCATGCGCTGCATCAGCGGCTCGGGCAGCAAGGCCACGCCCAGCCCGGCCGAGGCCATCGCCACCAGGAAGTCCCAATGCGCGCTCTGCGCCGCGATGCCCGGCTGAAAGCCCGCTTCGGCGAAGGCCTGGCGCAGGCGGCGCGTGACGGCAAAGTCGTCCGTGGGAATCAGCAGCCGCGCGTCGCGCAGGGCATTGAGCGGCAGCGAGGTCTTTCCGGCCCAGGGCGCATCGGGCGGCCCGATCACCCAGATGGGATAGCTGCCGAACGGCTGGGCGGCGAGTCCGCCGTCGGGCGCGATGGGCAGGACGGTCGCGCCCACCTCCAGTTCGCCGCTGGCGACGAGGCCCTCCACGGCCTGGCCCGTGCCTTCGCGCAGGGTCAGGTGGATGCCGGGATGCAGTTCGCGAAAACGCTTCACGACCGGCGTGAACAGCAGGTTGATCATGGGCGGGATGCCAACTTCCAGCGCTCCGCGATCCAGCTCGGCGGTCTGGCGCAGTTCTTCCGACAGTTGCCGCATGGTTTCCAGCACCTGCAGGCCGCGTTGGTACATCACCCGCCCGGTATCGGTGGGGCGGGCGGTGTGGCCGTCGCGGATCAGCAGGGGCGTGCCCGCTTCCTCTTCAAGCTGGCGAATCATTTTGCTCACGGTGGACTGCGTGACGAACAGCGCCTTGGCCGCCTGCGTGAAGCTGGCGTGCCTGACGGTCTCCACGAAATACCGCAATGCGCGCACGTCCATGGCTGCGGAACTCCCTCGCGCAGTGCGCGCAAAACATTCAAGCTATGAAAAAAACGACTGGTTTGGATGATTTTAAGTCATTACGAGATTTGAGCCCGCCTTCCTATACTGCCGAAAATTCGTCCCAAGGCTGGCTGAGCCGGCAGTGGGACCTCGGGAAACGCCGCGTCAGACGGTGCCTGGGCGCTGAAGGCGGCATCGCCGCGCCCGGCCGCAAGCCGTAGGCCCTTAAATCTGGAGACAACATGCATCTCGACCGTATCCGCCATCCTGGGCTGCGCGCCAAGATCACATCCGCCGATCAGGCGGCTTTGCTGGTTCAGGACGGCATGACCGTCGGAATGAGCGGTTTCACGCGCGCCGGAGACTGTAAGTCCGTGCCGGCGGCGCTGGCCGCCCGCGCGGAGCGCGAGCCGCTCTCCATCACGCTGATCACCGGCGCATCGCTGGGCCACGACACCGACAAGATGCTGGCGCAAGCCAACGTCCTGGCGCGCCGCATGCCGTTCCAGGTCGACACGACCCTGCGCCGCAAGATCAACCAGGGCGAGACCGCCTTCATTGACCAGCATCTGTCCGAAACTGTCGAACAACTGCGCGCCGGGCATATCGGCCCGATCAACGTGGCCATCATCGAGGCGGCCGCCATTACCGAAACCGGCGCCATCGTGCCGACGATGTCGGTGGGCAACTCCGCCTCCTTCGCGCAGCAGGCCGACAAGATCATCATTGAACTGAACATGAGCGTGCCCGCCGCCATCGAAGGCCTGCACGACATCTACGTTCCGGGCGACCGCCCGGCGCGGCAGCCGATCGGCCTGGTGTCGGCGGATCAGCGCATCGGCCAGCCCTGCATCGAGGTGGCCCCTGGAAAGATTGCCGCTATCGTCATCACGCAGGAGCCCGACAGCCCGTCCAACGCCCTGCCGCCGGACGAGGAAACCAACGCCATCGCCGGCCACATCAATGATTTCCTGCGCGGCGAAGTCGACGCGGGCCGCCTGACCAACGCCTTGCTGCCCCTGCAGGCCGGCATCGGCACCATCGCCAACGCCGTGCTGCACGGCTTCGAGTCGTCGGATTTCCAGAACCTGACCATGTACTCCGAAGTGCTGCAGGACAGCGCCATCGAGTTGCTGGACCAGGGCAAGCTCGCGTTCGCCTCGGCCTCGTCCATCACGGTGTCCAAGCCCGTGTACGAAAAGATCCTGGCCAACATGGAGCACTACCGCGAGCGCATCGTGCTGCGCCCGCAGGAAATCAGCAACGCGCCCGAGATCGTTCGCCGCCTGGGCATCATCGCCATCAACACCGCCCTGGAATTCGACATCTACGGCAACGTGAATTCCACCCACGTGGGCGGCACGCACATGATGAACGGCATCGGCGGATCGGGCGATTTCGCGCGCAACGCCCACTTGGCGATCTTCGTCTCCAAATCCATGGCCAAGAACGGCGACATCTCCAGCGTTGTGCCGATGGTGTCCCATGTGGACCACACCGAGCACGACGTGGATGTGCTGGTCACCGAATGCGGCCTGGCCGACCTGCGTGGCCTGGCGCCCCGTGAGCGAGCGCGAGCGGTCATCCAGAATTGCGTGCATCCGTCGTATCGCGATGCCTTGCAGGACTACTTCGACCGTGCGTGCGAGCGCGGCGGCCAGACGCCTCATCTGCTGGAAGAAGCGTTCTCGTGGCACCAGCGCTTCAATGAAACGGATTCCATGCGCGCCGCGCCGCCGTCCGCCAGGAAAGCCGCCTGAGCTAGTCCGGACTGCGGGCTGCCGCCGCGGCGGCGGCCCGCTTTATTTTTTTTCCTGCCCCATGCCGCCGTCCGGCGGTTCATCCGGGGTAACCAGGTTGCGCCGGGACATCTCCAGCTCGTCGCGCAGCCATTGCTTCAACGCGACCAGCGGCGCCCAGTCCCGCAGGCTGGGCCGATAGACGAGGTGATAGGTCTGCGCCTGCTCATAGTGGACGCTCACGGGCGACACCTGCACCAGTCGCCCGGCGCAGAGGGCGTCCGCGGCCAGCAGCTCGCGCCCCAGGGTGATGCCCAGTCCTTGCTCGGCCGCCTGCAGCATCATCCCCGCATCATTGAAGGAAGCCACCGGCGTGACCGGCGTGCGCAGGCCGGCCGCATTGAACCAATGCTGCCAGACCTCGCGTTCACCCAGCAGCGGCTGGCGCGCCAGCGTTTCCGGCGAGTTGTCGGGCAGCGCGGCGGCCGTCTCGGGCGACGCCAGCGCAATGAGCGGCAGCGGCATGTCGAAAAGCGGCTCTGATTCCACCCCCGCCCACGGGCCGCGGCCAAAGCGCAGCGCGGCATGAAACCCATCCCGCAGCAGGTCCACCACTTGTTGCGAGGTCTCGATCTCCAGCGCCAGGTCGGGATGCCGCGCACGCCAGCGCGACATGCGCGGCAACATCCACCGCTGCGCGAAAGAGGGCAGCACCGATACGCGCAGGCGTTGCTCGCTGCCCGTTGCGGCGGCGGAGGCCGCCAGCATGCCCTCATCCAGAAGCGTCATCGCTCCCTGCACGCTGCATAGCAAGGCGGCGCCGGCGGTGTTCAGGACAATGCCCCGCCCGCTGCGCTCGAACAGCGGGAAACCCAATTGATCTTCCAGCACCTTGATCTGCTGGCTGACGGCGCTGTGCGTCAGATGCAAGCGTTCAGCCGCCGCGCGCAGGTTCTGCAGTTCGGCGACGACACGGAAGGCGGGAAGGGTATTGAGGGGTATGCGCATGGGAATGCCTGGAGTAAATGCCTATTGGTCATCGTAGCTGACCAATAAGGCAAAAACAATTCGATTTTCACGGGTTGATTGGGCGAATACTCTTACCAAAACGGATAAACCAAAGGAGCCCATCATGTCTGCGCAAAGCTGCACCTCGCCTTCTTCTCCTTTTGGCCGGCTGTACGCCGAGCCGCAACGGGCCGCCCGCAGCGCCGATAAGCCGGCGCTCGTGGTCCAGCCCGCCGTCCTGGAAACGGCGCAAGCCCCCGACCAAGGCTTGCTTGCGCGCCTCTGGCGCGCCTACTGCAAGCGGCGCAGCGAAGCCCGGCTGCGCAACCTGGCCACGGATATGG
Source organism: Achromobacter sp. NPDC058515 (assembly GCF_042721735.1). Lineage (NCBI taxonomy): Bacteria > Pseudomonadati > Pseudomonadota > Betaproteobacteria > Burkholderiales > Alcaligenaceae > Achromobacter > Achromobacter sp. NPDC058515. The sequence goes on from NZ_JBHXNI010000021.1 coordinate 103,474, forward strand.
ATCCGCATCTGCTGGAAGACGTGGGTGCGCCCAGTTGGCTGATCAATGAAACTACCCTGCGGCGCGATCTGACCCGCTTGCGCAACGCGGACTACATGCGCTGGTAGCCTCCGAGCATCCGCCGCAGGCTCCGGGGCGGCCCCGTCTACCTTCTTGTATAGGAGGGAAGAGGCGGGGCCGCTTCGCTTGCAGCAATGCCTATATATAGAGGACGGATACCGCCGCCCAGAGGGTCCCCATATAGAGTCCGCGGTGAACCACCGGTCGGGCACGGAAATAAAGAGGCCATTTGCTTCCTGCGCATGACAGGCCGAAAATTTGTGCTATAGTCTCGCTCCTTCGCAGTTCAAGCAGTTTTGAGCCGCGAAGCCAAGCAAGTGCAACAGGTCAGGCGGGTTACCCGGCAGGCCTGCCGCGGAAAGCGATCAGGAATGAGAGCCCAGCGGTTATTGCAAGGATTGGTGCAAATCAGGCAAAAGCCAGTTGCACGGTCTGCAAAAATTGTGCTATAGTCTTGGACTTGGCAGATGCCGAAAACTTAGGGTTAACCCTAATGTTTCGACAGCTGCTAAGGCGAGACCTGAAGAGGTCGTAGGCAAGAAAGCGAAGCAAGTTTGAAACGAACGACGCTGACTTGACAAACGATAAAAACTTCTTCATAATCTCGTTTCTCTGCTGCAACGACAGCAACGACGCGA
>NZ_JBHXNI010000022.1:0-81584 GCF_042721735.1 Achromobacter sp. NPDC058515
ACTCCGTCCTCTTCTTGCTCGTACCCGGCCGAAACCCTTGTTCCTCTTGTTCCGGTTGTTCAGGATGCCGACATGCCCCGATTATCCGATGTGCGTTTCACCTTTTCCCCGGCCGCCGCTGGCGTGGACTTCGAGGTGCTCGAGTTCACGCTCGACGAAGCCTTGTCCGAGACATTTCTACTGCGCGTGGAGCTATCGAGCTTTGATGCGGCGGTGGATTTTGGCGCGCTGCTTGATCAGCCTGCGCTCTTTACGATCTGGCGCGGGGATACGCCCGTGCGCCATGTACATGGAATCCTGACCGGCTTCGAGCAGGGAGACAGCGGGTTCCGGAGAACGCGCTATCGGGCGGTGGTGGAACCGGCCCTGGCGCGCACGGACCTGTGTTCGGATTGGCGCATTTTTCAGCAGCAGTCGGTGCCCGAGATTCTTGAACAGGTCCTCAAGTCGCACGGCATCACGGACTACGAGCAGGTCACGACCAACGCACACCTGCCGCGTGAATACTGCGTGCAGGCCGGCGACACCGATTTGCAGTTCCTCGCCCGCCTGGCGGCAGAAGAGGGATTCTTCTACCGTTTTGCGCATACGGACAAGGGCCATCGGCTGATCCACGGGGATCGGATCTATGTGCATGGGGAGATTGAAGGAGGACCGGTCACCTACAACCCTGCTCCCGGCGGCGATCAGCCCGAACCCGCGCTGCGCAAGTTCACCTACGCCGAACAGGTGCGCACCGCGCGCCAAACGCAGCGCGACTACACCTACACGCATCCACGGTACGACCAGGAGCATTCGCCGGTCGCCGCGGACCTGGACCACCAGGACAAGCGCTACGAGCGCTACGCCTACCCTGGGCGATACAAGCGCGACGAGGCCGGTAAACCGTTTGCGCAAAGTCGTCTTTTGGGCCTGCGTCGCGATGCCCGCATGGCGCGGGTCGAGGGCGACGATGCGCGATTGATTCCCGGCGTGGCGTTCGACCTGACCGGCCACCCGCGTGCAGACTGGAACCACGGCTGGCGCCCGGTGCGCATGCAGCATCACGGCGTGCAGCACACCAGCCAGCAGGAAGAGGGAGCAGAAGCCTCGCAAGGCACGCAGTACCGATACATGGCGGACATCGTGCCCGACCGCGTGGACTGGAAGCCCGAGCCCGCCCGCAAGCCGCGCATCGACGGGCCGCAGATCGCGTCGGTCGTGGGGCCGGCCAACGAAGAGATCTACTGCGACGACTTCGGCCGCATCAAGGTCCAGTTCCCGTGGGATCGCCTGGGCAAGAACGACGAGCACAGCTCCTGCTGGATCCGCGTGTCGCAGAACTGGGCGGGCGCGGCATTTGGCCACATGGCGATACCGCGCATCGGACAGGAGGTAATCGTCGACTTCCTGGATGGCGATTGCGACCAGCCGATCGTGACGGGAAGAACTTTTCGGGCCACCAACCTGCCGCCCTACGAGCTGCCCAGGCACAACATCCTGAACACAGTCAAAAGCAAGGAGCATAAAGGCGACCGCGCCAACGAACTGCGCCTGGACGACACGTCGCAGCAGATCAGCGCGGCGCTGATGAGCGAGCATGGCGCAACCCAGTTGCACCTGGGGTACCTGACGCATCCACGCCCCGATGGCGGCCAACCTCGGGGCGAAGGATTCGAGCTGCGCACGGATGAGCATGGCGCGCTGCGCGCGGCCAAGGGTCTGCTGTTTAGCACGGACGCGCAATTGAAGGCCGGCGCCGGCCATCTGGATCGCACGCAGGTGGTCAGTGCGCTGCAGGCCGCATTGGAACTGGCGAAGAACCTGGGCGACTACGCAAGCGAGCACCAGGGCGTCGGCCACGACATCGAGCCACAGCAACGATTGAACGATGCCGTGCGAGACCTGGGACAGGGCGCCAATGACGAGAAGGAAGGCTCAAATGGCGGACAGCCCGTCATTGCGCTGAGCGCGCCGGCAGGCATCGCAGCGGCAACGCCGCGCGCCATCACCCTGAGCGCGGGCGCCCATATCGACAGCGTCGCGGAACAGAACCAGCACATCACGGCCGGACAGAAGATCGTCGTGAATGCGGGGATGGACCTGGGCCTGTTCGCACAGGGCGGCGAGTTGCGGCACATCGCGCATCAAGGGCAACTTCTGCTGCAAGCGCAGAACAACACCATTCGCCTGCAGGCCGACCAGAGCATCGAAATCAGCGCGAGCAACGACCATGTGCTGCTCTCGGCAGACAAGCACATCACCCTGCTCTGCGATGGGGCCTATATCAAGATGGAAGGCGGCAATGTCGAGTTGGGTATGCCCGGGACGTTTACGGTCAAGGCGGGCGCGCACAATTTCCATGGTCCTTCTTACGCTTCCGTTGAGGCCAATAGCTGGGCACATTCTGATTTCGACGAACGTGTGCGCGTCATGCGCAGCGGGAAACCCGTGCCGAACTATCGCTACGCCATTGTGCACGCTGACGGCGCACGGATTGAAGGCGTCACGGACAGCGACGGTTGGGCAGAGTTGCAGCGTGGATTGAGTGTGACGGGGTATTCGTTTCTCTTGCTCGGTCCGAACACTTGAGCTCGCAAAGAATCTGAAAACACCTCCTCCATCAGCAAGGAAGAACTGAAATGAGCGAACAGACACGTCAGATTGACACGTATATCGGGGAGGACGGAAATCCGACGGCGCATGTAACCATGAGTCCGACTTCGAACCTAATGCGCTGCCACGTGGAGGCGCCGCCGGATCGGGCAATTCCAATTGTTTTTTTGCCGGGAATAATGGGCAGCCCGCTTATTGCAACTGGAAATTCTGCTCGCCTCATCGGTGATGAGAACGTATGGGCGTGGTTTCCGGACGATTCTTTGGGATGGGTAGCAGGCATTACAAAATGGTCCAGCTACAGTTCATTAAGCCCAGCCCAACGTAAACGCCTACTCAACCCCCATGAAACACGTCCTCTTGAGGTTACTGACCAGGCACATCGGAAGACGGTAGAAAAAGCTGTGCAGAGTTCCATACCAGTGGAGGAGGCCTTTCGACGTGGTTGGGGTACAGTTTTGTTGGATTCGTATGGCGAAATACTGAAATTCCTCGAAACCAGACTATCAAATATTATTACACCCCGGGGCGAGCCCTCCTCCGGGACGGCTGGAAGGGCGATTCCATCCCGAGCTCTCCCATGGGGAGAATATCAGGGAACATACACACCCTTGGATAAACAGGCATTTCAAGCTGCGGCCGAATTCAGATATCCAGTATTTGCCGTGGGCTATAACTGGCTACGCTCGAATGAGGACGCAGCAGAATATTTGTATGACCGCACGCAGGCGATCCTATCCTATTGCAAGAAAGACCTCAGATTGACTTGCAACCATGGGGTGATCTTATTGACCCACTCTATGGGCGGGCTGGTGGCGCGTCGCTTTGCTCAGCAGCATCCAGAAATGGTCCAAGGGATTGTTCATAGCGTACAACCGTCTGTGGGAGCGGCAACGGCGTACCGACGAGTAAGGGCCGGTTGGGAGGACTTTAAGGGCGCTGTCGGACTGGGAGATAATGGAAAAAAAATCATGCCCATATTCGCGAACGCCGCAGGACCTTTGGAACTATTGCCCACCCAGAGTTACGGCACGGGCTGGTTGCGAGCGCAGTCAAATAGTGGGGAGCCAATATTTCAGCTGCCCCTTGTGAACCCATATGACGAAATTTATCTTGAGACGCGGGCGTGGTGGAGGCTCATGGATCCGCTTTGGGTCGATCCTGTAGACACGGATGCCCCGCCAGGAACCCCTAGGCCTTCGATCGCCCGAGGCTGGGAGAACTACAGTTCGAATATTGAGCTAGCCAGGAAGTTCCACGGCGAACTCGGCAATTACTATCATCCCAATACGTATGTCACCTACGGCGGAGATGACGGGAAGAAGGCTTTTAGTACGGTAACGTGGCGATTTAGCCAGAACACTATTTCCTCAGCCATTCCCGGGCGGGCGGCCACGGCAGGGCCTATGCTAAGCAAAGCGCATGCTCTAGATCTTCACCTGAAATTTGACAACTATAAGGGCCGCGTGACGATGATCAACAGCCAAAGTGAAAAAGCGATGATTAATCAATATGGCGCCGGCGTAGTGCATGACACTTTAAACGATGCCCACATGGCCGATTTGCAGGATGCGGACCAAGCGGGCGACAGTACTGTTCCTCTAAATTCAGCCAAACATGCGGCAGACAATGCTCGGTTCGCCGTCAAAATGAAAGGATACGGGCATCAGGATTCTTTTAAGGATGAGAGGGTGAAAGAAGTAACGCTATACGCCTTACTGCGTATAGGTTCGACTGCACAAAAATTATCGTTCTGATCGTCAACCATCGCCTATTGGACGGAAATGATTCGTCGCTATCTCAGCATCTCATTTTTTTCAATTATTACGATAACTGTCGGATTTTTCGCGTCGAACCGTTGGCAGCAGGCACATCCAGACCGGACAAACTCCATGACTTCGTTAACCCGCAATATGAAAACACAATGTGTGGGCCGCATACTTATTGACTTACCTGAAGGTTCCAAGTGGAAGCCAAAAGCAAAGGGGGGGAGAGTGGGCGACCAGTACTTCTCCGTCACAACGGGGGTGTCTCTAGATGAATTCACTGCCGTGCTCGAGGAGCGATGGGCAGCGATACTGGCGCTGAAAACTTCCCGGGGTGAAGTCGTGACTCAGCCCCCCCATCGGTTTAGCTCGGCTCCGAATAGCGTCATTTTTTCGTACAACTATCGCAAGCATAATTTGCCGGATCTAAATGGCCAATGGGCAAACAGGATTTTTCATGAGGCGGAAGGATACATCTGGCTCAACGGCACAATGGTCACTGTACCGCGAAATTTGAACGGCCGAGACGAGACCGCCAGCCTGATGAAGCGGATGAGGGCGAGAGCCACGGACGAAATACCGGCTGATCCAGGATTATGTTTGGACGGGGCTTTTATTGCTGGATATTACGACCCAACGGAAAGAGAGGAGATTATGTGGAGCTTCAGCCTCCCGCGCAATCTTGGACTGGTTGTCCAGCACACGAAGGTATGGGGTCCTCTTCAATCAATGCTTGAACGGCGCGACGATGCCGCCCGAGAAATCGCTGGGTATGTCGCAAAGTTGCTTTCTGAACCTGGCGTTGTCGCCGGAAATAAGAAATACCGTGCTGCGACGCGTATCGGAGGAGTACTGGAGGGAGAGGAGTTCGTCATGGGAGGCACGCAGGGAATTAATGACCACACGTTTGAAACCAATATTGGAGGCCTGTGGGAATTTCCCGGACGCGGATTCCCGTCTCCGCTGCCGAATATTGAGCTAAACATGGGCACAACATTCCGCACCGCCGAAAAGCCTTCCTCGCTGGGCGCGTTCCCCAAACAGGAGGGCAATCCGGATGCTCCCACCGAGGCTGAGTTCTTCGAAATCTGGGACGCCGTAGTGTCCAGCGTCCGCGTGCGGCCTATCGCCATGGCGCAGCCGCCACAAAAGGAACTTCCGCCGCCGAAAATTACACGTGAACAAGCCGAGGCGGATCGCAAGGCGCTCGATGCCTTTATTGCCGAGGGACCGGGCCCGGACCTATCGAAGCCCTCGACGAAATAGCAACGCCTGCCCGCGGCAACGCCGCAACCAAGCTCCCGGGGCGAAACCCACAAACGCCGCCATGCCCGCCCCCTACAATGGCCGCTCCCCCGAATTCGAGACAGGAGCGAGCATGAGCACGGAAAAAGTAGCGATCGTCACCGCCGGCGGCAGCGGCATGGGTGCGGCGGCGGCGCGCAAGCTGGCGGCCGACGGGTATCGCGTCGCCATCCTGTCCTCGTCGGGCAAGGGCGAGACCCTGGCGCAGGAACTGGGCGGACTGGGTGTGACCGGCTCCAACCGCTCGCCCGAGGACCTGTCCCGGCTGGTGGACGCCACGCTGCAGAAATGGGGCCGGGTGGACGCGGTGGTCAACAGCGCGGGCCACGGCCCCAAGGGCGCGCTGCTGGAGATCAGCGACGACGACTGGCACCTGGGCATGGAGTTCTATCTGCTGAACGTCGTGCGCATCGCCCGGCTGGTCGCGCCGGTCATGAAAGCGCAGAAGTCCGGCGCCATCGTCAACATCTCCACCTACGCCACCTTCGAGCCCGAAGCGCTGTTTCCCACGTCGGGCGTGTTCCGCGCCGGACTGGCCGCCTTCACCAAGGTGTTCTCGGACGAGTACGCCCAGCACAACGTGCGGATGAACAACGTGCTGCCGGGCTTCATCGACAGCCTGCCCGAAAAGGAAGACCGCCGCGCGCGCATTCCGATGGGCCGCTACGGCACCGCCGAGGAAGTCGCGGACCTGATCGCGTTCCTGGCCTCCGACGCGTCGGCCTACATCACCGGCCAGAACATCCGCATCGACGGCGGCATCACGCGTTCGGTGTGAACACGGCTTCTACTGCTTTTGGCTTAATCCTCTCATCCGAATGCCGGTATTGAACCCTGCCCCGGGCTTTTAGTACCGTAGGTTTTCGCATTCGACGAGGTGCCTGCGCATGTCCGCTACGCCGTCAGCGGCTGCGCAGCAGTCCGCCACGCCCCATCAAGCAGCCCCCACCCCCGGCCAGGCCTCGCGCTTTCTGGCTCAGGCCACGTTCGGCCCCACGCCCGCGCAGATCGACGCCGTGGTGCGCGAGGGCTACGCGGCCTGGCTGGACGCGCAGTTGGCGCTGCCCCCTTCCCAGACGCACTTCGACTGGCTGGTGCAGCAGAAGAAGAACACCGAGGCCTTCAAGGGCAACGGCATCAATGCGCCGCTGGAATCCACGCTGTGGCGCAAGTTCATCAGCGCCGAAGACCAGGTGCGCACGCGGGTCGCGTTCTCGCTGTCGGAGATCTTCGTCGTCGGGGTCTCGTCCATTACCGCTTCCTGGCCGCTGTTTGGCGCCGCGGGGTTCATGGATCTGCTGGCCGAGCACGCGCTCGGCAACTACCAGGACCTGCTGACCGCCGTGACGCGCAACCTGTCCATGGGCTGCATGCTGACCTATCGCGGCAACCGCAAGGAAGATCCCAAGACCGGCCGCCACCCCGACGAGAACTACGCCCGCGAGGTCATGCAGCTGTTCAGCATCGGCCTGCTTGAGCTCAGGCAGGACGGCACGGTCAAGATGGTCGATGGCGCGCCGGTGGAGACCTACGCCAACGCGGACGTGCAGGGGCTGGCCAAAGTGTTCACGGGCTGGGACATCAACGGCCCGGAGACGGACGTGGAATTCCACAGGCGGCCCATGGCGCTCAACAACGCGCTGCATTCGATGTCCGAAAAGCGGTTCCTGGGCGCGGTCATTCCGCCCGGCACCGACGGGCATCTGTCGCTCAAGCGCGCCATGGACGTTATCTGCGCCCATCCGAACGTGGGGCCGTTCATCGGCATGCAGCTCATCCAGCGGATGGTCACCAGCAACCCCAGTCCCGCCTATGTCGGCCGCGTGTCGGCCGCGTTCAACGACGACGGCAAGGGCGTGCGCGGCAACCTGAAGGCGGTGGTGCGCGCCATCCTGCTGGACCCGGAGGCCCGCCAGGCGGACCTGAACGCCCCCCATTGGGGCAAGGTGCGCGAACCCATCCTGCGTTTTTCGGGATGGGCGCGGGCCTTCGGCGCCGCCTCCACCAACGGCGCCTGGGCCATGCCCGACACCACCGACAACACGATCCGGCTGGCGCAAAGCCCGATGCGCTCGGCCACGGTCTTCAACTTCTTCCGGCCCCGCTACGTGCCGCCGGTGACCGAGCTGGCCAGGCGGCATCTGGTCGCGCCCGAACTGCAGATCACCGACGAGACCAGCATCGCCGGCTACCTGAACTTCCTGGCGATCTACGCGGACCGGGGCTGGGAGGACCTGCAGACCTCCTATGCGCCCGAGATCGCGCTGGCCCGCGACCCGGACGCGCTGGTGGCCCGCGTAGTGCTGCTGCTGGCGGGCGACGCCTTCAGCGCGGGCACCGCCGCCGCCATCGCGCGGGCCGTGGCCACCCTGTCCGCCGACCGGCCCCGCGACCGCGTGCGCGCCGCCATCATGCTGGTGGCGGCCACGCCCGAATACCTGGTGCAGAAATGACACGTATCCACGACGCCGACCGCCGCGCTTTCCTGTTGCGCGCCTGCGCACTGGGCGCCACCGGCGCCGCCGCGCCGCTGGCCTTGAACCTGGCCGCGATCGGCGCCGCGGCGGCGCAATCGGCCCCGGCCTCGTACAAGGCCCTGGTCTGCGTCTTCCTGTACGGCGGCAACGATCCCTACAACACGCTGGTGCCCTTCGACGCGCCCGCCTACCGGGCCTACGCGGCGGCCCGCGGCGACATCGCCCTGCCCCGGGACGCGCTGCGCGCCACGGCGCTGCGCGGCAAGGCCGAGGCGGCGGGCGGCGCGCAGTTCGCCCTGGCGCCCGCGCTGGCGCCGCTTGCGCCGCTGTACGAACGCGGCGACATGGCGGCGCTGCTGAACGTGGGGCCGCTGGTCGTCCCCACCACGAAGGCGGAGTACATCGGCGCGCGCGTGCCGCTGCCGCCCAAGCTGTTCTCGCACAACGACCAGCAGTCGTACTGGCAGGCGCTGGCCCCGGAGGGCGCCTCGTCGGGCTGGGCCGGCCGGCTCACTGACCTGTTCGCCGGCGCCAACGCGCAGCGCAGCTTCACGGGCATCACGGCGGGCGGCAGCACCGTGCTGCTGGCGGGCCGCAAGGTGGCGGGCTATCGCGTGGGCATCAACGGCTCGACGCAGATCGACATGCTGCATCGCGACATGTATGGATCCAGCGCCTGCACCGCCCTGCTGCGCGAGCTGATCACGCAGCCGCGCGAGCACCTGATGGAGCGCGAGATGTCGCGCATCGCCGCCCAGTCCATCGACGCCGACGTGCGGCTGCGCAACGCGCTCGCGGGCGTGGCGGTGCCGGGCGATTTTTCTTCGCCGCTGGCCCAGCAGCTGAAGATCGTGGCCCGCATCATCGGCGCGCGGCAAGCGCTGGGCGCGCGCCGCCAGGTGTTCTTCGTGTCGCAGAACGGCTATGACAACCACACGGGCCTGAACGACGCGCACCCCGCGCTGCTGCGGGAAATGGGGCAGGCGCTGGCGGCATTCCAGCAGGCGCTGTCGGAAATGGGCGTGGCCGATCAGGTCACCACGTTCACGGCGTCGGAGTTCGGCCGCACGCTGGGATCCAACGGCAACGGCTCCGACCACGGCTGGGGCTCGCACCACTTCGTGCTGGGCGGAGCGGTCAACGGCGGCCGCTATTACGGGTCCCACCCGGAAATCGCGCTGGACGGCCCCGGCTTCGTCGACAACGGCCGGCTGCTGCCCACCACGGCGGTCGACCAGCTGGGCGCATCGCTGGGCGCCTGGTTCGGCGCCAGCCGCGACGACCTGCGCATGGTGTTCCCCAACCTGAAGCATTTCGACGCGCGGCCCCTGGGAATACTGGATCGCACTGGCGCTGGCGGCCCAACCGCTCTATAACCTCATCCATCAGGCCGGCAAGCCGGCCAAGCCGCGTTCCCCCAGCCCATCCGCATCCCCGACATGAGCCTCACCCCCGCCCTGGCGCTGCAGCCCGCCACCGAAGACGACCTGCCGTTCCTGCTGTCCCTGCGCAAGTCCACCATGACCGAGCACCTTCAGCGCGCCGGCGCGCCGGCGGACGACGAGCACCACCTGGCGCGCATCCGCCACCACTTCGACGACGCGCAGATCGTCTGGCTGGACGGCAGGCCCGCCGGCCTGTTCAAGCATTACCGCGACGCGGCCGGCTGGCGCATCGTCCAGATCCAGATCGACCCCGCCTTCCAGGGCCGGGGCCTGGGCCGCCGGCTGCTGGCCGGCGTGCTGGACCAGGCCGACGCCGAAGGCGCGCCCGTCACCTTGAGCGTGCTCAAGGGCAGCCCCGCCCGGCGGCTGTATGAAGCGCTGGGCTTCACCCCCATCGAGGAGACCGACCTGGAGCATGAAATGCGTTACGAACCCGGCGCCGTCCGGCCGGCCGGCTGAGCCTCTGCGATTTCTTCCGTCGTCGCGGGAATAAAGCGATACCGGGCAGCGTCTGTAGAGGGCAGTCCCCCCACTTTCCCACCTACGAGGCACAACATGCGCAATCACATCGCCGCAGCCCTGGTTCTCACCTCCGCCGCCCTGTTCTCGGCCGGCGCCCAGGCCCAGGCTGTCAAGACCCAGGACGGCATCCTGGTCAACAGCGCCGGCATGACGCTGTACACCTTCGACAAGGACAGCGCGGGCAAAAGCGCCTGCGTCGACCAGTGCGCCAAGGCCTGGCCCCCTGTCGCCGCCCCCGCGGACGCCAAGCCCATGGGCGACCTGACGGTCATCACCCGCGACGACGGCTCCAAGCAATGGGCCCACAAGGGCAAGCCGCTCTACCTGTTCACCAAGGACACCAAGCCGGGCGACAAGACCGGCGACAACTTCAAGGAAGTCTGGCACGTCGTCAAGCCCTGACACGGACAGCACCGCTCATCCGTTTCAGACCATGCGCGCCGAAGACGAAGCCCTGATCCTGGCCTGCATCCCCAGCCTGCGGCGCTACGCCCGCGGGCTGACGGGCGACCCCCACCGGGCCGACGACCTGGTCCAGGACACGCTGGAGCGCGCATGGGGCCGCTATTCGCGGTGGCAGCGGCGCGGCGAGCTGCGCGCCTGGATGTTCGGCATCATGCACAACCATTTCATCGACGGCGTGCGCGCCTCCAGCCGGCGGGTCGAGCAGACTGCCCCGGGCGACCTGCCCGACGCCCCCGTGCGCGCCACCCAGGCCGACCGCCTGGAGGTGCGCGACCTGGACCGCTGCCTGCAGACCCTGCCGGCCGAACAGCGGGAAGTCCTGTTGCTGATATGCGTGGAAGACCTGTCCTATCAGGAAACCGCCCAGATACTGGCGGTGCCGATCGGCACCGTCATGTCGCGCCTGTCGCGCGCCCGCGAAAAGCTGGGCGCGCTGATGCAGGGCCGCGACGCGGTCAGCCGGCTACATCGCGTGAAATGACATGAACGACAAACGCCTACAACCGGTTCCCGCCGCCGGCACCCCCATCACCGAAGCCGACCTGCACGGCTACGCGGACGGCCAGCTGCCGGAGGCGCGCCATGCCGAGGTCGCGGCCTTTCTTGCCGCCCATCCGCAGGACCAGACCCGCGTGGACGACTGGAAGGAACAGCGGCGCGCGCTGCATGCCTTGCTGGATCCCGTGCTGGACGAGCCCCTGCCGCTGCGCCTGCCGCTCAAGGCCCCCGCGCGGCTGTGGCCCTGGCGCGCGCTGGCCGCCGGCGTGGCGATCGCCGTGGTCAGCGCCAGCGCGGCCTGGGTGGTCCGAGGCGCCATGGATGCCCGCCATCTGCAGGCCGTGCTGGCCACCGCCGGCCCGGACCGCGCCGCAGGGGGCTACGCCCAGCGCGCCGCCATCGCCCACGCCGTCTATGCGCCCGACATGGGCCGGCCCGTCGAGGTCAGCGCCGACAACGAAAAAGGGCTGGTGACGTGGCTGACCAAACGCATGGGCGCGCCCGTGCGGGCGCCGTCGCTGTCGCATGCCGGCTATGAGCTGGTGGGCGGACGACTGCTGCCCGGCGGCGCGGGCCCCGTCGCCCTGTTCATGTACGGCGCCGCCGACGGCCAGCGCCTGACCCTGTACGTCACCCGCGAAGCCGCGGGCGAGGAAACCGCCTTCCAGTTCACGCAGGAAGGGCCGGTGCGGGTGTTCTATTGGGTGGAAGGGCAGTTCGGCTACGCGCTGTCGGGCGCCGTCAGCCGCGAGGAGCTGCAGCGCGTATCGCAAGAGGTCTACCGGCAGCTGCAGGGCTAGCGCCTGTGCGCGCTAGGCCGCGGCGTTCTCCCGCGCCGCATGCAGCATGTGCAGCGTGATCTTGCGCACCTCCGCCTTGCTCATCTCGATGTGGGAGCGCAGCATGCGCGCCGCCTCGTCGGCGCGCCGCGCCAGCACCGCCCTCAGGATGGCCGCGTGCTCGTCGTAGGTGGCGTCCACGCGGAAGTCCTTGGTGAAGTCCAGCCGGCGCACGATGCGTATCTTCTCGGTCACGTCGCGGTGGATCTGCGCCATCTCCGGATTGCCCGCGGCCGCCACCAGCGAACAATGGAAGGCTTCGTCCAGCTGCGCCACCAGCCTTCCATCCAGGATGCGCTGCGGCGGCGGCGCCAGCCACACGTCCGTCAGCGCGCCCAGGATTCCGGCCTCGTCCATGCGCTCGCGGGCGCACAGCTTGTCCACCGCCGCCTGCTCCAGCACCACGCGCACGTCGTACAGCGCTTCGAAGCGTTCAAAGTCGAACGGCCGCACCTGCCAGCCGCTGCGCGCCCGCGCCAGCACAAAGCCTTCGCGCTCCAGCCGGGCCAGGCCAAGCCGCACCGGAGTTCGGCTGACGCCCAGCCGCGCCACCAGGTCGGCTTCGGTGAAGCGCTCGCCCGGCAGCATGCGAAAGTCGAACAGGTCGTCCTTGATGCGCTGGTAGACCTGGTCGGCCAGCGAGCCCGCCAGGGCGGGCGCCTGGCGCATGGCCGGACCGGCCTGCACGGATTCCAGGCGCATCATCCGGTCACGGCGCACGTGGCGTCTTCGGTCATCACGATCAGCGGATCGCCCGCGTTCACGGGCTTGCCCGGCACGCAGCGGATCGCCGTCACCGTGCCCGACGCGGGCGCGATGACGGACAGCTCCATCTTCATGGCCTCCACCACCACCAGCGTGTCGCCGGCCGACACGCTCTGCCCCACCTGGACCGGAATCTTCCAGATGTTGCCGCACATGTCGGCGCTGACCAGGCGCTCGTCTTCGCGCAAGGCGGCCTCGGGCTCGGGGTCGGCGACGGCCTGCTCCACCGCCGCGTCCTCGGTTTTCCACAGCGCCACTTCGGCGTCGAAGGCCGTCTTCTGGCGCGCCTGGAACGCGGCGATGCTGCCGGCCTGCTCGGCCAGGAAGCGCTGGTGCGCGGCGAAGTCGAACACTTCCTCCTCGATGCGGACCGTGGCCCGGCCTTCGCGGAAGTCCTCGCGCAGCCCGTCCAGCTCGGCCTCGGTCACCGGATAGAAGCGCACCTGGTCGAAAAAGCGCAGCAGCCAGGGCTTGCCGTCCTGGAACACGGGGTTCTTCAGGAACTTGTTCCAGATGGGCAAGGTGCGGCCGACCAGCTGGTAGCCGCCCGGGGAATCCATGCCGTAGATGCACATGTACACGCCGCCGATGCCCACCGTGCCTTCGGCGGTGAACGTGCGCGCCGGGTTGTACTTGGACGTCAGCAGGCGATGGCGCGGATCGATCGGCACCGCGCAAGGCGCGCCCAGGTAGACGTCGCCCAGGCCCATGATCAGATAGCTGGCGTCGAACACGATGCGGCTGACTTCGTCGCGGTCGTCCAGCCCGTTGATGCGCTGGATGAAATCCACATTGTTCGGCAGCCACGGCGCGCTGGCGCGCACGGTCTCCTGGTAGCGCTGCACGGCGCCCAGCGTGGCCGAGTCCTCGAAGGCCATGGGCAGGTACACGACGCGGGTGGGCACCTTCAGGGTGGCCACATCCGCCAGGCCGGCCTCGATCTCCAGCAGGCGCGCAATCAGCGCGCCTTGCAGGATGACGCGGCTGTCGTACCGGATCTGCAGGGAACGCACGCCCGGCGACAACTCCCGCACGCCCGCGATGGGATGGCCGTTCAGCGCTTCCATCAGCAGGTGGATGCGCATGCGCAGCGCCAGGTCCAGCACGTTGTCGCCGTATTCCAGCAGCAGGTAGCCGTCGCCCGCCTGCCGGTACGAGACCGAGGGCCGCGAGCCTTCGGCCGGCAACGCCGCGACGATGGTCTCGGACGCGGTGGCGGGCACGGGAGCGGGCTCGGTCGCGGCGGGCGCCACGGCCGACAGATCGGCCACGCTGCGGTCCTGCGCGGCTTCCAGCGCCACGGCCTGCGCGTAGTCGATGCGCACGAAGCGGATGCGGTCGCCCGGCTTGACCTGGCCCACCTTCCACAATTCGGCGCGGGCAATGGTGACGGGGCACACGAAGCCGCCCAGGCTGGGGCCGTCGCGCGTCAGGATCACCGGGCTGTCGCCCGTGAAGTTGATGCTGCCGATGGCGTACTCGCAATCGTGGATGTTGGACGGATGCAGGCCGGCCTCGCCGCCGTTCTCGCGCGCCCAGGCGGGCTTGGGGCCGATCAGCCGCACGCCCAGCCGGTTGGAGTTGTAGTGGACTTCCCAGTCCGCGGCGAAGAAGGCCTCGATGGCCTCGGGCTGGAAGAAGTCCGGCGCGCCGTGCGGGCCGTACAGCACGCCGATCTCCCAAGTGCTGCCATAGTCGGGAATCAGTTCCGCGGGCGCGCCCTGGGGCTCGGCCACGGGCGGCGCCGCATCGTCGCCAGCGAGTTCCGGGCGCACCACGGGCAGCATGTCGCCCACGCGCAGGATGCGGCCGGCGTGGCCGCCGAACTGGCCGAGCGCAAAGGTCGAGCGGCTGCCCAGGTAGACCGGCACGTCCAGCCCGTTGCGCACCGCCAGATAGCTGCGGCAGCCCGACAGCGCGCGGCCGGTGGCCAGCACCTGGCCCGAGCGCACGGCGACCGGCTGCCACATGGGCACGGGCTCGCCGTCCAGCGTGGCCGCGCAGGCGGCGCCCGTCAGCGCCACGATGGCGTCGCCGTGAAAGCGCAGGGTCGGGCCGACCAGCGTGGCTTCGATGCCGGCCGCGTCGGGCGCGTTGCCGACGATGCGGTTGGCCACGCGGAAGGCGTAGTCGTCCATGGGGCCGGAAGGCGGCACGCCGATGTCCCAATAGCCGGCGCGGCCCGGGTAGTCCTGAACGCTGGTGTAGGTGCCGGCTTCCAGCACCTCGATCGCGGCGGGCCGGTAGGCAAAGCTCTCCAGGAAGCGCGTGGACAGCTTGCCGGCGCGAAAGCGCTCGTCGGCCACGATCTGGCGCAGGTAGTCCAGGTTGGTGGCGATGCCGTGCAGCCGGGTCCGGGCCAAGGCGTCGGCCAGCTTGTCCAGCGCGGCCTCGCGCGTGTCCGCATGGACGATCAGCTTGGCCAGCATCGGATCGTAGAAGGCCGGCACCTCGGTGCCGGTCGCCACCCAGCCGTCCACCCGCACGCCGTCCGGGAACGACACCTCGGTCAGCACGCCGGGCGAGGGCTGGAACTGGCGCAGCGGGTCTTCCGCGTACAGGCGCACCTCGATCGACGCGCCCCGCGGCGCGCGCGACATGGCGGCGTAGTCCAGCGGTTCGCCCGCGGCCACGCGCAGCATGCATTCCACGAGGTCCAGGCCCGTCACCTCCTCGGTCACGGGATGCTCGACCTGCAGGCGTGTGTTGACCTCCAGGAAGTAGAAGCTGTCCCGCGCCGGGTCGTAGATGAATTCCACCGTGCCGGCCGAGCGGTAGTTCACGGACTCGCCCAGCTTGACCGCGGCCTGCAGCAGCGCGGCGCGCGTGGCGGCGGGCAGCAAGGGCGCCGGGGTTTCCTCGATGACCTTCTGGTTGCGCCGCTGGACCGAGCAATCGCGTTCGCCCAGCGCCAGCACGCGGCCCGCGCCGTCGCCGAAGATCTGCACCTCGACGTGCCGCGCGTTGTCCACGTAGCGCTCGATGAACGCGCCGCCGTCGCGAAAGAAGTGTTCGCCCATGCGCTGCACGCTGTCGAAAGCCACCGTCAGCTCGGCCTCGTTCTCGCAGCGCGACAGGCCGATGCCGCCCCCGCCCGCCGTGCTCTTTAGCATCACCGGGTAGCCGATGCGCTCGGCCTGCGACAGCGCTTCGCCCAGGCTGGCCAGGAGGCCCGTGCCTGGCGTCATCGGCACGCCGGCCTCGGCGGCCAGTTCGCGCGAGCGGTGCTTCAGGCCAAACTCGCGGATCTGCAAGGGCGTGGGGCCGACGAAGGCGATGCCCGCCGCTTCGCAGGCTTGCGCGAATTCCGCGCTTTCCGACAGGAAGCCGTAGCCCGGGTAGATCGCCTGCGCGCCGTGCTCGCGGGCGGCGGCCAGCAGCAGGTCCATGCGCAGGTAGCTGTCGGCCGCCTTCTCGCCGCCCAGCGCGACGGCCACGTCGGCCTCGCGCACATGCGCGGCGTTGCGGTCCGGGTCGGAATAGACGGCCACGCTGCGGATGCCCAGGCGCTTGAGGGTGCGGATGGCGCGGACGGCGATCTCGCCGCGGTTTGCAATCAGAACGGTATCGAACACGATGCGACTCCCTGGTGTCTGGCGGGGTTAGCGGGGGGTGGCGGCAAGGCTGGCCAGATAGGCGCGCCAGCCGCCAAAGGCGGTGATGTCGCGCGCGCCGTCCAGGCCGCGCGGCTCGCAGATGAAGCCCTTGACGCTGCGGCCGTCCTCCAGTTCCAGCGTGCCGATGCCCAGCGGCGCGGGGATCTCGGCCACGAAGGCGCCGAAGGCCGTCACGGGCACATCCCACAGCTCGACCTCGATGGGCGCGCCGCTGTCCGCCTTCACCAGGCCGGGCTTGGGCGGCGTGGTGTTGGCCAGGGCGTACAGCCGGTAGTCGCCCGCGGTTCGCGTCTTTTCGACAAACGCCGCATGGCGCGACGTGAGCTGATGATTCAGCGGCATGCCGGTCAGGTGCGCGCCCACTACCGCCACGCGCACGGTGTCGGCGCGCGCTTTTTCGGCGGCCGCGGCCGGCAGCGACGCGCCCGTGGCGCCCAGCGGCAGGCCGCGCTGCGCCTGCCAGCGCTTGCCGAACCGGGCCAGCGCGTGATCCTGCCACGCCAGGCCGATCAGCGTGATGCCCGACGGCAGGCCGTCGCCGCGCATGCCGGCCGGCACGGCCAGCGCCGACAGGTCGGCCAGGTTGGCGAAGTTGGTGTAGACGCCCAGGCGCGAATTCAGCGTGACCGGATCGGCCGCGAGCTGGGCGATGGTGTAGATGGAGGGCGAGGTCGGCACGACCAGCGCGTCGAAGCCTGCCAGCGTCTGGTGGATCAGCCGGGTCAGTTCGGCGCGGCGGTACTCGGCCTTGAATGCGTCCAGCGCGCTGTACCGGGCGGCCTGCTCCACGATGCCGCGCACCACCGGGTTGATGGCGTCCGGCTTTTCCTGCCACAGCGCTTGCACGGCGGCAAAGCGCTCAGCCACCCACGGGCCCTGATACAGCAGCGCGGCCAGCTCGTTGAACGGCGCGAAGTCGATGGCCTCGACCTCCGCGCCCGCCGCGGCCAGCGCGCGCACGGCGTCGTCGAACACGGCGGCGGCCTGCGCATCGCCATAGAATTCCAGCGTGGCGGGAATCGCCAGCCGGGGCGTCTTGGACCACGGCCGCGAAGCGCCGGCCGGCATCGTGCGCGAATAGGGATCGCGCTCGTCGAATCCGCCGGCCACCTCCGCCACCCGCTCGGCATCTTCCACGGTCAGCGCAAAGATGGACACGCAATCGAGCGTGCGGCAGGCGGGCACCACGCCCGCCGCGCTGAGCCAACCCTTGGTGGGCTTGAGGCCCACGATGTTGTTGAAGCCCGCCGGCACGCGGCCCGAACCCGCGGTGTCGGTGCCCAGCGAAAACGCCGCGATGCCGCGCGCCACCACCGACGCGGATCCGGAGCTGGAGCCGCCGCTGACGTACTCCGGATTGAAGCTGTTGGCCACCGCGCCGTGCGGCGAGCGCGTGCCCACCAGGCCGGTGGCGAACTGGTCCAGATTGGTCTTGCCGATCAGGATGGCGCCCGCGGCGCGCAGGCGCTGCACGACGGTCGCGTCCTCGCCAGGCGTGTAGGCGAACTCGGGGCAGGCTGCCGTGGTGGGCCAGCCCGCCGCGTCGATGTTGTCCTTGATGGCGAAGGGCACGCCATACAGCGGCAGGCGGCCCATGTCGCCGCCCGCGGCGGCCAGCAGCAGGCGCAGGCCGTCGAGCTGTTCGTCGAGCAGGGCGCGGTCGACCCGCCGGATCCAGGCATTGTCCCGCGGGCTGTCCGGCGTGGCGGCGTAGGCGGCCAACAGCGCTTCGGGCTGCGCGCCATCGCGGTAGGCGGCCAGCCACTGCGCGATCGTCCAACCGACAGGGCTCTTCTGCGTTGCTGCGGCATTCATGCTGGAATCCTTTCTTGTATACAAGTACGGATACCCAAGCAATCGGCGTGCCATGTTGGCCGCCGGCTTCGCCCGCCCTCTGGCCGCCGGCGAAAAACCCGCGCAAACGCCGTTTTTCCGCCGGCGCATGGCTGCCCTGCCCGCACCGCAAGCGGGCGTTTCGCGCACCTGTTTTGTGCATGCGGCACTGTTTTGATCCGCTCTATGCCGCAACGCGGCAGCCGCGCGCCTTCGCGTAAACACCCCCTCTTCATACGGCGGCTCCGCGCCGCGCAAGCACTTGGCACGCCTTTTGCTTTGAAGTCCAGGTTGTTGGGTGTTGTTCAGATCGTTCTCGCCGGCCAACCCGGCACATTCCATCCTGGAGTCACCATGAAACGCAGACTAGCCCTTAAGCAACTGACCGCCGTGAGCCTGTTGGCCATGTCCGGATGGATGCCGCAGGTGTACGCCGCCGACGACACCATCAAGGTCGGCATCCTGCATTCCCTGTCGGGCACCATGGCCATCTCGGAAACGTCGCTCAAGGACGTTGCGCTGATGACCATCGACGAGATCAACGCCAATGGCGGCGTGATGGGCAAGAAGCTTGAGGCCGTGATCGTGGATCCCGCGTCGAACTGGCCGCTGTTCGCGGAGAAGTCGCGCCAGCTGCTGTCGCAGGACAAGGTGGCCGTGGTCTTCGGCTGCTGGACCTCGGTGTCGCGCAAGTCCGTGCTGCCGGTGTTCAAGGAACTGAACGGCCTGCTCTTCTATCCCGTGCAATACGAAGGCGAAGAGCTGGAGAAGAATGTGTTCTACACGGGCGCGGCGCCCAACCAGCAAGCCATTCCCGCGGTGGAATACCTGATGAGCGAAGACGGCGGCGGGGCCAAGCGCTTCGTGCTGCTGGGCACCGACTACGTCTACCCCCGCACCACCAACAAGATCCTGCGCGCCTTCCTGCATTCCAAGGGCGTGAAGGACAGCGACATCGACGAGGTCTACACGCCGTTCGGCCATTCCGACTACCAGACCATCGTGGCCAACATCAAGAAGTTCGCCACGGGCGGCAAGACGGCCGTCATCTCCACCATCAACGGCGACTCCAACGTGCCCTTCTACAAGGAACTGGGCAATGCGGGCCTGAAGGCCACCGACGTGCCGGTCGTGGCGTTCTCGGTGGGCGAAGAGGAACTGCGCGGCGTGGACACCAAGCCGCTGGTGGGCCACCTGGCGGCCTGGAACTACTTCGAGTCGGTGAAGAACCCGGTCAATGAGGAATTCATCAAGAAGTGGAAGGCCTATGCGCGCGCCAAGAACCTGCCCAACGCCAGCACGGTCGTGACCAACGACCCGATGGAAGCCACCTACATCGGCATCCACATGTGGAAGCAGGCCGTGGAACAGGCCAAGACCACGGACGTGGACAAGGTAATCGCCAACATGGGCGGCCAGAAGTTCAACGCGCCCGACGGCTACACCATCGAGATGGACAAGACCAACCACCACCTGCACAAGCCCGTCTACATCGGCGAGATCAAGGCGGACGGCCAGTTCAACGTGGTGTGGAAGAGCAAGGGCCCGATCCGCGCGCAACCGTGGAGCCCCTACATCCCCGGCAACGACGGCAAGCAAGGCCTCTAAGCGGAGCAAGCATGCACATCGCGGCAATCGCACACTTCTTGCGCCGTTCTCTTCTTGCGTGGCTGCTGGCCATGCCGATGCTGTCCGCGCCCGCGGCGGCGGCCGGCGTGGACCAGTCCCTGCTTGCGCCGCTGGCCGGCGACGACACGGACGCCAAGCTGCAAGCGATTGCCGCGCTGGGCCAACTGCCCGAGCCCGGCGCGGCCGCGGTGCTGCAGGCGCTGGGCAGCGACCAGCTCTATGCAAGCGCCGACGGCCGCGTGCTGATCGGGACGGGCGGCGCGCGGGCCACCGATCCCGCGACGGGCGCCGCCGTGGACCTGCCCCCGGGTTCCGGCGCCGTCTCCATCAACAACCGCCTGCGTCGCGCCATCGAGGCCGCGCTGGCGGGCTCGCGCCTGTTTTCCGACAAGTCCAATGAGCGCCTGGACGCCGCCCGACGGCTGCAGCAAACGGGCGACCCGGCGCGCCTGCCCATGCTGGAAAAGGCGCTGGCGTCCGAAAAGAACGAGGCCGTGCGCGAAGCGCTGCTCGTCGCGCAGGCCAACCTGGAATTGAAAAGCGCCGACCCCGCCAAGCGGCTCCACGCCGTGGAGCTGCTGGGCGGCACGCGCAACGCGGCGTTCCGCCCCACGCTGGCCGCGCTGGCGCAGGAGCGCGACGGCGTCCATGCGGAACCGGACGCCGGCGTGCGCGAGGCCGCCGCCAACGCGCTCAAGCGGATCGACCGGCACCTGGCCACGATCGAATGGGCCGGCAATCTGTTCTACGGCGTCAGCCTGGGCAGCGTGCTGCTGCTGGCGGCGCTGGGCCTGGCCATCACTTTCGGCCTGATGGGCGTCATCAACATGGCGCACGGCGAACTGCTGATGATCGGCGCCTACGTCACCTATGTTGTGCAGACGCTGTTCCGCTCCTGGCTGCCGGGCTGGCTGGACTGGTACGTGGTGGCCGCCCTGCCCCTGGCCTTCGCCGTGACGGCGCTGGTGGGCATGGCGCTGGAGCGCACCGTCATCCGCTGGCTTTATGGCCGGCCGCTGGAAACGCTGCTGGCCACCTGGGGCATCAGCCTGATGCTCATGCAGGGCGTGCGCACGCTGTTCGGCGCGCAGAACGTGGAAGTGGGCAACCCCAGCTGGATGTCCGGCGGCTTCACCGTGCTGGGCGGACTGGTGCTGACCTACAACCGCCTCGTCATCATCGGCTTTGCCTTCTTCGTGGTGTTCCTGGTGTGGGCGCTGCTGAACCACACTCGCCTGGGCCTGTTCGTGCGCGCCATCACGCAGAACCGCCGCATGGCCGACTGCGTGGGCGTGCCCACGGGCCGCGTCGACATGCTGGCCTTCGGCCTGGGCTCCGGCATCGCCGGGCTGGCGGGCGTGGCGCTGTCCCAGCTGGGCAACGTGGGTCCCGACCTGGGCCGCGGCTACATCGTGGATTCGTTCATGGTGGTGGTGCTGGGCGGCGTGGGCCAGCTGGCCGGCACTGTCATCGCCGCGCTGGGGCTGGGCGGCGTCAATAAATTCCTGGAGCCTTACGCGGGAGCCGTCATGGCCAAGATCACCATCCTGGTGCTCATCGTGCTGTTCGTCCAAAAGCGGCCGCAAGGCCTGTTCGCCCCCCGCGGCCGGAGCGTCGAATGAAACAGACCGCGCTGACCGACCTGAACCTGCTGGCCCGCCGCCCCCTGTTCTCGGGCCGGGTGTGGACGGCGCTGGCCGTGGCCGTCGCCCTGCTGGCCCTCCTGCCGCTGCTGAACCTCGTGTTTCCGCCCGGCCATGCCCTGCATGTGTCGGCCTACGCGGTGGCGCTGCTGGGCAAGTTCATGTGCTACGCCATGGCGGCGCTGGCGCTGGACCTGGTGTGGGGCTACGCCGGCATCCTGTCGCTGGGCCACGGGCTCTTCTTCGCGCTGGGCGGCTACGCGCACGGCATGTACCTGATGCGCGCCATTGGCCGCGACGGCGTCTACCAGAGCGACCTGCCCGACTTCATGGTGTTCCTGGACTGGAAGGGCTACCCCTGGTACTGGTCCTTCACCGAGCATTTCTGGTACGCCATGCTGCTGGTGGTGCTGGCGCCGGGCGTGCTGGCCTTTGTGTTCGGCTACTTCGCCTTCCGCTCGCGCATCAAGGGCGTGTACTTCTCGATCATCACGCAGGCGCTGACGTTTGCCGCCATGCTGCTGTTCTTCCGCAACGACACGGGGTTCGGCGGCAACAACGGCTTCACCGACTTCAAGCGCATCCTGGGGTTCGACATCACCGCGCCCGGCACGCGCGCCACGCTGTACTGGGTCACGCTGGCGGCGCTGGCCGGCGCGCTGATCCTGGCCCGCATGGTCACGCAAAGCAAGCTGGGTCGCGTGCTGACCGCCGTGCGCGACGCCGAGAGCCGCCTGCGCTTCATCGGCTACGACCCGCTGGGCTTCAAGCTGTTCGTGTGGACCCTGTCGGCCGTGCTGTGCGGCATCGCGGGCGCGCTGTACGTGCCGCAGGTCGGCATCATCAACCCCAGCGAGATGTCCACCGAGACCTCGATCGAAATGGTGATCTGGGTGGCCACGGGCGGACGCGGCACGCTGGTCGGCCCCATCATCGGCGCCGGCGCGGTGAACGGCCTGAAGACCTGGTTCACCAGCGTGCTGCCGGAATTCTGGCTGTATGCGCTGGGCCTGATCTTCGTGCTGGTGACCCTGTTCCTGCCCACGGGCATCGTCGGCCTGGCCCGCCGCATCGCGGCCCGCCTCCAGGAGAAGAAGGCATGACGACCACGCATACCGAATCCGCCACGCTGGACGGCGGCCCCAGCGGCGACGCCGGCTACGGCCGCGTCAGCCCCAAGGGCCTGGACACCAGCCACGGCGCCATCCTGTACCTGGAAGGCATCACGGTCAGCTTCGACGGCTTCAAGGCCTTGAACGACCTGACGCTGGACATCGGCGTGGGGGAGCTGCGCTGCGTCATCGGCCCCAACGGCGCGGGCAAGACCACGATGATGGACGTGATCACGGGCAAGACGCGGCCCACGGCGGGCACCGCCTACTTCGGCCAGAGCATCGACCTGACCATGCTGACCGAAGCGCAGATCGCGCACGCCGGCATCGGCCGCAAGTTCCAGCGGCCTACGGTGTTCGAGCAGCACACCGTGTTCGAGAACCTGGAGCTGGCGATGAAGACGGACAAGCGCGTGCGTCCCACGCTGTTCTCGCGCCTGACCGGCGAAGAGGCCGACAAGATCGGCGAGACGCTGGACCTGATCCGGCTGCGGCCCGAGGCGTGGCGGCCCGCCGGGCTGCTGTCGCATGGCCAGAAGCAATGGCTGGAGATCGGCATGCTGCTGATGCAGGAGCCGCAGCTCCTGCTGCTGGACGAGCCGGTGGCCGGCATGACCGACGCCGAGACCGAACGCACCGGCGAACTGCTGAACGAATTGCGCGGACGCCATTCGCTGATGGTGGTGGAGCACGACATGGACTTCGTCAACCAGATCGCGGGCGACGGCAAGGTCACCGTGCTGCACGAAGGCTCGGTGCTGGCCGAAGGCCCGATGAACAAGGTGCAGGCCGACCCGCGCGTGATCGAAGTCTACCTGGGGCGCTGAGATGCTGGACGTAAGCACGATCGACCAATACTACGGCGGCAGCCACACCCTGCGCGGCGTGTCGCTTTCTGTCAAGCGAGGCGAATGCCTGGCGCTGCTGGGCCGCAACGGCGTGGGCAAGACGACGCTGCTCAAGTGCGTGATGGGCGTGCTGCCCGTGGCCCGCGGCGGCATCGCCTTCGACGGCGCGGACATCACGCGCCTGGCGCCGCACCAGCGCGCCGCGCGCGGCATGGCCTACGTGCCGCAGGGCCGCGACATCTTCGCCCGGCTGACGGTGCAAGAGAACATCCTGATGGGCATGGCGGCCAAGCCGGCGGCGCGGGCGCGCCGCATCAAGGAAGAGGTATTCGAGCTGTTCCCCGTGCTGAAAAGCATGCTGTCGCGGCGCGGCGGCGACCTCTCCGGCGGGCAGCAACAGCAGCTGGCCATTGCGCGGGCGCTGGTGGCCGAGCCCAGGCTCATCATCCTGGACGAGCCCACCGAAGGCATCCAGCCGTCCATCATCAAGGACATCGCGCGCGTCATCCACATGCTGCGCCAGCGCGGCGACATCGCCATCCTGCTGTGCGAGCAGTATTTCGATTTCGCCCGAGAGCTGGCGGACCAGTTCGTGGTGCTGTCGCGCGGCGAAGTGGTGGCCAGCGGCGGGCGCGACGCCATCGACGGCGAGGACGTGCGCCGGCACCTGTCGGTGTAGCGCGGGCGTGCGGCCGGCGCGCATCCGCTCCGATATAATCGGCGGCCATGTGCTCCGCGTCCTTCCTGACCCGCCCCTCCCTGTGGATCGCGCTTGCCGCGATCCTGTGGGCATCGCTGGCGCCGTCGCTTGCACATGCCTTGAGCCTGAACCCCCAGGGCGATCACATCCAGCGCATCATCGTCGACTATTGCGCAAGCGAAGGGGAAACCTCCCTGACGCTGGACGTCCGCCAGGACGACCACGGCGACGGGCATGCCGATTCCCACGAGGACGGCCACCACTGCCCGCTATGCCGCAATCCGCAAGCCGGCGTCGGCATCCTGCCCGCGCCCGTCCCGGTCCTGCCCGCCCCCGCCGCCCGCGCCATCGGCTATCCGCCGCTGTTCTACAGCGCGGCGCAATCCCAGCACGCCTGGAGCGCGGCCCAGCCGCGAGCGCCTCCGTCGGCCTGACCCCGCGCAACGCCGCCTGAGGGCGGCCCGCCTTCCGATCGCCACGCACCGCCCGCGCGCCTTCCGCGCCGCGCCCTGCGCCGTCACGTCAGACCCGAGTGCCCATGCCCATCCCGACCGTCCCTTCCGCCCGTTCATCCGCCCGGCCCGCGGGGCCGCCGCTCGCCACGCGCGCCAAGCGCTGGCTCTACCTGACGCATCGCTGGGCAGGCATCGTGCTGTGCCTGTTCTTCGCCATGTGGTTCATCTCGGGCGTCGTGATGATGTACGTGGGCTACCCGAAGCTCACGCCCCTGGAACGCCTGGCGCACCTGGCGCCGCTGGACGCCGCCCGCGTCGCGGTGACGCCCGCCGGGGCGCTGGCGGCGGCGGGCGTGGTCGACTCGCCGGGCCTGGTCCTGGCCGCCGCGCGCGGCGGCGCGCCGGTCTACGAGGTTCCCGGCGGCAAGGGGCAGGCGCCCAAGGTGGTGGACGCCGCCACGGGCGCCCTGCTGCCCGCCGCCGATGCGACCGTCGCGCAAGCCTCCGCCGCCGCCTGGTTCGGCGGGCGGTACGCCGGACGCCACCAGGGCACGGTGACCGAGGACGTCTACACGCATTCCCGCGCGCTCGACGCGCACCGCCCGCTGCATCGCGTGGACATGGACGATCCGGCGCATACGCGCCTGTACATTTCATCCGCAACGGGCGCGGTGGTGCTGGACGCCACGCGCGCCGAACGCGCATGGAACTACGCGGGCGCATGGATCCACTGGCTGTATGCGTTTCGCGGCAACGCGCTGGATCCCTGGTGGCACGACATCGTGGTGTGGCTGTCGGTTGCCGGCGTGGTGTCGGCGCTGACCGGCACGGTCGTGGGCATCCTGCGCTGGCGTTTTGCGCGGCCCTACGCCAGCGGCAGCCGCTCGCCCTACCGGGAAAAGATGATGCGCTGGCATCACCTCAGCGGCCTGCTGTTCGCGGCCGTCACCATCACCTGGATCTTCAGCGGGCTGATGTCGATGAATCCGTGGAAGCTCTTCACCAGCGACGCCGCCCCGCTGGCCCGGTCCGCCTACGCCGGGCCCGCCGGACCCGAGCCGCTGGCGTCTCCACAGGCCTTGATCCCGTCCCTGTCCGCGCCTCCCACGGAGCTGCGCTGGACGCGGGTCGCGGGCCAGGACCTGGCGCTGGCCCGCGGCGCATCGGGCTCAACAGATGTGCTGTCCGCCACGACAGCGCGGCCCCTCGCCCTGGACGAGGCCGCCCTGCGCCGCGCGGCCGCCGAGCTGCTGCCCGGCGCGCGGCTTGCGCAAGCGCAAGTCCTGCGCGACTACGATCTCTACTACTACGCCCGCGACGAACACGCGATGATGGGGCACGCCGAAAAGCCGCTGCCGGTCTGGCGGCTGATCTACGACAACCCGCAGGCGACCTGGGTCTACCTGGATCCGAAGACCGGCCAGATCCTGGACCGCCAGGACCGCAGCACCCGCGCCGGCCGCTGGCTGTTCGCGTTCCTGCACAGCTGGGACTGGACCGGCCTCTTGAGCCGGCGGCCGCTGTGGGATGCCCTGCTCATCCTGCTGAGCCTGGGCGGCGCGGCGCTGAGCCTGACGGGCGTGGCGATAGGCTGGCGGCGCCTGGGCAGGAAGCTGCGCAACTGAAAGCCCGCGCCGGATGCACTATGCTCGGCGTCTTGCCTGACGATTCACCGGAAAGAGGAGCCCCCATGTCCGACGTAACCATCTATCACAACCCCAAGTGCGGCACCTCCCGCAATACCCTGGCCATGATCCGCAACGCCGGCATCGAGCCGCAGGTTGTGCTGTACCTGGAAACGCCGCCTTCGCGCGCAACCCTGAAGGCGCTGTTCAAGCAGGCCGGCATCAGCGTGCGCGACGCGCTGCGCGAGAAAGGCACGCCCTACCTGGAGCTGGGCCTGGATGACGTGTCCCTGCCGGAAGACGCGCTGCTGGACGCTATCGAGCAGCACCCCATCCTGCTCAACCGTCCCTTCGTGTCCACGCCCCTGGGCGCGCGCCTGTGCCGTCCGTCCGAACTGGTGCTGGATATCCTGCCGGCCCCGCAAAAAGGCGCGTTCACCAAGGAAGACGGCGAGGCCGTCATCGACGCCGACGGCAAGCGCATCCAGAAGTAAAAGCGCGGAATTCGGCGCACTTTGTAAGGGGACTGACGGGAAAGCTCTTTACCATCGCGGCAGTGAATTATTACGCCGCGATGACTTGTCATGGATTTCCTGGAAAGCTTCAACCAGTCCCTTTTTCTTCTGATCAACGCCGATCCTGCCACCCCGGCCTGGCGGATCCACGCCGCCATGCTGGCGGCCAACAAGCTGATCCTGCTGGTGCCGGGCGCGCTCGCCGCCGTCTGGCTGTGGGGCGGCGAGCCGCAGCGCAGCCTGATGCTCAAGGCGCTGGCCAGCATCGCCGTGGCGCTGTTCGCGAGCTACCTGTTCGGCGCGCTGTGGCCGCATCCGCGGCCGTTCGCCATCGGCCTGGGACACGCCTTCTTCCCGCACAAGGCGACCTCGTCGTTTCCCAGCAACCACACCATCATCATCGCGGCGTTTGCGTTCGCGCTGATTCTTGACCGGCGCTGGGCCGGCTGGGGCTGGCTGGCGCTGGCCGCCGCCGCCCTGGTCGGCACGTCGCGCGTCTACCTGGGCGTGCACTTCCCGCTGGACATCGTGGGCGGGCTGCTGCTCGCGCCCGCCGCCGCCGCGCTGACCGCGCCCGCATGGCGCCGCGCCGGCGAGCCGCTGACCTCGGCGGCGCAGGGCCTGTACCGCAAGGTGCTGGCGCGGCCGATCGCGCGCGGCTGGATCCGCGCGTGAGCCTTTGCCGCCGGACGCGCCGCGCTCAGTTGATCGCGACCTTCGCGTCCTTGACCAGCTTGGCGTAGTTCTCGGTGTCCGCGCCGATGCGCGCCTTCATCTCGGCCGGCGAGTCGCCGATGGGCACCGCGCCGATCTCCGCCATGCGCCGCGAGAAGTCCGGCGACCGGATGATCTTCACCATCTCGGCGTTCAGGCGGTCCACCACCGCCTTGGGCGCGGCCGCCGGCGCCAGCACGCCGAACCACGTGCCCATGTTGAACGGCTTCAGGCCCGCCTCTTCCATCGTGGGCACGTCCGGCAGCGCGGCCGAACGCTGGTTGGTGGTGACGGCCAGCGCCCGCAGCTTGCCGCTCTGGATGTGCGGCAGCACCGGCGTGATCGTGTCGAACGACATATCGATCTGGCCGCCCAGCAGGTCGGTCGTCAAGGGGCCGCTGCCCTTGTAGGGCACATGCAGCAGCTGCACATGGCCCGCGCGCTCGAACTGCGCGCCGATCAGGTGCTGGCCGGTGCCCATGCCGTTGGAGCCGTAGGTCAGCTTGCCCGGCGCGGCCTGCGCCAGCTTCAGCAGCGACTGCACGTCCCGGGCGTCCAGCTTGGGGTTGACGACCAGGACGTTGGGCACCAGCGCCACCGTGGTCACCGGCGCGAAGTCCTTCTGGAAGTCGTAGTGCAGGCTCTTGTACACGCTGGTGGCGATGGTGTGGTGCACCGCGCCCATCAGCAGCGTATAGCCGTCCGGCGCCGCCTTGGCCACGTAGTCCGCGCCCAGCGTGGACCCCGCACCCGGCTTGTTCTCCACCACCACGGGCTGGCCCAGGCTCTTGGACAGTTCCTGCCCCAGCGCGCGCGCCAGCACATCCGTGGTGCCGCCGGCCGGGAACGGCACGATCAGGCTGACCGGCCGCGCCGGATAGGACTGCGCCTGCGCGACGCCGCCCGCGAAGGGCAGGCCCAACAGGCAGGCGAACGCCAAGGCGCGCGCGGAAACCGCTTTCTTATGCATGGTTTGTCTCCTTGGATACGAATGGACTTCGCTTCTTCTTGTGTTGCCCGGAGCAGGCTTCGGATCTGACGCCCTCGGTCCTGCTCCCGGTATGCGCCGCCTAGGCCGCCTTGGCCTGCGCCGACGCCGCCAGCTTCGCGCAGACCGCCGCCGTGACCTGCTCGGTAGTTGCGCTGCCGCCCAGGTCGCCGGTGTGCAGCGACGGATCGGCGGTCACGCTTTCGATGGCCTGCATGAGCCGGGCGGCGGCTTCGCTTTCGCCCAGATGCTCCAGCAGCATGACCACCGACCAGAACGTGCCCACCGGATTGGCCAGGCCCTTGCCCATGATGTCGAAGGCGGATCCGTGGATCGGTTCGAACATGGAGGGATAGCGGCGTTCGGGATCGATGTTGCCGGTGGGCGCGATGCCCAGGCTGCCCGCCAGCGCCGCGGCCAGGTCGCTCAGGATGTCGGCGTGCAGGTTCGTGGCCACGATGGTGTCCAGCGTGGCGGGGCGGTTGACCATGCGCGCCGTGGCGGCGTCCACCAGTTCCTTGTCCCAGGTCACGTCGGGAAACTCGCGGCTGACCTGCGCGGCGATCTCGTCCCACATCACCATGGCGTGGCGCTGCGCGTTGGACTTGGTCACCACGGTCAGCAGCTTGCGCGGGCGGGACTGCGCAAGCTTGAACGCGAAGCGCAGGATGCGCTCGACGCCGGCGCGCGTCATGATGGACACGTCGGTCGCGGCCTCGATGGGATGGCCCTGGTGCACGCGCCCGCCCACGCCCGAGTATTCGCCCTCGGAGTTTTCACGCACGATCACCCAGTTCAGCTGGTCGGGCGTGCAGCGCTTGAGCGGGGCGTCGATGCCCGGCAGGATGCGGGTGGGGCGCACGTTGGCGTACTGGTCAAAGCCCTGGCAGATCTTGAGCCGCAGCCCCCACAGGGTGATGTGGTCGGCAATGTCCGGGTCGCCGGCCGAGCCGAACAGGATGGCGTCCTTGTCGCGCAAGGCGTCCAGGCCGTCGTCCGGCATCATCACGCCATGCTGGCGGTAGTAGTCGCCGCCCCAGTCGAAATTCTGGAACTCGAAGCGCGGGCCGCCCTGGCCGGCGAGCTCCTGCATGACGCGTTGGCCGGCCGGAATCACTTCCTTGCCGATGCCGTCGCCGGGAATGGTTGCGATGCGATAGGTTTTCATGGGACGCCAGCGCTCCTTGCTGATAGAGGTCTGCTGGCACTTTACTGAGCGGCGGGCCCCGCGGCCGCCCAGGAATTCACAACATCTTCAACCTGGAGTTGAAAGTGCGGCGGTCTGGCCGCCGGCTGCCCGTTCCGTCCGGCAGGCGGCCTCGTGCTCAAGCAGCCAGCGCTTGCGATGCAGGCCGCCGCCGTAGCCGGTGAGCGAGGCGTTGGCGCCGATCACGCGGTGGCACGGGATCACGATGCCCACGGGGTTCGCCCCATTGGCCAGCCCCACGGCACGCACCGCGGTGGGCCGCGAGATGCGCGTGGCCAGGGCGCCGTAGCTGACGGTGGCCCCGCTTTCGATGCCGCGCAGCGCCTGCCAGACCTGGCGCTGGAAATCCGTGCCGCCCAGGGCGACGGGCAGGTCCGCGATGGCGGCGACGTCGCCGCCGAAATAGGCCTCAAGCGCGCGGCGGGCGGCGGAAGGCCGGGTCGCGTCGCGCAGTTCCACGGCGTTGCGGCCGTACTGGCGGCGCAGCAGCGTATGCATGCGCGCCTGGAAGTCCTCCCAGTCCACCGCGCGCAGGCGCTGCTGCGCATCGGTCAGGACGAGCATCAGCCCGATGGGGGTGGCCACGCGCTCAAGCGCGAAGGTGTGGACCGGCATGGCGCCTGCTCCTGGCAATGGGGATGCCGCCAATATAGATCCGCAGCGAGGCGCGCTCTGGCGGTTTTCGGACACGAGTGCGACATTCACAACCCTGTCCGAAAACCGCTAGATCCCGCCTGGCGGGCGGCGTTAGTATCGGCGCATGGACCTGAACCACGACGCCTGCTATAGCGCCATCCAAGTGCGCGACGCCCGCTACGACGGCCGCTTCTTCACGGCCGTCAAGACCACGCGCATCTACTGCCGCCCGGTCTGCCCGGCGCGCACGCCCTTGTCGAAGAACGTCGCCTTCTATTCCACCGCCGCCGCGGCGCAGGAGGCCGGCTATCACCCCTGCCTGCGCTGCCGCCCCGAGACGGCGCCCGAGCTCGGCCCCGGACATGAATTGCCGGACAGCGTGGCGCGCGCCCTGCAGCTGATCGAACTGGGCGCGCTGGACGAAGATGGAGTGGACGCGCTGGCCCAGCGCCTGGGCGTGGGGGAACGGCAGCTGCGGCGCCAGTTCCGCCAGCACCTGGGCGCATCCCCCGTGGCGGTCGCCCAGACCCGCCGCGTGCTGCTGGCCAAGCAGCTCATCCACGAAACGCATCTGCCGATGGCGGAGATTGCCTTCGCGGCGGGCTTTGGCAGCATCCGGCGCTTCAACGAGATATTCCTGAACCTGTTCGGACGGGCGCCGGGCGCGCTGCGGCGCTCGGAAAAGCCCGAGGTCTCGGCGGGCGAGCATGGCGAAATCAAGCTGCTGCTGCGCTATCGCCCGCCGTATGACTGGGCCGCCATGCTGGACTTCCTGCGGCTGCGGGCCATTCCCGGCATCGAACAGGTCAAGGACGACACCTATGCGCGCACCATCTTCCTGGACGACCGCCAGGGAACGGTGACGGTGCGGCCCGGCACCGGCAATGCGCTGCAGGCCACGGTGCGGTTTCCGCGGCTGCAGGCGCTGCCGGCCATCATCGCGCGCCTGCGCCGCGTCTTCGACCTGGCGAGCGACCCGGTCGCCATCGCCGCGCAGTTCTCGCAGGATCCCGTCATGACGGCGCTGATCCAGGCCCGGCCCGGCCTGCGCGTGCCCGGCGCCTGGGACGGATTTGAACTGGCCATGCGCGCCGTGCTGGGCCAGCAGATCACGGTGGTCGCGGCCATCCGCCTGGCCGGCAAGCTGGTGGCCGCGCACGGCGCGCCCATGGTCCGCCCCGAGGGCGGACTGACCCACGTATTCCCCTTGCCCGAAACCGTGGCCGCCGCGGAGCTGGCCTCGCTGGGCATGCCGCGCAGCCGCGCGGCGACGCTGTCGGCCGTGGCCGCCGCCGCCGTGGCGGACAGGCATCTGTTTGACGCCGCGGGCGGGCTGGAAGAAGCCGTGCGCCGCCTGCGCACGATCCGCGGCGTGGGGGAATGGACGGCGCAATACATCGCGTTGCGCCAGCTGCGCGAGCCGGATGCGTTTCCTTCGGCCGACATCGGATTGATACGCGCGCTGGAGCGGCTGGAATCGCGGGCGTACACGCCCGCGCAGCTGCTGGCCCGGTCCGAGCCCTGGCGTCCCTGGCGCGCCTACGCGGCGCAGCACCTGTGGGCGGCATGAGCGAGGCCGCGCCTGCAGGGCGTCAC
Source organism: Achromobacter sp. NPDC058515 (assembly GCF_042721735.1). Classification (NCBI taxonomy): domain Bacteria; kingdom Pseudomonadati; phylum Pseudomonadota; class Betaproteobacteria; order Burkholderiales; family Alcaligenaceae; genus Achromobacter; species Achromobacter sp. NPDC058515. Next base: position 31,796 of record NZ_JBHXNI010000022.1, read on the forward strand.
CACTGGCTTTCCGCGCCTTCCTGAAAATACCCCACCAGGAAGTCCACGAACACCCGCACCTTGGCGGACAGATGGTGCCGCTCCGGAAAAACGGCGTAGATGTCCGCCTGCGGCAAGGCATAGTCTTCCAGCACACGCACCAGCCGGCCGCTGCGCAGATAACGGGCCAGGTCCCATTCGGCGCGCTGCAGGATGCCCAGGCCGGCCAGCCCCCAGGTCAGCGTCACCTCGCCGTCGTTGCTGCTGAGATTGCCGCGCACCTTCACGGTCTCGCTGCGCCGCCCCTTGGTAAAGCGCCACAGGCCGTAAGCCGCTTCGTTCTGGCGCAGCACGATGCATTGATGCCGCGCCAGGTCGTGCGGCGTGGCCGGCACGCCGTGCGTCTTCAGATAGGCGGGAGAGGCGCACACCAGGCGGCGGTTGGGCGCGATCTTGCGGGCGATCAGGCTGGTGTCGGGCAGGTCGCCGAAACGCACGGCCACGTCGAACGCGTCCCGCACGAAGTCGGCCGGGCTGTCGGTGAGCTGCAGCTGCAGCGACACCTCGGGATACTTCTGCGCGAATTCGGCGATGGCGGGCGCGATGTAGCTGCGGCCAAAGCCCAGCGGCGCGTTGACCTTCAGCAAGCCGCGAGGACTGGCCTGGCGGCTGGCGATCGACTGGTCCAGGTCTTCGATTTCGCCCAGGATGCGGCGCGCGCTTTCCAGGTAGAACTCGCCTTCGGCCGTCAGGCTCAGGCGGCGCGTGCTGCGGTTGAAAAGCCGCACGCCCAGCCGCGCCTCGATCTGCGCAAGCCGCTTGCTGACCGCGGCGGGCGTGACGTCGAGTTCGCGCGCGGCGGCCGACATGCCGCCGGCCCGCGCCAGTTCCACAACCAATTGAAGTTCGCCGGAATGCCCCATCTGTATGGGCCCAGCGCCTTAATCGCGGAAGTTCTCGAACTGCAGCGGCAGGTCGACGTCGGTCTTCTTCAGCAAGGCAATGGCGGTCTGCAGGTCATCGCGCTTCTTGCCGGTGATGCGCAGCTTGTCGCCGTTGATCTGGGATTCGACCTTGAGCTTGGCGTTCTTGATGGCGGCGATGAGCTTCTTGGCCACCGGCTGCTCGATGCCTTGCTTGATGGTGACCTTCTGGCGGGCGCCGCCCAGGTTCTCCAGGGGATCGGCCACATCCAGGCAGCGCACGTCGATGCCGCGGGCCGACAGGCGGCCGCGCAGGATGTCCAGCATCTGCTTGAGCTGGAACGCGCTGGAGGCGACCTGGGTCACGACAAAGCCTTCGAGTTCGAACTTGGCGTCGGTGCCCTTGAAGTCGAAGCGGGTGGCCAGTTCGCGGTTCGCCTGATCGATGGCGTTGGTAAGTTCGTGCTTGTCGACTTCGGAGACGACGTCAAAAGTAGGCATGACACGGGTCCTGTTGGGTAAGTGATTGAAGTGCTGTCACCCGCCATTTTACCGGCCCCGCGTCCGGCGTCACGTCGTCACCACCAGCAGGCGCTCCGATTGCAGCGGATGCGGCATGACATGCGCTTCGATCCCATAGGCCAGATACAGATTCGCCGGCGTCAGCACCTGGGCGGGTGTGCCCGCCGCGATGCCGCGGCCGCCGCAAAGCAGCAGCAGGCGGTCGCACCAGCGGGCGGCCAGGTTCATGTCGTGCAGGATCACCAGTACCCCTGTATCGCCCGCGTGCGCCAGGCCCGCCGCCACGCGCAGCAGGTCGCCCTGATGCTTGGGATCCAGGCTGGCGGTGGGCTCGTCCAGCAGCAGGTAGCGCGGCTCGCCCTCGGCGCGGGCCGCCTTGCACTGCACCAGCACCCGGGCGAACTGCACGCGCTGCTGTTCGCCGCCCGAGAGCTCGGGATAGCGGCGCGCGCCCAGGTGCGCCACGTCGGCCCAGCCCAGCGCCTGATCCACCAGGGCGTCCACCTGGGCCGGGGACAGCTCGGGAAACGGATAGGCGCCCATCGCCACCACTTCGCGCACGTCCAGATCGAAGCTCAGTCCGGGCTTTTGCGGCAGCACGGCGCGCACGCGGGCCTGCCGCCGGTGCGGCAGGCCCGCCAGGTCGGCGTCGTCCAGCCGCAGCCGCCCCGAATCCGGCGCCAGCTCCGCCGACATCGCGCCCAGCAGGCTGGACTTGCCCGCGCCGTTTGCGCCCAACAGGCCCACCACTTCGCCGGGGCGCACCGTCAGCGACACCTGCTCCAGGATGCGGTTGCCGCCGCGCGTCAATGTCAGGTTCTCGGCCGCCAGCATCATCCGTGCCTCCGGCCGCGCGCCAGCAGCCACAGAAAGAAAGGTCCGCCCACCAGGCTGGTCACCAGCCCGATCGGCAATTCGGCGGGCACCACGGCCACGCGCGCCAGCCAGTCCGCCAGGGTCAGCGCCAGCGCGCCGCCCAGCACGCAGGCGGGCAGCAGCCAGCGATGGTTGGCGCCCAGCGTCATGCGCACCAGATGCGGCACCACCAGGCCGACAAAGCCGATGCCGCCCGTGGCCGCCACCAGCGGACCGACGATCAGCGCACACGCCAGCACCAGCTGGGCGCGCACGCGCTTGAGCGCATAGCCCAGGTGCTGGGCTTCCCGTTCGCCCAGCAGCAGCGCGTTCATGACCCGCCATTGGCGCATCAGCCACCAGGACATCAGCAGCACCCAAGGCCCCAGGAACGCCAGGAGCGTCCAGTTGGCGCCCGCCAGGCTGCCCATGGTCCAGAAGGTCAGGTCGCGCAATTGGGCATCGTTGGCCAGGAAGGTGAACAGGCCGATCATCGCGCCGGCCACGGCGTTGATGGCGATGCCCGCCAGCAGCAGCCCCGCCATGCCGGGCACGCGCCGGCCCAGGGTGTAGGCGCAGAAGGTGGCGAGCAGGCTGCCGGCAAACGCGGCGGGCGCCAGTATCCAGAAGCCGCCGGAGGTCAGCACGATGGCGCCCACCGCGCCCAGCGCGCCGCCGGCCGATATGCCGATCAGGCCCGGCTCGGCCAGCGGATTGCGGAACAGGGCCTGCATCGCGGCGCCGGAGATGGCCAGCGCGGCGCCGGCCACCAGGGCGAACAGCACCCTGGGCAGCCGGATGTCGATCAGCACGTTGCGCCAGAGCTCGCTGCCCGGGGCGGGCTGCCCCCACAGCAGCGAAGGCATCTCGCGCAGGGGAATCCGGACCGCGCCGCTGCTGCTGGCCGCCAGCGCCACGACGGCGAGGGCCACGCCCAGCAGCAGCAAGGCCAGCGGCGCGCCGACGCGTCCCGCGCTAGCGCGCCATGACACTGGCGGCCTCCCGCTTGAGCTCGGTCAGGGCCAGCGGCAAGCGCGGCCCCATGCCCAGCAGCAGCAGGTCGTCCAGCACAATCACGCGCCGATGCGCGGCTGCCGGCGTCGATGCCAGGCCGGGCAGGCGCAGCAGCTTTTCCGCGCCGCCCGACGCCTCGATCGACGTGCTGGTGACGACGATCACGTCCGGCGCGAGCGCGCTGATCGCCTCGGCCGAGAGCGGCTTGTAGCCTTGCTGGTCCTTCAGCACGTTGACCAGCCCGGCCATCGCCATGACCTCGTTGGCCGCGGTGCCGCCCCCCGCGCCCTGCAGGGTGCCGGTGCGGTTTAGCAGCAGGACCGCCCGCGCGTTGGTGACCGGAATCGCCTCCACCGCGGCGAGCTCGCGCGTGATGCGCTCCACCATGCGCTCGCCGTCGGGCGCGACGCCCAGCGCTTCGGCGATGTTGCGGATGCGCGCCTTCAGCGAATCGACCGACGGCGAATCGGGCACGGTGACAATGCGCACGCCCACCTCGCCCAATCGCTTGAGCGCATCCGGGGGCCCGGCCTGCTCGGACGCCAGCACCAGGTCCGGCTTGAGCGCCAGCACGCCTTCCACCGGCACCGAGCGGTAATAGCCGACGCGCGGCAGCCTGGTCGCGGCCTCCGGGTACAGGCTGGAGAGATCGTCTCCCACCAGCTTGTCGCCCTGCCCCAGCTGGTACACGATCTCGGTCACGCTGCCGCCCAGCGTCACCACGCGGGCGGGCGGCGCCGCGTGCGCGCCGGCCGCCAGCATCCAGCCCACCGCTACTGCCAACCATTTCTTCATCGCGGCTTCCTTTGCGCTCAAGCGGCCAGCGGCGCGCTGCACAGGCCGACCATCAGCTCGCGCCAGCCCGTCAGTTCCGGCTTGCCCGGCTTGCGCTCGCCGAAGAACTGCACGATCAGGTCTCCCGTGGAGGCGTACACCTCCAGCGAGGTCACCCAGCCGTCGGAGGTAGGCTTGTTCACCACCCACGCCGAAGCGATCGCGGTCGTGTCCAGGTGCAGGTTGAACTTCGGGTCCAGCACGTTGAACCAGGGGCCGGTGCGGCGCAGCGTCTGCACCGGGCCGGTGTGGATCTGGATCATTCCGCGGTTGCCCACGAAGCACATGATGGACAGGCCCGATTCCGCCGCCGATTGCAGCATGCGTTCCACGGCGTCCGCCGGCACCGCCTGCGCCAGGTCCTCGCCCGCGGCGGCCAATGCCGCCAGGCGCGACACCTTGAACTTGCGCAGCAGCGGGAAGAACTCGTGCGTGTCCTTCATGCCCAGCCAGGCCTCGCGCCAGCCTTGCGCATCCTCGACCTGTTCGGCGTCGGCGGCGGGGGCATAGGGCTGGGCCACGGGCCATTGCGATTCGCCGGCGAACCTGGCGACCAGGGCGTCGTAGGCGGCCGCGTCGGTGGCGTCGGTACGGTAGACCTTGTGCACCGCCACGCCCGCGCCGTCAAAGAACTGCAGGCTGTGGCGACCGTCCTGCTCGACCGCCCAGGCGGACTTCCATGCGGTGAAGAACACGCGCAGGTCGATATCCGGTCCCAGCACCAGGCCCACCGGACCTTCGGCCTGGATGTCCTCATACACGCCGTGGCGTTCATGCACACACCAGTCGTTGCGCGTCAGCGCCATGACCTCGCCCAGCGTGCCCAGTTCGCGGAAGATCTCTTGCGGCTTGCCATGCAGCGCGGTGGCCTTCAGGCCGCCACAGCCCGCGGCCACCCATTCGGCTTCGGACACGCCCAGCGCCTGGGCCAGACTGCGGGCGCGCAGTCCGGGTTGCGAGGCGGCCAGGGCCTCGTTGCGGGCGCGCAGTTCCTCAGCGCGGGTCGTGAAATCGGTAGTCGTCATCGTAGGCCCTCCGGCCGGTGCCAAACATTGCTAAAAACCGCCGCCGAGCCCGATCTGCGCCGGGCGGCGGCGGACCGAACTCAATACTGGTAGGTCAATGAGACGCGCACGCTGCGCCCCGGTTCCGTGTACCAATCCACCGGGCGCGGGATGGTGATGGCGCCCGCGGTCGGCACGTTGATGGCCTCCCAGTACTTCTTGTCGAACAGGTTGAACACGCCAGCCTGCACCTGCAGTCCCTTCACCGCGGCGGGACGCCAATATCCCATCAGGTCCACCACGCCATAGCCCGGCGCCTTAAAGTCGGGGTTGGGCGCGCCGGCCGCCGGTTCCGGGTACTCGACCTTGTTGCGTTGCAGCGCGGTGGTCAAGAGCGCGTCCACACCCCACACGTCGCGGCCGTAGCCCACGCCCAGCACCGCCTTCAGAGGCGCCACCGAATTCAGGTACTGCCCCGTGCCCTCGTCCTTGCCCACGGCCCACGCCAGCGAGCCCCACGTGCGCCAGCCGGGCGAGAACTTCCAGTGCGCGCTGGCCTCGGCGCCATAGATGCGGACGCGGGCGCGGTTGACGTTGCCCGTCACGCCCAGCGGATACTGCCCTGCCCAGCCCGGCTGCCACTGCGGCGAACTGGCGTTCAGCGGCACGTCGCCATCGATAAAGTTCTGATAGCGATTATCAAACAACGATACTGCACCGCCGAGGTCGTCGGAGCCGATCTTGGCGCCCAGTTCCCAGCCCTTGCTGGTTTCGGGCTTCAGGTAGGGGTTGCCCACGCGCAGATAGGTGCCCGGGCCGCCGTAGTTGGTATAGAGCTGGGTAGGGCTGGGCGCCTTGAAGCCATAGGCATATTGCGCGTAGAGGCTCAACTCATCCATCGCCTTCCACGTGGCGAGCAGCTTGGGCGAGAAGCGGCTGCCGCTGTTGGACGGCGGCAGCGCGCCGGCGTTGGGGTTGCTCTCGTAGCTGGCGCTGGACTGCGGCCTCTGCTCGTAGTGGTCGTAGCGCAGGGCCGGCATGATGGTGTAGCGGCCATCGGCGAAGCTGAATTCGTCCTGCACCCACAGGGCCCACTGGTCGCCCTTGGACTGCGGCACATCGGCCTGGTTGGTGTGCAGCATGTCGCAAGCGCGCGGGCCCATCGGCGCCCGCAGGCCCGGAGGGATCGTGGGGCAGTTGTCGTAGCCGCTGGAGTTCTGTTCGGTCTTGTTGCCGTACCACTCGCCGCCCACCGTCCACAGCTGCGACACCGTCGCGCCCGCCAGGCGCTTGGTGAACTCGGTGTTCACGCCGAACAGCGTCTGCTGGATGGAGTTGCTGCGGCCATAGGGGCCGCTGGGGAAGCCGTAGCGGTAAGGGTCGCCGGGGATCGCGTAGGCGCGGGCATCGACGCTGCGTATGCCATTTTGCGAGTTGTCCAGGCGCAGGCGCTGCCAGTAGACGACCGCGGTGGCCGTGTCGATCAGGCCGCCCTCGCCAGGCGCCTTGTACGAATAGTCGAGCGACACGCGCTCGCGCTCGGTTTCCTTCCTGGTGCTGTTCTGGCCCGCCAGATAGCTGGTGCCCGGGCCCTGCTCGAACATGCTGTCGATGTCGGCGTCGCGCTTGAAGTATTCGCCCGTCAGGCCGAAGCGATGGCCGCCTTCGACGCGCTGCTGCAGCTTCAGCAGGAAACTGCGCTGGTCGTAGTCCTCGGGGCTGGGCTCGCTGCGCTTGGGGCCGTAGCCGCCCACGTCGCCGCGGTTGTCCAGTTCGTGGCCGTTGCGCACGCCCGCCTGCACCAGCCAGAACGTGTTGCTGTGGATCTGGCCGGCCAGCGCGGCGTTGGCGCCCCAGCTGGTGTCGGCGGAGTCGTAGTCGGTCTTGGCCAGCGCGCCGAAGGTCTTGCCGTCGGCCAGCAGGTCGGACGGGTCCAGCGTGCGCAGGTCGGCAATGCCGGAAATCGCGCCGGAGCCGCCGCCGCTGGCGTCCGCGCCGCGCACGATGTCCAGCCGCGACAGGCTGTTGAAGTCCACCGCCTCCAGGCCGCCCTTCACGCCGCGCGCGCCGTCGTCCAGCCACGGCAGGCGGATTCCGTCGACCCGCGTCAGCACGCGGTCCTGGTCCAGGCCCCTGATGTTGATGCTGTTGTTCTGGCGATTGAAGCTCACGCCCGGCTCGGCGCGCTTGCCCAGGTCGCTCCAGTTCCTGATCTGCAGTTCGTCCATGCGCTTGCGGTCGGTGCTGGTTTCCCAGGCCGGAGTAACCACCGCGCCGTCGCCCTCGACCTGGACCGGCGCAAGCTGCGTCACGCCGGCTTGCGGCTGCGCCTGCAGCACGAACACGCCGGCGCTGCGCTCGGCCACGCCCAGGCCGCTGCCCGTCAGCAGGCGCGAGAAGCCCTCATGCACGGAGTACACCCCATCCAGGCCCGGCGTGCGGCGCTGCCCCACCAGCGCGGCGTCGAAGAGCACCGTCACGCCGGCGCTGTCCGCAAAGCGCGGCAGCGCATCGGCCAGCGCGCCAGCCGGAATGCGGTATCCGCGGGCCTCGGCCTGCGCCACTGCCTGCGCCTGCGCGTGGGCCGCGGGCAGCATCAAGGCGGACGCGGCGGCCAGGGCCAGCGCGGCATGCACGGCGGCGGTAAGACGGGTCAGCCGGCATTGCGCGCCTCGGGCTGTCAGGGAGCCGCTTGCGCGGCCGGCAGGGGTGTAAGCCATGGTCGTCCTTTCGATCCAACAGGTATCGGCATTGGTGTGCCTATACAGACCATGACCCTCGTGAAATCCAGATCGGACAGCGTTTTCTCCGGTTTTTTGTAACAGTCAGGCGCCAGCCGACGCGCGCGGCGCGATCGTCACCCAGTACGGCGTGCGGTAGCGCACCTGCACGGGCAAGGTCGCCGGCAAGGCGGCCAGCACCGCGTCGGTGTCGCGCAGCTGGAACGCGCCCGAAATGCGCAAATGCGCGATCTCGGGATCGCAGCGCAGGATGCCCTGGCGGTAGCGGGCCAGCTCGGCGGCAAAGGCGTCCAGCCGCAGCTGACTGGCGTACAGCACGCCGCGCATCCAGTCCCCGGCGTGCGGGTCGGCGGGCGCAGGCGGGGTAGCGCCGTCCGGCGTCATGCTGCTCTGTTCGCCCGCGGACAGGCTGACAAAGCGGCCCGGCTGCGCCCCGCTGCTCAGGCGCACGCGTCCTTCCTGCACGCTGACCTGGCAATGCGGGCCCTCCTGCCGCACGCAGAAGCGCGACGCCTGCGCCTCGATGTCGCCCCCGCGGGTGCGCACCACAAAGGGCCGCGGATGCGCAGCCGTATCCGCCACCGCATGCACGGCGATCTCGCCGGACCGCAGCCGCAGCAGGCGCGTCGCGTCGTCGAACAGCACGTCGACGGCGCTGGCGGTGTTCAGGTGCAGGGTCGAGCCGTCGGCCAGCGTCACCTCGCGCCGCTCGCCGGCCGCGCTGCGATAGTCGGCGCTCCAGTCCATGGGGTCGGCGCGCCACGCGGCCCACCCCGCCGGCCCGGCCACCACCAGCGCGACCAGCGCCTTCAAGGCGGCGCGCCGGCTCTTGAACGCCGGCCGGTTCAGGGTCGCCATGCCCAGCGCCGAGGGGATCAGGCCAAAGCGCGCGTTCACGCGCTGCGCGCGCTGCCAGGCATGCTCGTGCTCGGCCTTGCTGGCGCGCCATTGGTCGCAGGCCCGGACGTCGGCGTCGGTGGCCCGGTCCGAACTCAGCCGCAGCAGCCAGCGCGCGGCTTCGCGCGCGACGTTGCGCTCCACGGCGGGCAATTCGCCCGCGCCTTCCGCATGCGCGCTCAGATCACCGCCATGATGCATTGCTCAAGCCCCTTGGCGATGTAGCGGTGGACGGTGCGCAGCGACACGTTGAGCCGTTCGGCGATCTCGCCGTGGCTCAGGCCTTCAAGCTGCGCCATCAGGAAAGCCTGGCGGGCGGGCAGCGTCAGGCCCGCCAGCATCTCGTCGATTTCCTGCAGGGTTTCCAGGATGATCAGGCGCTGCTCCGCCGACGGGGCCAGCGCCTGCGGCATCAGGGCCAGGGCTTCCATGTAGGCCTGCTCCACCGAGCGGCGCCGGTGATGATTGAGCAGCAGCCGCTTGGCGATCGTGGTCAGGTAGGCGCGCGGTTCGCGCAAGGCGTCCAGCTCCTGGCGATGGCGCAGCACCCGGACAAACGTGTCCTGGGCGAGATCGGCCGCGTCGAAGCTGTTGCCCAGCTTGGCGCGCAGCCAGCCATGCAGCCAGCCATGATGGGCGCGGTACAGAAGATGGACGGCGTCGCCTGAGGCAAGCACGGGATTCGGCACGGATGGCTCCCTGACTCACAATCACAAATAGAAATCAATCTCATTCTAAATGCAAAACCATGATTCTGGTCAAGTCCGCGCGAGATGGTTTGCGGAGATATCATGGGGACAGATTCGGCCGGCTTCCGCCGCCCTACCCTCTGGAGGCAGACCGCATGTTCTATACCGCCCTGAAATTCGTCCACGTCATGGCCGTGATCCTCTGGGTTGGCGGCATGCTGTTCGCGCACTGTTTCCTGCGGCCGGCGGCCGCGCAGCTGGAACCGCCAGTGCGCCTGAAGCTCATGGCCGCGGTGCTGGGCCCGTTCTTGAACGCCGTGCTGGCTGCCATCGTGCTGATCCTGCTGAGCGGCGCCTGGATGATCGGCCAGGAGGCCAGCCAGGCGGCGCAGACCGGCGGCGCCTTCTTCATGCCCCGCAGCTGGACCCTCATGGCCGCCGGCGGCGTCGTGATGATGGCCATCTTCGGCCATATCCGCTTTGTGCTCTATGGGCGGCTGGCCGCGGCGGTCGCCGCCGCCGACTGGCCCAAGGGCGGCCAGGCCATGGGCGGCATCCGCCGCTGGGTGGGCGTGAACCTGCTGCTGGGCATCGCCATCGTGGCCATCGTCTTCATGGGGTAGCGGGATACCGGCCGGCGCGCCAGCCATCGGCCAAGCGCAGACTGGTATCGGGATTCTTTTGCTTGGTGCAATACGCAGTACATCCGCGCTGGCCACACTGCGGATGACTCTCGCGGGTCGCCTCCACAACGATAAGGGATTCCCCATGATCAAACGCGCATTGCACCTGGCCGCCTTCGGCCTGTTCGCCACCACCTGCGCCGCCCAAGCCGCCGCGCCCATCGACAACAGTGCGCTGGAGAAGCCCGAATTCCGCGCGCACAAAGCCACCTACGGCGTCGTCTACCGCCTGCCGCAGGAGGTCAACGCCGTCCTGGACGCGAAGGTGAGCGGCACGCTCAAGGAAGACCTGATCAAGCTGGGCCTGAAGACCGAAGCCGAAACGCCCAACATGCCGCACGTCACCGTAGTCCACATCCACAGCGCCGATCCCGAGACGCCCGCCCGCATGCTGAAGGCGCTGCCCAAGCCGCCCGCCCCCCTGCAGGTCACGCTCAAGACCTTCTATCCCACGGAAGCCGCCAAGGGCGCCGGCCACCCCTGGTGGCTGGACCTGGGCGTGGTCAAGAGCGGCCAGGGCTTCGAGGACATGATGCGCTACAACACCGTGGCCACGGCCGCGCTGGCGCCCTTGCGCGACGGCCCGCTGCCGCGCGTGACGGGTCCGGTCTACGCCAAGATGGGCGATGCGGGCAAGGACCTGGTCAAGACGATGGGCGTGAGCGGCGTGAACGTCATGCAGGACGGCAAGGAAGTGCGCGCCCACAATCCGCACACCACGCTGGTCTACAGCATGGCCCTCTACGACGCCCGCCTGCAGGATGCCATGAAGCAGGAGTCCGACAAGTTCAACGCCGTGCTGCCGGACGGCATCGCCACGACGTTCAAGGACGTGTCCATCGTCGAAATCGGCTTTGCCGGCAATGTCGTGCGCGAGATCTACCGCGTCAGCCTGGAAGACGGTTCGGCCATCGACGTGGCCACGGGCAAGAAAGCCGGCTCCTGAGCCTGATCTGCCGGGATCAGGGGCCGGGCAGGGCCGATACCCGCATGCTGCCGTTTCGTGGCAGCATTACGGACTCGCCCCAAGCCCGCCCCGCCCCATGTCCCGCACCGAACGACTCCTGGATCTGCTCCAGACCCTGCGCCGTCACCGCCTGCCGGTAAGCGGCCGCCGGCTGGCCGCGGAAATGGGCATCAGCCTGCGCACGCTGTACCGCGACATCGCGACCTTGCAATACCAGGGCGCCGAGATCGAGGGCGAGCCGGGCGTGGGCTACGTGCTGCGCCCCGGCTTCATGCTCCCGCCCCTGATGTTCAGCACCGAGGAGATCGAGGCGCTGGTGCTGGGCACGCGCTGGGTGGCGGGCCGCTCGGACGAGCGGCTCGGGCTGGCGGCGCGCAATGCGCTGGCCAAGATCGGCGCGGTGCTGCCGCAGGAACTGCGCGACGAGCTGGACGCCATCCCGCTCCTGGTCGGCCCCAGCGCGTACACGGTCATCGACCGGGTCGACGTGGCGCTGATCCGCCGGGCCATCCGCGCCGAGCAAAAGCTGGAAATCACCTATCGCGACGACAAGGGCGCCGATTCCGCCCGCGTGATCTGGCCGTTTGCGCTGGGCTTTTTCGACAGCGTGCGCCTGGTCATGGCGTGGTGCGAACTGCGGGAAGACTTCCGGCATTTCCGCACCGATCGCCTTGCCACCCTGGCCGCCGGCGACCGCTATCCCCGGCGCCGCCACGCGCTGCTCAAGGAGTGGCGCGCCATCCACCACGAGCAGAAGAAAATCTGATGCACGCTGCTGCCAAAAACTGACAGCACCGCTGCCTAACATGAGCGCGTCAACCACCTGGAGCGCAGCATGTCAGACACCAATTTCGTCATCTTCTATGTGGAAAAGCCCGAGGCCAGCGCCGCGTTCTACAGCGCGCTGCTGCAGCGGCCGCCGGTTGAAAGCACGCCCACTTTCGCCCTGTTCGCGCTGGACTCCGGGCTGATGCTGGGCCTGTGGTCGCGCTACACCGTGGAGCCGGCCGCGGCCGGACGCGGCGGCGCATCCGAACTGGCGTTCACCCTGGCCGACGCCGACGCCGTCAACCAGCGCCATGTGGACTGGAGCCTGCGCGGCCTGCCCATTCTGCAGGCGCCCACCGACATGGACTTCGGGCGCACCTTCGTCGCGCTGGATCCCGACGGCCACCGCCTGCGCGTGTTCGCGCCCGCGCCGGCCCCGGCCGCCTCCCGCTCGGAACGGACGGCCGCCGCCGCGGCCTGACGCCCCGGCTCAGGCCGGCGCCGAAAACAGGTCCGTCATGAACTGCGTGGACTTGATGCCGATGCCGGTCAGCAGCGCCACGGTGCGTTCGCCTGGCGCGCTTGGACCCGGCGCGAAGAGCTCGTTAAGACGACGCAACACACAATGGCGCGACGCACGTCAGCGAAAGCAGATTTCGCCTCGAGAGTCGCGCGTCATGGCTCTATGCGCTCTCCGTTGACCCGAATGACTGGCTGGCGCTTTTCCGCAAAGCCGCAAAGCTCGTCGATTTCCTTCGGAAACTGCCTATAAGGCACGTTGTACTGCAGGAATGCCTCGACGCTGTCTGGAAAGGCGCTGATGAGCAATCCCACTATCCAGAGCGGAATGGTTATGGGAGCCCAAAGCTTGCCATGAGGCTTGGCAAGCGTCTCGCTCAAGCTCGCGTACCACTCGCGATATGGCTTGAATGTCTCCTGCTTGCGACTCAGGCGCGGCGGAATCGGCGACGGCTCGGGTAGGCCGCCTGGGCCATGAGCCATGAACGCTTGCAGGTACGACCACAGCGAGCGGGCCGAACGGTCGCCACCAAAAGTGCCTAAATTGCCGCATGCTGCACAGATTTCGGTCGGGGGATTCATCGCATGGTCGATCCCGAACAAGTACAGCGGATGGCGGCTTGCATAGCCGCTGGCGGATATGATGGGGATAAAGCCAGCAACGGCCTCAAGCTTGTCCCAATCCAATACGTGAAGGCGCTTCCCGTTGGGGTAGATGAAGTACAGCTTGCGGGTTCCTCGATGGATGCGGATGAAGGCCCCGCGGCAACGGTGAGCGCCGCTGGCAAAATAGAAAACAGAGATCATCCCGGGCAAGAGGGGCGCTATAAGCACCATATTCATCACGATCTGGTATGTAAGCCTGTCCGCGCCAATTACGAAGAGTCCGAACGCGGTAATCGCAATAGCCCCGATCATGGACAATCCAATAGCGCCAGCCGCACCTCGCCGCGTGAAATTCGTGTACGTCTCCAACTCAACACACACCTCGTTGACACGTCGAACACCGTCGGGCTGGGCCGGCTCGCCTGTGGGGTGATTGTGATAGAGCGGAGTGCCGCCAAAGCGCACACTGCGCGGTAGGCGCTTTACGGTGTCTGCTGTCATTGGGGCGGCCTTACCCAATCAAGGGGCGCGAGGCGAATAGCATCCCGCGGGGTTGATAAGCGGCTGCTGCGTTAGGAGTACGCGTCATGGCTCTATGCGCTCTCCGTTGACCCGGATGACTGGCTGGCGCTTTTCCGCAAAGCCGCAAAGCTGGTCGATTTCCTTCGGAAACTGCCTATAAGGCACGTTGTACTGAAGGAATGCCTCGACGCTGTCTGGAAAGGCGTTGATAAGCAACCAGCCAAACCAAAACGGAATAGTGATCGGGGCCCACAGTTTTCCGTGAGGTTTGGCGAGCCTGCGCTTCAGGCCTGCGTACCAATCGCGGTATGGCCTGAGAGTCTCCTGCTTGCGGCTAAGGCGCGGCGGAATCGGCGGCGGCTCGGGTAGGCCGCCAGGGCCATGAGCCATGAAGGCTTGCAGGTACGACCACAAGGACCGGGCGGAGCGGTCGCCCGAGTATGCGCCCAAGTTACCGCATGCTGCAAAGATCTCGGTCGGGGGATCCATCGCATGGTCGATCCCGAACAAGTACAGCGGATGGCGGCTTGCATAGCCGCTGGCGGATATGATGGGGATAAAGCCAGCAACGGCCTCAAGCTTGTCCCAATCCAATACGTGAAGGCGCTTCCCGTTGGGGTAGATGAAGTACAGCTTGCGGGTTCCTCGATGGATGCGGATGAAGGCCCCGCGGCAGCGGTGAGCGCCACTGGCAAAATAGAACAAGAAAGCAATGCAGGTTAGAGCCGGGGCAGTAATAAGCATGCTTAGGGCGAGTTCATATGTCATGCGCTCCCAGCCCAATATCCACAGGGCGAATAGCAGCGAAATAATCGTGATGACCACGGACATGCCGATAAACCCCGCCGCCCCCCTCTGAGTCAAATTTGCGTAGGTTTCAAGCTCCACGCACAACTCGTTGACACGTCGAACTCCGTCGGGCTGGGCCGGCTCACCTGTGGCGTGGTTGTGATAGAGGGGAGTGCCGCCAAAGCGCACGCTGCGCGGTTGGCGCTTTACGGTGTCTGCTGTCATTTGGACGGCCTCACCGAATCAAGGGGCGTGAGGCGAATAGCATCCCGCAGGGTTGATAAGCGGCTGCTGCGTTAGGAGAACGCGTCATGGCTCTATGCGCTCTCCGTTGACCCGAATGACTGGCTGGCGCTTTTCCGCAAAGCCGCAAAGCTCGTCGATTTCCTTCGGAAACTTCCTATAGGGCACGTTGTACTGCAGGAATGCCTCGACGCTGTCTGGAAAGGCGCTGATGAGCAATCCCACTATCCAGAGCGGAATGGTTATGGGAGCCCAAAGCTTGCCATGAGGCTTGACAAGCGTCTCGCTCAAGCTCGCGTACCACTCGCGATATGGCTTGAATGTCTCCTGCTTGCGACTCAGGCGCGGCGGAATCGGCAGCGGCTCGGGTAGGCCGCCTGGGCCATGAGCCATGAAGGCTTGCAGGTACGACCACAGCGAGCGGGCCGAGCGGTCGCCACCAAAAGTGCCTAAATTGCCGCATGCTGCACAGATTTCGGTCGGGGGATCCAGCGCATGATCGATCCCGAACAAGTACAGCGGATGGCGGCTTGCGTAGCCGCTGGCGGATATGATGGGGATAAAGCCAGCAACGGCCTCAAGCTTGTCCCAATCCAATACGTGAAGGCGCTTTCCGTTGGGATAGATGAAATACAGTTTGCGGGTTCCTCGATGGATGCGGATGAAGGCGCCGCGGCAACGGTGCGCGCCGCTGGCAAAATAGAACAAGAAAGCAATGCAGGTTAGAGCCGGAGCAGTAATAAGCATGTTAATCGCAAACTCGTAAGTTAAACCCTCCCATCCGACCGTCCACATCATGGCTAGCAACGCGATAAGCGTGATGATCGCGGACATGCCGATATAGCCGGCCACGCCCCTTTGAGTGAAATTTGCGTAGGTCTCAAGCTCCACGCATGACTCGTTGACACGTCGAACACCATCGGGCTGGGCCGGCTCACCTGTGACGTGGTTGTGATAGAGCGGAGTGCCGCCAAAGCGCACGCTGCGCGGTAGACGCTTTACGGTGTCTGCTGTCATTGGGGCGGCCTTACCGGTTCAAGTTTCGTGATGTCGATAGGATCGGATAGTAGGCCCCCCGATGAAAAAACCAACTGTGCCGGCGCGCCGGGCTGCGCTACAGCAAGTCCAAGGGATTGCTCGAAATCGGGAAAGAAGAGGTACTCCAGCCCGACCTCCGTATCCTCGTGCATGCTGATGGCCCACCCGCATTCGTTGCCGGTATACCCCAATGAAGTGACCAGACATTCGCGGTCATAGTCAACCGGGCTAGTGCCACTAGCATGCAGGACGGGGCCGTCGGTACGGGCAAGAACTTTCCCGTGCCGGCTGAAGGTCAGCTTAGTTTGAAAGCGATCACCAGGCGAATCATCAACGCCGGGCAATTGGCAATGGATGCGCAGGGTGCCCACATCACGGCCCCTAGCATTGATCCACTCCGCACTGAAACGTGGGCGGTAATAGAGCCCATGGACGGCGTCCAGTTCTTCGCGCTTCGTGTAATGCCGGCTATTTACTCCCCAAATACTGTGCTTGAGCCAAATTTCCACGGGGCCGTGTCTGGTCATATCCGTTCCAATGACAAAGGCAATCCCGAGCCCGAGCGCCACGAGCCCTACAATGGCCCACCCTCCGGCCGAGAGACCCAGGACTAAGGCTACTGTTCCGCCGTTAGCTATAGTAGACACTGCCGCCGTTCCTCCTCCCCACGTCGACAGCGCTATCACGCCGCCTGCGATGGCAGAGCCCAGGTACATGCCAGCCTGTTCAAGATTACTATCTTGAACCGCATAACCTGCCCGAACGGCATCTGCGGCAGCGGCTATTCCGACACCGCCAGCACCAAAGAGCGCTACCCCATACTTGGCGCGCAGCACGTGTGCCCATGTTGCCAATGCGGCATTACCGCGTGTTCCGGCGCTCATCACGATAGCCGCTGCACCAATTTCTATACCGGCTCCAACAAGAGCACTCACCGCTCCGACATTGCTGAAAAAGTTCTGAGGATTTTTTCCGTTTTGCGTATTGAAGTTCTTCCAAGCATCCGCAAGCCCCTTCAATGCCAAAAATCCCCCCAGCCCCGTAAAAAAATGCCCCGCAGGCGCGCGCATTCGTCCCATCATGCTGGAAAACAAATTCCCTTCCGCATGAACAGGCCGTGCGGGCGGAAGCGCTGGACGCTCAGCCGGCGCGCCATCTAGTTCACGATACGTTGTCTCGCCGATCTTGACCCAGTCGTAAACCAGCACGCGAGCAGTTGCAGCCGTCTGCCCGACCCGGGGCGCAGGCAGTTTCCAGCCACGCAGCCGCTCTTCACCCAAGGCCTGGTGGCCCTGGAACTCGTATGCGGCGCGCAGCAGTTCCGGCAGGCTTACGTCATACCTGACTATCGTGGCATTGAATCGGATCTCCAGCACATGGCGAAGCCGCCGCACGAGTATGTCCGCCTGCTTGGATTGCGGCAACGCCTGCAGCAAGCCGATCAGGGCATTGGTGGCGGGCGTCGCCGCGTGTTCCTCCAGATACTTGTCGAGGACATCGAAAAGGTTCTTCGCGATATCGCCTACCTTTTCCTGCAAACGCGCAATCAGAATCTTGCTGCCATTCGCCAGCGCGAGCCAATAAGGACTCTGCGAAGGCGGCATCGCTACCAGGTCGCTCAGCGCCTGCTGCCCCTCCTGCGTGTGCACCAAACCGCCTATGCAGTTGAAAACCGCCTGTTCGTATGCCCGCGCGTTATGCAGGGAGGCCAGATCGAAACAACTCAGCGCCTTGCCAAGCAGGCGGGGCGCTTCAATCAACAATACCCACGCCTTCACGTCCTGCACGGCTGCGGCTATGGCTGCGTCAAACTTCCCGATCTCCCTGGCGTAGACATGGGCAAAGCTGACTGCGCCCGCATGGTCCACCAACCTGCGTTGCTTGGCGACCGCCTTGGCCAAATCCGGAGAACGTTGCGCGCCTTTTTCCGCCGTCTGGAAGTAGTTGGCGATGAGCTGCCCGCTCAGCAGCTTATGCGCGTTGTCGGCCGCATACCTGGTCTTCCGCTTTACCGCATCGGTCGCCAGGTAGTGGAGCTCGCTTGCGACGCCTATCGGATCTTGCAGAACCACCGCCAATGGCGTGACGCTCTTGAACGGAAGCAGCGCGATGTACATGGCTCCGGCGATGTGGGTATCGGCCGGCTCGTTCTCCGTGAACTGGATCTCGCTCCAGGGATACGGCCGCGCCGCGTAGCGCGTGGCGGGCGGCGCGAGTTCAGGGCAAGCGTTGGCCAACGTCGTGGCCGCAAGCACATTGGCCTGCCCGGCGCCGCCGGCCGGCTTGAGTGTGGTGGCCAGCTTGTCGCGCAGGCCGTTTTGATTTGTCTCGATGCGCCAGAGCGTTCGGTGAGTCAGCACCGTGTCGCTAACCAGCAGGTGGACTGTGTCCGCGATCTCTGTCTGCGGCGCGAGCAGGTAGCTTTTGGAGCCCGCCTCGTCGGGGCGCGAGAGGCGCCCCGGCGCCAAATCGTCATCGTCTTCCTTGCGCCACCAAATACGGGCGAATCGCACCCTTTGGGTGACCTGATAATGCTGCGTCCACATCCGGCCGTGTCGGAAATAGAACAAGTAGACGTAGCTTCCCGGACGCAGCACGCGGGGCCCGTAGGCCTTTCCGCTTCTTAGCGCCGGATAGCCGGCCGTGCCGAGCGTCGGGTAGAGCTTGGCATCCGCGGCATAGGCGCTCACGCCATACCGAAGCGGATAAACGGGTACGCCACGCTCGCAGGGCGGCGGAGAAATGGCTTTTCCAGCACGCTTTTCGCTGGGATGATCCGGACTCAGTGCCTTCTTGTAGTTCATATGCCTTCCGGTTTTGCTTTACGGCGTCAAGCCTGCAAGTTCCGCCAGCCGCGACTCCGCATCAAGCAGGCGCTGCCTGCCCGCGACCTCCCGCCGGACCAAAATGGCCTTTAAATCGGTGTCCTTGGCAAAGAAATCTTGCGGGTACTGGAATCTGAGCGCCATGTAGTGGCGTATGTCGCGCTCGGTGGAAAACGCCAGCTGGTGTTGCGCCTCGTGCGCAAACGTCGCCATATGCGCGACCAGCAGCGGCTGGCTTTCGGCGTTGGCGTACTCTGGAAACCGCCGGTTGAATTCACGCTCGACGTCACGCATGAACCATGCATAGCTCGCTTGATCCAGCGCCTCTTCGTCCACTACCGTCAATACCGGAGAGCCGCCAAGCTCTTCACCGCCGTCGCTCGCGCGTGGGTTCTGGGCGGTCAACCACTCCCCTTCTCGTTTGTCGCCGGCGTACCAGATAAGGCGCTCCATCGGGCCGAAGATCTCCGCCATGCGACTAGGCCCCAGCCCTTCACAAAGCTCTTCAAGCTGCCGCACGGCGTGCAAGCTGAAGGAAACCGGCTGGCCATCGGGCCCGACCAGTTGATGCAGGCCCTTCAAATGGCCGGCCAGCGTGTCGGCGTCGTCCGGCCCCAGCAAAACCAGGCCGGCCTGCTGCGGGAGCCAATGGTCCAGGGCATGGACGAACAGCGGCTCATCAAGCGGAACGATCAACGGCCCTTGCCTGTATCCCGGCGCGCCATATTCCATGGCTGTATCGCGCCACACCCACCGGTAGTCGAATCTCTTGGTGAAGGCGCGCACCTCGCTTTCCAGCGCTTCGCTATGCGCGCCGTTCAGGCAAAGCCAGGGGCGCGGCCCTTGCTGCAATGCCGGCCAGTCGATGCTTGGAAGCGCGCGTACCACTTGCCGCAGCCACTGCTGGGCGCCTGGGAGTTCGTTCATCGGACCTATTCCTTACCGCAGGGCTGGGCTCGCTGGAGATTCCAGCGGCGATCCAGAAGATTCAGGCCAGCATGCTGCCTAGGAATAGGGAATAGAAAAATCAGAAATTTCTTAAAGCGTCCCCGAAACTTCCTCTTTGGGTGTGGCGGCGCCACACGTCTGTCCGATCCGTTGACGGCGGCAGGGCCCTGGGGGACGCGGAGCTGATCGGGTCCGCCCCTTGCACCGAAGAAAGGAACCGGAAATTACGAGCCGTGGCGGCTTTTCAGCCGCCGCCGCGGCCTGACGCCCCGGCTCAGGCCGGCGCCGAAAACAGGTCCGTCATGAACTGCGTGGACTTGATGCCGGTGCCGGTCAGCAGCACCACGGTGCGTTCGCCTGACTTGATCGCGCGGCGCGCCTCCAGCACGTCCAGCGCGGCGGCAGCCGTGGCGCTGGTGGGCTCCGCATAAAGGCCGGACGCGGCCAGCTTCCTTACCGCCGCCACGATGTCGGCCTCGGGCACCGCGACGGTCTGGCCGCCGCTGGCGCGCACTGCCTGCAAGACCTCGCGCAGGCGCACGGGGTGCTTGATGGCCGTGCCTTCGGCGACGGTGGGCAGCACCTCGCGGGGAACCAGTTCCTCCACGCCCGCCTGAAAACTGGCGTCCACCGGCGAACAGTTCAGCGGCTGCGCCACGAACAGCCTGGGCAGGCGGCTGATCTGCCCGGCGGCCAGCAGTTCGGCGAATCCGATCGCGCATCCCAGCACATTGCTGCCGGCGCCCGCCGGGATCACCACGTTGTCGGGCTCCTGGAAACCGAAGTCTTCCCACATCTCGTAGGCGATGGACTTGGTGCCCTGCAAGAAGAACGGCTGCCAGTTGTGGCTGGCATAGAAGATGTCTTTCGACGCGCGGATGGCCTCGGTCTGCGAATTCTCGCGCGGGCCTTCCACCAGGCGCACGTCCGCGCCGAAAGCCCGGATCTGCGCCACCTTGGCGGTGGACGTGTAGGCGGGCGCAAAAATGGCGACGCCCATGCCCGCCGCCGCTCCGAACGCGGCGATCGCCGCGCCGCCGTTGCCCGAGCTGTCCTCGGCCACCGCCGGGATGCCGATCTGGCGCAGCCACGACAGCATGACGGCCGCGCCGCGGTCCTTGAAGCTGCACGTGGGGTTGAACCATTCCAGCTTGAAGTGCGGCCGCAAGCCGCCCCAGGCGCGCTCCACCATCGGCGTGCCGCCCTCGCCCATCGACACGGGACGGGCGATGTCGCGCGGCAAGGCGGCGCGGTAGCGCCATATCGAGCGCGCGCGGGTATCGATGTCGTCGCGCGAAATCCCGCGCAGCGGCGAGATCATCAGCGGCGTTTGCGCGTCGGAACACCAGCGCGGGTCGTCGAGCGGGTAACGGGCGCCGGTCAGGGGGTCCAGGTAATGGGGGTTGGGCATGGTGCGTAGTGAAAAAATCGGGGAAACGCCCAGTCTACGCGGGCCGCCCCGCCCGTCGTTGCAATATCATGTTGCGGTAAACGCAATGGAGATTCCGCATGGAACGTGGCGCGCTGTGGGAGTACCAGGTGTTCTGCGCCGTCGCCGAACGCCAGAGCTTCGTGGCGGCCGCGCGCGCCCTGGGCGCCTCGCCCAGCGCCGTCACGCGCGCCGTGCAATCGCTGGAGCGGCAGGTGGGCGCGCAGCTGCTCTTGCGCAGCAAGAGCAGCGTGGTGCTGACCCCGCAGGGCGAAAGCTATTTCCAGTCCGCCCGCGAGCTGCTGCGGCTGGAGGAACAGGCCCGCGACGATCTGCAAGGCGCGCAGGGCGGCGCCCAGGGCCGCCTGCGCTTTTCGGCGCCCGACCTGCTGGGCGTGGCGTTGCTGCCCGCGGTGCTGCGCCGCTACGCGGACGAGCATCCGGGCGTCAGCATCGACATCCTCTATACCGACAAGTGGGTGGACCCGATAGAAGAGAGCCTGGACTTTGCGGTGCGCGGCGGTTTTCCGGCTTCCAGCGACCTGCTGGGCGCCCGCCTGTGGCCCTATGACCGGCTGCTGTGCGCCAGCCCCGACTACGTGGCGCGCATGGGCCTGCCGCAGGAGCCCGAGGAATTGATGGCGCATCGCCTGCTCATGCACACCGGTCCGCGCGTGCTGAAGGACTGGCATCTGCGCCAGGACAAGCGCATCGTCCGGCTGCGCGCCAAGCCGGCCGTGCGCGTCAGCAGCGGCAGCGGCCTGATGGCAATGGTCCTGCAAGGCATGGGCATCGCCCGTCTGGCGGACTGGGCCGCCCAGCCGCAGATCGAGCGCGGCGCGCTGGTGCGCGTGTGTCCCGCCTACACGGTGACCTCGGCGCAAGGCGCCGCGCCGCAGATGCACGCGGTGTACGCGTCGCGTTCCCTGCCGGCGCGCGCCCGCGCGATGCTGGCCGCGATCCGGCAGTGCGCCGGCGGGCAGGCGCGCTAGGACCCGTTCAGGTGCGTTGTTCTCGCGCGTTCAGGGCCACGGCTACACCGCGCTTCCTGAACAGCAAGAAATACAGCCCCGCCAGGATAAGCAGGAACGGCACGCCGAACACCAGCGTCATCCGGAAGACGCTGGTGAAGTACGTAGTGGCCAGGATGGCCAGCATCGCCGCCGCGCCCAGCAGGGTCAGCACCGGAAAGCCCGGCATCCGGAACGACAGCCGCGCCCCGCCTTCCCGCGCCCAGCGGCGGCGGAAGAAATAGTGCGTCACGAAGATCATCATCCAGGTGAACAGCGCGCCGAACATCGAGATGGCCATCATCAGTGTGAACGCGGTCTCGGGATACAGCACGTTCAGGACCGTGGCGATGGCGATTCCGCTGGTGGACAGCAGCAAGGCATTCAGCGGCGTGCCGCTGCGGTTCAGCCGGCCGAACGCCGACGGCGCATGGCCCGCGCGCGACAGGCTGAACATCATGCGCGTCGTGATGTATAGCTGGCTGTTCATGGCCGACAGCGCGGCCACCAGCACGATGAAGTTGATGACGCCCGCCGCGCCCGGGATCTCCAGCGCCTGCATCACTTTGACGAACGGGCTGCCTCCCTTGCCCGCTTCGTCCCACGGCACGATGGCCAGGATCAGCGCCAGCGTCAGCAGGTAGAAAACGACCAGCCGGACGATGGTGGCGCGAAACGCCTGCTTGACCGCGCGTTCCGGATCCTCGGCCTCGCCCGCCGCCACCGCGATCATCTCCACGCTCAGGTAGCTGAAGATCGAGATCACCACCGCGATCCACATGCCCCACACGCCGTTCGGGAAGAAGCCGCCGCGCGAGGTGTACAGCGCCGCGCCGTACTGCGGATTGCCCCAGACCACATAGGCGCCCAGGATGATGAAGGCCACGATGGCGCTGATCTTGATGGTCGAGAACCAGTATTCGATCGTGCCGAAGGCCTTGACGCTCATCGCATTGATGAGGATCAGCGCGGCCGAGAACACGCACACCCATTGCCAGCCCGGCACGCCGGGAAACCAGAACCGCATGTACTCGGCGATCGCCGTGACCTCGGTGCCGACCGCCAGCACCACGCAGGACCAATAGGCGTACCGCACCAGGAAGCCCGCCAGCGGGCCGATGTAGTGCTCGGCATACGCGCCGAACGAGCCCGAGGTGGAATGCGCCACGGTCATTTCCGCCAGGCAGGCCATCAGCAGCAGCGTGATCAGCCCGCCGATGGCGTAGCTGATCAGCACGCTGGGCCCCGCGAACCCGATGGCGAACTTGCTGCCCAGGAACAGCCCCGTGCCGATGGCCCCGCCGATGGCGATCATGCTCATCTGGCCTGAGGTCAGGCGCCGCTTGAGCCCCTGCTCGCGTTCGGCGATCTCGCCGAACCCCTTCTGTTGTTGCATTGTCTCCTCCCTGTGCTGCGCTCTCTTGATGGATGTAAGGCTCGTATGGCCTGCGCGATAAGGCAACGCCTGTCCGGCGTCAGGTCACGGCGGACCGGTGCCTGAACTCGGGCTTGTCCCAGGCTCGGCTGTCCAGCACGTCCTTCAGGATATCGACGGCGTCCCAGACGTCGGCGTAGCCGAAGTACAGCGGCGTCAGGCCAAAGCGCAGCACCTCGGGTTCGCGGTAGTCGCCGATCACGCCGCGCGCGATCAGCGCCTGCATCACCTCGAAACCGTTGGGATGGCGAAAGCTCACGTGGCTGCCGCGCTCCGCGTGGCTGCGCGGCGTCACGAGCGTCAGGGGATGGTCCGCGCAGCGCGATTCGACCAGCGCGATGAACAGGTCGCCCAGCGCCAGCGACTTCTTGCGCACGTCGGCCATGTCGGCGGCATGCGCCACGTCCAGGCCGCATTCGACCAGCGACAGCGACACGATAGGCTGGGTGCCGCACAGGTAGCGGCGGATGCCGCCCGCGGGCTCGTAGGCCACGGCCATGTCGAAGGGCCGCGTGTGGCCCCACCAGCCGGACAGCGGCTGCCAGAAGTCCTGGGTGTGGCGCGGCGCCACCCAGATGAAGGCGGGCGATCCGGGGCCGCCATTCAGATACTTATAGGTGCAGCCCACGGCGAAATCGGCGTCGGCCCCGTTCAGGTCCACCGGCACCGCGCCCGCCGCGTGCGCCAAGTCCCAGATGGCCAGCGCGCCGCGTTCGTGCGCCGTCGCGGTCACGGCGGCCATGTCGTGCATCTGGCCGCTGCGGTAGTTCACGTGCGACAGCAGCATCACGGCGACGGAGTCGTCCAGCGCCTTGTCCAGCGGCAGGTCGTCGTCGATCAGGCGCATCTCGTAGCCCTGCTGCAGCAGGTCGATCATGCCCTGGATCATGTAGAGGTCCGTGGGAAAGTTGTCGCGCTCGGACAGGATGACGCGGCGGGCCGGCTGCTTCTGCTGCTGGATGCGCAGCGCGGCGGCCAGCGCCTTGAAGATGTTCAGGGACGTGGTGTCGGTGATGACCAGTTCGCCCTCGCGCGCGCCCAGCAGGCTGCCCAGCTTGTCGCCCAGGCGCGCCGGCAGCTCGAACCAGCCCGCCGTGTTCCAGCTCCGGATCAGGCCCGTGGCCCATTCCTGGGTGATCACGCCGGCGGCGCGGGCGGCGGCGGTCTTGGGCATCACGCCCAATGAATTGCCGTCCATGTAGAGCACGCCGGGCGGGAGGTCGAAGCGGTCTTTCAGGGCGGCCAGGGGGTCCTGGCGGTCGGCGTTCACGCAGGCTTCGCGGGTGTTCATGATCAGTTCCTTCAGGCAATATCCTGCGTACATACTATCAGCGTGGCCAGGCCGATAAATTGCAAAAGCAGGCGTGACTTACCCTGGATTTCCGCATTAAATTGCATGGATATCATTTTTTTAGAATTGGATTGCAGCCATGCAGATCGACGCCATAGACCGCCGCATTCTTTGCCGCCTGCAGGAAAACGGCCACCTGAGCAATCAGGACCTGGCCGAGCAGGTGGCGCTGTCGCCTTCGGCATGCCTGCGGCGGGTGCGCGCGCTGGAAGAAAGCGGACTGATCCAGAACTACCGGGCGGTGCTGGACGCCGAAAAGCTGGGCTTTGAGCTGGAGGCTATCGTCCACGTGTCGCTGGACCAGTCGCGGGCCGGCTGGCACGAGGAATTCCTGGCCGGCATCGCCCTGCACGACGAGATCACCGAAGCCAGCATCGTGACCGGCGCGTCCAACTACATCCTGACGGTGCGCACGCGCAACCTGACGGCGTTCTCGCAATTCGTCGAGGACAAGCTCAGCAAGCTGCCCGGCGTGCGCGACCTGTGCTCGCATATCGTCATGCGCAAAGTGAAGAACCGGGGCGGCATGCTGCCGCTGGCAAGCTGGCGCTAGCGGCTCAGGCCGCCGCGTGCTGCAGGAAGCCGAACACCGTGACGAAGTGGCAGGCCGTGCCGGCCATGACGAACAGGTGCCAGATGCCGTGCGCGTGGCGCCAGCGCTTGTCGTTCACGTAGAACAGCGTGCCGGCGGTGTAGATGGCGGCCCCGGCCAGCAGCCAGCTCAGTCCGGCCGTGGACAAGGCGCCCGCGATCGGCGCGGCGAACATCACGCCCAGCCAGCCCATGGCCAGGTACAGCGGCAGGGCCGGCGCGGCCCCGCGCGCCCACCACAGCTCGCGGCCGATGCCGGCGAATGCCAGCAGCCAGATCGCCACCCCCATGGCGGCGCCCCAGCCGTGGTCCACCGGCCCGAACGCCAGCGGCGTGTAGGTGCCTGCGATCAGCAGGTAGATGGCGCAGTGGTCGGCCTTGGCCCACAGGGCCTTGCGGCGCCCCCGGCTGCAGTGGAACAGGGCCGACGAGGCATACACGGCGATCATCGACGCGGCGAACACGGCGCAGCCGACGATCTGCCGCGTCGCCACCTGCAGTTCGGCGGCGCGCGTGATCAATGCGCCGGACGCCAGCACCGCCATCGCCAGGCCGGCCAGATGCGTCACGCCGTTGAATCGTTCGCCTTCCTGCATACGCGCTCCCGCCCCGGCTACGCGCCGGCGTCTGCCATGATGGCCCGCTTGTGTGACAGCGCCGGGTCAGCCGGCGGCCGGCGCGTCAGGCGATGAAGTCCACAGCGGCCGGATAGCCCTGCACCGCGCGCGCCGCCAGGATGGCGCGCTGCACCGCGATGGCCATGGCTTCGGCCGCCATCACGCCCAGCAGCATCACGTTGGCGGGCTTGCCCGAGGCGCCCGTGCCCAATGCGAAGATCGTATCGCCGTCGAGCATGGTGTGGATAGGGTTGATCGTACGGGCCAGGCCGTCATGGGCCATGCCGGCGATCTTCTGGGCCTGCGCCTTGGTCAGCTTCGCGTCCGTGGCGACGACGCCGATGGTGGTGGCGGTGCCCTCGCGCATGGACTTGGGCAGGTCCCCGGCCAGGATGGCGGCGCGGGTGTCGAGCAGCATTTTGCCGTCCGGAGTGCGCGCCCCGGCCAGGATGCGCCCGGTGGACGGGTCCAGCACGTCGCCGACCGCGTTGACCGCCACGATGGCGCCGACCGTCACGCCCGCCACCGTGAGCGATGCGCTGCCGATGCCGCCCTTCATGGCGCGCTTGGGGCCATACAGCTTGCCGACCGTGGCGCCCGCCCCAGCGCCCACGTTGCCTTCCTCCGGCGTGCCGGTGGTGGCCGACTTGCAGGCCTGGTAGCCCGCGGCGGCATCCGGCCTGATGGACGCGTCGCCCACGCCCAGGTCGAACAGGATCGCCGAGGGCACGATGGGCACGTGCGCCACGCCGACGTCGAAGCCGATCTTCCTTTCTTCCAGATAGCGCATGACGCCGCTCGCGGCGTCCAGGCCGAACGCGCTGCCGCCCGACAGCACGACGGCATGCACTTTTTCCACCATGTTCACGGGATTGAGCAGGTCGGTTTCGCGGGTGCCGGGCGCCGCGCCGCGGACATCGACCCCGCCCGTGGCGCCGTCCTCGGCAATGATGACCGTGCACCCGGTGGGGCGGCGCGTATCGGTGTAGTGGCCCACGCGCAGGCCCGCCACGTCGGTGATCCCGCCCCCGCCCGGCATCGCCCGCAAGCCGTTGGCGCCCTGGGCGGGCATCGCGCCCGCCGCCGCCGCGCCCGCGGCCACCATCATGAACGCACGCCTGTTCCATTGCTGTTCCACACCCGTCTCCATCAAGGTACCGCCTGGATGATCCCCGGACCGACCGCGCCAGGGCGCTGAGCCATATGACTTGCGGCTATATTTTTACTATTCCTTATGCTTTGTGGAAAAATAGGCCCGTTGTTAGAGTGCGGCTACGCCGGAGGGCATTGCAGGCCCACATGCTCTCCACAGTGATATCGCTTATCCGTGGAGCATTGCCATGAAACTCTTCCGTACGCTTTTCATCGCCGGCCTGGTGCAAGTCGCCGCCCTGTCCGCCGCCCACGCCCAGTCGGGCCTGGACCAGATCAAATCCGCCGGCGTGTTCAAGATCGGCACCGAAGGCACCTACGCCCCCTTCACCTTCCACGACGCATCCGGCCAGCTTACCGGGTTTGACGTGGACATCGGCCGCGCCATCGCCGAGCGCCTGGGCGTGAAGGCCCAATTCGTCGAAGGCAAATGGGACGGCCTGATCGCCGGCCTGGACGCCAAGCGCTACGACGCCGTCATCAACCAGGTCGGCATCACCGACGCGCGCCGCGCCAAATACGACTTTTCCGACCCGTACATCTCGTCGGCCGCCGTGCTGATCGTGCGCGACGACAACACCAGCATCAAGTCCTTCGCCGACCTGAAGGGCAAGAAGTCCGCCAACACGCTGACCAGCAACTTCGGCAAGCTGGCGCAAAGCCATGGCGCGGAAGTGGTCGCCGTGCAGGGCTTCAACGAAGCCATCGACCTGCTCACGTCCGGCCGGGTCGAGGCCACCGTGAACGACAACCTGTCGTTCCTGGACTTCAAGAAGCAAAAGCCGAACGCCCGCGTGAAGATCGCGGCCACCGACAAGACGGCCGAATTCAGCAATTCCGGCGTGCTGATCCGCAAGGGCAACCCCGAACTGCAGGCCGCCATCAACAAGGCGCTGGCCGACATCAAGGCGGACGGCACCTACAAGACCATCTCGGTCAAGTACTTCGGCACGGACCTGTCGGCGCAATAAGCGACTGGAGCGCACATGACGCTGCCTACCTGGCTGCAAACCGTCCTGCCCGACTGGCTGCTGGCGAAAATAGGCGAATGGGCGGTGCCGGCCTGGGTGCAGCTCATGGCGGACTCGTTCTGGCCCCTGCTGCATGCGGGGCTGGTATTCACGGTGCCGCTGACGCTGATGTCCTTTGCGCTGGGCCTGGCGCTCGCCTTCGTGGTGGCGCTGATCCGGCTGTTCGGCCCGGCCCCGCTGGTGGCGGTGGTGCGCTTCTATGTCTGGCTCATCCGCGGCACGCCCCTGCTGGTGCAGCTCTTCGTGATCTTCTACGGCCTGCCCAGCGTGGGCATCGTGCTGGATCCGCTGCCCGCCGCGCTGATCGGCTTCACGCTGAACGTGGGCGCCTACAACTCCGAAGTCATCCGCGGCGCCATCGAGTCCATCACCAAGGGCCAATGGGAAGCGGCCTATTCGCTCAGCATGACGCGCGGCCAGGCCCTGCGCCGCACCATCCTGCCGCAGGCGGCGCGCGTGGCGGTGCCGCCGCTGTCCAATTCGTTCATCGCGCTGGTCAAGGACACCTCGCTGGCGGCGGTGCTGACCGTGCCCGAGATCTTCCAGGCCGCGCAGCGCATCGCCGCGGTCACCTATGAGCCGCTGATCCTCTACACCGAGGCCGCGCTGATCTACCTGGTGTTCAGTTCCGTCCTGTCCGCGGCCCAGGTGCGCCTGGAGCGGCGCTTCGGCCAGCATGCCGTGTTTACCGAGAAGACCCGATGATCCGCCTGGAAAAGATCGAAAAGGCATTCGGCGGCAATCCCGTGCTCAAGCAGGTGGATGTGCGGATCGCCGAAGGCAGCGTCACCGCCCTGATCGGCCCGTCCGGCAGCGGCAAGAGCACCTTGCTGCGCTGCGTG
Organism: Achromobacter sp. NPDC058515; assembly: GCF_042721735.1. Classification (NCBI taxonomy): domain Bacteria; kingdom Pseudomonadati; phylum Pseudomonadota; class Betaproteobacteria; order Burkholderiales; family Alcaligenaceae; genus Achromobacter; species Achromobacter sp. NPDC058515. The sequence goes on from NZ_JBHXNI010000022.1 coordinate 60,620, forward strand.
AACCTGCTGGAAGTCCCCGACCGCGGCACGCTCGAAATCGGGCCGGAGACGGTCGAGTTCCAGCCCGGCCGCAAGCTGGCCCGCGACCAGGTCCAGCGCGTGCGCAAGCAGACCGGCATGGTGTTCCAGAACTTCCAGCTGTTTCCGCACCAGACGGTCATGGGCAATGTCATGGAAGGCCTGCTGACCGTGCAGAAGTGGCCCGCCGACCGCGCCCGCGCGCGCGCCGAAGAGCTGCTGCGCAAGGTCGGCATGCTGGAAAAGGCGGACGCCTGGCCCGCCAACCTGTCTGGCGGGCAGCAGCAGCGCGTGGCGATTGCCCGCGCGCTGGCTCCCGCGCCGCGCGTGTTGCTGTGCGACGAACCTACCTCCGCGCTGGACCCCGGCCTGGCGGCCGAGGTGGTGGACGTGCTGCGCCAGCTTGCCGCCGAAGGCATGACCATGCTGATGGCCACGCACGACCTGCGCCTGGCTGCCAGCGTGTCGCGCGAAGTGGTGTTCCTGCTGGACGGCGTCGTGGTCGAGGCCGGCGATTCCCGGACGGTATTCACCCAGCCCGCCGACCCGCGCACCGCCGCCTTCATCTCGACCCTGACGCAGGAAGCCACGCTGTAGCGGCGGCTCCCTGGTTTCCTGGTGTCAGACACCCGAGGCAGGTGTCAGACACCGACTTGAGGCTACTTCGACGGCAAGGACCCTGCCGGGTCGACCGCCTGGCCGTCGTAGCGCAGCTCGAAATACAGGCCCACCTGCTTGCTGTCGCTGTTGCCCATCTCGGCGATCTTCTGCCCCTGGCTCACGCGCTGCCCTTCCTTGACCAGCAGCTTGCTGTTGTGGGCGTAGATGCTGAGGAAACTGGCGTTGTGCTTCACGATCACCAGATGGCCATAGCCGCGCAGGCCGCTGCCGGAATAGGCCACCGTGCCCGGCGCGGCGGCCACGACCGGCGTGCCCGAGGAATTGCTGATCACGATGCCGTTCGAACGCGAACCGTCATAGCCGCGCGTGACCTTGCCCTGGGCGGGCCACACCAGCGAGATCGCGCCCGGCGGGGCGGTGCGCCGCTTGCCCTGCGTGGTGGCCGGCCGGGTCGAGGCCTGCCGCTTGCTGCCGGCCTTGCTGGGCGTGGACGTGCGCGCCTGGCCGGCGGGCGGCTCGACCCGCAGCACCTGGCCAACCTCGATCGCATTGGAATTGGACAGCTTGTTCCAGCGGACCAGGTCGCTCACGCTCGTGCCTTCCTTGCGCGCGATCTGGGTCAGCGTGTCGCCCGACTGGACGCGGTAGTAGCCGGGCTGGACCTTGGTGGTGCCGCAAGCGGACAACAGCACAAGCAGCGCCGCCATCAACGCGCCCATCCACAGGCGGGCGTACGGCCCCGCCCGGGTCGGGCCGGTAGACATGGCGGAAACGGGCAAGGTCGGAACGGACAGGGAATGCACTGAAACCTGGGGCACTGAAAGTGGGGTGTCGGAACTGGGTGCGTTCAAGGGTACCAAGATTTTGAGGCCGCGGCGCGGCGCGGATGCTTCGCAACGGCGCCCTGGCCGTGTATAACCCGCTGATTGAGGCGAAGCGCTTTCGTCGCGAATCAATGCATCAGCAAGGACCGACATGGCAATGACCGGCACGTCCACCAGAAATCCGCTATGCCTGCTGTGGGCCATTCCGTATCTGCTGTGCGGCGTGTTCTCGCATCTGCTCAACGATCCGGTCAGCCACGCGTTCTTCGTCTGGCTGCCCCCGGGGGTGGCCGTCGGCGCCTACCTGCTGTCGCCGCGCCGCGACTGGCCGCTGCTGCTGCTGGGCTTCTTCTGCGCCCAACTGATCCTGAGCCTGGTCTGGCGCGGGCAGCCCGCCACCGCGGTCGTGCTCGCGGTCACGGGCAGCCTGTCTTCCCTGTTGGCCGCCTGGACGGTGCAGCGCCTGTCGCCGCGCGCCGACGGCCTGGGTTTCGTGGCGGCCCTGCTGGCGGGCGCGGCGGTCGGCGCCGCCAGCAGCGCGCTGCTGGGCGGGGGCTGGCTGTGGCTGACGCAGGACGCCCATGCCCTGGTCCGGCTGCGCACCTGGGTGACGGCCTACCTGGCGGGCGTGCTGATCCTGGCCCCGGCGCTGACGGGGTGGGCGCGGTTCCGCCCGCGGCGCTCCGGCGGCCCCGGCTTGCGGGACCTGGCGCTGGGCGCCGCGGCCTATGCGCTGATGATCGCCTCCACCTTCATGACCTTTGACGGCGAGATGATCGCAAACCTGCCCTATGTGGTGTCGTTCGAACTCACCTACCTGCCGCTGGTGTTCGCCGTGCTGATCGCGCTGGTATGGGGAGCGCCGGGCGGCACGCTGGCGATGGCGACACTGGCGTTGATGGCCCTGTATCAAAGCGCGCAGGGCGAAGGCCCCTTTGTCGAAGCCAGCGACCCCTGGCATGTGCTGCTGGCCACCCAGGTCTACCTGGTGGTGACGGCGCTGCTGCTCCTGCTGGTCAACACTTTGCGCGGCGCGCGCGCGCAAGCCCTTGAATACGCAGAGCAATGGCGCGGCCGCTTCGACCTGGCGCTGGCCGGCAGCCACCAGCTGATGTACCGCTACAACCCCAACGACGGCACGCTGGAGCTGGCCGGAGACCTGCAGGACGCGTTCGGCGTGCCCGCGGGCGCCGTCGCCGACCTGGATGCGCTGCTGGCGCGCGCCCACCCCGAGGACCGTTCGCGCCTGACGATGCACTGGGCGGCGCGGCGCGCGGGCGCGCAGGACCGCACGCCGCTGCTGTTCCGCGTGGCGCATGCCGATGGCGGCTGGCGCCTGGTCAGCGACCGGGGGTCGCCGCTGGCCGACTTCGACGGCAGCGTCGCCGTGGTGGCGGGCATGTGGCGCCTGGGCGAGATCGAGCACGAGCCCGCCGATGCCGGATAGCGCAGCCCACGCCGACGCCGGTACCGGCGCCCTGCTGATCCACGGCCTGGGCGGCACCCAGTACGACCTGGGGTCCATGCACAAGGTCTTGAAGCGCGCCGGCATCGAAACGCACAGCCTGACGCTGCCCGGGCACGGCACCACGCCGGAAGACCTGCTGGGCGTGCGCGCGGAGGCATGGCTGGACGCGGTGACCGAGAAGTACCGCGAGGTGGCCGCCCGCCACGACACCCTGCACGTCATGGGCATGTGCCTGGGCGCGCTGCTTGCGGTGGAGCTCTGCAAGCGGGTGGGGCACCAGAAGGGCAAGCTCGTCTCGCTGGCCGCGCCGGTGTTCATCGACGGCTGGAGCACCCCGTGGTATCGAGGCCTGCGCAAGCTGGTCTACCGCATTCCCGGGCTGGCCGCGCGCATGCGAGTCGAAGAGGAAGAGCCCTACGGCATCAAGAACGAGCTGGTCAGGTCCATCGTCAAGGCCAAGTTCGAGCGCGGCGAGAACTTCCATTACCGCTGGGTGCCGCTGGCCTGCGTGCGCGAGGTCGACCGGCTGCGCGGCTTCGTCATGCAGGGCCTGGACCGCATCGCCTGCCCCACGCTGATCGTCCATGCCCACGAGGACGAGCTCACCTCGGTGCGCTCGGCGCGCTTTCTGCATGACGCGATCGCCGGCAGCCAGCTCGTGCTGCTGGACAATAGCTACCACATGATCTGCGTGGACAACGACCGCGACCGGGTCGCCGCCAATGTCCTGCAGTTCATGGACCGCGACCCGGCCGCCGCGCAATCCCCGCGCGCCGCCGGCCGCGCCGCCCCCATGGGCGCGGCCGATATCGAACGCATCCTCGGCGCCTATCGCGATTCGCTCCTGGCCGGCGAGTTCGAAACGCTGTTCCCGCTGTTCGCCGAGGACGTGGTCTGGCACGAGGAAGGCGACAACCCCGTCAGCGGCGTCTATGAAGGCCGCGGCGCGCTGATCGACCTGTTCTCGCGCCTGATGGACTATTCGCGCAATACCTTCACGGTCAGCAGCGTGGGCCAGCCCGCGCTGGCGGGCCGCGCCGTGGCGCTGCCGCTGCGCTTTCAGGTGCAGGACGGCGCCCGTGTCCACGACGGCGCCGCCACCCATACGCTGCGCCTGCGCAACAATGCCATCGCCAAGGTCAACGCCCGGGCGGACGAGCCCGAGCGCGAAGATGCGATGTGGCGCCGGCTGGCCGCCGCCAACGGCAGGGAACCCGAGGGCGACGCGATGGACGAGGCCACGCTGGCCATCGCCGCGCACGCCCTGCCCGACGCCTTCGAAGCCGCCGCCATCGCGCTGCGGGCGCTGGCGCAGCCGCCGTCCGCCGCCGTGAGCCTGCGCCTGCATGCCTACGAGCAGCAGGCGCGCCATGGCGACGCCCCGCCCGCGCCCGGCGCCGATGCCGACGCGCTGGCGCAGGTGCGGCATGCGGCCTGGCGGATGCTGTCCGGATTGCCTGCCGACCAGGCGCAGCGCCGCTACATTGCCCTGGTACGCAGGCTGGATACGGACGACTGAGGGCCGGGCTTGGCATAGAATGCCCGCATGCCGAGCCTGACCCGCCTCCTTCACGCCAGACGCGCCCTGCGCGCCCGCGGCGTGCTGTGGCTGGCGCTTTTGGCCCTGGCGCTGCGCGCGCTGGTCCCGGCGGGCTACATGCCCGATGCCCGCGCGCTGCACGACGGCCGGCTGGAAGTCACGTTCTGCTCCGCCGCCGGCGACCTGTCCACACTGAGCGTCGCGCTGTCGCCCGAGGGCGGCGGCAAGGCCGGGCACGATGCCGCCGACACCGGCGCGCAATGTCCCTTCGGCCTGCTCGCGCACGTTGCGCCCGCCCCCGCGCCCGCGCTGGCGCCCATCCTCGTCTCGGCTGGCCGGCGCACAACGCTGCCGCCCGTTTATCGCGCCCTGCCCCCGCAGCCCGCCCAAGGCCCGCCGCTGGGTTCGCGAGCCCCACCCTCCCTGGCCTGACTCCGCCCGACCGCGCGGCGTTGCCGCGCGCCTTGCCGACACGTCAATCCCAGAGGTTTTCATGCATTCCCCCTTCCTGCGCGCGCCCGCCGGCGCGACGCGCGCCGCCGCGCCCGATCCGCGGCGGCGCCTGCTGCTGTCCTCCCTCGCCCTGCTGGCCCTGGCCGGCTGCGGCCCCGACGCCCCGAAACTCATAGGTATGGACCTATCGGACATGCCGACGGGCGACTTCCAGCTGCAAGACACCGACGGCCGGGAGCGCCGGCTGGCCGACTACCGCGGCCAGCCGGTCATGCTGTTCTTCGGCTTCACGCAATGCCCGGACATCTGCCCGACGGCGCTGACCCGCGCCATCGAGATCAAGGGCCTGCTGGGCGCGGACGCCGAAAAGCTGAAGGTCCTGTTCATTACCGTGGACCCCGAGCGCGACACGCCGGAGATCCTGCGCGCCTACACCCAGGCCTTCGATCCGGGCTTTGTCGGCCTGCGCGGCACCGCGGAGCAGACCCGCGCCGCCGCCCAGTCCTTCAAGGTGTTCTATCAGAAGGTCCCCACGGGTTCCTCCTACACCATGGACCACACGGCGCTGACCTACATCATCGACGCCGAGGGCAAGCTGCGCCTGGCGCTGCGCCACCAGCAAAGCGCGCAGGAATGCGCGCAAGACCTGCGCACCGTGCTTTGACTCCCTAGGAAACCATCATGAAAAAAATCGCGATCAAGCCCCTGGCCGCCGCCTTCGCCCTCTGCGCGCTGGCCGGATTCAACCACGCCGCCCTGGCCCAGGACGCCGGACTGTCGGTGCAAGACGCCTGGGTGCGCGCCACCGTTCCCAACCAGCACGCCACGGGCGTGTTCATGCGCCTGACCTCGGCCGCGCCAGGCCGGCTGGTCGGCGTGGAGTCGCAGGCGGCCAAGCACGTGGAGGTGCATGAAATGGCCATGCAGGACAACGTCATGAAAATGCGCCAGGTGGCGGGCGTCGACCTGCCCGCCGGCCAGGCGGTCGAGCTCAAGCCCGGCGGCTACCACGTCATGCTGATCGACCTGGCCGGGCAGATCACGCCCGGCGACCACGTGCAGCTCACGCTCATCGTGGAAGACGCCGCGCGGCGGCAGCGACGCGTGCCCGTGGACGCGGTGGCCCGGCCGCTGAACACGGCGTCCGCGCCGGCCGCCGGCCACGGCCACTAATAGATAGATAAGGACGGGCGGACTTTAAATGGGGACAAACTAAATACCCGCCCGCCTGCGCCTCCCCCTGATTCGCCATACAATGCCAGCACATCCCCGCCCGCGCTTCTCCAGGCCAGGCGGCTGCCGGCCACTCCCGCCGCGCCGGATGTCAGCGTTCCGCGCCGCCGGGCGCCCGTAACTGCCGGCAGATTGGCCGGCGCCTCTGTGTCTGGATATGCCCGGTAGTTCCGCCTTTTCCTTCCTGCGTACCCTTTGCAGCCTGCGCTGGCTCGCCATCGCGGGCCAAGCCGCCACCATCCTGCTGGCCAGCAGCGTGCTGGGCCTGGACCTGCCGCTGGAACCGCTGTGGGTGGGCGTGGGCCTGCTGATCGGCTTCAACGTCTACGCCAGCCTGCGCCTGCGCCACCCCCGCGACCTGTCCCACGCCACCGCCTTCGGCCATTTGTTCGTCGACATGGCGGTGCTCGCCTGGATGGTGGGCTGGAGCGGCGGCATCAGCAATCCGTTCGGCACGATGTTCCTGATCCTGACCGCGCTGGCGGCCCTGGCGCTGCCGCGCAACTGGGCGCTGGCCGCGGCGTTGGCCGGCGTGCTGGGCTACGCCGCCGCCGCCATCTTCGGCCAGCCCCTGCGCGGCGACGCCGACACCCACAATCTGCTCTTGTGGGGCCTGGGCGCCAACTTCCTGATTTCCGTGGTGGTGGTGCTGGTGTTCTCGACCCGCCTGGCGTCGGACCTGCGCGCCCGCGAACGCGAGCTGGCCCGCCTGCGCGAGCGCTTCACCCGCAACGAAGGCATCGTCGCCCTGGCGACCCACGCGGCGGCCATGGCGCATGAACTGAACACCCCGCTGGCCACCATGACCCTGCTGACCGACGAGATCGCCGCCGAGGTCCGGGACGAGGACCTGCGCGCGGACGTCGCCACGCTGGGCCAATTGCTGGCCCTGTGCCGGGAACGCATCCGCAACCTGGCGGTCCCAACTGCCGTGGACCTGGTCCGCGTGGTGGGGCAATGGCGCCTGATCCGGCCGACCATCGACCTGCAGCGCTCGGGCGTCCTGCCCACCAGCCTGCGGGTGGACCCGGCCATCGCTCATTTGCTGCAGGCCCTGTTGAACAACGCGGCGGACGCCGGCGAAGCCGCCGAGGAACCCCGCGTGGACCTGCATCTGGAATACGGCTATGGCGCGCTGCGCGGCGAAGTGCGGGACTACGGGCGGGGCTTCGACCCCGACCAGACCCTGCTGCCGGCGACCAGCCTGTTCAACAGCGGCAAGCCGGGAGGGCTGGGCGTAGGCCTGGCGCTGTCGCATGCCACCGTGGAACAGATGGGCGGCGAAATGACCATGACCGCCGCCGACGGAGGGGGCACCCGCATCCGCTTCTACCTGCCCCTGGGCAACCCCGGAACCTGAATGTGATGAATCCAACCGATCTTGGCCTGCTGATTGACGACGACGAGCTGTACGTGCGCACCTTGCAGCGCAGCCTGTCGCGCCGCGGCCTGGAAACCCGAACCGCCACCGGCATCGCCGAGGCGCTGCGCGTGGCCGAGGAAATCCGCCCCGCCTTCGCCCTGGTGGACCTGCGCCTGGGCGAAGACTCCGGCCTGACCCTGATCCGCCCCTTGCGCGCCCTGCGCGCGGACATGCGGATTCTGCTGGTCACGGGCTACGCCAGCGTGGCCACCGCCGTCGAGGCGATCAAGCGCGGCGCGGACGACTACCTGCCCAAGCCGGCCACGGCGCCGATGATCCTGCGCACGCTGGGCCTGGTGAAGCCGGAAACGGTTACCATCGAAACGACCATGACGCCGTTGCACCGCCTAGAATGGGAGCACATCCACCAGGCCCTGCACGAAACCGGCGGCAATGTTTCCGCGGCGGCGCGCCTGTTGGGCATGCACCGGCGCTCCCTGCAGCGCAAGCTGGCCAAGAAACCGGGGCCGGAACGCGAAGTGCTCGTCGACTGATTTGTGCGGTTGCGACACATCCACGCAACCCCGGCTTGTGCAGGTGCGACATATCGTCGCACCCCCATCCCTCCCCTGGGGGCATCTGTTCCCCTAGGAAAACCCTGAATCTGCTCCCCTTGGGGCAGATTGCTCCCAGGCAATGCGACCATTCGTCGCAGGCTTGACCCAAATCAAACCGATAGGATGGACGTTGCTGCTTGGCAGCATTCCAGTCTGCTGCCCTGCAGCATTTCCCACCTTCCATCCAAGGCTGTACGTGAAACACCCCCTCCTTGCGACCCTTACGCGCATTTTCGGCGTCGGCGCGGTCATGCTGCTTGGCGGCTGCAACATGGAAATCCTCTCCCCCAAGGGAGATATTGGCGCCCAGGAAAAGACTTTGCTGTTCACGGCGACGGGGCTGATGCTCATCGTCGTGATTCCGGTCATCGTCATGATCCTGGCGTTTGCCTGGAAATACCGCGCATCCAACACCAAAGCTGACTACCAGCCCAAATGGGCCCACTCCACCGCGATCGAAGTCGTGGTCTGGACCGTCCCTTGCATCATCGTGGCGATTCTTGCCGTGATCACCTGGCGCTCCACGCACGCGCTGGATCCCTACAAGCCGCTCGTGTCCGAGCACAAGCCGGTGACCATCGAGGTGGTTTCGCTGGATTGGAAGTGGCTGTTCATCTACCCCGAGTACGACATCGCCACGGTCAACGAGATCGCGTTCCCCGTGGACGTGCCGGTGAACTTCCGCATCACCTCGGCATCGGTCATGAACTCGTTCTTCATCCCTCAGCTCGGCAGCCAGATCTACTCGATGGCGGGCATGGAGACCAAGCTGCACCTGAACGCGCGCGAAGCCGGCACCTATGCGGGCATCTCGGCCAACTACAGCGGCGCCGGCTTCTCCGGCATGCGCTTCAAGGCCATCGCCATGTCGCAGGAAGGGTTCGACAACTGGGTAAAGGACGCCAAGGCGGCCCCCACCGCGCTGACCCCCGAGGTCTACGCGGAACTGACCAAGCGCAGCGAGCGCAATCCGGTCGTGAAGTACTCCTCGGCGCCGCCCGCCATGTTCGATTTCATTCTGGGCAGCACGATGACCAAGATGGCCGGCGTGGGCTCCCCCGCGTGCACCCCCACGTCGAATAATCTGATCGCAGGAATCAACTAACAATGCTCGGGAAACTCACCCTCGAGGCCATTCCGTACCATGAACCTATCGTCATGGTTACGCTGGCCGCCGTGTGCCTGGGAGGCCTAGCGGTCTTCGGCGCAGTCACCTACTTCGGCAAGTGGAAGTACCTCTGGACGGAATGGCTCACCTCCGTCGACCACAAGCGCATCGGCGTGATGTACATCATCGTCGCGCTGATCATGCTGCTGCGCGGCTTTGCCGACGCCATCATGATGCGCACCCAGCTCGCTGTCGCGTCAGCGGACTCGGCCGGCTTCCTGCCGCCTCACCACTACGACCAGATCTTCACCGCCCACGGCGTCATCATGATTTTCTTCATGGCGATGCCCTTCATCACCGGGCTGATGAACATCGTGGTGCCGCTGCAGATCGGCGCCCGCGACGTGGCCTACCCGTTCCTGAACTCGCTGAGCTTCTGGCTGTTCGGCGCCGGCGTCGCGCTGATGATGATCTCGCTGTTCGTGGGCGAATTCGCCGCGACCGGCTGGCTCGCGTATCCGCCGCTGTCCGGGCTGGACTACAGCCCAAGCGTGGGGGTGGACTACTACATCTGGGCGCTCCAGATATCCGGGCTGGGCACAACGCTTAGCGGCATCAACTTCATCGTGACCATCCTGCGCATGCGCGCGCCAGGCATGAGCCTGATGAAGATGCCGATCTTCACCTGGACCTCGCTGGTCACCAACGTCCTGATCGTCGCCGCCTTCCCCGTGCTGGCCGCGACCCTGGCGCTGCTGACGATGGACCGCTACCTGGGCACGCACTTCTTCACGAACGACATGGGCGGCAACGTCATGATGTACGTGAACCTGATCTGGATCTGGGGCCACCCCGAGGTCTACATCCTGGTGCTCCCGGCGTTCGGCGTGTATTCGGAAGTGGTTGCCACCTTCGCCCGCAAGACGCTGTTCGGCTACAAGTCCATGGTCTACGCCACGGCCGCCATCGGCGTGCTGTCGTTCCTGGTCTGGCTGCACCACTTCTTCACCATGGGAGCGGGGGCCAACGTCAATGCCTTCTTCGGCATCGCGACAATGATCATCTCGATCCCGACCGGGGCCAAGATTTTCAACTGGCTGTTCACCATCTACCGCGGCCGCCTGCGCATCACCACGCCGGTGCTGTGGACGCTGGGCTTCATGATCGTGTTCGTCATCGGCGGCATGACCGGCGTCATGCTGGCCATCCCCGGCGTGTCGTTCGTGCTGCACAACAGCCTGTTCCTGATCGCCCACTTCCACAACACCATCATCGGCGGCGTGGTTTTCGGCTGCATCGCCGGCATGACCTACTGGTTCCCCAAGGCCTTTGGCTTCACGCTTAACGAGCGCCTGGGCCGCTACTCGTTCTACTGCTGGTTCGTCGGCTTCTTCCTGGCCTTCATGCCCCTGTACATCCTGGGCTTCAAGGGCATGACGCGCCGCCTGAACAGCTATGACAACCCCGAATGGCAGCCCTACCTGCTGGTCGCCCTGGCCGGCGCCGCGCTGATCATGCTGGGCATCTGGTTCCTGCTGCAGCAAGTGTTCGTGTCCGTGCGCCAGCGCAAGCAAAACCAGGACGTCACCGGCGATCCCTGGGATGGCCGCACCCTGGAATGGGCGATTTCCTCGCCGGCTCCTTTCTACAACTTCGCCCACGTTCCTCACGTCGATGAACTGGACCAGTTCTGGGAAGACAAGCAGAACGGCAAGGCCTACAAGCGCCCGGCCAAGTACGAAGACATCCACATGCCGCGCAACACCGCCGTCGGCGTTTTCATCGGCGCCTTTGGCCTGGTCATGTGCTTTGCCCTGATCTGGCACATCTGGTGGCTGTCCATCGTCGGCTTCGTCGGCATGATCGGTTCGTTCATCGTTCGCGCCTATGACCGCGACATCGACTACTGGGTCCCGGCCGCGGAAGTCGAACGCATCGAAAACGCTCACTTTGACAAAATGCAAAAGGCCGCCTGAGCCATGATTCAAGCCGTAGCCACTCTCCCCCACGCGGGTCACGACGATCACGCGCATCACGACGATGGATCCAAGACCGTATTCGGTTTCTGGGTCTATCTGATGAGCGACCTGCTGATCTTCTCGGTGCTGTTCGCCACGTTCGCGGTGTTGTCCAACGCCACCGCGGGCGGCCCCACCGGCAAGGAACTGTTCGACCTGAGGTTCGTGCTGGTCGAAACGCTGTTGCTGCTGGTCTCCAGCTTCACCTTCGGCATGGCCAACCTGAACGTGCACGCCAACAACAAGAGCCGCGCGATGGGCTGGTTGATGGTCACGTTCCTGTTCGGCGCGGGCTTCATCGCGATGGAAATCTATGAATTCCATCACCTGATCAGCATCGGCGCCGGTCCGGGCCGCAGCGCCTACCTGTCGGCGTTCTTCACGCTGATCGGCACGCACGGCCTGCACGTCACCTTCGGCCTGATCTGGATCATTGTCCTGCTGGACATGATCCGCCGCCATGGCCTGGACTCGATCAACAAGCGTCGCCTGGCGTGCCTGAGCCTGTTCTGGCACTTCCTGGACATCGTCTGGATCTGCGTCTTCACCTTTGTCTACCTTCTGGGAGCCCTCTGATGTCGCACTCCGCTGCGGCCGCACACGGCCACGACGATCACGCCGCCGACCACGGCAGCCTGAAGTCCTACATCATCGGTTTCGTGCTCTCGCTCCTGCTCACCTTCGGCTCGTTCGGCCTGGTGATGTACGGCGCGCTGTCCCATACCGTCACCATCATCGGCGTGGTGGCGCTGTGCGTGCTCCAGCTGCTGGTGCAGCTGGTGTACTTCCTGCACATGGGCGCCTCGAAATCGGCCCGCGACAACCTGGCCGCCTTTGTCTTCACCGTGCTGATCATCGCCATCATCGTCGGCGGTTCGGCCTGGGTGCTGTACAACATGAACGTCAACATGGGTCACGCCATGTAATGACGGCCAGCCGTTGAAGCAAAAAAACAGGCGCCTTCGGGCGCCTGTTTTTTTGGTCCGGCCGCCGCCATGGCGTGGCTCCGGTGTCAGACACCCTCGGCGCAGGTGTCTGACACCCTTGATATGCGCAGGTGTCTGACACCCTTGATATGGTGCCCCGGGTGTCAGACACCGGAACAGTGGGGGCGCCTGTTTTTTTTTGGTCCGGCCGCCGCCATGGAGTGGCTCCGGTGTCAGACACCCTCGGCGCAGGTGTCTGACACCCTTGATATGGCGCCACGGCTTCAAGCCAATCGTCCCCGGGTGTCAGACACCGGAACAGTGGGCGGGTGTCTGACACCGGAGCATTGGGAGCGTTCTACTTCGGCGCGGTCACGGCCAGCGTCACATTCGCGCGCTGCGCCAGCTCGGCGGCGGTAAGGCCCACGAAGGGCTGCACGCGCGAGCGCTGGTTCAGGTCGCAGCTTGCCGCCCCCGCCGCGCCATCCAGCACCTGCTTGACGGCGCGCGCGCCCGTCGGGCTGATCGGGCCGCTGTTGCCCAGCTGCCAGGCCAGCACGTCCGCCACCGCCATGCCGCAACGCCACGGCGTGCGAGTGATGCCGGCGCCATGCTCCAGCAGCATCGCGGCCTTGGCTTCCTTGCCCAGCCGCAGCATCGTCACCAGCGGCAGCGCATCGGCGTCCACCACGCCATCGATCCGGATGCCGGGATCGGTCCGGTCCGACACGTCGGCGCCCGCCTGCAGCCAGGCCTGGTACAGGTCGTCGGGCAGCCACGGCAGGCTGAGCGGGGCGATGCGGTTATCGTTCAAGCCGGTCATGTCGTCGGTCCGCGTCAGCGGCACCCCGGCAGCCAGCAGGCGCTCCGCCGTGGCGCGCAGCCTGGCGCGCTGGCCGTCCCACGCCGGGCTGTCCTGCTTGACCGAGGCGCGGATCTCCAGCTGGTTCCAGACCATCAGGAGGCTGGACAGCGCTTCGGGCGTCAACGGCGCCTGCGGCTTGCCTGCGGCCTGCGCCAGCTGGTCCACCAGCGCGGGCTGCAGGTAGCGCGCCGCCAGGCTCAGCGCTTCGTTCAAGCCGTTGCGCTCAAGCGTCTTGCCGGCGCTGTAGCCGCCCGCCGCCGGATCCGCGCCATGCGCCAGCGCGTAGGTCACGCGCTCCGGAATCGGATAAACCGCCGTCGGCGTGAACTCGCCGTTGATCGATTCGCGCAGCGCTTCCAGCAGCGGCGTTTCCCATAGGGCGCGACTGCCGTAGTGCATCCGGATATAGGCGGCGTTGATGTCCGCCCCCTTGGCCAGCAATTTCTCGGCAAACCAGAATTTCTTCGGGCTTTGCAGCGCGGCGTGCAGCAGCGAGCGCCCATTCTTCTCGCGGGCATTCGGATTGGTGCCCTTGTCCAGCAGGTAGGCCAGGTTGTCCTTGTCTTCGCTGTAATAGGAGATGCGCCGCATCAGCAGCGGCGTGCCGTTGTAGTCCACCGCGTCTACGGGCGCGCCCGCCGCGATCAGCATGTCCGCCAACGCATAGCGCTCCGCCGCCGGGCGCGTGTCCCTGCCGTCCGGCAACGCGCTGGCCAGCAGCGGAAATCCATTGTTGGGGCCGTCCGCCTTTGCGCCCGCCGCCAGCAAGGTCCGCACAATTTCAAGCTGCTTGCGCGACACGGCGGCGGCCAGCGCCGATGTGCCGTTCTCGTTCACGCCATCGGGGTCCTGCCCGCCCGCCAGTTCGGCGCGCACCGCCTCCAGATCGTCCGCCTGGATCGCCTTGAAGATCGCCAGCCGCGGCCGGCAGACATCCGCGCTCAGCGCCTTTTCATTCAGGGCGGCGCCGATGCGGGCGGCGATATTGCCGGGGATGGGCTCCTTGGCGGCCAGGCGGCGAGAGCAGTACTGCCGGTAGTCCTCGCGCGCCAGGGCTTCGAAATAGCCGCGCTTGTCGCCCGCCTTCTCGCGCTGCGTCCAGCGGGCGTCGCCGCGGTTCAGGTAGGCGGCCGTGCGCGACGGATCGCGCCGCAGCACGTCGCCGAGGATGCGGTCGGCCTGCGCCGCGTCGCCTGACTCGGCCAGCCAGAAGCCGTAGTCGTTCAGGGCCGTCAGCGTCTCCGCGTCCTTGCCGCCGGGATCGATCTCGCGGTAGTCCTGCTCCATGACGAAGCGGCGCAGGTCGGCCAGCGCGCGGCCGAACTCGGCCGTCTTGGCGCGCGGCACGGCGCGCGCCACCTGATGCAGCGTCCGGAAGGTGGCCGTCGCGTCCACGGGCGCCTGATGTTCAAAGCGCACTTCGGCGGGGAAAACCTTCAGGCTGCCCGGGTAGTCCACCAGCGCCGGCCGCAACGAGGCCAGTGCCTGCGCGCGGCGGGCTTCGTCCCATGGCCGGGCGCTGGTCACGACCGCGAGCCGTGCGTCCGCATGGACCGTGGCCGCCTCGCCCTTCCCGTCCACCAGATAGCCGTTGACCACGGAATCGTCGGCCCCGTTGTAGCGGTAGCCCACCCAATAGAACGTCTCTACGCCGCGCGGCGCCCTGACGCTCACGTTTTCCTCGTTCGACGCCTTCCATTGCGCGGGGTCGATCACCAGCGGCTGCGACCGGAAATCCAGCCGGAACTCCTTGCCGTCGCCTCTCAGGTAACGGTACAGGTACAGCCGGTTCTCCATCTGGCCAACCAGCAGAGCGTCCCTGACGTTCTCGGTCCCCCAGACGCGCCGCTCAGGTTCACGCAAGGGATAGCGGGACAAGCGGATGGACTCGATGGCGGCGCCGATATCGTGCGCCGCGACGGGCGGCGGCGCGGCCGCAATGCCGGCAAGCGCCACTGCGACGGCGCCAAACAATCGGGAAACTGCGGGGCGGAAGATGCGCGGCATGCTGGGTGCGACGAATTGGAGGGAGGCCGATGATACCCGCCAGGCGGCCCGCACCTGGGGTATGTCCCGACGCGGATTCATGGGAAAGGGCGCGAACGGGTGCGGGCTTTCGTTATATATTCGACAATATAACGTTTCGTTAACAGCTTAATTAACTCGCGACCGTCGCAATCCCATCATGGACGCCGTCCTGACCCCCGCCGTGCTGCCCCCTTCCCCCGCGCAACCCGATGTCGCCGCGCCGGCCCAACGGTTTGCCCGTGCCCTGCTGCGCCATGCGCCTCCCGGGCATCCCGATGCGGGCTTCTTCGCCACGGTCATCGGCACCAGCCTGGCGTATCGGGACCTGGCGCGCAGCGGCCTGGCGCCGGCTGAATTGCACGACTTGATCGGCCATCTGTTCCCCGGCGCGCTGGCCGGCCACGACAGCGCGCTCGCTACGCTGCGCGACCAATGCGCGGCCTATGCCGACGGCCCAGCGACCGATCCCCAGCCCGGCTTCACGCAGCTGATGCGCGTGCTGCTGGACGCCTACCGCGCGCCCAGCCTGGACACCACCACGTGGGTCGGCAGCGTCCTGGCGCACGCCTGCCTGCGGCCCGACCATCTGTGGCGCGACCTGGGCCTGTCCGGCCGCGAGGACGTCACCTTCCTGCTGGCCCGGCACTATCCCGGACTGGTCATACGCAATGTGCACAACCTGCGGTGGAAGAAATTCCTCGCTTATTCCGCTTGCGAACACGCCGGCCTGCCGCCCCAGGCCGCGCCAGGCTGCCCGGGCTGCGAGGATCATGGGGTCTGCTATCCCGTCGCGCCCGACTGACGCCGCGCCTCAGAACCGGTAAGTCGCCCCCATGCCCAGCCCCGCGCTGCGCCCGGCCGCCGGCTCGTAGTAGCGTCCGTTGCTTTCATTGACGATCACCGACCCCGCGTAGCGCTTGTCGAACAGGTTATCCACGCGCGCATAGGCGTTCAGTTCCCACGCGCCCAGGATCTTCACGTAGCCGACGCTCGCCGCGGCCACGAAGTAGCCGGGCGCATCCTGGTCGTTGGCGTCGTTGACGTAGATCTTGCTCAGGTAGCGCCCTTCGACCGAGGCCTGCCAGCCTTGCGGCGGCGCCCAGGCCAGGGATGCGAACGCCGCCTGGCGCGCAATGCCCGGGATCTTGTTGCCGGCGCGGATGCCGCCGGTGGAATCGTCCGCATAGCGGGCGTTCAACCAGGTGTAGGCGAACTGCGTGCGCCAGTGCCGCGCGAATTCGCCCGACCAGCCCAGCTCCGCGCCGTCGCGCCGCGTGCGGCCGGCGTTCTGATAGCTGGTGCGTCCGCCGGAGCTGCCCGCCGAGACAATCTCGTCATCGGTGCGGGTATGGAACACCGCGGCCGTCAACAGCCCGCCGCCCATGCGCGCTTTCACGCCGGCTTCCAGGTTGGTGCTGACGGCGGGCAGCAGCCCGAAATTCAGGCCCGGCAGGCCGCCGGGCCGGTACGAGATCTCGTTGAGCGTCGGCGTCTCGAAGCCGCGCCCGTACGACGCGTAGAGGCTCGCGTCGGCATTGACGGCGTAGCGCAGCGCCGCCACCGGCAAGGCCTTGCGGTAGCGCGCGCCGCCGCTGTCGTCGACGTTGCCGGGCACGATGTAATGGTCGTCGGAATCGAAGCGGACGGTGCTCCAGCGCAGGCCGGCATCCAGCGTCCACCGCTCGGCGAACGCCCACGACGCCTGCGCGTACGGGTCGGCGTTGTACACCGTGTTGGTCTCGTCGCGCCGCAAGGCGCCGCGCACGCCCAGTTGCTGGCTGGCTCCCGTGCCGATGAAGTTCTGATAGCCCTTGCGGTCCTCGCGCATGGAGTCGTAGGCAAAGCCGCCGACCAGGGTCAACGGCCTGCCCGCCAGGTCCAGCTCGGACGTCCAGCGCAGATCCGCGCCGCCATACCGGCGCTTCAGGTCGATGACGCCGCCCGCCTGGGTGGGCGCGAGCTGCGCCGCCGGCGGAATCGACTGGTACTGCGTGGTGTCGCGCTGGCCGTAATAGACCATCAGGCGCAGCGCGTTGCGGCCATCCACCTGGCGTTCGTAGACGACGCCGCCCTGCGTCTGGCGCACCGTCTTGCGGGTGTCGTACTGCTCGGCCAGCGGCGCGCTGCGCGGATCGTCCTGGAATTGCTGGTAGGTCAGGCCCAGCGGGTCCTGCGCCTTCAGGTCCACGCTGTTGACGACCACGGTCAGGCGGCTGGCGTCGTCCAGTTGCAGTCCCAGTTTTGCATTGCCCAGGTTCTTGCGCGCGGCGCTGTGGTCGCGGTAGCCGTCGGTGGTGAACCGCGTCAGGTCCAGCACATAGTCCAGTTCGCCCGCGCCCGTGCCCGTGATCCCGCTTGCGCGGGCGCCGTAGCGCCAGGTGCCGTAGCTGCCGCCCCAGCCGCTGGCCGACACCGAAGGCGGCGCCGCGCCGTCCTCCGTGAACACCTGGATCACGCCGCCCGAGGAATTGCCGTAGAGCGCCGAAAACGGCCCGCGCAGCACCTCGACGCGGGCGATGGAGCCGATGTCGATATTCGAGGTCTGCCCCTGCCCGTCGGGCATGGTGGCCGGGATGCCGTCCACATACAGGCGCACGCCGCGCACGCCGAAGGTGGACCGCGCGCCGAAGCCGCGGCTGGAAATCTGCAGGTCCTGCGCGTAGTTCTGGCGATTCTGGATCTGCAGGCCCGGCACGCCGGCCAGCCCTTCGGACAGGTTGATCCCGGGCTGCCCCCGGCGCATGGCCGCACCCTCCACCACGTCCACCGAGGCCGGCGTGTCGAGCACCGAGGTGCCCAGGCGCGTGCCGGTGACGACGACGGGAGCCAGGACAGGCGCCTGCGCCATGGCGGCCGCGGCCGGCGCGAGCGCCAGGAGCGTGCCGGCCGCCCGCCGCCACGCCTTGCCCCCACGCCATCGCCGCTGTGCCAAACCCGTCTCCTGTAGCTGCGGGCGGGAATCGGTTCTAATACCCGCCATGGATAAATCGCAAGACATCGAACGCCGCCTGCTCGAGCTGGAGGTCAAGGCCAGCTTCGCGGACGATCTGCTGGAGCAGCTGAACCAGATCATCGTCCGCCAGCAACAGCAGATAGACCGGCTATTGCGCGAGGTTGCCGACCTGCGCCAGCAGGCGCCCGAGGGCGCCGCCCCGTTCCGCAGCCTGCGCGACGAGCTGCCGCCGCATTACTGAGGCGCCGCTAGTAGCGGTAGCGCAGCAGCCTGGTCATGCCTCCCAGGAGCTGCACCCGGCGCATCAGCCACAGGGCCGTCTGCGCCGGCCAGGAATAGCGCGCCCTTTGCTTGCGGTCGCCGGGCTCGTACCCCCCTTGCTCGGTGCGCAGCCGCAAGCCCGGCACCAGCGTCTCCAGTTCTTGCGGACTGCCAAGGCTCCAGCGCGTGACCGCCCCGGTTGCCTGGATCATGCGGTTGTGCGCCACCCAGGTCAATCCCAGCCGATTGTAGGCATCGAAGACGAGCTCGCCCGTGGGAAATTGCGTGGTGACGGCCCGCAGCAATTGCAGCAGCGCTTCCTCGGGCAGATACAGGAATAGGCCCTCGGCCACGACCAGCGTCGGCTTGTCGGCGGGAATCCCCGCCAGCCAGGCCAGGTCGGTCACCGGCGAGCCCACCAGGCTGCAGCCTGGCCGGGCCGGATACAGCCTGCGCCGCAACGCGATGACCTCGGGATAGTCCACCTCGTACCAGTTGACCGCCGCCGGCGGATCCACCCGGAACACCCGGGTGTCCAGGCCGCAACCCAGGTGCAGCACGGTGGCGCCGGCGTGCGCCGAGAGGAACTCGCGCACCCAGCCGTCCAGCGTATGGGCCCGCAGCGCCAGGCCGATTATCTCGTCCCGGCGCATGCGCAGCCGGGAAAAATCGTGGTCGATGCGCCCGACCGCGGCCTCGGCGTAGCAATCCCGCAGCACGGAGTCCGGCAGGCGGCTCTCGCGCGCCTTGGCGTAGAGCGTGATCAGCAGCGTCGCTTTTTCACGCGTGAGATGAATCTTTTCCATGCGGGCTCCCGTAAGTCATGCAGCTACGCCCTGATTTCCACTAATGGCGAAATTAAGCTCACATTTAGCCTATTTTTCCACTGATGGAATTATCTTTTACGGATATACGGGTTTACCCCTACCTCTATTCGGCGCAATATTGAGTCATCGGGAAACAGCAACGAAGCACGACGGATAGGCCGCCGGATTCGCTCCCAAGCTCTTGGAATCGGAGGTTTACCATGAAGACCCTTGCTACCGCTTTGATGATGTCCCTGGCCGCGCTGAGCGCCGGCGCTTACGCCTCGTCCAACGTCGAACCCAACAACGTCCCCTTCCAGGGTGTCTACGGCACCCCGTACGAAGGCCCGACCCGCGCTCAGGTGCAGGCTGAACTGGCTGCCGCGAAGGCTGCCGGCCTGGTCACCAACGTCGAACCGAACAACGTGCCTTTCCAAGGCGTCTACGGCGCGCCCCAGTCGGGCAAGACCCGCGCCGACGTTCAGGCCGAACTCGCCGCCGCGAAGGCCGCCGGCCAGGTGTCGAACGTCGAGCCCAACAACATGCCGTTCGCCGGCGTCTATCACGGCAACTAAGCCGCCCGCAGATTTACCCTCCCCTTGTTGTACCTTGGCCGCCCATTTGGGCGGCCTTTTTTGTGCAGCGTGGGGGCGCTTTTTTTCCGCCGGGCCGCCCCAAGGAAAAAACGCCCCCGCGGGGGCAGCAAACACGCGCAGCGTGTGCAGCGTGGGGGCGCTTTTTTCGCGTACTATCGCCTCAGGTTCTGGCATGGCAATGACGACTCTTCAGACTAGGGAGCACATCTTGAGATATACCCGCGTTCTCGCCGCGTTGTTCTTGGCAGGCGGCCTGTCGGCGGCGGCTGTTGCCGCGCCGCCGGTGATGCTGAACGACGCCCTCATCACGCAGATTGCGAAGGCCGACCGCGCGTCGTTCCACGAGGCCGTGGCGCAGTCGCTGAACAATTCGGCCGATGGGCAGCGCACCGAATGGACCAGCACCGCCCAGCGCAAGAAGGCCGCGCCGATCACCGTGCAGCTGACTCCCACCCAGACCAGCAAGGTCAAGGACGATCGCGTCTGCCGCTTCCTGGTTGCGGACTTTGCCCGCACCACCACCACGGAAAAATGGCAGTTCTGGTTCTGCAAGCAACCGGACGGCACCTGGAAGGCCAGCAGGAACTGACCCTCCGGCCGCGGACGCCGGCGTCCGCGCATGAAAAATGCGCGCTGCCCCATCCAAGGATGGAGTCAGCGCGCATTTTTTTGCCCGCGGGTCCGGCGCAGGCCGCGCAGCGCCGGACGGAAAGCCCTAGGCGGTTTCCACCCGGTTGGCGTCCAGCACGGTCATGGCCGTCATGTTGATGATGCGGCGCACGGTGGAGCTGGAGGTCAGGACATGCACCGGCGCGTTGCAACCCAGCAGGAACGGGCCCACCGCCACGTTGCCGCCCGCCGCCGTCTTGAGCAGGTTGTAGGCGATGTTGCCGGAGTCCACGTTCGGGCACACCAGCAGGTTGGCTTCGCCCTTGAGCGTGGACGACGGCAGGATGCGCATGCGCAGCGCCTCGTCCAGCGCGCAGTCGCCGTGCATCTCGCCGTCGATCTCCAGTTCCGGCGCGGCTTCGCGCACCAGTTCCAGCGCGCGGCGCATCTTGGCGCCCGAGGCCGAGCTGCCCGAACCGAAGTTCGACCGCGACAGCAGGGCCACCTTGGGCGCCAGGTTCATGCGCGCCATTTCCTGAGCCGCCATGACCGTGAATTCGGCTATCTGTTCGGCCGTGGGCTCGTCGTTCACATGGGTGTCCACCAGCACCACCG
Organism: Achromobacter sp. NPDC058515; assembly: GCF_042721735.1. Lineage (NCBI taxonomy): Bacteria > Pseudomonadati > Pseudomonadota > Betaproteobacteria > Burkholderiales > Alcaligenaceae > Achromobacter > Achromobacter sp. NPDC058515. The sequence continues at coordinate 81,542 of NZ_JBHXNI010000022.1, forward strand.
TGCGCTCGTTGAGCAGCAGGATGTTCATGGCGGCGTACACGTT
>NZ_JBHXNI010000023.1:0-79562 GCF_042721735.1 Achromobacter sp. NPDC058515
CCCGTCACGATCGGCTGGTCGCAATCGCCATCCAGGAAGTCGACGATTACCTCCTGTCCGATGCGCGGTATCGCCATGTGGCCCCAGGCCGCGCCCGCCCAGTTCTGCGACACGCGGATCCAGCAGGAACTGTGCTCGTCGTTCTTGCCCAGGCGGTCCCAGGGGAACTGGACCTTGATGCGGCCGAAGTCGTCGCAGTAGATCTCTTCATTTGCCGGACCCACGACCGACGCAATCTGCGGCCCGTCGATGCGCGGCTTGCAGGCGGGCTCGGGCTTCCAGTCCACGCGGTCAGGCACGATGTCCGCGGTGTAGCGGTACTGCGTGCCTTGCGAGGCTTCTGCTCCCTCTTCCTGTTGGCTGGTGTGCTGCACGCCGTGATGCTGCATGCGCACCGGGCGCCAGCCGTGGTTCCAGTCTTCGCGCGGGTGGCCGGTCAGGTCGAACGCCACCCCTGGCACCAGGCGCGCATCGTCGCCTTCGACACGAGCCATGCGGGCATCGCGACGCAGGCCCAAAAGACGACTTTGCGTAAACGGTTTACCGGCCTCGTCGCGCTTGTATCGCCCAGGGTAGGCGTAGCGCTCGTAGCGCTTGTCCTGGTGGTCCAGGTCCGCGGCGACCGGCGAATGCTCCTGGTCGTACCGTGGATGCGTGTAGGTGTAGTCGCGCTGCGTTTGGCGCGCGGTGCGCACCTGTTCGGCGTAGGTGAACTTGCGCAACGCGGGTTCGGGCTGATCGCCGCCGGGAGCAGGGTTGTAGGTGACGGGGCCACCGTCAATCTCCCCATGCACATAGATGCGGTCGCCGTGGATCAGCCGATGGCCCTTGTCCGTATGCGCAAAACGGTAGAAGAATCCCTCTTCAGCCGCCAGGCGGGCGAGGAACTGCAAATCGGTGTCGCCGGCCTGCACGCAATATTCACGCGACAGGTGCGTGTTGGTTGTGACCTGCTCGTAGTCCGTGATGCCGTGCGACTTGAGGACCTGCGCAAGAATCTCCGGCACCGACTGCTGCTGAAAAATGCGCCAGTCCGAACACAGGTCCGTGCGCGCCAGGGCCGGTTCGACCATCGCCCGATAGCGCGTTCTCCTGAACCCGCTGTCTCCTTGCTCGAAGCCGGTCAGGATTCCATGTACATGGCGCACGGGCGTATCGCCGCGCCAGATCGTAAAGAGCGCAGGCTGATCCAGCAGCGCGCCAAAATCCACTGCGGCGTCAAAGCTCGATAGCTCCACGCGCAGTAGAAATGTCTCGGACAAGGCTTCGTCGAGCGTGAACTCGACGACCTCGAAGTCCACGCCAGCGGCGGACGGGGTAAAGGTAAAGCGCACATCGGATAATCGGGGCATGTCGGAATCCTGAACAGGCAGAACGCCAGGAAAGGCGTTCAGGCTGCGTACGAACAAGAAGTGGTCATGGCCGATGGCCTTCGTAGGCCACAAGCGCACGTTGGTCCGGCCGCGAAAACACTCGCCTCATTTTTTGAGGATTTCGTCCAGCGACTGCAGCACCAGCTCGCTCGTGCTCCCAAGGTTCGTCGCAAAAAGCACATAGGCGATCACCAGCACAACCAGGGCGCTCAGCCACGGTGTCCACCAGGGCCACAGGCGACCCACGCTATAGCGGCGCGATACGATGTTTTCCTGCGCATCGGTAAGCACCTCGGGAACCTCGCCACGCATTTCTCGAAGCTCGCGGTGAAGCTTGACGATAATGGCCTGCAAGGCTTCGTTCTGGTTGTGCTGCATGCCGTATTTGCCCTTGAAACCCAGGCAGAGACAGAGATACTTGAACTCCAGGACGTCGCGGTATTTGGCCGCGTCCATCATCATGCGCGACAGGACGGTAAAGAACTTCTCGCCGCCCCAGGTCTCGTTGTGGTTCACGCTGAGCAAAGACCGTTCAGCCCAAGGCGAATGCGCGCCCCATGGCGTGCCCATCACCGCCTCGTCGATAAAGCTGCACAGCGCGTAGCGATAAGCGAGCTGCGTTGCGCTGTCGTATCCGTGCTGGCGGATTTCTTCGTCCAGCGCGGCAATCTGGTCGCGAACGGTCCCGTACAGCAGTTCAATGCCTTCGTAGTGCGTCAGCTTGCGCAGGCGGATAACCAGACCGAACAACGGGAGCGCCCCGTCCACCAAGGGGTTGTAGCCATGGCCGCGGAGTTGAAACCCCAAGTCGTCGTCCTGGTCGATATGCTCGACGGTGTCAAAGGCAATCCTCCCTTTCTGGTCGATGGCCGCGACCGGCTCGTGCGCCGGAAAGTCTCGCCGCCCCGGCGAGTGGTCTCGGTGGTGCTCATGTCATTGGCTCCTGATAGCCCAGAACTGCAACTCCATCTCTGGATAGTCGCCCGCGATGTGGAAGCCGAAGCCGGCCGTCTCGCGCATCATCTGCCAACTGGGATGGCTGCGGTCAAACTGGAAATAGGTAAACCCGGCATGGAATGGAAGATGGCGGGGCGCAACCGGCAAAGGCAGGAGCGGAATGCCCGGCAGCTGCAGGCTGACCAGCTCGCCCAGCTTCTCCATGGAAGTCACCTTGGCCTGCTGGACGAATTGCTGGCGCAGCTTGTCCAGCGGCATGCGGGCGCGCACGGCCAGAATGAAATCGGCTTCGGCATACAGGCGGCGATCGTGCACGGCGGCTGTCAGCACGCCGTATTGCTGGCGCTCGATGGGTAGCGACACCGCGCGCGGTTGAAGCACCGTGCTCAGCGCGCGGCGCAGCGTTTCCTCAAGCACGCGAAACGACGCGCGCGGATCGTCATGCTGATAGGCCGGGTACTCCTGCGGCAGGCGGCCTTCATCGGTAAAGGTGACCAGTTCACCGCAAGCCTGGCTGAACGCGATATATACCTGCTCGGGATGCACGCGGCGCAGGCGGGACATATGCAGGAACAGGGGATGCAGGCGATTCAACACAAGCAGCAGGTTGAAGTCGGTCACATCCGCCACGCCGGCCTGGCCGGGGGAACCGATGCGTTCCGCGATATTCTTCGCGCGTTCGCGCATGAGCCCGGCAATCTCGCCGAGGTAGCGCTTGAGCGGAGGGATGGCGTTCAGCGAAATGCCGGTGGGGTAGAAGGACTCGTCCAGCAGCAGGCTGCCGTCCGGACGACGGTCCAGCAGGCGGCACACGGCAATGCCGGTGAACGCGCTGCGGTCGTCGCGTTCCAGCGCCAACTGCAGATTCAATGCAGCCAGGTTCATCGGCACATAGTCGCCTTCCTGGCTGTGCGTGTCGCGGACCTCTTCGTTGCGGGTCAGATATCGGGCATTGGCGTACGTGTCCGGCCATTGCACCTCCAGCACGCCGTCCGAACGCAACGGCAAGGTCAGGTACACGGTCTGGTTGACCGCGGACGCGTCAGTGATCGGCAATGGCACGGGGGGCGGCTGATCGTTGGGAATGTCGAACACGCTGCCGTCAGGCATGACCCCGCGCGCGCGCACGATCGCGATCTTGCCGAAGCTCAGGTACTCCTGGTTCAGTTCCAGCTCGCTGAACCCATAGAGATATTCGCTGACGCCATTGAACCGCTGGTTGGCGTGATGCTCCGACACGCGGGCTTGCTGTTGGAAATGCTGAGGCTTGACAAACAGCCCCTCGCTCCAGATAACGGGATTGCGTGTAGTCATGGCTTGGAACCCGGTTGCGATGGTCGATAGCTTTCGTCGGTAATGGCGACGCGATTGCCGCGCAATGTCAGCAGCAGCGCATACTTGCGTCCTCTGGGCTCAAGGCGGAACGCCTGCTTCCACACCGCCCCATTCTGGTCATGGAAGTCGGCCACGATGGCTACGTATCGCGTATCCGCCTGAATGCGGGAGAAATCGATGTATTTGAATTGGCCTGGAAGAAGGACGTAGTCGTCCTGGGCTACGAAAGTGGTGCCCAATGCCTTCTTGGGGTCCTGGGCAAACTGCAGCGGGTCCGCGTTCAACAGAAGCGAATCGTCCTTGAGTTGAAACACCTTGAACGCGATCGGCGTGGACACGCCTCGGGGAACGGCAACAGGCTCGGCCTCGGAAAAACTCTGGCCCTGGCTGTACTGTCCGAGACCCCGGTCTTCGCCAGCGTTCTCGGCGCCCGTGTCGGGCACGTCTTCAGAGACAAGCGCCAGCGGCTTTGGCGCGCGCGTCACCCCCTGGTTCGCGATGACCGGCTTGGCGCCGAAGCGCCGATCCGGAAGAAAATAGGGAGAGACCGCGTTTACCGGCGGCTGCGTCGAATCAAACGGCGCGGCGCCGGGCGCGCCAGTGGTTTGCACCACGCGCGAAGAGGCCCGGTCCACGCGGCTCAGGGACCGCGAGGAGGGGCTGTCCTCTTCCAGCTCGCCCAGCAGGCCGCGCAGACTATCGATAAGCTCGCGCCGGCTTCCCGTTTTCAGGACCAGTTCAAAAGGCCCTTCGGCGCTCTTGCGCGACACCATCTCGGCGGGGTCCGCATCTTTTGCCCGCGGTTCTTCGGCGGCCAAGGGATTCGGGTTGACGTCATCCGCCGCGTACAGGCTCAAGCCGATCTGGCTAGGCTGGTCCTCGGGCGCCCCGACAGGAATCGAGGGGTCCATCAGGATCTGGCCCGTCTTCGTCAGGACATCGCCCACGGTGCCGCAACCGGCCAGGAGCGAGGTTGCCAGCAGCGCGGGAAAGAGGCGCGTCATTGCACTTCCGCGCGGAGCGCGCGGTCGTATGCCTGTTCGAAAATCTCCCAGAAGAGTTTTTCAAAGCCACGCTGGCGCACGGAGCTCAGTTCTTCGTAGTAATGGGTATACATGCGCCACGCCCAATCGTCGGCGCCCGCCTTCTGGGCCTGCTCGGGCCGATAGCGATGAAAGCGCTGCAGCAGCAGATCAGGCGAAAAGGCGCGCAGCAGGGCTTCGAGGCTGGCTTCTATCCCTTTCATGACGGCCGCATGGTGCGCGCGCAGCTGGGTCATGCTCTCGTCGATCGCTGCCTTTGGCGACAGGTGAACGACGCTGCGTTCACTGGAGAACATGGCGCGCAGCGTATCCTGATAGCTCTGCCCCAGGCGCAGCGGGTTGTCCTCGATGGGCTGCAAAGTAAGCGCGCTCAAGGCCATGCGTCGCTGATCTCCGGCCTGGCTGCCGTACAGCTCGGCAATTCCGCGGATCGCCGCGCCGAGGGCCTGGCCGGCCTCCAGCATCAGGGTATGGCTCGCTTGCGTGTCAAGGGAGCCGAGTGAAACGCCTAGTCCCTGGAGCAAGGGCGCGGCTGCCTGCGAGGGGTCGGCGTCGACGGCAGGCATGGAACCTGCCCAATCTTGGTCGGAAAGGAAATGATCGCGTGACTTCGACATGCGGGAATCTCCGGAAGTAGTCTGGGGCGAGCCGGAAACGGCTGCGAATCGGGTTGAGGCGAGGTCCGGCTGGGTTGGCGTGTGCGCGACGTTCCATCGCGCGGCGTCGGAAGGATCCACGCCAGGGTGTTTTGGCGCTGCCGCGTGTTCGGCCACATCCAGGGCCCGCAAGGGGTCAAGGTCAGAGCGGGGGTCCCGCTGCGTGGCCAGGGCCTGGAAGGCCGCGTCCGCGCCGGGCGTGCTTTGCTCCTGGTCAAACGAGTAGGCGCCAGACGGCAGGTCGTCCGAACCGCCACGCTGTTCGTTGAGCAACTCGCTGACCTCGTACTGCGCCAGATGGCGCGACGAATCCGGCAATTCGTGGCGTTCGTCGTGCAGATGCACTGCCACCATGTACGGGCCTATGTGGAGAATGTCCCCTTCGCTCAGGCGTGCGCCGACCGATCTGCCCAATGGATCGCGAGCGTCATTGATATGCGTCTGGCCTGACCGGTCGATCACACAGAAGGCGCCGTCGCTGAAGCGGATTTCGCAATGAACCAGCTGTACCCGGCCTGCCTTGTCAACCAAGGTCCAGTTGGCGCCATGGCCGCCTATGGTCCCGCCTGAAACGTCGAATCGATGGCGGGGCGTGCTGCCGTGCTGCAGCGCCTGCGGGTTGGTGACGACGAGCGCGACGCTGCGCTCCGTTTGAAGCTTGTTCATAAGCGCGCCTTTATTTTGACGTTGGAAGAGCGGCGCACGACGGTATGCGCGACAAAGCTCGTCCAGCCCAGGTGGGCGCCGCTGGCGCGTCCCAGGTTGAACGGCGGCACTTCTTCCTGACGCAAACCCAAGTCCAGGTCGTACGCGGCGGGGTCGCGCAGAAGAAAGTCGATCAGTTTGCGCAAGCGCTCGAAATTCTCGCCGCTGGGCAGAAACTCCCGAAAGCGCTTCTGGTCCAGGTCGGGAATGGCGATGGTGAACTTGCTGTAGCGGGTGCGCACGCGGCTGCCGATCACGAAACTGTCGCCCAATGTCCCGTTGCGTTCGCCCAACGCCAGCAACTGGTTATCCGGGATGTGCATGTAGCGCAGTTCGAATTCGCGCACCTGCACCGTCTTCAGGTCAAAGCAGTGCGCGATGATGCCGGCCACCACTTGCGGCGAGCGGCTGCGGCTGGCGATGGCGCCCGCATAACTCAGCAAGCGGCTCCAGGCAATGGGCGTGACGCCGCGCAGCTCGACATCGCCGAGCCCCACCATTGAAAAGACATAGCGCGAAAACCGGTCCCGGGCTTCTCGGCGAAAGCGCACGTAGTAGCGATACTTGCGCCAGGCTTGGTGCAGCAGCGTCAACAACCGGTGATTGAAAAAATCCAGGAACGCCGGGCGTATTCCCACGCCTTGGCCGTACTCATACGCCAGCCGGTCCAGGTAATAGCCCGGCAGCGGAGAGTCAGGTCCGTGCAGGCCGAAGAAGGTCGCCTGGACGCGGTAATCGCTACTGGCGGCGTCCGGCATGCGTTCGGCCAGCGCTACGTCCGAGGCTGGAAAACCAAGCCCCGCATAGCTGCTCAAGCGCACGCGGTGACGCTCCGGATCCGCGCTCTCGGCGGCTTCCAGGTTGTCGTCGTGCAAGCCGTGCAACTGCTCGAGCAAACGGAAAAAGTCGTAATTCTTCGCGTCGGCCAGCAGAAGGTCGGCTAGATCAGCGGTTGCTTGCCGGTCTGCAATGGCCATTCGTAGTGCTCGTTGTTGCCGGTGTTGGTGGCTTCCAGCAAATGGAAGGAATTGATGCTTGCGTACAACGCGAAGAAGTGACTGAGGACGGTGCCGAACAGGTAAAGGTCGCCCTCGCAGAGGAAAGCCTCCGGATCCAGCTTGAGCCGCGTCTTCAGGCCACGTATGGGCAAGCCTTTCATCAGCAGGTCTGTTGGCGTGGTGACGGCATCTCCGATGCCGTCCAGCCGCTTTCGCGTCGCGCGCGCACGCTGGATATCGTGCAGCGCGGCGAAGTCATAGCCGCGCAACACCGCCTTCAGCGGCTCCGTAGACAGCAGCGACAGATAATTCAGAGACAGGTTGGAGATCAACGTCCATTGCAGCGCGCCGTCCAGGACCGGGCGATAGGACGGGGTTGGGCGCGTGACGTTGGTGTAGCTTGCGAAAGTGGGGGTGGTCTGCGTCTGCAGGCTGATATCGCCTACCCCCAGGGACAAGGGAAGATCCCTGTTGGTGCAGGTCAAGGCCAGCGACACCGTTTCATCTTCGTCGATGTAATCGGTCTCATCGCTACGGATAAAGGCCACGCGGTGCAGCACGCCGCCTTCGGTCATCGCATTCTCGATGCGCGTCCGGTAGTAGAGCGCAGTGCGTCCTTGCGCGTGCTCGATTTCGTGCTGCAAGGATTCGAAGGGATGAAAGGTGCGCAGGAATTTTCCGCGCTGTCCGTCGGCTTTGCGGTGCCAGCCGCTTACCTCATCGATACTGAAGATCTCATGGGCGTCCTGCCGCTGTCCGCTGGGCCGCAGGCGCTGGTCGACCGAGCGGCCGTTCAGGTTGATCGGCTCGGCGTCATGCTCGAACAGGTTCACCGCAGGGGTGCAATACAGCATCAGGTCTGCATTGCGCAGGCGGATATCCACCGGCATGGGGCGGTTGAAATGAAACTCCAGGCGCACTTTTTCGGTGCTGCCCTCCGGCCACAGGGAGCGTAGCCCCGTCAGGCTGAAGAACTGGAAGCGGCGCGGGAAAATAAAATATTCCTGCAGGATGCGATACCCATCGAACACATTCCTTGGATAGGGCAACAGCGCCTCGTCCGGCGAGAACCCCGGAAACTTGACCTGGCGCGCCGACAGCCGGCGCGTCTGCCCTCCGACCTCGATCCGGATCTCGGCCAGGTACTTGGACAGCCACAGATACAAGGTGAGGGCGGTGGTATCGTCGCCGCTCAAGTGAAAATCCAGCTGGTCGCAATCGAAGCTGTCCAGCCCGTTGCCCGCCATCGGCGCCAGATCGACGCGCATGATGGATTTTTCGCGCGTGTGCGCGTCGCTGACCTCCAGGATGCGCAGGGGATACACCGCGACATCCGAACAGGTGCGGAATTCGCAGCGTACGCCTTCCACGGGCCGCGACAAGACACGCGTGCCTTTCGGGATCACCTGGCGCGTCGTGATGGCCCGTTCAATCGGGTCAAAGCGCATGATGGTCACGCTTGGCAATGGCCGCAGGTAATTGGGCCACAGCAGCTGCAACAACGAATGGGTCAGCTCAGGAAGATCGTCCTCGATCTTCAACCGCAGCTTGGCCGTCAGAAAGGCAAAACCCTCCAGCAGCCGCTCCACGTCGGGATCGGCTGCCTCATCGCCCAGAAATTGCGACAATTGCGGATTGTCGCGCGCAAACTCGCGGCCGAGTCGACGCAGATAATCCATTTCTTCGCGGAACTTTCCCCGCAGCGGCATGTTGTTTCCGCCTCCCTTGGCGTTGCGCTAAACGATCCGCGCGTATCGGTCCCGATGGTGGATCACGAGATCGATCTCCACCTGCTCTTCCGTATTGGCGACAGGCACCAGACAGTCCAGCCGGAAATTCAAATTCAGGGGCTGCGACCCGTCAGGCCGTGCGTGCACGCCCAGCACCTTGACTCGGGGTTCGAACGCCTCCACTGACCGCCGGATATCCTGGCTCACTTGCAGCAGCAGATCGGCGCTGCCCATCGCGGCGTCGTTGAAGTCCTCCAGACCCAGCCCGGGGCTGCTCTGCGAGCAGCCCCGGCGGCTGTTCAGAAGGAGTTCGAGATGCCGCTTGATTGCATGAATGCGCGCAATCGCCAGGTCCTGGCGCGACCGGGAGCGCCGGGGGAGCGCATCCGGATCAAGCCGTTCGAACAGGCTGCCTTGCCCTGGCGATCTGGGCATCTCCGGTTATTCCTTGTCCAGGCGTCCGACCAGCGACAACTCGAAATTGGCGCCCATGTACTTGAAGTGGGGACGTACGGCCAGGGACACCTGATACCAGCCCGGGTTGCCCGCCACGTCCTGGACCTGGACCTGGGCGGCACGCAAGGGACGGCGGCTACGCACGTCGGACGACGGGCTTTCCTGGTCGGCGATGTATTGCTTGAGCCAGCCATTGAGCTCGCGCTCCAGATCCTGGCGCTCTTTCCAGCTGCCGATCTGTTCGCGCTGCAGCACCTTGATGTAGTGGGCCAGGCGGTTGATGATGAACATGTAAGGCAGTTGCGTGCCCAGCTTGTAGTTGGTCTGCGCAGCCTGGCCTTCGGGCGTCTTCTGGAACAGCTTGGGCTTTTGCACCGAATTCGCGGAGAAGAACGCGGCGTTGTCGCTGTCCTTGCGCATCGTCAGAGGGATGAAGCCCTCCTCGGCCAACTCGAATTCCTTGCGGTCGGACACCAGGACTTCGGTAGGGATCTTGGCCTGCAGCTGTCCCAGGGACTCGTAAAGATGCACCGGCAGGTCATCGACGCTGCCCCCCGACTGAGGTCCGATGATGTTCGGGCACCAGCGATACCGGGCGAAGCTGTCGGTGATGCGGCTGGCGAGCAGATAGGACGTGTTGCCCCACAGGTAATTTTCGTGGTCGCCGTCTATCGTCTCGCGATAGACGAAGCTGCGGGTCGGGTTCTCAAGCGGGTCGTAGGGTTGGCGCAGCAGGAAGCGGGGCATCGTCAGGCCGAGATAGCGAGCGTCTTCCGACTCGCGCAGGCTGCGCCATTTTGCAAAGCGCGGGCCTTCAAAGATGTCCTTTACTTCCTTCAGGTTCGGCAGGTCCTGGAAGCTCTTGATATTCAGGAATTCGGAGCCTGCCGCCGCCAGGAACGGAGCGTGGGACATGGCGCTGACCGAGGCCGCGTAGCTGAGCAGTTTGATGTCCGGCGCGGAAGGGCCGAAGGTGTAGTTGCTGACGATGCTTGCGATGGGTTCGCCGCCGAACTGGCCATAGCCCGCGGTGTAGACATGCTTGTAGAGGCCGCTGCGGGTGATGTCGCCGCAGCTTTCGAAATCCTCCAGCATCTCGTCTTTGGTGACGTGCAGGATTTCAATCTTGATGTTTTCACGAAAATCGGTGCGGTCCACCAGCAATTTCAGGCCGCGCCAGGCGGATTCGAGATCCTGCAGGGGCTTCTGGTGAAGAATCGCGTCCATCTGATAACCGATCTTGCGGTCAATTTCCGCGATCATCTGGTCGACCAGTTGCTTATTGACCTGCTGCTCGCGTTCCTGGCTCTTGAGAATCTCGCCAATAAACGCGGCGACGCCTCGCTCGGCGACGGCATAGCCTTCATGGCTCGGCTCGATGCGAGTCTGGGCCATGATCTGTTCCAGCAATCCTTGGGTTTGCTTTACTTCCGGTGCAACGCTAGCTTGAGCCTTCATGCTCGTATCCTTTTAAGCAGATGGGGCGAAGGGATTAGAAAGTGGGGCTCAGGAAGCCGATTTTTCCAATACCAGGTTCAATTCCTTGGCCAGGGTGCTGCGGGCCTTTTCGTCGGTCAACAACGCCTGGAGTTGCTTGCGAAACGCGGGGACATTACCCAAGGGCCCCTTCAGCGCCACCAGCGCCTCGCGCAATTCCAGCAGTTTGTTGAGTTCCGGAACTTGCCGGGCAACGGCATCCGGAGAAAAGTCCTTCATTGAGTTGAATTGCAGATTGACGCTCAAGGTGTCGTCTTCCTGCCCTTCGCTCAGGCGGGAGGGCACCTGCATGGCAAGCTGCAGCCCTGCGCCGGTCATCACCTCGTCGAAATTGTCCTTGTCGACGCGGACGGTAGGGCGCTCTTCAAGCGCCGTTTCCTCGCCATGACCTTTGAAGTCGCCGGTTATGAGCAGCTTCAGCGGCAGTTCCATCTCGGCCTGTTGGTCGCCGGTCGCAGGCACGTACTTAATGTTGATGCGTTCCTGCGGGGCGACTGATGCGGTTTTTTTTGCCATGGGAGCTCCTTGTTATAACCACGGGAAAAGTAAAGAATTGGCCATGCTAAATGGCCAGGCGCCTTTAAAAAATACTAACTAATAACCGGGTTTCAATCGAGTTCTGGCTTCTTGTATAAGAAAAAGGAATTCCTCAAGTCGCCAAATGAATACCTGAAAGCGCTGATTGTTATTTTCCAGCGAGCAGTGGGTGCGGGCGATCCTAAGGGCCTTTGCTGTGCGTGGTCAATAAGAAAAATTCGAATACGGAAAATCTAATTATTTTCGTACTTGTCGCATATTTTCTATGCGTATTTTCAAACTATCCTATAGACTTCGCAAAAAATAAGTGGTCTTGTGGCGAGCTGCCAATACAAAGAAATGGCAGGGAATGATTAAGGCGATTAACCACGCGCCTGCGGTCTTTCTCTTTCGGAAAATGTTCGCCACATCATTGGACGAGTGCAATCCATGATCAGAATTGAATTACCGGCGGTGATCCAGCGCCTGAACCTCGTCTGCCGCCAGGCATTGGAGGAGGCCGCAAGCCTGTGCATCAGCCAGCACGGTTCCGAAGTAACCGTGGCGCAAGTATTTTTCAAATTGTTGGATCAGCCGCTGAGCGATGCCCGTTTGCTGATCAAACAGGCAGGGCTTGATCTCGACGAAGTGCGGCAGGCCTTGTCCAGCGACAGTCCGTTTCAGGACGAGAATCAGGGTCAATACCCCACGTTCTCCCCGCTGCTGGTCGAGCTGCTGCAAGAAGCCTGGTTGCTCGGCTCCCTTGAAATGAGCCTGCAGAATATCCGGGGCGGCAGTCTTTTCCTGGCGGCCTTGCTCAATCCGGCGCGCTATCTGCCGCTACCCGCCGTAGCGCTTTTCGACAGCATCAACCGCGAAGCGCTGCGAAAGAACTTCACCACCTTGCTGGCGGACTCTTCGGAAGCGCCCGGACCCTCTTCGGCGCCGTCCGCGCTGCAAGCGCCCGGCGGCGATACCGCGCTTGCCAAGTATGGCCACGACTTCACGGCGCAAGCACGCGCGGGCCAGATAGACCCCGTGCTCTGCCGGGACGCGGAAATCGATTTGATGATCGACATCCTGTCGCGCCGCAGAAAAAACAACCCTATCGTGGTGGGCGACGCCGGGGTAGGCAAGAGCGCCGTGGTCGAGGGCCTGGCGCTGCGCATTGTGCAGGAGCGTGTTCCGGAGCCTTTGCGCCAAGTCGCGTTGTGGGGGCTGGACCTGGGCGCGCTGCAAGCCGGCGCCTCGGTCAAAGGCGAGTTCGAAAAGCGTCTGAAATCGGTAATAGACGAGGTCAAGGCCTCTGCGCAGCCGATCATTCTTTTCATAGACGAAGCCCACACCTTGATCGGCGCCGGCAATGCCGCCGGCGGCTCCGATGCCGCCAACCTGCTCAAGCCCGCATTGGCGCGGGGTGAACTGCGCACCATTGCCGCCACCACCTGGTCCGAATACAAGAAGTACTTTGAAAAGGACCCGGCGCTTACGCGGCGCTTCCAGCTGGTGAAGCTGGATGAGCCCAGCCAGGAGCAGGCCGTTCATATCCTGCGCGGCCTGCGCAAGATCTATGAGCAGGCGCACCACGTCTATATCGGCGACGACGCGCTGCAGGCGGCGGTCTCCCTTTCCGCCCGCTACTTGTCCGGGCGTCAACTGCCGGATAAGGCGATCGACGTTCTGGACACGGCATGCGCGCGTGTCGCCACCGCGCTCGCGGAGCCGCCCCGGCGCCTGGCGGGCCTGGAGCACGAGCAGATTCAGATCGACGCGGAAATCGAGTTGCTGCGGCGCGACGCGCGGGCGGGAAGAAAGCCCAACCCGCGCCGCCTGGCGACGCTGGAGAGCGCGGGGCAGGACATTCAACAGCAGATCGACGAACTGCGGCAGGCCTGGACGCAGCAGAAGAACCTGATAGACGAAATCCTCGAGGTGCGAAGCCGGCAGGACGAGGACGAGCCTGCCGACCGCGACGACGTTCTCGCCGCGAAGGTTGCGCAACTGTCCGAATTGCAGCGCGCCGGCGCATTGCTGCACGCCGATGTCGGCTACGAACAGGTCGCCCAGGTCATCGCCGACTGGACCGGCATCCCGACCACCACGATCAACCGGAACCAGATGGAGCGTCTGGCGCAATTGCCTGCGCTGCTGCATGAGCGGGTCAAGGGGCAGGACGTGGCAATAGAGCGCGTGCATAAGCACCTGCTCACCGCCATGGCCGACCTGCGCCGGCCGGGCACGCCGTTGGGCGCGTTTCTGCTGGTTGGCCCCAGTGGCGTCGGCAAGACCGAGACCGCGCTGGCGCTGGCCGACGCCATGTTCGGCGGCAAGCATTTCCTGACCACGATCAATATGTCGGAGTTCCAGGAGAAGCACACCGTGTCTCGCCTGCTAGGCGCGCCTCCCGGCTATGTCGGCTATGGCGAAGGAGGGGTGCTGACCGAAGCCATACGCAAACAGCCCTATTCAGTGGTCCTGCTCGATGAGGTGGAGAAAGCCCATCCAGAAGTGTTGAACATCTTCTATCAAGCCTTCGACAAGGGCGAGCTCGCCGATGGCGAGGGGCGCCAGATCGATTGCAAGAATGTCCTGTTCTTCCTCACTTCGAATCTGGGCTTCGATCAGCAGGACGGCGCCTTGACGGACCTGTCCGAACAGGCGTTGCGTCATCGCCTCTTGGCGTTTTTCAAGCCGGCGCTGCTGGCGCGCATGCAGCTGATCCCGTACCGGTACCTGGACGAGGCCGTGCTGGGCGAGATCATCGATAGTCGGCTGCAACGCCTGCAAAGGCAATTCGGCGCGCGCTATGACGCCTCGCTGCATATCGACGCCGACGCGCGGGACGAACTGCGCAGCCGTTGCAGCCGCCACGAAAACGGCGCCCGCCTGCTGGATGCCAGCATCGATGGCGAGCTGCTGCCGCCACTGTCCCTGGCGGTCCTGCAGCGTCTGGCCGCCGGCGCCCCGTTTGGCAATGCGCGACTGCAGTGGCGCGACGGCGCGTTCTCGGCCAGTCTGGACTGAGGCAGTGCCGATGAACGCGCTGGAAGTGGCAGGCATTGCGCGCAATTTGGCGCTGGCCGCAAGCTCGGACGCACTGGCCTCCACTTTCCTTGCGGCGGCGGTCCGCGCGGCCGGTCTGCGTCACGCCTGCCTGTACGGGCGCGATGCCGCAGGCGACAAACTGCTGCCTTTGCTGAGCATTTCGCCCGGGGTGGGGCAGCTGCCGGCGATCAGCATGGACGCCCTGGACGATCCGCTGGTCTATAGCCTGATCGGGGGCCAGCCTTGCTACATCGAATGCTTGTCCAGGCTGGTGGGCGTGGGCATCGGATTCGAACGGCTGGCTGAATGCCTGGGACCAAGAAATGCCTTGCTGGTCGTGCCGCAGCGAGACAGCCGCCAGCAAGCGCTTTGCGTTCTGGTGCTGGCAGGCGAGGCGCTCTCCTTGCAAGCGTGGAGGGACGAGCCCCTGTGGATGATGCTCCTGCAAATCCATGAATGCCTGTACGCCCGCTTGCACGAGCAAATGAGCGCGACCGAAGACGCGCGTTATCAACGCAGCGTTCGTCAACCTCAGGAAGAGCGCAGGGGCGTGCGCGCGGCGCGTTTGCTGGCGGCTGAATTCATCGGCGTCAGTGCAGCGGCACAGCGCATCCGGGAGGATATGCTGCGTTTCGCGGACTCCACGTTGGCGGTGCTGCTCACGGGCGAAACGGGCACGGGAAAGGACCACGCCGCCTGGCTCATTCACCAGGCCTCGTCGCGTGGCGGGAAATTCGTGCCGGTGAACTGCGCGGCGATTCCCAAGGATCTGATCGAGGCAGAGCTCTTTGGAAACGTCCGCGGCGCCTACACCGGCGCAACCCAGGCGCGCGGCGGCCTCGTGGCGGAAGCGGACGGCGGCACGTTGTTCCTCGACGAAATCGGCGATATGCCCTTCACGTTGCAAGCGGCCTTGCTGCGCCTGTTGAACGAAAAAAAGTACCGCCCGCTGGGCGCCTCGCGTGAACAGGCATCGGACTTTCGCCTGATCTGCGCCACCCATCAGCCGCTGCCGCAATTGATCCGCGAAGGGCGATTCCGCGAAGACCTGTACTTCCGGATCCGGCAGCAGACGCTGCAACTGCCGCCGCTGAGAGAGCGCACGGACGACATCCCGGCGCTGGCGGCGCACGTGATACTGCAACACAACCGGGAACGCCAGGCCCACGTCGCGGGGATCGAGCCCGACGCCCTGGCGATGCTCGAAAGCCACGCGCTGCCCGGCAACGTGCGGGAACTGCGCAGCCTGTTGCTGGTTGCCGCCGAGAGAACAGCGCGGGGCGCGTCCATCAGCGGACAGGCATTGCGGCAACTGCAGACGGATCGGGAGGGGACGGGCGATGCCGTCGTGCTTGGCCATCATCTGCATGGCCTGCTTCAAACGGACAATCTGCCCCACGCGCTTGACACATTCGAGCGTCTGCTCATCAAGGCCAGGCTGCAGGCGCTTGACGGGTCGCGCAGCCGTACGGCGCAAAGCCTCGGCATTCCGAAGCGCACGCTTGCGCGCAGATGCCAGGCCTGGAATCTGGACCAGGAGGACACCCTTCAATGAAATCACCAAGCACACTGCTGCTACTGTTGCTGGCCGCCGCCAATTGTCATGCCGGGCAAGCGCAAGGCCACGCCTTGGGAAATTGCACCGCGATCGTATCCGACGTGGAGCGGCTTGGGTGCTTTGACGCCACCGCAGGCACGCCGCCATCGCCCGTTCCGCCCGCTGCGCAGCCAGGCGCTGGCGCGCGGGCGAAATCCGCTTCCTCGCCGGCGGCGCCCGGCGTGACCGAACTGGTCCGGCGCAACGAGGCGGCGCGTCAGGAAAGGAACTATTCGTTTCTGATTTCCCTTGCCGAGGATCAGCAGCCCGGGCAGACACAGGTTGTGATCTCGGCGCCGGCGCTGGACGCCGCAGCCCAACGCACCTACCTAGCGATCAGCTGCGTTTCGAACATATCCCGGCTGCAGTTGCTCGCGCATCGTCCCTTTGACCGGAACCAGATAAGCATCCGCTTGTTCATCGACGACCGGCCGCTGTCGGCGGCGAGGACCTGGCAGGTCCTGGAAGAGGGCAATGTGGCCGACGCCGGGCGGGGACTGGTCGCGATTGAACTGCTGCGTCAGTTTTCGTCTGGCGGACGCCTGCGTGTCGAGAGCGACTATGCGCCCGTCAATGGGCTGATGTTCGACGCGGAGGGCCTGCAGGGACTTGTTGCGCAACAACGTGAGGCCTGTCACTGGTGATCGACTATCCCCCGCTCGACCTGGAAACGCTGTTGGCCCCGCTGGACGCAATCGACCCGGCGGGCTACTTCGACGAAGAGGATGAGACCTTTCAGGCCATCGACCACGAAATGGTCAAGCTAGGCGGGCTGCAAGAGCCGCGCATGGATTGGGCGTATGTCGATGAAGCGTCGCGCCAGTATCTGGGCACCCAATGCAAGCACTTCCGCGTCGCTGGCCACTTGATCGCGGCTCGCCTGCGCGCCAAATCATGGCGCGCATGGGGCGAAGCTGCCGGCGTGCTGGCGCGCATGGTGGAAGACTATTGGGAGACGGGCCACCCGAAACCGGGCCCGACCGGCTATCTGGGCAAGCGCAAACTGGTCGCCCTGCAAGTCGACCGCCTGTACGAGGGGCTGGCCGATTTAAGCGCGGGGGGCATGGCCAAGGAGCATCAGGCGGCGGCGCAGCAAGCGCTGGATCGCCTTCAGGCCAATGCGGCCGCGGCAAAGCTGGACGCCGCCATGCTCAACCGCCTGGAAGCGCAGTTTGCCCGCCGCGTCGAACAGGCCCGCTACCCCGAACCGCCTGCGCTAGCCGCCAATACGGGCCAGCGAGGCGGCCAGGCGATCAGCGAAGCGTTCTTCAGCACCTCGGGGGATACCTTGAAGCTGGGCGACGAGCGCGAAAGCAGGCGTTCCCTGCTGAGCGTGGCCGAATTCATCAACCAGCAGGACGCCTACGATCCAACCGGCTATCAACTGCGCCGCTTCGCATTGTGGGCGCATTTGCACGCGGCCCCGCCGGCCCGCAAGGAATATCGCACCGAATTGATGGCGGTGCCCGCCGACATCGCCGATGGCTATCGCGAGGCGCTATCGGCCAACACGATCAACCCCGCCTTGCTCCAGCGCGTGGAGAAGAGCGTTGTCGCCTCGCCGTACTGGATACGGGGCAGCTTTCTTGCCGCAAGCATCGCCGCGCGCCTGGAAATGAAGGAAGTGGCGGTCGCCATCCGCCTGGCAACCGAGCGCTTTGTACGCCGCATTCCTATTCTGGTCGAGCTGCAATTCAACGATGGCCGGCCGTTTGTCGACAGCGAAACACTGGGCTGGCTAAGCGGCGCGGACGCGCGCGGCGGCGAGCAGCACGTCGCCCAGGAGTTCCACGCCCTGCGCGAGGAACTGGTGGCGCAACTGGAAAGCGAGGGCGTGGAAGTGGTGCTGCGTCGACTGCAAGAAACACAAGGCGCCGCCGCCGCGCCCCGGCAACGCGGCCATGCCACGGTCATTGCCGCCGACATTCTTGCCGCGCGCGGGCTTTCCTGGCTGGCGCAAGACCTGTATGCCACCGTCGGCCGGATCATGCAGAACACGCCCGCCAGCCTATGGGAACCCGAGTTGTTCGGCCCGCTGAGCAAGTACGCGCCCGCGCGACAGGCCGCCGAAGAAGAACGCTAAAGCTAGAGTCAAAGAGGGAATCACGATGTCGAAGATCTGGGCCTATATCAAGCGCTTTGGCCTGCCCATGCTGCGCCAGTTCAAGAGCGCCATGCCTGTGCTGCTGCTGTTGGGCGTTGTATTTCTCCTTATTGGAATCTGGTGGCTGGGTCCGCATTGGACCTGGCGCGAACGCCAGCCGCTGGCCGACCTGTCGGTGCGCGTGCTGTCGACGATGATTCTGTTGATGATCCCCATGCTGGTCTGGGTGTTCGCGCTGCGTCGCCGCAACCGCCGCCTGGAAGCCGAACGCGAGCAAACCGCGAAGCTGCAGGAAGATCCGACCCTGCGCTACGTGCAGGCGCAGGAGCGGGCGCTGGATCTCAGCCTGATTGCCCTGCGCAGCAATTTGAAGGGCCGCAATGACCTGTATGAACTGCCGTGGTATCTGGTCCTGGGGCAGGAGAATTCCGGGAAAACCAGCTTCATCAACCGATCCAATCAGAACTTTTCGCTGACCGGCGAACTCAAGGCGGGCAGCCGGCGCGTATTTGCCGACCCTGATCTCGCCTATGGCATCGACTGGTGGATGGGAGATGAAGCGGTGCTGATCGACCCGCCGGGAGAATTGATCAGCCAGATCGAGGCCACCGTTGTGGAGGCCGTTGCCGAGGCGTCGGAGGCGACGCCGGACGCGGCGGCGGAGGGCAGCGCCCGCGCCGCGGAACCCGTCGCCCCGCGCCGGGAGCTGCCTCCTGGAACCCACGGCCGCCTGTGGGAAAGCCTGGTCGACTGGCTGGGCCGCAACCGCAGCCGCCGCCCGCTTAACGGTGTCGTGCTGATGGTCGACATGGTTACCTTGCTGAACCAGAAGCCCAGCGACCGCAAGGCGCTCGCCATCTTGTTGCGCACCCGCCTGAGCGAGCTCAGCCGGCAGCTCGGCACGCGTCCGCCACTTTACGTGGTGCTCAGCAAATTCGATCTGTTGAACGGCTTTGAACCCTTCTTCGCCCGCCTTCCGCGGTCCGTGCGCGAAGACATCTTCGGGTTTACGTTCACGCTGGACTCCGTGAACAACTATGACGCCTGGCTGGACGAACTGGCCGGACGCTACGATGGCTTCATCACCCGTCTGAACGAACAGATATTCGACGCCTTGAGCATTACCAACGCGGTGGAGACGCGAGAGGCGCTGTTCTCCCTGGTAAGGCAGCTGGCCGGCATGCGCCCGGTCTTGCTGAGCTTTCTGGCCGATGTGCTGGGGAGCGATCGCTACACCACCCCCGCGCTGCCGCGCGGCGTGTATTTCTCGTCGGTGTATCAGCAAGGACTGCTGTGCAACGCCTTCATCAACGCGGCTTCGCAGTCCTATGGCCTGAACGAACCGGTGGCGGACGTTCAGCCCAGCGGGCGTTCAGTGGTCTACTTCGCTCAGCAAGTCTTCCAGCGGATCATCTACCCCGAAGCCGGCCTGGCCGGCGACAACCTAAAGGTCCTGGCCGATAAGCGGCGTGTGCTGAGGGTGGGATTTGGCGTGGCGGCGCTGGGCAGCCTGTTGTTGTTCGGCGGCTGGTACCACTATTACGGCATCAATCGCGACATGGTCACTCGGGTGCTGGAAAAGAGCCGGGAGTTCAGCGCCAACCAGATCGATGGGCGCGCCGACCCGACCGGCCGCAATCTGCTGGTTCCGCTGGACCAGATCAGGAGCGCCGTCGCGGTCTTTGGCGACTACCGGAATGCGTGGCCCGTGGTGTCCGACCTGGGCCTGTACCAAGGCCGGAAGATCGGCCCGAAAGTCGACGAGGCTTACCTGCAGCTGCTTTCCAAGCGATTCCTCCCGGAGCTGGCCGGCGGCGTGATGAATGCCGTGAACGCGGCGCCCGCCGACAGCGACCAGCAGCTTGCCGCCTTGCGTGTCTACCGGATGATCGAGGACCGCGAGAACCGCCGCGCGCCCATCGTGGAAGACTGGATGAGCAAGCAATGGCAGGCCGCATTTCCGGGCGACGGCACCGTGCAGAACGGGCTTATGCGCCATCTTGCCTACGCCATGAAGTACGCGGCGGCCGATCTTCCGCAATATCGCGACCGCGTGGCGGAAGTCCAGCAGCGGCTGCGGCAAGTGCCCATGGCGCAACGGGTGTACATGAGCATGCGGGAGCAGGCCGCAAGAGCCCTGCAAACGCCGCTGGACCTGCGCAACGAGGTCGGCCCGGCCTTTGACATCGTCTATGGCCCCGGGGCGGGCTCGCAACCCGCCGCGGACAGGCAGAACACGCGCATCGAAGCCCTGCTGACGGCCAAGGGCTTTCGGGGGTATTTCGATCCGCGCAGCAAGGACTTCACCGATCTTGCCATGATCGACCAATGGACGCTGGGCGAGCGCCAGCGCATCGATTATTCCGAGGCCGACAAACAGGCCCTGGCCGAACGGGTCCGCGCCATCTACAGCCGCGACTACATCGACACCTGGCAGCGCGGCCTGAATCGGCTCGAAGTCGTCGACTTCGATGACATCGCGCAAGCCGTCAGCGTCCTGGGCAGCGTGACCAGCCCCGCCGCGCCCTTGCGCCGCCTGGTGGAGACCGTGCGCGAAAACACCAACCTGCAGCCGGTCGCGCCCGCCGTTGCGGGGGACAAGCCGGAGATCCCCGCGATGTCGTCCGTCGAAGCCGCGAAGGCGCAGCAGGTCGTCTCCATTGCGCGCCCCTTCGCGCCGCTGACGGACGTGCTGATTGCCGCGGACAACAAGCCTTCGTATCTGGACGAGAGCATGGCGGCCATCGCCCGCGTCTACGACACCATGAAAAGCGTCCAGGACAGCCCCGAACCGGGCAAGGCCGCCTTGAGCGTCGTGCTGGACCGCTTCGCGCTGAAGGGCACGGATCCCATCGGCAACCTGCAGCGCATGGCGGCCGGCATGCCGGAGCCGCTTAACAGGCAAGTCAAGAAGCTTGCCGACGAATCGTCCCAGGTATTGCTGATCGAGGCATTGAAGGAACTGGAACGCCGCTGGAACACCGAGGTCTACCGCTACTACGACGAGCGGCTTGCCAATCGATATCCGTTCAATCCTGCGGGCCGGGTCGATGCCTCTCTGGAAGACTTCACCGTCATGTTTGGGCCGCAAGGACGGCTGGCGCAGTTCAAGGAGCAGTACTTGAAACTGTTCCTGGAGGACAATCTGGAAGCGCTGTATTCCGAACGGCGCGGCGGCTACCTGGTGCGCATGGACGTCCTTAAGCAGCTCGAGGCCGCGGACCGCATCCGGGACGCGTTTTTCAACAGCCGGGGCGCGCTGGGCGTTCAATTCAGCGTCGAGCCTCTGGGTTTGACGCCGACCCGGCGCAGCAGCGTGTTGAGCGTCGAAGGCCAGCTGATTTCCTACAGCCATGGCGCCGCCAACAGTGTGGGGCTGATCTGGCCCAACAGCCTGGGCGCCAACACCGAGAGCCGCCTCACGCTGGTCAGCAGCAGCGGCACGAGCAGCAGCCTGGTCTATCGAGGATCCTGGTCCATGTTCCGCCTGCTCAGCCAGGCCCGGCTCGACAGCGCCACGGGCAATACCGTGGACCTGAGCTTTGGGGCCAGCGACGGAGCGATGCGCTACCGCGTCATGGCCGAGAAATCCAACAACCCGTTCACGCAGGCCATCTTTGACGGCTTCGCGCTGCCACGCACGCTGCTCATGGAGCCCCCGCCGAAACCCAAGGCCATCCCGCCCTCTGCGGCGGCGGCCAAAGTGGCCAAGGGCAAGCCTGCGGCCGAACGGCTGGAACGTTGAATATGCGCTTGAGCAGGGAAGGTTGAATCAAGTCGGCGCCCGTGACCGTGGATGCGTATCGGTCATGGCGCCTTCTTGTTCATATGCGGCCGGAACGTTGTTCCGGTCGCCCAGGATTTTGAATGTCCGGCCCGTCGTGCTTGAGGGAAGGAATCCATGGTGCCCGAGACCGGAATCGAACCGGTACGGCCGTGAGGCCGAGGGATTTTCTTACCACTTCGGCTTTCGCCGCCAGCGGGGGGTCGCTGTTCGTGGTCTGGAGCACGCCTTCACCATAGCCTGTCGGCCTTAGGTGCCCGCCGTCTGCTCTCTACACCTTCCCTGGTTTTTCAACCGGGGCTTGGCTCGGCGTTAGCGCGGAACGGGTCCAGGGCCTTCGCCGAGTTTGACGGGCTACACCTTTGGAGTTTCCCCCAAAGGGCTCAAATTAGTTCAAGTCCCTTGTGTCTACCAATTTCACCACTCGGGCATGCGCGGCCCGTGCAGGGCCGGCAGCGGGCGAGACTATACCATTTTGGGCGCAGGGATATTCGTTTTCAAGCTGGCGGCCAGGGTAAGCGCGAGAAGCATGGCGCACCGATCTACCTGCGTCCGAACAGCCGGCCCAGCAGGCCGCGCGGCGCGGCGGCTGCTTTTTCCGCCGCCAGCGCGTTGTTCATGGACAGTTCCTGGTAGTGCGGTTTGCCATTCTGCTGGTAGGCGGCCGAGGCCTGGCGGAACGCGGAGGCGGACTCCGCGTGGCGGTTCATCGCGCCATAGATCTCGCCGCGCGAGAACAGCGACCAGCTTCGGTACTCCGGATCCATGGCGATCAGGCGGTCGCAGGCGCTCAGCGCCTCGTCGTGGCGCTTGGCGGCGGTCAGCGCATTGATGCGTTCGGCGAGCAGCGCACTGTCGTCCGGCCAGCGCGCCATTGCGCGGTCGGCGTCGGCCACGGCGTCGTCGCCGCGGCCCAGCGCAATCAGGGCCTCGATGCGGGCGCGGCGCCATTTCAGCCAGTCGGGATCCAGCGAGATGGCCACTTCGGACAGCGGCAGCGCTTCGTCGTGCCGGCCAAGGCGGTTCAGCATGTCGGCCGCGTTGCCCGGCAGAAAATCGTTGTCGGGGGCCAGCTCGTAGCCTTTCTGGTAGCACTCCAGCGCCTGTTCCCAGTTGCGCTGGTCGCGCTGGGCGTTGCCGGCCACGAACAGCAGCTGGGCATCGCCGCTGGCGAGCGGGTCCAGGCCCTGCAGGGCCTGTTCCGCCAGCTCGGGTTCGCGGCTGCGCACGTATTCGCGGGCCTGTTCCTTGCGGCCTTCCCAGCCGGTGTCCGACAGCGCGTCCAGATGCCGCCACAGCGGCGCCGCTTCGGACGCGCGGCCCAGCCGGTGCAGGGAACGCGCCTTGCCTTCCAGCGGCCAGTCCCAGTTCGGCTCGCGGCGCAGCAGGCTGGTCCATTCCTCCACCGCGTCTTCATGGCGTTCCAGCGCCTGCAGGCACGAGGCCCGGTTGTGCTGGATGGCGTTTTCTTCGCCCAGGATGGCGCGGGCGCGGTCGAACATCGCGATGGCGTTGTTCAGGTCGCCCAGGCGGCGGTAGTTGTTGCCGGCGTCATACAGGAAGCCGCCGTTGTTGGGCGCCAGCGCCACGGCGCGCTGATGGTAGGGCAGGGCGTCCTGGTAGCGGCCCGCGTTGTGCAGGTTCGAGCCGATATAGCAATGCGGCGCCGCGGCGGAGGGGCGAAGCTGCGACGCCCGGGTCCAGCATTCGATGGCGTCTTCGAGGCGGCGGTCGTTGATCAGCAGATAGGCTTCGGACATCAGCAGCCCGAAATGCGAGGGCGCGCGCTTGCGGGCATCGCGCAGGATGCGCCAGGCTTCCTGCTGTTCGTCCGCGTCGTAGAGCGCGGTGGCCTGCACCCGGATGGCGTCCGCGCATTGCGGATCCAGGGCCAGCGAACGCGCCAGGTCGGCTTCGCGCGCGGCATGCATCCGGCGCTTGTCGTGATAGCGGGCGCGCAGCGCCCACATCACGGCCGAAGCGGGCTGTTCGCGCAGGCCCTGCTCGCACAGGGCGAGCATCTGCGCGTGGTCGTTGCCGTCGTCGGCGCGGTGGATGGATTCGATCAGGCTGGACATGCGGCGGTTCCGTATTCAGAAAGTCGGGCTAGCGCGCCAGCGCGCCGGCTTCGTGGCGGCAGCTGTAGGGGCGGTCTTCGCGGGGGATGTCGTCGCTGCCGCAGCGCCAGCGGCGCATGCCGCCGCCTTTCTTTTCCGAGCGCAGCTCGGGCAGATAGACCAGGTGCCTGCCGCCCAGCGACGGCGCGTCCGCGGTGCCCGGGTCGCCCGCGATGGTAAAGCGCAGCACGCCGTTGACGGGGTTCATCTCCAGCTTGGTAAAGCCGCTGGCCTTGAGCGATTCCTGCGTGACGCCGATGGCCGCCATGTCGGGGGCGAACGCGCCGGTGCGCTGGTAGTGGCTTTCGGCCAGCATGCGAACGGGGTCCGACACCAGGTCCAGGTGGATGACCTCGGCGCGCAAGGGGTTGTCGCCGTTGTCCTTGTCCAGGGCGACCACGCCGATGACCATTCCGCCAAAGACCAGGGCCAGCACGCCGAAAACGATGAACAGGAATCTGCCCGCGCCCGTGACGGCGCGGGTCTGCGCCACTGCGCGCAGCACGGCCCTCGGATCGGCCTGGCCGGACACGACGTGCGTGCCGGCCAGGGAATTGTGCATGGCGCGCTCGCCAAAAATGGTCTGCTGTATGTGATGGAAGAGGCCCGGCAGCGCCAGGTTCAGCGTGTACTTCAGGGTGTGCCGCCAGATCGAGCGCAGCAGCCCCGGCGCGCCGCCCTTGCGCGTCACGACCCGCAGCTTCAGGAGCCGCTTGCCGGGCGAGCCGTTGCCCCAGGCGTCCATGAAGGCGGGCAGCAGCCAGCCGACCAGGGCGGCGGCGACCACCAGCAGCACGGGCCGGGATTCTCCGGCCAGGCCCTGATAGGTCAATGCGGCGGCCATGCCCAAGCCCGCCATCGCCGCCGCCATGAAGAGCGCGTCGATCGCCGTGGCGCCCAGTCGGGGCCAGATACTGGGAAAGACCGGGGCATTGCTGGCCTTGGCGGCGGGCTGGGCGCGCGCTGCGGGTTTTGCCGGCAGGGGGGCGTTGCAGCTGAAGCATTGCGTGTTGGCGGCCGGATTCTGCCAGTTACAGCGGGGGCATTGCATGAGGCGGTTGGAATCAGGGGGCGTATGCCGGGCGGGCGGCGGGAGTGCGGATGATACCCATGTCGCCCCGATCGGGCGAATGGCGGGCCGCATGAAATGCTGCGCGACAGCAAATCCGGTGCTCCCGGGAAAACCCCGATCCCTGAGCCGGCGGGCAAAGCACGACACTTTGCGCCATGAAGCCGACTCCGCCCACCCCGCCGTCCCGCGACATCGATCCAGTTTCCCTGCGCCTCTTCCTCGCCGCGCTCGAGGAGGGCAGCCTGGCGCGCGCCGCCGCCCGCGAGAACATCGTGCCGTCCGCCGTCAGCAAGCGCATGTCCGAAATGGAAGAGGCTTTTGGCGTGCTGCTGCTGGCGCGAGGCGTCAAGGGCGTACAGCCGACTCCGGCGGGCAGCGCCCTGGCCGCGCATGTGCGCCGGGTGCTGCAGGACATGGACCGCATGCATCGCGACATGGCCGGATTTGCGACCGGCGTGCGCGGGCGCATCCGGTTGGCGGTGAGCGTGGCGGCCCTGTCCGGCGAGCTGCCGGCGCAGATCCAGTCATTCCGGCGGTCGTATCCGCAAATCGATATCTCGCTGGAAGAGGACACGACCCAGGCGGCGTTCCGCGCGGTGCTGGAGGGCCAGGCTGACGTGGCGGCAGGATCGGATTTCGGCCACGACGGCCTGCAGGTGTTTCCCTGCGGCCATTGCGAGCTGGCGGCCGTGGTGCCGGGCCAGCACCTGCTGGCCGACCGCGAGACCCTGGACTATGCGCAATTGCTGCCGTTCGAGCAGATCGAACTGAACCGCGACAACGGCATCAGCAGTGTGTTTGAACAGGCGGCGCGCGATGCCGGCATGACGCGCCGCATCAGCGCGCGGGTCAGCTCGCACGAGACGATCTGCATGCTGGTGGCGCGCGGCATGGGCGTGGCCGTGGTGCCGCATTACCTGAAGCCGCGCCACGCGCACCTGGATATCCGCTTCATTCCGCTGGCCGGCCCCTGGTCCAGCACGCCTATCTGTATTGCGGTGCGGGACCCGGAGGCGCTGTCGCCCGCGGCCCGCGCCCTGCTGGCGCACCTGGGCGTGCTGCCCGCGGCCCAGCCCTGAGGCGCGGCGCCGGCTCAGGGCTAACCCGGACGTTCCGAAACGAGAATGCCCCCGTGCTGAAAGACCGCTACCCGCAGCGCCGCCATGCCCGCGATCATGAATGCATTCCGGCGGCGGCAGGCCTGATTGCATTCTTGCCCGCGCCGTCCGCTCAACAGGCAGGCTAGAGGAAACGCTGATGACCGCAGCACCGGCTTCACCCTTCATGGACAG
The DNA here is from genome assembly GCF_042721735.1 of Achromobacter sp. NPDC058515. Taxonomy (NCBI): domain Bacteria; kingdom Pseudomonadati; phylum Pseudomonadota; class Betaproteobacteria; order Burkholderiales; family Alcaligenaceae; genus Achromobacter; species Achromobacter sp. NPDC058515. Next base: position 26,278 of record NZ_JBHXNI010000023.1, read on the forward strand.
TTCTGAATTGCCCCTGCGCGGCATCAAGGTCCTGGAACTGTCCCACATGATCATGGGGCCGGCCGCCGGCCTGTCGCTGGCCGACCTGGGCGCGGACGTGATCAAGGTGGAACCCCTGGACGGCGACCGCACTCGCCGGCTGAAGGGCTCCGGCAGCGGCTATTTTCCCGTCTTCAACCGCAACAAGCAGAGCCTGGCGATCGACCTGAAGTCCGCCGAGGGGCAGGAGGTCGTGCGCAAGCTGGCCCTGCAGACCGACATGGTGGTGGAGAACTTCCGCGACGGCAGCCTGGCGCAGTACGGGCTGGACTACGAGTCGCTGGCCGCCGGGAACCCGCGGCTGATCTACGTGTCGCTCAAGGGTTTCCTGTCGGGCCCCTACAAGCACCGCACCGCGCTGGACGAAGTGGTGCAGATGATGGGCGGGCTGGCCTATATCAATGGCGGCGCCGATACGCCGCAACGGGTGGCGGCATCCGTCAATGACATCCTGGGCGGCACCTTCGGCGTGGTGGGCGCGCTGGCCGCGCTGCACGACCGCCATGCCACGGGGCGCGGACGCCATGTGCGGTCGGGCCTGTTTGAAAACAATCTGCTGCTGGTGGCGCAGTTCATCGCGCAGTACCAGCTGACTGGCACGGCGCCCAAGCCCATGGGCGCGGAGCGCAAGCCGCCATGGGGTGTGTACGACGTCTTCGAGACCGCCGACGGCCGCGTGTTCGTCGCGGTGGTGGGCGATGCGCAATGGCGCAGCTTCGCCCAGAAGTTCCTGCCGCCCGAATGGGCCGCCGATCCGCGCCTGGCCACGGCCGTGGACCGCGAGGCCGCGCGCTCCTGGCTGGTGCCCGGCGTGGGCGAGATCCTGAAAGCCTGGAAGACCGATGCGCTGTGCGCGGCGCTGGAAGAAGCCAATCTGTCCTATGGGCCGATCCGCCAGCCGCACGACCTGCTGGACGACGCGCACCTGAATGCCGGCGGCGCGCTGCTCAAGACCCGGCTGCCGGACGGCAGCGAGATATCGGCCGCCGCGCTGCCCATCGAGTTCGATGGCCGCAAGGCGGGCAAGCGGTTTGATCCGCCCACCCAAGGCGGACAGACGCACGCCATTCTGCAGGGCCTGGGCCTGGATGCCGCTCGCATCGAAGCCCTGCGCGCTGCAGGAGTCATTGCTTGACCAGGCCATAGCGCCTGGGCCTTGTCGAAGCGGCGCCAGACCGCCAAGACGTCCATCAAAGAGGAGACAACCCGATGATCCGCAAACTAGTGGCGCTGGCCGCATTGGCCGTCGCGTGCACGGCGCACGCGCAGGACTATCCCAACAAGCCCATCCGCATCATCATCCCGTCCACGCCGGGCGGCGGCACCGACTACGTCGGCCGCCTGATGAGCACCAAGCTGCATGAACTGAACGGCTGGGCCGTCGTGCCGGAGAACAAGCCCGGCGCGGGCACCGCGCTGGGCCTGGCCGAGGCGGCGCGCTCGCCCGCGCAGGGCTATGACCTGGTGATCGGCCAATCCGACAACGTCACGCTGATCCCGCTGCTGATGAAGGTGGCGTACGACCCGGTCAAGGACCTGGCGCCGGTGGCGCTGGTGGGGACCACGCCGATGGTGCTGCTGGTGGCCGACGGTTCGCCCTACAAGACCCTGCCTGAAGTGATCGAGGCCGCCAAGAAGGAGCCCAACAAAATCTCCTACGGCACCTCCGGCACCGGCGGCGGCGTGCACATCGCCATGGAGATGCTGCAGCACGAGGCCGGCTTCAAGATGCAGCATGTGCCGTACAAGGGATCGGCGCCGGCCCTGGCGGACCTGATGGGCGGGCACCTGCAATTCGCCGGTTCGTCGATCTCGTCGGCGGCAACGCTCATCAAGTCGGGCAAGGTGCGCGCCCTGGCGGTGACGTCGCCCAAGCGGAACCCCGCGCTGCCCGATGTGCCCACCGTGGCGGAGCTGGGATACAAGGACTTCAGCGTGGTGACCTACTACGGCGTGCTGGCCCCGGCCAAGACGCCTCCCGCCATCGTCTCGCGCCTGAACACCGACTTCAACACGCTGCTGGCGCGCAAGGATGTGCAAGAGGCGCTGGCGGCCCAGGGCCTGGAAACCGACCCGATCTCCAGCGAGCAATTCGCCGCGCTGATCCAGTCGGACATCGGCAAGGCGCGCCAGACCATCAAGAGCGCGGGCATCGTGGTCCAGCAATAGGCCCCGGCACGCAGGAGAGGACAGCATATGAACCAGGAAGTCAGGCTTTGCGAAGTGGGCCCGCGCGACGGGCTGCAGATGGCCAAGGGCATGATGCCCGCCGCTGACAAGCTGCGCTGGATACGGCAGCTTGCCGAGGCGGGCTTGCGCGAGATCGAGGTGGGCAGCTTCGTGTCGCCAAGGCTGGTGCCGCAGATGGCGGACACGGGCGTCATCCTGCCCGAGGTCCTGAAGGTGGACGGACTGACCGTCTGCGCGCTGGCCTGCAACCTGAAGGGCGCCATCGCGGCTTATGAGGCGGGGGCGCACGTACTGTCGTTTCCGATCTCGGTCAGCGACACCCACAGCCACGCCAATGTCGGCAAGGGCACCGATGCGCAGGTGGAGATGATGGCGTCCATCGTCGACTGGGTGCGGGCGCAGCCGCGGCCCATGCGGATAGACGCGGCGGTGGCCACGGCGTTCGGCTGCTCCATGGAGGGCGCGGTGCCGGTGCGGCGCGTGGCCCTGGTGGCCGCGGCGGTGGCGCGCGCGGGCGTCGATGAGATCGCGCTGGCCGACACGGTGGGCTATGCCCATCCGGCACTGGTGCGCGAGGCGGTGCGCGCCACGCAGGATGCGGTGGGCGAGCAGCTGACCAAGCTGCATCTGCATGACACGATGGGGCTGGGGCTGGCCAACGCCCTGGCGGGCCTGGACGAGGGCATCCGCAGCTTTGATTCCTGCCTGGGCGGCCTGGGCGGCTGCCCGTTCGCGCCGGGCGCGTCGGGCAACATCGTCACCGAAGACCTGGTGTTCATGCTGGAGAGCATGGGCTACCGCACGGGCGTCGACCTGCCCCGGCTGCTCGAGGCGCGGGCGCTGCTGGCCGCCTCGCTGCCGCAGGAAAGCCTGCGCAGCGGCGTCGCAGCCGCGGGAATTCCCAGGACTTTTCATGAGGGCGCCGCGGCCGCCGGGTGATAGGCCGCGCCGCCGTCCGTCCGGAACCTGCCGTCAGCGGTACACCAGCACCGGCACCGTGGAATGCGCCAGCACTTTTTGCGTCTGGCTGCCCAGCAGCAGGGCGGCCATGCCGCTGCGCCCGTGCGAGGACATGGCGATCAGGTCGCAGCCCTGCGTCATGGCGATGTCGATGATCATCTGGTAGGGCGTGTCGCTTTCCCGCATCTCGGTGGTGCAGGGCACGCCCAGCGCCTTGGCGCGCAGTTCCGCTTCCGCCAGATAGGATCTGGCCAGTTCCCTGGCCTGGTGTTCATAGGTCTTGCGCACTCCCTCCAGCTGCACGGTTTCCATGGATGGCATGTGGAAGGTGCCATAGGCTGTCGCTACGGTGACGCTTGCGCCCAGGGCGCGGGCCAGGCCCAGCCCCTGTTCCAGGCCGGCGTTGGCCAGGCTGGATCCGTCGATGGGGATAAGAATGTGCTTGTACATGACTACCGCCGGGGGAACCTGCATCCATCGTACTTGACGCCCCATTCGGACGCATTCGCTTCCCACGCACGAGGTGCATGCCGCTCGTCTGAAACGTGATTGTGGGGAATAGTTTAGAATTGATGCGGAATATTACCGTTCTTATCACTTGTTTTAGGTGCGCAAAGCGCACTCCGGATCACCCCAAAGGCGGGTGTCGTCCGTCCGGACCTTCAAAATACAAAACTCATGCACACCCAAAAAATCGGGTACCTGGAATTCCGATACGGGAATAACGCCAAGCGGCGCACCGTCAATGTCGGCGACAACATTCAATCCATCGCCGTGCGCAGATTGCTCAACCGCTTGAATATAGAGCGCGCCAACGTCGTAGGGATCGATCGGGACTCGCTGCGCGAATACGAGGGAGAACCCGTAAAACTCATCATGAACGGGTGCTTTCATGACGAGTGTTTCCCGCTGCCCCCGCAGATCCAGCCCATATTCTTCGGATTCAATGCGGAAACCGAATCCGTCATTACCAAGAACAAAGCGCTATTTCAGAAACATCAGCCCATCGGCTGTCGGGACAACGCCACGAAACGCATGTTCGATAAGCACCGCATTGCGGCGTTTGTGACGGGCTGCGCGACGCTGACGCTGGAACGGCGAGAGAAGCCCGTGGTCGACGGCAAGCCGGTCATCGCATTTGGCGCGGGATCAGGGGTGCTTCAGCAGAACCTGCTTGAAAATATACCCAAGCCTATTCTCGAAGATGCGCGACTTGTCTATCAGCGCGAGCCGGTGTCCGCGGTTCCGCTGAACGATGGCGCGGTCAAGAAGATGGACGCATTGGCGCAAACCTATCTTGACCTCTACAAGAACGAAGCCTCCATCGTCGTGACGCCGCTGCTGCATGTGGCGAGTCCTTGCGTTGCGATGGGCATTCCCGTCGTGCTTGCGAGACGCGACAGGGATGATCGCTTCACAGCGATCGACCGGCTGCTTCCGGTATATACGCCGGCGGAGTTTTCGTCGATTGACTGGACGGCGCATGCGCACGAAGTCGAGGCGCTTAAAGGCGCCATGGCCAATGTGGCTGAAAAGCTGCTTCAGGGCGCCAAGCCCGTGGCCGGAGATTTGGCCGTGCTTTCAAGAACCTTCGAGGCTGCCCCTGTCTTGCAGGCGCCTCGTTCCTCGAAGCTGGGCCGACGTTTCAGGAAAATCTTCGGCAGGCGCTGAGCGAGGGGGCGGGCGGGCGCGTCGGCACGCGTTTGGCGGGCATAAAGGCCTGTTGGCGGAAGCGGTGAGATTCGAACTCACGAACGGTTGCCCGTTGCCGGTTTTCAAGACCGGTGCAATCGACCACTCTGCCACGCTTCCGGGGTATTGCCTTGGTATTGCTGGGTACTGCTTGGCTGTCGCCGGGCAATCCGGCCGTCAGGCAAACATTCTGCCCGAACGACAGCGCGAGATGCCGTAAAGGGCGCAATAATAATCCATTTGCCGCAAAGGAGGCACGCGATGCACGCCGTAGAAATCTCTCGCCCCGGTGGCCCCGAGGTCCTGGTCCCCGTTGAGCGCCCCACGCCCGAAGCCGGCGCCGGTGAAGTTCTGATCAAAGTGAGCGCCGCGGGTATCAACCGCCCCGATGTGTTCCAACGCAAGGGCAACTACGCCCCGCCGCGCGGCGCGTCCGACCTGCCGGGCCTGGAAGTGGCCGGCGAGATCGTCGGCGGCGACGTGGCCGGCAGCGGCTTTGCCGTGGGCGACAAGGTCTGCGCGCTGGTGGCGGGCGGGGGCTATGCCGAATACTGCGTCGCGCCCGTGGCGCAGTGCCTGCCCATTCCCAAGGGCCTGTCCGACATCGAAGCGGCCGGCCTGCCGGAAACCTACTTCACCGTCTGGAGCAACGTGTTCGACCGCGGCCGCCTGTCCGAAGGCGAGGCCCTGCTGGTGCACGGCGGCGCCAGCGGCATCGGCACCACGGCGATCCAATTGGCCCGCGCCATGGGCCACAAGGTCTACGCAACGGTTGGCAGCGATGACCGCGCCCGCGCCGTCGAAGCGCTTGGCGCCGACAAGGGCATCAATTACAAGACCCAGGATTTCGTGAAGGAAGTCCTGGACGCCACCGGCGGGCGCGGCGTGGACGTGATCCTGGACATGGTGGCCGGCGACTACATCTCCCGCGACATGCAGTGCCTGGCCGACGACGGCCGCATCGTCATCATCGCCCAGTTGGGCGGTTCGCACGCCAATGTGGATACGTCCCAGGTCATGCGCCGCCGCCTGACCATCACGGGCTCTACCTTGCGTCCCCGTCCGGTCGCCTTCAAGGGCGCTATCGCGCGCGCCCTGCGCGAACAGGCCTGGCCCCTGCTTGAAAAAGGGGCCATCAAGCCGATCGTGCACGCCACCTTCCCGCTGGCCGAGGCCTCCAAGGCGCACGCCATGATGGAAGGCGGTGAAAACATCGGCAAAATCATCCTGACAATGTAAGAAACGCGCGGCGTTCGGCGTATCGCCGCGCAACAGGATACAATCTCGGGTTTCGCCTGGAATTTTTTCCAGGCAGGCCCGTGGGCGGTTGCCGCGCGGTTGCTGCATTAGGCCCCTTTATGGGGCCCGCTACCCTGGCTCACCCACTTCAGACAAATTCGCCATGACTTCAGTCGAAAACCGCGCCCGCCTCGTGCTGGGCAACTGGAAGATGCACGGCAACCTGGCCGAAAACGCCGCGTTGCTGACCGAGCTGCGTGCCGCGGATGCTGCGGGCCACTGCGAAATCGGCATCTGTGTTCCGTTTCCTTACCTGGCGCAAGCCGCGTCGGCCCTGACCGGCAGCAGCGTGTCCTGGGGCGCGCAAGACGTCAGCGCGCACGACAAGGGCGCGTACACCGGCGAAGTGTCCGGCTCCATGCTGAAGGAATTCGGCTGCCGCTGGGCGCTGGCCGGCCACTCCGAGCGCCGCGTGCTGCACGGCGAAACCGACGAAGCCGTCGCCGCCAAGGCGCAGGCCGCGCTTGCCGCCGGCCTGACCCCCGTGGTCTGCGTGGGCGAGTCCCTGGCGGATCGCGAGGCCGGCAACACGCTGGCCGTCATCGAACGCCAATTGAAGCCCGTGCTGGCCCTGGGCGCCGAGGCCGTGTCGCGCATGGTCCTGGCCTATGAGCCCGTCTGGGCCATCGGCACCGGCCGCACCGCCAGCCCCGAGCAGGCGCAGGAAGTCCACGGCGCCATCCGCGCCGCCCTGCGCGCGCTGGGCGCCGCGCAGGTGCAAGTGTTGTACGGCGGCAGCGTGAAAGCCGCCAACGCCTCCAGTTTGTTCGCCATGACTGATATCGACGGAGCCCTGGTCGGCGGCGCGTCGCTCGTGGCCGAAGAATTTTTGCGAATTGCCGCCATCTAAGTTTCCGTTCCGGAGTCTGTAATGCCCTTGATGCTCAAAATTTTGCTGGCCGTCCAAGTGATCTCGGCGCTGGCTATCATCGTCCTGGTCCTGCTTCAGCAGGGCAAAGGCGCCGACATGGGCTCCGCTTTCGGTAGCGGCTCGTCCGGCAGCCTGTTCGGCGCCACCGGTGCGGCCAACTTCCTGTCGCGCGCCACCAAGTGGGCCGCCGTCGTGTTCTTCGCGTCCACCGCCGGCCTGGCTTATGTCAGCCACAAGGGCACCAGCGGCCCCGCCGTCGATTCGGGCGTGATGCAAAGCTTCCCGGCCGACCGCTCGGTGCCGCAAGTGCCGGGCTCGGCGCCCGCCGCTCCTGGCGCATCGTCGGTGCCTGGCGCCTCGTCGGTTCCCGGCGCGGCTCCCGCTCCCGCCGCCAAGCCCGACGCGTCGGTGCCGTCGGTTCCCGCAGCGCCGGCCGCCGGCGAACAGAAGCCGGCTGAAACGCCCGCCGCGCCGGCAAAGTAAGCGGCAGCAGGAAAAGAGGCCGGCGCATGCCGGCCTTTTTTTTTGCCGCCTGGCCGCCCCAAGGCAAAAGCGCTCCTCCCCGGGGGCGGCAAACAAGCGTAGCGTGTACGGCATGGGGGCATTTTTTGAGGGAGCTCCATGGAAAAGCGTTTGATGCCGTCGATGATGGCGCTCCAGTGTTTCGAGGCGGTGGCGCGCCACATGAGCTTTACGCGCGCCGCCGAGGAGCTGCACATGACCCAGAGCGCGATCAGCAAGCAGATCGCGCAACTGGAGGCGCTCTTGCGCAATCCGCTGTTCCTGCGGGTGCGCCGCCGCCTGCAGCTGACTCCCGCGGGGGCGCTCTACCAGTCCGAGGTCAGGGCGATCCTGAACCAGGTGGACATGTCCTCGCGCTATATCCTGACCTATGGCAGCGAGACTCAGGTGCTGACCATTGGCACCCAGCCCACATTCGGCGCGCGCTGGCTGATTCCCCGCCTGCAGCGCTTCATGGCGGCGCATCCGGACATCCAGGTGAAGGTGCGCAGCGAGACCCGGCCGTTCGACCTGATGCAGGCCAAGATCGACATCTCGTTCTTCTTCGGCCACGGCACCTTGCCCGGCGCCCAATGCCGCGAACTGTTCGAGGCCGAGGTCGTGCCTGTATGCGCGCCCGGCTTCCTGCGCGGCGACAGGGTGGGCAGCCTGAAGGAACTGGGCGAACAGGCGCTGATCCAGTGCGCCTCGCGCCCGGAGGCGTGGCATGACTATTTTTCGCGCCAGCAATTCCAGTCCGACCGCAGTTACCACGGCCCGCGCTTTGACACGTTCTACATGTGCGTGCGCGCGGCGGAAGGGGGCTGCGGCATTGCGCTGACGCCCCGCCTGCTGGCCGAGGAAGAATTGCAGGCCGGCAAGCTGGTGATTCCCTGGGACTATGTGCAGCCCAGCGACGGCGCGTACTTCGTCGCGTATTCGGAACACTCGGCCGAGGTGCCGAAGATCAAGCAATTCGTCGCCTGGGTGGAACACGAGGCCGGACAGCAAGGGGGGCGCCGCGCCGCGCAGGCGCGGTCCATGAAAAAACGGACTGATTAGGCCGAATTTTTTCATTTGATTGCCCCCGCCGGGCATGATTTCATGCGGCCATCCCTGTTTACCGATGCGCCGAGTCCGCCATGAGTCAGAGTTTCGTCAATCCCGATCAAATCCGCGCCTGGTTTTCCCGCGCCATGTCCGACATGTACAAGCTGGAAGTCCCGCTGTACGACACGCTGCTGGACCTGGTTGCCCAGGTGAACGCCAAGACGATGGCCGAGCAGCCCGAACTGGCCGCGCAACTCGCGCGCACGGGCGAGATCGAGCGGCTGGATATCGAACGCCACGGCGCGATCCGCGTCGGCACCCCGGAAGAGCTGGCCAACATGCGGCGCGTCTTCGCCGTGATGGGCATGCAGCCGGTGGGCTACTACGATCTGTCGCCCGCCGGCGTTCCCGTCCATTCGACGGCGTTCCGGGCCACGCACGAAAGCGCGCTGCAGGCCAGCCCGTTCCGTGTCTTTACCTCGCTGTTGCGGCTGGAGCTGATCGATGACGCGGCATTGCGCGACAAGGCCGCCCGCATCCTGGCGGCGCGCCGGATCTTCACCGACCGCGTGCTGGAACTGGCCGCGAGTTTTGAAGCGCAGGGCGGCCTGGACGAGGTCGATGCGCAGGAATTCGTCGCCGAGGCCCTGCACACCTTCCGCTGGCACAGCGAGGCCACCGTCAGCCTGGACGACTACCGCGAACTGCACGGCCTGCATCGCCTGATCGCCGACGTGGTGGCCTTCAAGGGCCCGCATATCAACCATTTGACGCCGCGCACGCTGGACATCGACGAGGCCCAGGCCGAGATGCCCAGGCGCGGCGTATCGGCCAAGGCCGTGATCGAAGGCCCGCCGCCGCGCAAGTGCCCGATCCTGCTGCGCCAGACCAGTTTCAAGGCGCTGGAGGAGCCCGTGCGCTTCGCCGGCCCCGACGGCACGACTTCAGTGGGCAGCCACACGGCCCGTTTCGGCGAGATCGAGCAGCGCGGCGTGGCGCTGACCCGCAAGGGCCGCGCGCTGTACGACCAGTTGCTGGACCTGGCGCGCAGCCGCATCAGCGGCGCGCCCAACGAAGGCAATGCGGCCGCCTACATGCAGAACCTGCAAGAGTGCTTTGCGGCGTTCCCGGACGACTACGCGCAACTGCATGACCAGGGCCTGGCGTATTTCCGCTATTTCCTGACCGGCAAGGAGGGCGCTGCGGACGCTTCGGACCCGCGGACGCTCATCGAGCAGGGCTACATCCAGTTCGAGCCGCTGGTGTACGAGGACTTCCTTCCCGTCAGCGCCGCCGGCATCTTCCAATCGAACCTGGGAGACAAGGCGCAGGCCGAGTATGCGCAGAACGCCAGCCAGGCCGCCTTCGAGCAGGCCTTGGGCGCGCCGGTGAAGGACGAGCTGGCGCTGTACGAAGACACCCAGGCGCGTTCGCTGGCCGCCTGCATGCAGGCGCTGCGCGCGCAGGCCGGTGCGCCGGTGGCCGCATGAGCCGGCTGGACCGCTGCCTGTCGGTGCGGGACTTTGAACGCGAGGCGCGGCGCATCATGCCGCGCTGCGTCGAAGGCTACATCTGCGGCGGCACGGAAGACGGCGCATCGCTCGACGAAAGCGTCCGCGCATTGCGCGACGTCGGCTTTCGCCCGCGCGGCTTGCGCGTGGTGGATCAGCGCAGCAGCGCGGTCAGCCTGTTCGGCCAGGACTACGCCATGCCGGTGGGCTTCGCCCCGACCGGATTTTCGGCCATCGTCATGCACGAGTGCGACCTGGCGCTGGCGCGCGCCGCGCAGGAATCGCAGATCCCCTTCATCATCAGCGGCGCTTCCAGCGTGCCGCTGGAGCGCCTGCAAGAGGCCACCGGCAATCGATGCTGGTATCAGGCCTACCTGCCGGGCAACATCGAGCGCATCGCCAAGTTGATGGCCCGCCTGCGCAAGGCCGAGATTCCGGTGCTGGTCGTGACCATCGACACCTGCGTGGGCGCCAACCGCGAGAATCTGCAGCGGCTGGCATTCACCGTGCCGTTCAAGATGAGCGCGAGCGTGGTGCTGGACGGCATGCTGCATCCGCGCTGGAGCCTGAACGTCTTCATGCGCACGCTGCTGGGCAGCGGAGTGCCCCGGTTCTCGAACCTGTACGAGGAGATCGGCCCGCCGATCACCCAGGATCCGCCCAACGGCTTTCGCGGCGAACGCGACAAGCTGTCATGGGAACACATCCGCTGGATCCGCGAGAGCTGGCCGGGCAAGCTGGTGCTCAAGGGCGTGATGCATCCCGACGACGCGCGGCAGGCGTGCGAGGCCGGCGCCGACGGCGTGATCGTGTCGAACCACGGCGGCCGTCAGCTCGACGGCTGCATCTCGCCCCTGCAGGCCCTGCCCGAGATCGTGGCGGCCGTGCCGGCCGGCTTTCCCGTGATGGTCGACGGGGGCTTTAGGCGCGGTTCCGACGTGCTCAAAGCCGTCGCGCTGGGCGCGCGCCTGGTCTTCACCGGCAGGCCCCAGCTCTTTGGCGCCGCGGTGGCCGGCAGCGCCGGCATCCGCAAAGTCGCCGGCATCTTCGCCAGCGAGATCTCGACCAACATGGCGCTGCTCGGCTGCCGCACGCTGGCCGACGTTACGCCGGACCTGATCGCGCCGGTGCGCGCGGCAGGCTCCCGGGACCTACACGCCGCGGCGTGAGCCCGGCCGGGCCGCAAGGCCCGGACAACAACAAAAAAATGGCGCGCACGTCCCGTCGCGCCAATCCGTTCTCAAAAGGAGGAAACATGAGAAAAATCTATTCCAAACTGGCTGGCGTGGCGGCGGTGCTCGCCTGCATCGCATCCGGGCCCGTCCAGGCCCAGGCGGGCGCTTATCCCGCCAAGCCGGTGCGGCTGGTCGTGGGCTACGCCCCGGGCGGCACGACCGACATCAGCGCGCGCATGATCGCGGACGTGCTGGGCAAGGAATTCGGCCAGACCTTCGTGGTGGAGAACAAGCCCGGCGCCAACAGCAACATCGGCGCGGAAGCCGTGGCCCGCGCGCCGGCCGACGGATACACGCTGTTCGTGGGATCGATTTCCACCGCGATCAACCAGTCGCTGTATTCCAAGATGTCGTATGACGCGCTCAAGGACCTGGACGCCGTCGCGCTGTTGAACGTGGTGCCCAACATCCTGGCCGTCAATGCCAGCGTGCCGGTCAAGACGGTGCAGGAGTACATCGCCTATGCCAAGCAGAACCCCGGCAAGCTGACCTGCGCATCGCCGGGCAACGGATCGTCCGCCCACCTGGGCTGCGAACTGTTCAAGATGAAGACGGGCATCGACATCCTGCACGTGCCCTACCGCGGCAGCGGCCCGGCCGTGGCCGACCTGCTGGGCGGACAGGTGGATTCCATTTTCGACAACCTGCCGCCGCTGCTGCCTCACGTCCGCGCCGGCAAGCTGACCGGCCTTGCCGTCACCACCGGCAACCGCGTGCCGTTCGCTCCTGAAATCCCGACCATCGCCGAATCCGGCGTGCCGGGCTTCGACGTCGCCGCCTGGTTCGGCGTGTTCGCCCCGGCCGGCACCCCGCCGGAAATCGTGCAGAAGGTGAACGCGGCCATCAATAAGGCGCTGACCAATGACGCCGCCCTGGCCGCCAGCTACCAGAGCAACGGCTTCCTCATGCCCCCGCCGCCCAACACGCCGCAGGCCTTCAAGGCCTTCATGGAAAGCGAAACCCGCAAGTGGGGCGAAGTCGTCAAGGCGACGAACCTGCAGATCAACTGATCGGGGCGGCCTTGGGCGGCGCCGGGCCGGCAAGGCTTGGCCCGCCCCCGTCCCGGGACAAATCGGGACGGGTTCCCCGGTTTTCGATTTACGTGATAGAATGCTCGACTTTCCAGGAAGGCATGCCTTTCTGGTTTGGTATAGCCGACGTGGTGAAATTGGTAGACACGCTATCTTGAGGGGGTAGTGGCGAAAGCTGTGCGAGTTCGAGTCTCGCCGTCGGCACCAGGAATTCCTCGTAAAAAGCCCGCTGAAACTTCAGGTTTCAGCGGGCTTTTTGCTTTGGCGGTTGGGGAAGCGTTTCGGGCAGGGTATTTAGCGCCGCACCAGCGCAATCGCATAAACGCACGATTCGCTTCCCGGGTTGAAGAAGGTGCATGCCGTTGGGGGCCCGAGCTGCAGGCAGTCGCCGGCATTCAGGCGATGGCACAGATTCCCTTCCGTGAATTCCAGGGTGCCGCTGCGCACCCAGATCTGCTGGTACTGGAAGGTGAAAGCCGAGGAAGGATAGGACACCCTCACCTGGGGCGGCAGCGAGACCTCCAGCAACTCCAGCAGGCCTCCATTGCGCGGGGACACCACGCGCCGGGTATAGCCCGTTTCCGGGTCCTGCCAGAGCGGCTGGTCCGCCAGGCGGCTCAGCCGTTCGCCGGTTTGTTCGGCCAAGGCCAGCAGCATCGACAACTGCAATCCGAACGCGCCCGAGAGCCGCCCGAGGACGGTGGCGGTGGGACTGGCCTCGCCGCGCTCGATCTTGCTGATCATGGCTTTGGACACGCCCGAGCGCTCCGCCAGATCCCCCAGAGACCAATTGCGCGATTCGCGCTCGATGCGTACCCGTGCGGAGATCGCGCCAGAGGGATCGTTGGATGCCGCGGACACGCTTGGGGTCGGGCAAAAGTCTGAATTTGGCATGCGCCATTATAGGAGCGCCGGCCTGCGCGACACGGGAGCCGCCTTGCGGGCGTGGGCAATTTCCTCCGGGAAAACACCAATCTACCAGTGTTTGATCGTCCACTATAGTGGACGAAACGCGCAGCCAGCGCTTGCAACGTCAACCGGTAGAAAGGAATCGACATGCCACGTGAAATTCGTCTGAACGCCTTCGACATGAACTGCGTGGGCCACATCCAGCAGGGTCTGTGGACGCATCCCCGCGACCAGTCCAGCCGCTACAGCGAACTGCAATACTGGACCGACTATGCGAAGAAGCTGGAACGGGGGCTGTTCGACGGGATTTTCTTCGCCGACGTGGTCGGCGTGTACGACGTCTACGGCGGCAATGCCGACGCCGCGCTGCGCGGCGCGGTGCAGGTGCCCGTCAACGACCCGACGCTGGTGATTCCGGCCATGGCGGCGGTCACGCGCCACCTCGGCTTCGGCGTCACGGCCAACCTTACCTACGAATCCCCCTTCCTGTTCGCCCGGCGGATGTCCACGCTTGACCACCTGACCGGCGGGCGCATCGGCTGGAACATCGTGACGGGATACCTCGACAGCGCCGCGCGCGCGATCGGCATCGAAGGCCAGATGGCCCACGACGACCGCTACGACCTGGCGGACGAGTACATGTCCCTGGTCTACAAGCTGTGGGAGGGGAGCTGGGACGACGACGCGGTGCGCGGCGACCGCGCCGCCGGCGTGTATGCCGACCCCGCCAAGGTGCGCGTGATCCACCATCACGGCCCTCAGTACAAGGTCGACGCCATGCACCTCTGCGCGCCGTCGCCGCAGCGCACCCCGGTGCTCTACCAGGCGGGCTCGTCCACCCGTGGCAGGCGCTTTGCCGCCACGCACGCGGAATGCGTGTTTGTGAACGGCCAGAAGAAGGACGGTGTGAAGATCGTGGTCGACGATATCCGCGCCCAGGCGGTCGGGCTCGGGCGCCATGCAGAGGACGTGAAGGTGTTTCTCGGGGCCACCCCGATCATCGGCCGCACGGAAGCGCAGGCGCGGGAGAAATTCGAAGAGTACCGCCGCCATGCCAGTTCCGAAGGCGCGCTGGCGCACGCCGCAGCGTCGCTCGGCATCGATTTCGCGCGCTACGACATCGACGAGCCCATCGACACGGGCAAGAGCGAGGCCATCGTCTCGAACGTCGAGGCCATGACGCGCGCGGCAGGACCGCAATGGACGCGCCGCAAGCTGCTGGAGCAGATGGTCCTGGGCAGCCGCCAGACGCCTTGGGTGGGCTCGGCCGAGCAGGTGGCGGACCTGATGGTGGCCTGGAGCGAAGAGACTGGCGTCGACGGGTTCAATCTGTCGCGCACCGTGGCGCCCGAGTGCTTTGACGACGTGATCGAGCTGCTTGTGCCGATCCTGCAAGAGCGCGGGGTCTACAAGACGGGCTATCAGGACGGCAGCTATCGCGAGAAGCTGTTCGGCCGCGCGCGCCTGCCGGCCTCCCATGCCGCCGCGCAGTACCGCGCAGGCGGGGCGCAGCGCTGACACCGCCTTCCAACCCAGATACGGAACCCTCTCCGGGGCAAGACCATGATAGATAAAGTCACTTTCCGAGAAGCGATGGCGGGCCTGGGCGCCGCCGTCAATGTCATCACCACCGATGGCGCGAGCGGCTTGTCCGGGTGTACGGCCTCGGCCGTATGCGGCGTCACCGATGACCCGCCGACGCTGCTGGTCTGCATCAACCGCTCCAGCCGCAACAACGCGACCATGCGCGAGAACGGGCGGCTTTGCGTCAACGTGCTGGCGGCCGACCAGCGCGAGGTCGCCATGCGCTTCTCCGCCAAGGATCTCTCCATTGAAGAGCGGTTCGCCAGCGCCGAATGGGATCGCCTGGCTACCGGCGCGCCGGTGCTGCGCGGCGCCGTCAGCGCGCTCGACTGCAAGATCGCCTCGGTCACCGAGGTCGGCACCCACACGGTGTTCTTCTGCCAGATCACGGCGGCGCTGACCAGCACGGAACGCGACGGGCTGATCTATTTCGCCCGCGACTTCCACCGCGTCGGCCTGCCGGCATCCAGCATCGCGGCCGCGGCATGAGCAGGCCGTCATCCTGGGCTGCGGGCGGCGCGGAACCAGCGCCGGGAAAGCGCAAGGGACGGGGCAAGACCGCGTCCCTGTGCATCCTGCTGCTGGCCGAGGTGGCCGCCATGGGCGTCTGGTTTTCGTCGAGCAGCGCTGTCGCGCTGATCAAGCAGACCCACGTCATCGCGCCGTTCGACGAGGCGCTGTTGACCAGCGCCGTGCAGCTCGGTTTCGTCGCAGGCACCGTCATTTCCGCGCTGCTGTCGCTGGCGGACCGTTACGACCTGCGCCGCCTCTTCGCAGGTTCCGCGCTGGTGGCCGCGCTTGCCACGGGCGCACTCGCCATGCTGCCGCCCACCGGCGCGGCCGTGGTGGCGCTGCGCGTCATTACAGGCATGTGCATGGCGGGCGTCTACCCGGTCGGCATGCGGCTCGCGGCGACCTGGGCGCAGGGCGACCTGGGGCTGCTCATCGGGCTGCTGGTCGGGGCGCTGACGCTCGGCTCGGCCAGCCCGCACCTGCTGGCTGGGCTGGAAGGGCTGGACTGGCGCGCGATCTACGGCGTGGCTGCCGCGTGCGCCGCCCTGGCCGCCGCGGCGATCGGCCTGGCCGGCATCGGCCCGAACTTCAAGCGCGCCACGCGCATCGATTTTTCCAAGGTGGCCGAGGCTTGGCGCCGGCCGTCGGTGAGGCTCGCCAACCTGGGCTATCTCGGGCACATGTGGGAGCTGTACGCCATGTGGGCGTGGCTGGCGCTGTTCCTGCAGCAGACGTTCGCCGAGCGCGGCATGGCCGAGGCGCGCTCGCGAGCCGAGTGGCTCACCTTCGGCGTCATCGCCTTCGGGGCGCTGGGCGCATGGTTCGGCGGCTGGTTGGCGGACCGGGTCGGGCGCACCGCCGTCACCATCGGCGCCATGGCGGTCAGCGCCTCGTGCGCGGCCCTGATCGGTTGGATAGCCAGCGCTCCCACGGCGGTGCTGGTCGCGGTCGCCTTCGTCTGGGGATTTTCGGTAATCGCGGATTCGGCCCAGTTTTCGGCGAGCGTGGCGGAACTGGCCGAGCCCTCGTCGGTGGGCACGCTGCTGACCGCGCAGACCTGCGCCGGCTTCCTGCTGACACTGGTCAGCATCCATCTGGTGCCGGACGTGGTCGCCCAGCTGGGATGGCGCGGCGGCTTCGGCTTGCTGGCCATCGGGCCGGCCCTGGGCTGCCTGGCCATGTGGCGGTTGCGCCGCCATCCCGACGCGGCGCGCCTGGCCGGCGGCCGGCGCTAGCGATCCCCCCTTTCTTCATCACCCGCATCAGGACCCGCAATGACCTCCTATCCGGAAATCCGCATGCTGATCGGCGGCCAATGGCGCGCCGCGCTCGGCTTGCCTGTCATCAACCCCTCGACCGAGGCGACAATCGGCACGGTGCCGGTGGCAAGCCTGGCCGACCTCGACGATGCCCTCGCCGCCGCCGCGCAAGGTCAGCAAGCCTGGCGGCGCATGCCGCCGACGCAGCGCGCGGAAATCATGCTGCGCGCCATCGACCTGCTGGCGGGGCGGGTCGAGCCCATCGCCGCCGCCATCGCGATGGAACAAGGCAAGACGCTGGCCCAGGCGCGCGCCGAAGTGCTGCGCGGCTGCGACCTGATGCGCTGGGACGCCAACGAAGGCAAGCGCCTGTATGGCCGCGTGATTCCCGCCGAACCGGGCATGCGCCACACGGTGGTGCGCGAGCCGGTCGGCGTGGTTGCCGCCTTCACGCCGTGGAATTTTCCGCTGAGTTCTCCGGCCCGCAAGGTCGGCGGGGCCTTGGCCGCAGGCTGCGCGATCATCCTGAAGGCGGCCGAGGAAACCCCGGCCGGCGCGATGCTGCTGGCCCAGGCGTTCCAGGACGCGGGCCTGCCGCCGGGTGTCCTGAACCTGGTGTTCGGCGATCCCGCCATGATCTCCGCCCACCTGATTGCCAGCCCGGTGGTGCGGGCCATTACCTTCACGGGCTCGACGCCGGTTGGCAAGCATCTGGCAGGACTGGCGGCGCAGCAGATGAAGCCCGCCATCCTTGAACTGGGCGGCCACGCGCCGGTGATCGTCTGCGACGACGCCGATCCGGAAGCTGCCGCCATGGCCTGCGTCCGGGGCAAACTGAACAACGCAGGCCAGGTGTGCGTGGCGCCCACGCGCTTCTATGTGCAGCGCCAGGTCTATGAGCCCTTTGTCCAGGCTTTCGCGCGCCATGGCGGCGCCATCCGGGTCGGCCATGCCATGGAAGGCGGCAGCGACATCGGCCCCGTGGCCAACAGCCGGCGGCTTGACGCGCTGGGCGAGCTGGTGCGGGACGCGCTGGACCAGGGCGCGCGCCTCTTGTGCGGCGGCGAGCGCGCGCCGGGCCCGGGCTATCTGTTTCCCTTTACCGCGCTGGCCGACGTGCCGTCCACGGCGCGCGCCATGCATGAAGAGCCTTTCGGCCCGCTGTGCCTGATCGCGCAGGTCGACAGCCTGGACGAGGCCATCGGGCGCGCCAATGGCCTGCCGTATGGCCTGGCCGGCTATGCCTTCACGCGATCCGCGGCCAATGCCTGCCGGCTGGGCGACGAACTGGAAGTCGGCAACCTTGCCATCAATCACCTGGTCTCGGCGGTGTCGGAAACGCCGTTCGGCGGCGTCAAGGAAAGCGGCTACGGCCGCGAAGGCGGCGTCGAGGGCCTGGAGTGCTACACGCATGTCAAGAGCATCTCGCATCTGATGAGCTGGGCTTCCTAGGCCATGCCATCGCCGGTGCCTGGCCGGTCTGGCCGCACCGGATTCCGTGACGGGTATCGACAGAACGGCGCCATTGAGAGCGCTGCGGGGGTACTCGTCTTTTCTTCGCTGAAAGGAGACAAACCATGCGCCTTGTTCGCGCGCTCGCAGTGCTGCCGTTGGCCGCCGTCCTGGTGGGGCCGTTCTTCCTCAACCGGGTCACCCCGTTCCTGCTCGGCATGCCTTTCCTGCTGGGATGGCTGGCGCTTGCGCTGGTCGTCACCTCCATCGTGATGCGCATTATCTATGTCTCCGACAGCAGGTCGGCGGAGCCCTCGAACGAAGCCGGCAGCACCGGAGGAAAGGCATGAACACCGCACTGATATTCATCTTCGGCGCCATGGCGCT
This sequence comes from Achromobacter sp. NPDC058515, assembly GCF_042721735.1. Lineage (NCBI taxonomy): Bacteria > Pseudomonadati > Pseudomonadota > Betaproteobacteria > Burkholderiales > Alcaligenaceae > Achromobacter > Achromobacter sp. NPDC058515. The sequence continues at coordinate 44,761 of NZ_JBHXNI010000023.1, forward strand.
GGCGCTCGGGCTTGGCTTGCGCGCCCGGCGCGGCAAGGACATGAGCCTGGAGCAGTGGGCGGTGGGCGGGCGCAGCTTCGGCACCGCCATCGTGTTCCTGCTGATGGCCGGCGAGATCTACACCACCTTCGTGTTCCTGGGCGGCAGCGGCTACGCCTACGGGCACGGCGGCCCGGCCTACTACATGCTTGGCTACGGCAGCTTGTGCTATGTGCTTTCGTACTGGCTGCTGCCGCCGATCTGGCGCTACGCCAAGGAGCGCGGCCTGATCTCGCAGCCCGACTTCTTCGCCGCCAAGTACCGCAGCCCGGCGCTGGGCGTGCTGGTGGCCGTGGTGGGATTCATTGCGCTGATGCCATACCTGGTGCTGCAGCTCAAGGGGCTGGGCATCATCGTCAGTGTGGCTTCGTACTCCGCGCTGTCGGCCACGCAGGGATTGTGGATCGGCGCCGTGGTGGTGGCGCTGTACGTGGCGCTGTCCGGCGTGCATGGCTCGGCCTGGAACTCGGTGGTCAAGGACATCCTGGTGATGTCGGTGGCGATCTTCCTCGGCCTGTACCTGCCGTATCACTACTATGGCGGCATCGGGGAGATGTTCGCGGCCATCGAGAAAGCCAAGCCTGGATTTCTTGCCTTGCCCAGCGTGGGCGAGAGCCCCGTCTGGCTGGTCTCCACCGTGCTGCTGTCCACCCTGGGCTTCTACATGTGGCCGCACATGTTCATGGCGACGTACACCGCCAAGCGCGAGGACGTGCTGCGCAAGAATGCCTACGTATTGCCGATCTACCAGCTGATGCTGCTGTTCATCTTCTTCGTCGGCTTTGCGGCGGTGCTGCAGGTGCCCGGGCTCGAAGGCAGCGACATCGACCTGGCGCTCTTCAAGATCTCGCTGCAGACCTTCGATCCATGGTTCATCGGCGTCATCGGCGCGGCCGGCGTGCTGACCGCGCTGGTGCCCGGCTCGATGATCCTGATGACGGCGTCCACGCTGCTCGCCAACAACGTCTACCGGACGTTCCGGCCGCAAACCGACGATGCCCATATTGCCCGCGTGGCGAAATGGCTGGTGCCGTGCGTGATGCTGGTGGCGATAGCGTTCGCGCTGCAAGGGGGCAAGACCATCGTGTCGCTGCTGCTGATGGCCTATGCCTTCGTCACGCAGCTGTTCCCGGTGCTGGTGGCCAGCCTGCTGCGCAATAACCCGGTGACCAAGGCCGCCGCGTTCGCCAGCATCACCGTGGGGGTGGCGACGGTGGCCTGGGTGTCCTTGACCAAGTCCTCGGTCGCCGCGCTGTTTCCGTTCCTGCCCGACGCGCTCAAGGACCTGAACGTCGGCATCGTGGCGCTGACCTTGAACCTGATCACGCTGGCGCTGGTGACGATGCTGACCCGCAAGGCGGCGGATGCGCGCGACGTGGCGGTCCGCGCGTCCTGAGCCTGGTCTCTTGCCCTGATAAAAAAAGGCTGTTCGCGCAGCGGCTGGCCCGGCGCGGGCTGTTTGGAAGGAATATCCGAAGGCCCGCGCCGGGGCCAGGCGCCGTATCGCCCGGCCTTCAGCCCGCCTTCAACCTCGAAGGCACTTCCTCCACATCGCTGCACACCGCCAGCACTTCCGCCGGTTTTCTGCTCAGCGACAGATACACATGCCCGATGCTGCTGTCGAAATACGCGGACTCCAGCCGGCCGAGCACGACGCTGTCGCCATTCTCGAACTGGATGCGGACCTTGCCCGACAGCACCACGACGAATTCCTGGCCCGGGTGCCGGATGTAATCTTCGAACTCCACCACCTTGCGCGAATCGATCAGGGCGACCATCGGCAGCATCTTCTTGCCGGGGTATTCGCCCATCAGCAGGCGGTAGTGATAGTTCTCGGTGATGTAGTCGCGCGCGTCGCTCAGCTTGTTCTTGACGAAGGTGGGGGCGACCGCGGCCTGGGAGGCATCGCGCAGCATGAACATGCGCGTCATGTCGATGTCCAGCGCGCGCGCCAGCGCGGCGAACTTCTCGTAGCTCAGGGCGATCTGCCCGAGCTCGGCCTTCGATAGCGTCGATACCGCGATGCCGCTGGCCTGGGACAGCGCCTGCAGGGTCATCTTCCTGGCCTTGCGCTCGGCGCGCAGGCGAGCGCCCATTTCTTCCTTGCCCACGATTTCGGGCGGGGATGTATTGCCGGATAGGGCCATGTAGCGGTCTGGCATCAAGGGGTTGAGGTTGGGGGCAGGGCCCGCAAGCCCCGCCGCGTCTACGCCGGATTGTAAGGGGTGGCCCGGCTCAGGTCATGCGGCTCCGGTTGAGCACCCGGCCGGCATGCTGGCCGGTGAAGGCCTGGTCTTCCCAGACCGGGGCGCCGTTGACGTAGACCGAGTGGATGCCGGCGGCGCGTTCGGTGGGGCGCTCGAAGGTGGCGGCATCGGCCACCGTGGCGGGGTCGAAAACAGCAAGGTCGGCGAAGTAGCCGGGCTGCACCTGGCCGCGTCCGGCCAGGCCGAACTTGGCGGCGGTCAGGCCCGTCATCTTCCAGACGGCCGTCTCCAGGGGGAACAGGCCCAGATCGCGCGAGTAGTGGCCCAGCACGCGGGGGAAGGTGCCCCACAGCCGGGGATGGGGGCGTTCGTCGTGGGGCAGGCCGTCCGAGCCGATCATGGTGGGGCCGAAACTCAGGATGCGCTGGACGTCGGGCTCGTCCATCATGAAATAGATGGCGCCCGCCGGTTGCAGCTCCTGCACCACGTCGTACTTGGATTTGCCGCGTTCGGCGGCGACTTCGTCCAGGTCGCGTCCGCTCAGTTCGGGGTAGGGCTTGCACCAGGTGATGATCGTGCGGCCGGCCAGCAGGACGCGGTCCTGCTTGAGCATGGTGGAGCCCGCCACGTAGGGGTAGGCGTCCAGCGAGACGTCTTGCTTCGCCATGGCGGCTTCGATCAGGGGCAGCGTTTCGGCGGAGCGTCCGAAGTTGGGCTGGCCCATCACCTTGTGGTGGGAGATCACCACGGGCACGTCCAGTTCGCGGCCGATGCGGAAGGTCTCTTCCAGCGCCTGGACGATGTGCTCGCCTTCGTCGCGCATGTGCGTGGCGTAGATGCCGCCGTGGGTGTTGAGCGGCCGGCAGACCTCGATGATCTCTTCCGTGGTGGCGCGGGCGGCGGGCGGGTAGAAGGCGCCGGTCGAGATGCCGATGGCGCCGCTGGCCAGGGCCTCGTCGGCCAGCGACCGCATGGCCTGGACTTCGTCGGCGGTGGCTTCGCGCTGCAGGTCGGGCATGACGGCCGCGCGCAGCGTGGAGTGGCCCACCATGCAGGCGGCGTTGACGGCGGCGGGCGTGGCGCGCAGCGCGCCCAGGTAGTCGGAGAAGCGTTCAAACCGGTAGGAGCCGCCTTCGTCCAGCAGGTCCAGCGGCGCGGGCGGGCTGGCGTGGGCCAGCGGCGCCAGGCTGATGCCGCAGTTGCCGGTGACCACCGTGGTGACGCCCTGCGAGATCTTGGGCGTCATGTGGCGGTGCTTGAGCAGGTAGTTATCGTCGTGCGTGTGCGAGTCGATGAAGCCGGGCGCCACGACCTTGCCGGACACGTCGATCCGGCGGCGGGCGGCGCTGGCCGAGAGGTCGCCCACGGCGGCGATGCGGTCGCCGCGCACGCCCACGTCGGCGCGCTGGCCAGGGGTGTTGGCGCCGTCGATGACGGTGCCGCCGGCAAGTATGTAGTCAAACGGGGTGGCGTCGGGCTGGGACATGCGGATCTCCGGCTAAAGGGGCTCAGGCAAAGTGGCAGGCAACCTGCTGTTCGGGGGCGACCTGGCGGGGCACAGGGGCTTCTTCGGCGCAGCGCGGCTGCGCCATCGGGCAGCGGGTGCGGAACGCGCAGCCCGACGGCGGCGACAAGGGGCTGGGGATCTCGCCCTTCAGCACCTCGACAGGCGCGCGCTCGCCGTGGCGGGCGGAGGGCACGGCGGCCAGCAGGGCGCGGGTATAGGGGTGGGCCGGGCGGTCGAAGATGGCGTCGCGGGTGCCGGTTTCGACGATCTTGCCCAGGTACATCACGGCCACGCGGTGGCTGATATGGCGCACCACGCTCAGGTCATGGGAGATGAACACGTAGGTCAGGCCCAGGTCGCGCTGCAGGTCCATCAGCAGGTTGATGACCTGCGCCTGGACGGAGACATCCAGCGCCGACACCGGCTCGTCGCAAACGATCAGGCCGGGGTCCAGCGCCAGCGCGCGCGCGATGACGATGCGCTGGCGCTGTCCGCCGGAGAACTCGTGGGGGTAGCGGTCGGCGGCGTCGGGGCGCAGGCTGACGCGGGCCAGCAGCTGGGCGACGCGTTCGCGGATGGCGGCGCGGTCATGGCCGAAGTTGCGCAGCGGCTCGCCGATGATGTCGCGCACGCGCATGCGCGGGTTCATGGAAGAGAACGGGTCCTGGAAGATGAACTGCATGCGCCGGCGCATGGCGCGCAGCTGGCTGCCGTTCATCTTCGCCAGGTCCTGGCCTTCGAGCAGGATGCGCCCCTCGGTGGGGTCGGCGAGCCGGATCAGGCATTTGCCGGTGGTGGATTTTCCACAGCCGGATTCGCCCACCAGGCTCAGCGTCTGGCCGCGCGGAACGGACAGGGAAATGCCGTCGACCGCGCGCAGCACCTTTGCGCCGCGCCCGCTGTCCACGGGGAAGTGCTTTTTCAGGCCGATGACTTCCAGCATGGGAACGGCGGCGGGCGCGGCGCCAGCCGGCGCCGCGGACGAAAGAGGGATGTCATGCAGGTTCATGGCGGATCTCACGCGGTCATTGCGCTGGGCGCGGGCTCGGACTGGCGCGCCCAGCACCAGACGCGGTGGCGGCTGCCGGCGTCGATGGCGGGCGGCGCCTCCGCGGTGCAGCGCGGCAGCGCCTGCGGGCAGCGCGCGGCGAAGGCGCAGCCGCGCGATTCGGGCGTCATCACCGGCACGATGCCGGGCAGCTCGGCCAGCCGCGCCGTGTGATCCTGGCCATCGACGAAGTCCGGCAGCGAGCGGATCAGCGCCTGGGTATAGGGATGCTGCGGACGGTCCAGCACGTCGTCCACGCTGCCTTCTTCCACCTTGCGGCCCGCGTACATCACGATGACGCGCTGGCACATCTGCGCGACCACGCCCAGGTCGTGGGTGATCAGCACGATGGCGGTGCCCAGCCGCGCCTGGATGTCGCGCAGCAGGTGCAGGATCTGCGCCTGGATGGTGACGTCCAGCGCCGTGGTGGGTTCGTCGGCGATCAGGACCTTGGGCTGGCACGCCAACGCCATGGCGATCATGGCGCGCTGGCGCATGCCGCCAGAGAGCTGATAGGGATACTCGCGCACGCGCCGCGCCGGGTCGGAGATCTGCACCAGCTCTAGCAGCGCCTCGGCCTGCGCCATGGCCTCGCGGCGCGACAGGCCCTGGTGCAGCATGAGCGATTCGCTGATCTGCTTGCCCACCGTGATCACGGGGTTCAAGGAAGTCATGGGCTCCTGGAAGATCATCGAGATCTGGTTGCCGCGGATGGCGCGCATGGCCTTCTCGGGAAGCGCCAGCAGGTCGCGCCCGTCGAATTCGATGCTGCCGCCCGCGACGCGCCCCGGGGCGCGCAGCAGGCGCATGATGGACAGGGACGTGACGCTCTTGCCGCAGCCGGATTCGCCGACCAGGCCCAGGGTTTCGCCGGGCAGCAGGTCGAACGACAGCTTGTCGACGGCCACGACGGTCGTGTCGTCTCCGTCGAAACAGGTGGTCAGGTCGTGCACGCGCAAGACAGGATTGGGTTGCATGGGCGCTCCTACAGCTTTTTGGCCAGGCGGGGATCGAGCATGTCGCGCAGCCCGTCGCCCACCAGATTGACGGCCAGCACGGCCACGCCCAGGAACAGGCCGGGGTACAGGATGATGTGGAACGCCACGGCCACGAAGTTGCGGCCTTCGGCCATGATGTTGCCCCAGCTCGGGATCTGCGGCGGAATGCCCACGCCCAGGAAGCTCAGCACGGCTTCGGTCAGGATGGCCGACGCGGCGATGAAGGTGGCTTGCACCATCAGGGGCGCGAACAGGTTGGGCAGGATGTGGCGCAGCAGTATCGAGGGCACGCGCGTGCCCACCGACACGGCCGCCTCGATATAGGGCTGTTCGCGGATGGTCAGCACCAGGGCGCGCACCAGGCGGACCACGCGCGGCACCTCGGGGATGACGATGGCGACGATCACAGTGCCCAGGCCGCCCTTCAGCGTGGCCATCAGGGCGATCGCCAGCAGCACGCCGGGGATGGCCATCAGGCCGTCCATGATGCGCATGATGAAGGCGTCGACTCGCCGGAAGTAGCCGGCCAGCATGCCCAGCACCACGCCGGCCACGGTCGAGACGACCGCCACCACGATGCCGACCAGGAGCGACACGCGCGCGCCCCAGAGCGTGCGCGAATAGACGTCGCGGCCCAGCGCGTCGGTGCCGAAGAAATGTTCGGCCGACGGCGGCTTCATGCGGGCCATGGGGTTGATGTCCTGCGGGTCGACGGTGGCGAGCCAGGGGGCGGCCAGCGCAATCGCCGCAAGCAGAAGCAGGATGGCGCCGCCCGCATACAGCATGGGATGGCGGCGCAGCGACCGGAAGGCGCGGCGCAGGCGCGGGCGGGGTACGGGAAGCGGCAGGGTGGTCGTAGTCATGCGTTGCCCTTCTCAGTAGCGGATGCGCGGATCGAAGAGCCGGTAGCTCAGGTCGACCAGCAGGTTGATCAGCACGTAGATGCCGGAGGCCACCAGCAGCACGCCCTGGATCACGGGATAGTCGTGGCGCAGCACGGCGTCGATGGTCAGGCGGCCCAGGCCGGGAATGGCGAACACGGTTTCCGTGACCACCACGCCGCCAATCAGCAGCGCCACGCCCACGCCGATGGTGGTGACGATCGGGTTGGCCGCGTTCTTAAGCGCATGCCACACGATGGGGCCCGCCGACAGGCCCTTGGCGCGCGCGGTGCGGATGTAGTCCTCGGACAGGGCCTCCAGCATGGTGGCGCGCGTCATGCGGGTCAGCAGCGCCATGTACACCAGGCCCAGCGACAGGCAGGGCAGCACCAGGTGGCGCAGGTAGGGCACCAGCCCGTCCGCCATCGGCTTGTAGCCCTGCACGGGCAGCCAGCCCAGCTTGATGGAAAAACCGTAGACCAGGCAGTAGCCGATCAGGAACACCGGCACCGAGAACGCGCAGACCGCGCCGATCATCACCAGCCGGTCCAGCCAGCGCCCGGCGTTCCACGCGGCCAGCACGCCCAGCGGCACCGCCGCCAGCACGGCGAACAGCATCGTGAAGGCGGCGATCGACAGCGTCGGCCCCATGCGCTGGCCGATCAGCTGCGATACCGGCATCTGCGTGGACATCGAGGTGCCCAGGTCGCCGACGGCGATGTGGCTGAGCCAGATGCCGAACTGTTGCAGCAGCGGCTTGTCCAGCCCCAGGTTCTGCCGGATTTTCTCGACGTCGTCGGCGGTGGCGTTGTCGCCCGCGATCACCGCCGCCGGATCGCCCGGCGACAGGTGTATCAGCAGGAACACCACGACCGCCACGACGGCCATGACAGGAATGACGGCCGCGATGCGGCGCAGGATGTATTTCACGCTGGATTTCCCCCGGCTTGTGGCCGGGCGCGCGCGGCGCCCGGCGTCTGCCTTACGGCTTTTCGATGTTCCACATCACCGGGATCCCGGCCTTGACCAGCTCGGTGTGCGTCAGGCCGCGGACCGCGAAGACGGGCTTGAATTCGCCCCACATCACGTACGGCACGGTCTGGTAGGCGCGCGCCTGCATCTGCGCGGCGATGTCCTTGCGCTTGGCGGGTTCGGTCTCGCGGATCCAGCTGGTGCGCAGCGTGTCCAGCTCCTTGTCGCAGGGCCATCCCGGCAGGCTGTTTCCGCAAGCGGCCGACATCCAGGGATTGGTCACCGGCGTGCTGGCGTCGTAGTAGCCGCCCCAGGTCAGGAAGATGTTCCAGCCGCCTTTTTCGGGCGCGTCCTTCTTCAGCCGGCGGCCCGCCAGCGAAGCCCAGTCCATCGACTGCACGTCCACATTCAGGCCGGCCTTCTTCATGTTCTGCGCCAGCACCATCACGGCGGGCGCGCTCAGGTGGTCGGTCGGATACAGCAGCACCACCTTCTCGCCCTTGTAGCCGGCTTCCTGGAACAGCTGCTTGGCGCGCGCCGGGTCCGGCTTGGCGTAGGGGGCGGCGCCCGCATCGGTGGCCAGGGGCGAACCGCAGATGAACATGGTGGCGCAGTAGTCGACGCGGTATTTCTCCGGGTAGCCCATGGCCGACAGCATTTCCTTCTGGCTCACCAGGTGGTAGAGCGCCTGGCGGGCCAGGGGGTTGTTGAACGGCGGGTGCAGCGCGTTGACGATGACCATGCCCTGCGAGGCGACCGAGGTGCTGAGCGTGATGTCGGGGTTGCTTTCCACGACGGGCAGGAAGTCCGGCGTGATCTGCTCGATCATGTCGACCTCGCCGTTCATCAGCGCCGCGGTGGCGGTGTTGCCGTCGGGGATGTACAGCCACTCCACGCGGTCCACCTTCACGTTCTTGCCGCCGGCCAGCCCGTCGGCCGGTTCGGCGCGGGGCACGTAGGCCGGGTTCTTCACATAGACGACCTTGTTGCCGGGCACCCATTCGTCGCGCTTGAACAGGAACGGGCCGGAGCCGACCATCTCGGTGACCTGCGTGTTCGGGTCCGTCATGGCCAGGCGCTTGGGCATGATGAACGGCGGCATGCCGGAGGGCTTGGACAAGGCGTCCAGCACCAGGCCGAAGGGCTCCTTGAGTGTCAGCGTGAAGGCGTTGTCCCCGGTGGCGGCGAATTCGGCGCCCGCCGCCATCATGGCCTGTCCCAGCGTGTCCTTCTTTGCCCAGCGCTGCAGCGAGGCGATGCAGTCCTCGGCCGTCACCGGCGTGCCGTCGTTGAACTTCAGGCCGGGGCGCAGGGTGAAGGTCCAGGTCTTGCCGTCGTCGGACGTGGTCCAGGCGTCCACCATCTGGGGCTTGACCTGCCCCTTGCTGTCTTGGGAGAACAGGGTGTCGAACACCATGTAGCCGTGGTTGCGCGTGATGTAGGCCGTGTTGAACAGCGGGTCCAGCGTCTTCAGGTCCGCGTGCGGCACCATGCGCAAGGTCTTGGATTGCGCGAGCGCGCCCGTGGCGGCGGTCATGGCCAGCAGCGCGGCGGCTCCCAGCAAACTGAAACGTCTGATCATTGTTATCCCCTTAGTCATTCTGGATGCCCGGCATGGGCGGCAATGGATGTCGCCTCAGGCCTTGAACGGCCATTTGGGCAATTTGCGCTTGGTGAAAGGCAGCGCGTTGACGTCCTGCGTGATGGCGCCCGGCGTCTCGACGTAGATGACGTGGCGGCCCACCTTCGAATACGAGGCGTAGAAGTGCTGCGACGACTTCACGATGATGAGCTTCATCGCCTGCAGGTCCACGCCGAACTGCGTGAACAGGTCCGTGTCCATGGCCTGGGTGCGCGAGGATGTCATGACGATGGTCACGCCGCGTGTGCGCACGACGGCCACGTCGCCCAGCAGCGCGGGCGTGCCGGCCAGCCCCGTCATGACGGCGTCGCGCTTGAGCGCCAGGATTTCGCAGTCCAGGTCCAGCGGCTGGCCGGACACGGGCGCCACCTTGCCGCCCACGCGCAGCTTGATCTGCGCGCCTGCGCCCGCTTCAAAACAGAGCTGGACGGCTACCGGGTCCCAGAAGGGGCCGGTGGCGACGTCGGCGATGCCGCGCGCCAGCACGCGTTCCAGGATGAAGGTGGCGTCGCTGGGCGCGCCGCCGCCCGCGTTGTCGGCGGAGTCCGCCAGCACCACGGGGAATTCCTTTTGTGCCAAGGCCTGGTCCAGCGCCTCGTCGGCGCCGGGGTAGGGCGGCGCGAGCTGGTCGCGAAAGCCGATGATCTCTTCGCCCAGGGCGCGCGCCAGCGCGTCGGCCTGGCGCTGGTCGCCGTCGGTGTAGACCAATACCTTGGAACCCATGTCCGGCGTGTCGCCCCAGGGAAAGCCATGCGCGATGGAGACCGACAGCACGCCTTCCTTGCCTTCCATGGCCATCAGGCGGTCCACGAAGCTGCGCATGGGTTCGCGGCTGGTGTGCATGATGGAGATCATCTCGCAGTCGTAGACCGCGCGCGCGGGCTGGGTGCGACCCTCGGCGCGGGCCACGCACAGGTCCACCAGATCGTAGGCGCGGTCGAGGATGTCGGTGTGGGGGTATTCCTTGAAACAGACCAGGAAGTCGGCGCTGTCCACCATGGCGTCCGTCAAATGGCAGTGCGGATCCAGCTCGGCGCCGATGACGGCGCCCGGGCCGACGATCTCGCGGGCGCGGCGCAGCAGGTCGCCTTCGCAGTCGTCGTAGCCGTCGGCCACCATGGCGCCATGCAGGCCGAACAGGGCGATGTCTACCTTGCCGGCGCGGCGCAGGTCTTCAAGCAGCTCGTCGCGCAGCGTTTCGTAGGCGTGGCGGGTGGTGGTACCTGCCGGCGTCGCGCCCGCCGTCATGCCTTCGACCAGCGTCCAGTTCTTGCCCACGGCGCGCTGGCGCGCGGCCCACAGCGGCCCGGAGAACATCTGCATGCGGTCCGGGTGCTGGCCGGCGGGGTAATAGCCGCGGGCCCGGTACGCGGACAGGCCGGTCGGGATGGGAGAAAAAGTGTTGGTCTCGGTCGCCAGGGACCCGGAGAAAATTTTCATGGTGTGCCGCTCCGCGCAAGAAGGTGGACAAGGTGCGCGGGCATCGTGGCGCGCGCGAGGGGGGTGCCGCCCCGCCAGGCGCCGGGCCTGGCGGTGTCATGCAATCAAATGGATGCGGCGTCAGGCTTCCGATGTCGGGCCGGGGACAAAGCCCGTGGCTTGGGCGGCGCCCAGCCAGGCCTGTACCTCGATTTCCACGTCCACATCCATGGCCAGCTTGGCCTCGACGGTCGAGCGCGACGGAAAGTCCGTCGCGAAATGGCTGCGATAGGCCTCGTTGAACTGGGCAAACAGGGTCAGGTCCGACAGCCATACCGTCACGCGCACCACGTCCTTCAGGGTCGCGCCCGTCAGGGCCAGCGTTTCCTTGATCCGTTCGATGGCGGCATGGGTCTGGGCGGCGATATCGCCGCGAACGACCTGTCCGCCGGCATCCATCGGGATCTGCCCCGACAGAAAGAGAAAGCCGCCCGCCTGGGTGGCGCGCGAGAACGGCAGGGGCAGGGAACTGGGATAGCGGGTGATGGCGGTCATGTCGGGCTCTCGGTGGTCGGGGATAAGGGTCAGCGCAGGCGCTCGGGACGCACCGCGTCGGCGTTGACGCCGTGCGCGTGCAGATGGGCGGGAACGGGCTGATGCGTCAGCAGCGCGGCGGCAAGTTCGGAGGTGGCCGCCGCGGTCTGGATGCCGTAGCCGCCTTGCGCCGCCAGCCAGAAGAAGGCCGGGGCATCGGCATCCCATCCCACGACGAAGTCGCCGTCGCGCACGAACGAGCGCAAGCCCGCCCAGGTGTGCTTGGGGCGGCGGATCGTAAGCGAGGTGGCGGATTCGATGCGGTAGATGCCGGTTGCGACATCCAGCTCTTCGGGCACGACGTCGTGCGCGGCGACCGGGTCGGCGTTGGCGGGCGAGCCCAGCAACTGGCCGGCGTCGGGCTTGAAGTAATAGCTTTCGTCCACCCCGACCACGGCGGGCCAGTGGGCGAAATCCACGTCCTGCGGCCCCGGGAACGTGAAGGCCGTGCGGCGGCAGGGCTGCAGGCCGATGGGGGCGGCGTCGCACAGGGCGGCGGTGTGATCGGCCCAGGCGCCGGCGGCGTTGACCAGCACGCGTGCCCGGATGGCGCGGCCGTCGGCCAGCGTCAGCATCCAGACCTGGTCCGCATAGGCGGCGGACACCAGCTCGGCGTTGTTGTGCAGCACCGCGCCCTGCTTGCTCATGCCGCGCAGGAACCCCTGGTGCAGCGCATGCACGTCGATATCGCGCGCGTCCGGCTCTTCGATCGCGCCGCAAAGCTGATCGGCGCGCAGGCACGGCACGCGTGCAACCGCCTGTTCGGCGTCGATCAGCGTCACGTTGGGGGACTGGCGGTGGAAATCCTCGAAGACCTCCTGCAGCAGGCCTTTCTGCTCAGGCGTGGCGATGTACAGCACGCCGCGCGGGCTGAGGAGCGGGTGTTCGCTGAAGCCCTGCGGCGGGTGCTCGTAAAAGGCGCGGCTGGCGCGGGTAAGCGCCTTGATCTGCGCCGTGCCGTAGGTTTCCATGAACATGGCCGCGGAGCGGCCCGTCGAGTGATAACCCGGTTGGGGCTCGCGTTCCAGCACCGCCACGGACGCCGTGGCGCTCAGGCGGTAGGCCACGGATGCGCCGGCGATGCCGGCGCCGATCACGGCGTAATCGTATAGGGATTCAGCTGTCATTTTGTCGGAAGCGAGAATTCTCTTATTTGATAATTCTCGAATACGATAGTTTTTTGACGGCCGCGCAGTAATAGGGGATTGCCCTGATGGCGGGCGCCAGGGCGTTCAACCGCGAAGAAAAGCCCGCTGGGATCCGATCTCAGCGGGCGCGGTGCTTCGTCGGGCAATCGGACGGGGGGCGGCTCCGGCTATCCCAGTTTTCCCAGCAGCCCGATCAATTGCCGCCGCTCGGCCGCGCTCAGCTTCGTGCTCATCCGGGCGTCGTGCTGCTGCACTGCCTGCGTGATGGCGGCCAGCGCCGCTTCTCCCGCCGCCGTCATGGCCAGCGCATACGCGCGCTTGTCGCGTTCCGCCTCCAGCCTTTCCACATATCCCAAGTCCTGAAGCTGATTGACGATCTGCACGGCGCCCGAGCGCGCGATGCCCAGGATGCGCGCCAGGTCGGCGAGCTTCATGCCGGCGTTGGCGGCGATCAGCGTCAGCGCCGAATAGCGCTGGGGCGTGATGTCCCAGGGCGCCAGCGCCGACAGGAAGTCTTCGTAGATCAGGATCTGCGCGCGCCGGATGGCGTAACCCACCAGGTCGTCCAGCGCGCCGTACTGGATGCCCGGAACATGCGGGTCGAAATGTTCGCCGCGCGCAGCGGGGCGGCGGGGGCGTTGGGAGGAGGCTCTGGACATGGGGGATCGCGGCTCAAGGGCCTCAACACTAAAGCAGACCTGGTCGCCGCGCCACCGGATTACGGGAAATCCCCGGTGCGAATCGGCCTTCAGTTTTGTTATGTTGCATAACAAATAAAACCAGGAGTGGACATGCAAATCGTCATCGCCGGCGCCGGCATCGGCGGGCTGACGCTCGCGCTGATGCTGCATCGGCGCGGCATCGCCTGCCGCGTATACGAAAGCGCGCAAGAACTGCGTCCCTTGGGCGTGGGCATCAACCTGCTGCCGCACGCCGTGAGCGAACTGGAGCAGCTGGGTCTCATGCCCGCCCTGGACGAACGCGCCATCGAAACGTCGCAACTGCACTACTACAACAAGTTCGGGCAGCCCATCTGGCGCGAGCCGCGCGGTCTCGAAGCGGGTTATCCGTTGCCGCAGTACTCGGTGCATCGCGGCGAATTCCAGATGTTGCTCGCCCAAGCCGTGCGCGAGCAGCTCGGGCAGGACGCGATCGTCACCGGCATGGTCCTGGAGTTCGCCGAACAGGACGCCTCGGGCGTGTCGGCGCAGTTCCGCCGCCGCGCGGACGGTGCGCTGCAGTCCGTGCGCGGCGACATCGTGGTGGGCGCCGACGGCATTCATTCGGCGCTGCGCCGCCAGTTGCATCCCGCGGGCGATGAGCCCCGCTTCTCCGGCCGCATGCTGTGGCGCGCGGTGACCGAGGCGCCGCCGTACCTGGACGGGCGCAGCATGTTCATGGCCGGCCATCAGGACCAGAAGTTCGTCTGCTACCCGATCTCGGAGCCGCTGCGACGCGAAGGGAGGTCGCTGATCAACTGGATTGCCGAGCTGTCCGTGCCGGGCGCCGAATTGCCCGCCACCGATTGGAACCGCCAGGTCGACAAGTCGGTCTTTGCCGGCCGTTTCGCGGACTGGCGCTGGGACTGGATCGACATTCCCGCCATCATCGACGGCGCTCGGGCGATCTACGAATTTCCGCTGGTGGACCGCGATCCCTTGCCCCGCTGGACGCGTGGCCGCGTCACCTTGCTGGGAGACGCCGCGCACCCGATGTACCCCATCGGCTCCAACGGTTCGGCGCAGGCGATTCTTGACGCGCGCTGCCTGGCCGACTGGCTGGGCCAAGCAGCGCAGGGCAAGGCGCGCTCGCCGGAGATTGCCCTCTTGGAATACGAAGCCGAGCGCCTGCCGCGCACGGCGGGCATTGTTCTGCGCAACCGCCTGAACGGCCCGGAGCAGGTCATGCAGATGGCCGAAGAGCGCGCGCCCTCGGGTTTTGCCGACATCAACGATGTCATCGCGCCGCAGGAACTGGCGGCGGTGTCGCTGCGCTACAAGCAACTGGCGGGCTTTGATCCCGCCGCCTTGCGGCTAAGCCGCGGAGAAATTCGATGAGCTATGCCGATGCGTTGAACGACCCTCTGGCGCCCCGGCTTGAGCACGTGGCCACCGTGGTGGTCGACGTGGGCGCGCCGCAGGAAGTGGGCGATACGCCGCAAGGCCGCCGCCGCGTCATCCCGATCACTGGCGGCACGGTGGACGGGCCGCGCCTGCGCGGCAAGGTGTTGCCGGGCGGGGCGGACTTCCAGGTGATCCGGTCGGCGACCTTTACCGACATCCACGCGCGTTACGTCATCGAGACCCCGGAAGGCGAGCGCGTCTATGTGGAAAACACCGGCATACGCACGGGGCGCGCCGACGACATCGCCCGCCTGGCGCGCGGCGAGGCCGTGGACCCCGCCCGCATCTACTTCCGCAGCTATCCGCGCTTTGAAACCGCGTCGCCCGCGCTGGGCTGGATGAACGAGAGCCTCTTCATCGGCACCGGCGCGCGCTATCCCGACCGCGTGGAGCTGCGCTTCTACCGCATTTGCTGAACCCGCGGCATCCGCCGCGGCATTGACACACAAAATCAGGAGACAACCATGCAATCGATGCTGCGCCGCCTGTTGAGCGGCTTTCTGCTGTGCCTGCCGCTTACGGCGGTGGCGCAGTTTCCCAATGGCCCGGTGCGCCTGAACGTGGGATTTCCGCCGGGAACCGGCCCGGACATCGTGGCCCGGACCTTGTCCCAGCACATGGGGCCCTTGCTGGGCGAAAGCGTGGTTGTGGAAAACAAGGTGGGCGCAGGCGGGCAGATCGCCGCCCAGGCGGTTGCGCGCAGCCCCGCGGACGGGCAGACCCTGCTCTTGGGAGAAGTCGGCTCGATCAGCATTTCGCCGGCCACCTACCGCAACCTGAATTACGACCCGCCACGGGACTTCGCGCCCATTTCCGAAGTGGTGCGGGCCGACTTCGTGCTGGTGGTCCCGGCCAGTTCGCCGCATCAGGACCTGGCCTCGTTCGTCGACGGCGCGAAGAAGGCGCCGGACCGCGTGAACTTCGCCACCTTCGGCGCAGGCACGCCCGGCCACTTCGGCGCCGAACTCTTCGCCCGCGAGGCCGGGCTGAAGATCGAGGCCATCCACTACCGCTCCACCGGCGACGCCGTGTCGGGGCTGGTGTCCGGCGGGGTCCAGGCCGCGTTCGTGACGACGGCGCTGGCGGCGCCGCAGGTGCAGGGCGGCAAGCTGCGCGCCCTGGCCACCACGGGCGCACAGCGCTCGTCGGCACTGGCCGGCGTGCCCACCTTTGCGGAAGGCGGGCTGCCTGCGGTCAACTTCGGCGCCTGGTTCGCGCTGTTTGCGCCGGCCGGCACGCCGGATGCGGTGCTTGCGCGCCTGCAGGCCGACAGCGCGGCGGCGCTGCGTCAACCCGCGGCCGTGCGCACGCTGGGCGAAGCCGGGTTTGTGGTGGTGGGCTCCGACCGGCAGGCGCTGCAAGCCCTGCTGACGACGGAAACCAAACGCTGGAGCGAAGTCGTGAAGGCGACGGGCTTCCGGGCGGACTGACGCTCGGCTTTCCACCACCATGGCGCGCCTGCCCCCGCGCCATGGCGTGGCCCCTTATTCACCTCATGAATGGAACAGTTTGTTCCAGGCTGAATGCGGGTGAACGGGTGTTCGTGTCACGGGTCAGCCAGTAGAATTCCTTTCCATAGTCCCTCTATCTACTAGTCGAAAGGTCATATTCTCATGAGCAACGCTTACCTCGAGGCACTCAAGAAGCGCCGCACCCAATACTCGCTGGGCCGCAACCTGTCGGCTTCCAAAGAGGAATTGGCGACCCTGATCCAGGACGCGATCAAGCACAGCCCTTCGTCGTTCAATTCACAAAGCTCGCGCGCCGTGATCCTGTTCGGCGCCGAAAGCGAAAAGCTCTGGAATCTGGCGATCGAGGAAGTGCGCAAGGTGGCGCCCGCCGAGGGCTTTGACAAGACCGAAGCCAAGCTCAAGAGCTTTGCCGCCGGCGTGGGCACGATCCTGTTCTTCGAAGACCAGGACGTGGTGCGCAGCCTGCAGGAAAAGTTTGCCCTGTACGCCGACAATTTCCCGGTGTGGTCGGAGCAATCGGGCGGCATGGCCCAGCTGTCGACCTGGACCGCCCTGGCCAACGCCGGCGTCGGCGCCAGCCTGCAGCACTACAACCCGCTGATCGACGCCGCCGTGGCGCGCGAGTGGAACATTCCCGCCTACTGGAAGCTGCGCGCACAGATGCCGTTCGGCTCGAACGAAGCCGGCTTCGGCGACAAGCCCTTCATGGACGACGCCGAGCGTTTCCGCGTGGTCGGCTGATGTCCGGGGCGCCGCTGAGCGCCCGGCATGACAGCGGTGTTCAAACCCGCATTTCCCGATGGAGAAATGCGGGTTTGCTGTTTTTGGGGGGCGGGTGTTTTTGTTCGGACTGGTGGCCCCGCCGTTCGGCGGATGGTGTTCTTTTGGGACGGCGGATGGCGCTATATTCAAGCGAGCCCCCCAACCAGAGGAGTCATCATGCAGACCAATGAAATTCATCGCGGCCGCCTGATCGATCACATCCAGCTGGTCGTGCGCGACCTGCCGGCCAGCCAACGGTTTTATCAAGCGGTGTTCGATGTCCTGAAGGTGCCCATGGGCGGCACCGGAGACGGGTATTTCTGGGCCGACGAATTGTTCGTGTCCACGGCCGACAACGAGGCCGCGCAGGGCGAGTTGACCGGGCGCCATCACCTGGCGTTCCAGGCGCAGGACCAGGCCATGGTCGACGCCTTCCACAAGGCGGCGCTGGCCCATGGCGGCACGGACAACGGGGCGCCGGGATTCCGGGAGTATCACCCCGGCTACTACGGCGCTTTCGTGCTGGATCCGGACGGCAACAACATCGAAGCCGTGTTCCACGGCGAAGCCGAGCGCAGCGCGCCGTCGGTCAAGGTGACGTTCTGACGGGGATTCCGCGTGCAACTGCGCCACCTGCGGTACTTCGTGAAGATCGTGGAGGCGGGCAGTTTCTCCCGTGCGGCGACGCTCATCCCGGTGGCGCAGCCGGCGCTCAGTCAGCAGATCGCCGCGCTGGAAGAGGAACTGGGCGTGGTGCTGCTGCACCGCAGCGCCCGCGGGGTGCGTCCCACGGCGGCGGGCGCCGCCTTCTACGCGGAAGCCGCCTCCATCCTGAGCCAATTGGAGCGGATTCCGCAGATCGTCCGGTCGCTGGGCGGTGAAATGCAAGGCGTGGTGCGCATCGGCATGTCTTCCACGCTGGCCTCCTTCCTGGCCGGCGAATTGATGGAGGCCTGCAAGGCGACGCTGCCCAAGATCAGCCTGCGCTTTAGCAGCGGCGCCAGCGGCCAGCTGGGCTCGCGCATCCGCGACAGTTCGCTGGATCTGGCCCTGGTGTTCGAGGACGAACCGTTTACGGGCTTTCTGCGCCAGCCGCTGTTCCGGCAGCGGCTTTTTGTCGTCAGCCCCAGGAAGGCGGGGCGGCGGCCATCCGGGATACGTTTCGAACAACTGGCGGACATGCCGCTGATCCTGCCCGCGCATCCCAACATCACGCGCACCATGCTCGACCGATTGTTTGCCCAGGCCGGCATCGTTCCGCAGATCGTGGCCGAGACCGAGGTGTTTTCAGGGATGCTGTCGGCCGTGCAGGCGGGCATCGGCAACACCATCCTGCCGCTGGGCGATTTCTCGGGCGTGCCGGGCTATGCCGCGATCTGGGCGGTGCTGATCGAGCCGCCGGTATATCTGACGGCCAGCGTTCTCGCGTCCAGCGAGGTGCCGCTCACTCCCCCGGCCGAGGCGGTGCGAGGGTTGCTGAGCGAATTCGTGCGGCAGCACGTGGAGGAAAAAGGCCTGGCCGGCGCCGAGCCGATCGGGTCCTGACTCACGGCCGATCAGTCGTAGCGGCGCCCTATGCCCGCATATCAACATAGTATTTTTCCACCCTCGTCAACAGGCGGAAGCTTCACTCCCACGCAGGAACGGCCACATCGGCAGCCTGCACGACAAGGAGAGTGAAGAAGGCAAGGCCGATTTATCGCGTGGTTTCCGCTTGCGGCGCGCTGGGGTATGGCCACCGCGCTGCAAGATCAACACCCGCGCAACGCCGCAGGGGCGCTTGCAGGATATCCCCGTAAAAGACCGCAAGACCGCCCGGGCGTGGTTCCGGGGCATGTGGTCGAACGAGGAAACCACCTGCGACATGCGCTCGGTGGATAAAGACTGATACATTGGCGGCCTTGCAGGCGCGCGGGAAGCATAGTCAGCCGGCGGCCTGGTCCGAGTAGCGTTTTTTTCCTTGCGATAGAACAGAACCAATGCTGAAAACAAAACTAACGGCTTTTGGAACATGCGTGGCAATGTCCCTGGGAGGCATGTCCATCGCCCTGGCGCAGGCGCCCGCGCAGCAGCAAGCGGCTGAACAGCCCGAGCGCTATGGTCCGTTCCTGTTCTTCCCTAGCGCGCCCAGCCTGCTGATGTACCACTCGGCTGTCGGCGCCAACGACATGCTCAACCTGAAAAAGGCGCTGCGCGAGCATCCCACCATCTCCACCGTCATCCTTCAGAACAATGGCGGCGGGCTGGTGCATATCGGGCTGGTGGTGGCGGAAGAAATCTATGAGCGCGGCCTGAATACCTACATTCCGAAGGACAGCTATTGCGCTTCCGCCTGCTCGTTTGTGTTCTTTGCAGGCCGCCAGCGCGTCGCAGACGGCCGCCTGGGCGTGCATCAGATCTCCGCGCCGGAACTGACAGGCGAACAGGCCCAGTTTGGCGTGTCGGATATCGTCGCGACATTGCCGAAATACGGAGTCTCGGCCGACGTGCTGGGCATCATGTTCAGCACGCCGTCCAAGGAAATGTACTTTTTCTCGCCACAAGAAATCGCGAAGTACGGCATCAACCGTGCCGGCAACGTGCAGACGGCGCGCAATGAACCTCAGCAAGGCGGCATGGGAGGCGGTCAGCGCCAGGCGCCCGCGGCAGCCACCGCGCCTTCGCAGGCGCAAGCATTGCCGCCCCAGGGGGGAGCGCAGCCCGCCCCGGCGGCGCCTGCCGCGGCGCCGGCCAATCCCTACATGAAGAAGGAAACCGCGCCTGCCGCCATTTCCGACGAGCAGAAGGCGATCAATGCGGCCGCCCTGATGATCCAGGCGGGCAGCGGCAGCAACGAAGAAGCCATGAACTTCACGCGCGAGTTCTACGCGGACAACGTCGACTACTTCAAGAAAAAGCGCCCCAAGTCGGAGATCCTGGCGGACAAGGAGGCGTATTTCGCCCGTTGGCCCATCCGCCGCTTTGTCGTGGATCAAAGCACGCTCAAGTCCCAATGCAAGGACCAGATGTGCATGGTCGTCGGCATCTACGACTACAAGGTGTCCAGCCCCGAGCGCGGCAAGACTGCAACCGGCACGTCGAACTTCACCTATGTGCTGGACCTGCGCAACCGCTACCGCATCGTGATGGAAGACAGCGAAGTCATCAGCCGTTGAGCCCGCCCCGGCCGGGTATTGGATAAAAGAAGAATCGGATGAAACCTGGAATCCCCGCGGCACGGCTGCTTTGCCTGGCTGGATTGTTCACGCTGTCGGCGCCTGCCTGGGCGATCGATTGCAAAAAGGCCAGTAGCGCCGTCGAGAAGCTGATCTGCTCGGACCGGAACACCGTGTCGGCCGACGCGGAATTGAACCGGGCCTATAACGCCGTGCTCAAGCAGGCGCCCGGCGGCGACATCCGCGCCATGCTGGTGGACAGCCAGAAGCGCTGGGTGGCGGCGCGCGGCCGGGCGCTGGACACGCTGATCGGCACGCCCGATGCGTTGCCCGATGAAAAGTCCGCGGGCGAAATCCTGCGCGAACTCATACGCAACCGCACGGCGGAACTCAAAGAGACCGGGAAGGGCGCTTCCTTGCCCGCCATCATCGGCCGCGCCATCAGCCAGCAGAAATTCCAGTCGCAGTTCACCGGCGGCGCACATGCCGGCTATTGGACATCCTGCGACGTGCTGCCGCGCGACTACAGGAACTATGCCTGCTTCGCGATTCGCCACTACCAGAACAACGATCGGGTCTGCACGGTCGACGAATCCTGGGCATCGGGCAGGGTCTACACCAATCGGTACGTCGCCAATATCGTGGACGGCAAGCCCAAGGTCGTCGCCTCGTGCTCGTTCAGCAGCGAAGACGAGGCGTGCTCCGATACCGAGGGCAAGGCGAAATGGAATTGGAAGCCGGAACAGCCCGATTATGTTTATTCCGCCAAGCCGCTGCCGAAGATCGATGGCGAGATTCACGATTCGGACGATTTTGAATGGGCGCGGGCCTGCCTGGCCGATGCGGCTTATCCGCCTGCCCAATAGCCCGGCCGGCGAATGGCGCGAGTATTTCCGCTCAACGTGCTGTTACTCCGCGCCGCCATTCGATACGAGCTGTGGCGCAGGCGCACGCCGCATCGGCAAAACTTCGGGCTTCCTGAAGGAATCAGGCCCGTCGCGCCTTAGAATTCGAACTTGACGATGCATGGCGGGGCAGAGGCCCTGTCCTGGCCTGTCCCGGCTGTCCGGGAAGCGCCACCGGCGCTGGCCGGCGATGAACCGAACCGAGAGAGATGGATGGACAAGCGACAAGACCTGGAACAGCCGGCGATCCAGGAGGGTGCGGCGCATGCCGCGGGTTCAAGCACGCCTGACGCCATCCCTCGCGACGCGGCCCCTGAACCTGCATCCCACGCAGCCATCGCCATCGCCATCGACATCGAAGCCGATCCGACGCTCGGCTACGCATCCATCCAGAACGCGGTCCCCATCGTCCGTTCGCTACGCCTGACCAACCACACGCCGCATACCCACAACAGCGTCGACGTTCACGTCGCCTGCAATCCGGCCTTCGCGCAAAGCGTCAAGCTGCGCTTCGACAAGCTGGCCCCCGGCGAAATCCGCCGCATCTCCCCCCTGGACCTGGCCCCAGATCACTCCTACGTCGCCGACCTGCAAGAGGCCGTGCGCGCCAGCATCAATGTGGTGGTGCAGTCGGGCACGCAGGAGCTGGGACGCGCCTCGCAGCCCATCACGGTGCTGGCCTATGACCAATGGGCCGGCACGCGCGCCTTGCCCGAGCTGCTGGCCGCGTTCTCCATGCCGAACAATCCGGCCGTGGACGTGCTGATCGGCAAGGCGGCCACGCTGCTGCGCAGCCAGCACAGCGAGCTGACGATGAACGGCTACCAGTCCAAGAGCCGCGACGTGGTCTGGAAGCAGGTGTCCGCCATCTACAGCACGCTGGCCGCCGAGACCCTGCACTACGCCGAGCCGCCCGCATCCTTTGGCGTGGACGGCCAGAAGATCCGTACGCCGGACCGCATCATCGAAGCCCGCGTGGCCACCTGCCTGGACCTGGCCATGCTGTTCTCGTCCTGCCTGGAACAGGCGGGGCTGCGTCCCGTCATCCTGATGAAGGACGGCCATGCCTGGGTAGGCGTGTGGCTGCATCAGGCCTGCTTTGCGGACCCGCTGACCGACGACGTTCAAGCCGTGCGCAAACGCGTGGACAGCGGCGAGTTCCTGGTGTTCGAGACCACCGGCATCGCCCAGCATCCGAATCACCGCCCCTCGCTGCGGCTGGCCCTGGAGCAGGGCGCCGCGCATCTGCGAGAGGAAGACACCTTCCGCTACGCCATTGACATCCACCGCGCCCGTGAACTGCAGATCAAGCCGCTGCCGTCGCGCGTGGTCGCCGTCGCGCCGGGCGACACGGAACCGGCCGAACAGCCCGCCGCCATCGAGCCCACGCCCGACTTGCCGCCGCTGGACCCGGAGTTCGTGATCAGCCTGGAACCCGCCGACGACACGCCGGAAGGGCGCCTGGCCAAGTGGAAGTCGCGCCTTCTGGACCTGACGCTGCGCAACCGCCTGCTGAACTTCAAGCTCACCAAGTCCACGCTGCCGCTGGTGGTGCCGGACCTGGGCAGGCTGGAGGACGCCATCGTCGACGGCAGCGAATTCCGCATCCGCCCCTTGCCCGCCGCGCTGATGGAAGGCAGCGACCCGCGCATGGCCGAAGTCCATGTCAGCCGCGGCGGCCGCGCGCCGCTGGACGACATGGCGCTGGAGGCGCTGTCCAACAAGGAGCTGATCGCCCGCGTGCCGCAAGAGGCTCTGGACGCCAACCTGCTGACTATCTTCGGCGCGGCGCGCACCGGCCTGGAAGAGGGCGGCGCCAATACGCTGTACCTGGCCATGGGCATGCTGCGCTGGACGGAAAGCCCCGGCGCCGAGAATGCCCACCTTGCGCCCCTGATCCTGGTGCCCGTGTCCCTGCAGCGCCAATCGGTGCGCAGCGGTTTCCGGCTGATCCGCCACGACGACGAGACCATCATCAACCCCACGTTGCTGCAGATGCTGCGCAACAACTACGAGCTGCGCATTCCCGGCCTGGACGCGGCGCTGCCCGCCGACGACAAGGGCGTGGACGTGGCCCGCGTGCTGCAGGCTTTCCGGCTGGCCGTGCGCGAGATCGCCGGCTGGGAAGTGCTGGAGCAGGCGCACCTGGGCATTTTCTCGTTCACCAAGTACCTGATGTGGAAGGACTTGCAGGACCGCACCGAGCAGTTGAAGGCCAACCGCGTCGTCCAGCACCTGATCGACCACCCCGGCCAGGCCTTCGCCAAAGATCCTCACGAAGCACGCTTCGACCGCCTGGACGACAGTTACGGGCCCGAGGACCTGCTGACCCCGCTCTTGTCCGATTCGTCGCAGCTCAAGGCCATCTGCGCCGTCGACGCCGGCCGCGACCTGGTGCTGGAAGGCCCGCCGGGCACCGGCAAAAGCCAGACCATCACCAACCTGATCGCGCACCTGCTGGCGCGCGGCAAGACCGTGCTGTTCGTGTCGGAAAAAATGGCCGCGCTGGAGGTCGTGCACCGCCGCCTGGCCAACATCGGCCTGGGCCCGTTCTGCCTGGAGCTGCATTCGTCCAAGGCGCGCAAGGCCGAAGTCTTGCAGCAACTGGGCAAGGCGCTGGACCACGGCGGCCAGCGCACGTCCGACGACTGGGCCCGCGAGGCCGAGCGCCTGGCCGTGCTGCGCCAGGAACTGAACGGGCTGGTGGACGCGCTGCACCACGAGTATCCCAACGGCCTGACCGTTTACGACGCGATAGGTACGTGCATCGAGAACGCCGGCAAGGAACCGTCGCCGATGGCCTGGGCGGACGCGGCGGCGCATGAGCGCAAGGCGCTTGCCCAACTGCGAGAGGCGGCAAGGCGCATGTCCACGCTGTCCGGCGAGCTGGGCAAGCTGCACGGGCACGCGCTGGCGCACATCGGCATGGCCGACTGGAGTCCGAGCTGGCAGGACGCGCTGCTGGCCGCGGCGCAGGCGCTGGATCAGGCGGTGGACGGGTTCAAGGAACGCGCCGTCGCCGCGGGCGAAGGGCTGGGCATGCCGGTCGCCGGCCTGAGCCTGGACGCCTGCGCCAGGCTGGATGAGCTGATCGACGCGCTGCTGGCAGCGCCCCAGGCGCCCGCAGGGCTGGCCGCGCAGGCGCATGACCCTGGCGCGCGCTTGCAGGTGCAGGCCCTGGCGCGGCATGGTCTCGCCCGCAACGCGCATTGGGAGCAGGTGGGCAAGCAGTGGAACGCGCAGTTGGCGGAACTGGATGCCAACACGCTCAAGGCGGAATGGCTGGCCGCCTGCTCGGCGTGGTGGCCGAAGTCCGCCTTTGCCAAAGGCGGCGTCCGTAAACGCCTGGCCGCCTATCGCGCGGATTCCCGGCGGCCGGACGGCGCAGCGATCAGCGCCGTCCTGGCGCCGCTGGCCCTGGTCAATGCGGAAGACCGCGAACTGGCAGCGCTGAAGGCCGATGCCCAGCGCCTGCTGCAAGACGCGTACACCGGCCTGGCCACCGACTGGGAACAGGTCCAGCGCCACGAGCAATGGGCGCAGCGCTACGCGGATGCCGTCGCCCTGGTGGCGGACGATCCCGCCCGCGCGGCGGACCTGCGCACGCGGCTGCAAGCGCTGGTCGGCGAGAACCGCGCCTTCCTGCAGCCCGGCGCATCCTTGGGCAAGAGCCTGCTGGACTACCGCAACGCGTGGCGCGTGCTGCAAGACAAACTTGCCGAAGCCGACGCGCTGGCCAGGCCCACGGAGCCCTTGTCGGGCGGCGCGGACGCCCACGGCGCGCTGGAACGCATCCAGGCCGTCATCGCCGGATGGCGCCGCAACAAGCAATTCCTGATGCCCTGGTGCGTCTGGCGCCAGGCGCGGGAGCAGGCGATCCAGTTGCAGCTGCAAGGGCTGGTTTCGTCGCTGGAGCAAGGCCGCGTCCCCTTGGCGCAGGTCGAAGCCCATTTCGAATACAGCTATCGCAACTGGTGGGTAAAGAAAGTCATCGACCACTCGCCCGTGCTGCGCTCCTTCTCCAGCGCCGACCACGAACGCAAGATCCGGGAATTCCGCCAGGCCGACGACCGCTTCCAGCAACTGACCTCGGCCTACATCGCAGCCGTCCTGGCCGGCAAGGTGCCGGCCGGCAACGGCATCCTGGTCAGCCCCGACAGCGAACTCGGCCTGCTGCGCCGCGAACTGCAAAAGAAGGCTCGCCACGTTCCGGTGCGCCAGCTGATGCACCGCTTGCCCACGCTGTTGCCCAAGCTCAAGCCCTGCCTGCTGATGTCGCCCCTGTCCGTCGCCCAATACCTGGATGCCGGCCATACGCAATTCGATGTCGTGGTCTTTGACGAAGCCTCGCAGATTCCCGTGTGGGACTCCGTCGGCGCCATCGCCCGCGGCCAGCAACTGGTGGTGGTGGGCGACACCAAGCAACTGCCGCCCACCAGCTTCTTCAGCAAATCCACCGTCGAGGAAGACGGCGCCGGCGACGACGGCCAGGTCGAAGACCTGGAGAGCATCCTGGACGAATGCCTGGGCGCCGACATGAACCGCCTGCGCCTGCAGTGGCACTACCGCAGCAAGCACGAAAGCCTGATCACCTTCAGCAACGTCACCTACTACGACTCGCAACTGATCACCTTTCCGTCGCCCGTCACCGACGACGTCGCCGTGCGCCTGGAGAAGGTCGCCGGCGTCTACGATCGCGGCGGCAGCCGCACGAACCGGCGCGAGGCAGAAGCCATCGTCCAGGGCATCGAGCAACATTACCTGGACAAAGCCCGCCGCCGCCAGACCCTGGGCGTCGTCACCTTCAACCAACCCCAGCAGTCGCTGATAGAAACCCTGCTGGACGCCCGCCGCCGCGCCAACGCCGAACTGGACAAGGCCATCTCGGCCCAGTCCCGCGAGCCGCTCTTCATCAAGAACCTGGAGAACGTGCAGGGCGACGAGCGCGACATCATCTATTTCTCGATCACCTTCGGCCCGGACGCAGCCGGCAAGATGACGATGAACTTCGGCCCGCTGAACGGCGAGGGCGGACACCGTCGCCTGAACGTCGCTATTTCGCGTGCGCGGGAAGGCGTGGTGATCTACAGCACCCTGATGCCGGAACAGATCGACCTGTCGCGCGTGCGGGCAACGGGCGTACGGGACTTGAAGCACTATCTGGAGTTTGCGCTCAAGGGCCCGCGCGCCCTGGCCGAGCAATCGCTGCCCACGGGCCGGGAGCCCGACAGCCCGTTCGAGACGCAGGTCATCAAGGTGCTGCGCGAACACGGCTGGGTCGTGCACCCGCAGGTGGGCTGCTCGGGCTATCGGATCGACATGGGCGTGGTGGACCCGCGCGCGCCGGGCCGGTATCTGTTGGGGATCGAGTGCGACGGCAGGGCGTACCACTCCGGCGCCACCGCGCGGGACAGGGACCGCCTGCGGCAGGTGGTGCTGGAAGGGCTGGGGTGGACGCTGCACCGCGTTTGGTCGACAGACTGGTGGATCAATCCGGAGCGCGAAGTGGAGAAGCTGCTGGCTCGGCTGAAGGCCGAGCTGGAGCGGGAGATCGAAGAGGCGCCTGAGGAAGCGGCGCAGGAAGCGGTTTCCGAGGCCGGCGGAGCCATGGAGCTGGCGATGTCGACGAAAGAAGGGGCGTCCGAATCCTCGGCTGAGAATGTTGCATCCGCGGCGGCTGGCGGGGTGTCGATCCACCAGTTGGCCGAACCGGTCGGCGGAGACGCCGGGGCGTTCTACAACCGGAGCAACAACGATCAGCTCGCCGGGCAGTTGCGCCAGGTCATTGAGGCCGAGGGGCCGATTGCCGAAGCGGTGCTGCATCGGAAGGTGGCCCGGGCCTGGGGCCTGGAGCGCACTGGCGTCAGGGTTGTGGAGCGACTGCGGACGTTGACGCCCGCGGACTTGGGGCAGACCGAAGAAGGGGATGCCACGTTCTATTGGCCCGCGGGAGTGAAGCCTGAAGAATGGAAGGGCTTCCGAAGCGCGGGGGAAGATGAGGCTACGCGTCGCCGGATCGATGATGTCTGCGTCGAGGAACTGGCCAACGGCGTCTTGCACGTGCTGGCGATGACCGGCAACGCGCCGAAGGCGGACGTGACCAGGTCGGTGTGCCGGATGCTGGGGATGGCGCGGACCTTGGCGGACGCGGAAGCCAGGATCGGATTGGCGGTGGCCGGGCTGGAGGCGCGGGGCATGTTGCGGGAAGAGGAGGGGATGCTGCGGGCGGTGTAAGGTGTCAGACTGTAATTGCAGGTCTTGCGCCTGCGGCGCATTGCCGCAAGCCTCGCCGCGTCCGATACCGTATGAAGCGCGGCAGGCGTGCGCCGCCCATATCGCGATGCGATGGGCGGATGCGCAGCAAGATTTGGAAACTGTCTGGATTCCCGTTCGGCAAATTCGTCCACGCCTCGGACGTAGAATGCCGCTTTTCATCAGTGCCGTCCGGCTGACAGGAACCAATCATGAAAAGAACCCTCCTCCTTGCGTCCGTATGCGCCGCGCTGCTTCAAGCCTGCGCTCCGACTTCCTCTCCTCGTGAAGGATCGTCCTCCATGCCCGCTCCGACCGCTACGTCTCCCGCCAGCCAATTGAGCCTGACCGCCTATCACTGGCGCCTGGCCTCCGCCACCGACGCCTCGGGCAAATCGATCCCCGCGCTGCAACCGGGCATCGAGCACCAGCTTCGCCTGAGCTTCACGAACGACGCCCTGAATATCCGCGGCGGTTGCAACACGCAGTTCGGCGGGTACAGCTACAAGAACGGCGTGCTGCAGGTGGCAAACCTTGCGTCCACGATGAAGGCTTGCGAGCAAAGCCTGATGCAGCTGGATGCCGAAATCGGCCAGCGTATCAAGGGCGACCTGCGTGCGACGCTATCCGGCGACAGCGCCGAACCCGGGCTGGAGCTGGTGGCGCAGGACGGCAGCACGCTGAAGTTCGTCGGCGAGCCGACGCCGGAAACGCTGTACGGCAGCACGGGACAGATCATGTTTCTGGAAGTCGCGGCCAAGCGCGCGGAATGCAGCCATCCGATGATTCCGAACTACCAGTGCCTGATGGTGCGCGAGCGCAAATATAACGAGGCGGGCATCCAGCAGCCGGCGCAGGACAAGTGGCGCCCTCTGTATCAGTCCATCGAGGGATTCGAGCACAAGGACGGCGTGCGGACCGTGCTGCGCGTGAAGCGGTACGACTGGAAGAATCCGCCCGCGGATGCGCCGTCGAAGGTGTATGTGCTGGATCTGGTGGTGGAGCAGGACGCTTCGGGGAAGTAGGGGTTTTCCGGCACGAAGCCATCTTCGTGCCGGTTGCGAATCTCCTTGCCATCAATCCGGGTTCTGTGGCGAGGGCGTCTCCTGCGCCTGAAGAAGCAACCAGGCGCAGAATCTGTCCAACCTCTTGTTGGGCTGACGCAATCGTTTCGCAACGTACTGGTAGCCGCTGGGCTGAAATCCGAGGGGCGCAATCAGGCGCCCGCTACGGATATCGTCGATGACCAGGTGCCAGGGCGCAATGCAGATTCCAAGGCCCGCAATTGCGGCTTCGAGTGTGAAGTAATAATGCTCAAATTCCGGACCGGGCCGCGGGGCGAGGGTGCGGCCAAGTGACTCGCTCCACATTTGCCACGCATTCGAGCGGGTTTTTGTGTGCAAGAGCGGTTTGCCGGCCACATCGGCCGGCTTACGCAATTTGACGCGGGCAGCCAGCGATGGCGCCAACACGGGGCCCAGCCATTCGGGGAAAAGCGGCCGCACCTCGATACTATCTGCGTCCTTTGCATCATCCACCGCAATGACCAAGTCGTACCGTTCGCGAGCGATATCGGCGGGCCGCTCAGCCGCGCTTAGTCTGATCTCGATGTCGGGATGCAGCGCATTGAAATGATAGAGGCGGGGAATCAACCATTTGACAGTGAAGGTGCTGAAACATGAGATGTCCAGCGTCCCATGGTCTTCGTCGCTCACTGCTCGCACCGCCGCTTCGATCTGATCCAGAGCCGCCGACAGCGCGGGAAGCAACGCCTTTGCCGCATTGGTCAATTGCGGTCTGCTTTTCGGTCCCTCGAACAATCGAACACCCATACTCGACTCAAGCTGAAGGACCTGTCGGCTGATCGCGCCTGGCGTAACCGAGAGTTCATCAGCGGCGGCAGTCATTCTGCCGAGCCGCGCGGCGGCCTCGAATGCGCGCAAAGCGTTCAACGGTGGCAGATGGCGTTTCACTATGTGAGTTTTCTACAAATAGACCTACAGGAAAAATCGTTTCCTGAAGGAGATGTAGGCCAGGAAAATGTTGGATTCCTATTAAGCCATGCATTTTAATTTTGAGGAATACTCACATGCCTTTCATTCGGACCAGCGTACATCAAAGCACCAGCCAGCAGCAGCGGCAAGGCATTGTCGACGGCATCCATCAAGCATTGGTGGACAGTATTGGCATGCCGGAGGACGAACTCTTCAATCTGGTGACTGAGTATGAGTCGTCGCAATTCTGGTGCAGCCGGACGTTCAACGGTATTGCGCGCTCGGATCGTGTTGTGGTGGTCGAAATTACATTGCGGCGCGGCCGCAGCGACGCAATGAAGCGCGAGCTCTACGCCAACGTCGCACGCAACCTTGAGTCAAATGCGGCCGTATCACCCAAGGATGTGCTCATTTTCATGCATGAAAACGACTACTCCGATTGGTCGGTCGGCGAGGGGAAATTTGCGATGGCGCTTGTGCAACAGGTAGGCGAGGATCGCTGATAGAGCTGTCGGGTACCAGGATCAGCCATATATGCCGCTCAACGGTACTGCACGGGAGCAAGACGGCGCACGCACTCCGCTTGCCGCAATTGAGCGGCCACGCCGGCGGCGTTGTCGGTGCGCGCCATGCCGTCTCCGTTGCCTCGCTCAATTGCCAGACTCTCGCCCCGCCGCCTGCGCACACAACCAGTCCGCCACGGCTTGGACTGGCGCCGAGGGCGGCCGGTCGGCGGACATGGCCAGGTGATAGGTATGTCCGTCGATCGCAGGCCCGAATGGCTGCGCGAGATGGCCGGCTTCCAGTTCGTCGGCGATCAACGCCAGGCTGACCAGCGCGATGCCATGGCCCGCGACGGCCGCCTGTATTGCGTGTCCTTCATCGGAAAAGCGTAGCTGGCTCGCTTCTCGCGGCTGGGGCAACTGAGCGACCGCGAACCAACGCTCCCAGGTAGGGTTCTCCGGCTGAGGCCGCTTCCAGTCGAAGCGGATCAGCGGCACGCGAGCCAGATCTTCCGGCGACATGACGCCCAGGCGCGGATTGGCCACGGGCGCGAACCGGTCGGTGAACAGGGGCTTGGCTACAAGACCGGGGTACGGCCCTCGGCCATAGCGAATGGCGATGTCGACTGCCGTCGATCGCAGGTCGACGAGGTCGTCGCTTGCCTGCAGCTGCAAGTCGATGTCGGGATGCCGGCGCCGGAAATCGGCCATGCGCGGCACCAGCCACTTCACTGTGAATGCATTCGTCGCGGAGATGCTCACCTGAATCCGCATTTGCTGTTGCGTCAATCGCGCCAGCGTCGCCTCGAACGCATCGAACCCGTCACGCAGCACGGGGTAGAGCTGCGCTCCCGCATCGGTCGGCGAAACCTTTCGCACCTGGCGATCGAACAGCGCAAGCCCCGTCCGCTCCTCCAGTGCGCGGATCTGGTGGCTGACGGCGGTCGGCGTGACAGCCAGCTCCTTGGCGGCGGCCTTGAAACTGCCCAGGCGCGCGGCAGCTTCGAATGCGCGTAGCCCAGAGAGCGGAAGAAATCGGCGTTGCATGAGCAGCATCAGCCTATAGATGAGATTATCTCTTCTTATAGCTGACAAATGAACCTTTGTCACACGGGCCGCGCATCCCTAAAGTACAGGCACGGATCGGTCATTCATTCCCTAAATCCCCGACCGGCTATACATGAAGGAATTCGCATCATGCTGAAAGCTGTCACAACCCAGCCCGACAATTACGCTCCCTTCCTGCTTTCGCAGGGCATCCAGTTCGGAAATCTGCTCTTCATCTCGGGCCAGGCGGGCGCCGCCGACGACGGAAAGATCGTCGCGGGCGGCTTTCTCGCCCAAGGCGAGCAAGCCTTCTCGAATTTGCGCCGCGCGCTGGAGGCCGGCGGCTCCAGCCTGAAGGACGTGATCAAGGTCACCATCTTCGTCACTGACATGGGACATTTCGAGGACGTGGTGACGCTGCGCCGCCGTTTCTTTTCGGCCCCCTATCCAGCCGACACGATCGCCGAGATCAAGGCGCTCTACGACCCCGCCGCCATGATCGAGATCGAGGCAATCGCGGCCGTACGCCAACCGGAGGGCCGCTGACATGAACACGCTCGCCGACCGTCCCACAGGCGATGCGCAGGCAGCGCACGCAGGATTGTTCACGCCGCTGCGGCTGGGGAGAGGGCTGAGCTTGTCCAATCGCCTCGCCGTCGCGCCGATGACCCGGGTCAGCGCCACGGCTGACGGCCACGCCACGCAGCGGATGGCCGACTACTACGAAGCCTTCGCCGCCGGCGGCTTCGGTCTGGTGATCACCGAAGGCATCTATACGGACAAGGCCCATGCGCAGGGCTACCTGTTCCAGCCAGGTCTGGCCGACGACGCACAGCGCGACGCGTGGCGGACCGTGGTGGACCGTGTGCATGCGCAGGGCGGCCGCATCGTTGCGCAGCTCATGCATGCGGGCGCGCTGTCGCAGGGGAATCCCCATCGCGCCACGACGAAAGGGCCCTCGGCCGTGTTGCCGGCGGGGCAGCAGATGGCTTTCTATCGGGGCGATGGGCCCTACCGGATGCCCGAAGCGATGTCAGCCGAGGATATCTCCGAGGCGGTCGAGGGCTTCGCGCAGGCGGCGCGCAGAGCGCAGGAGGCGGGGTTCGACGGCGTCGAGGTGCACGGCGCCAACGGGTATCTGCTGGACCAGTTTCTCACCGCCCACACCAATCTGCGCGAGGACCGCTACGGCGGCAGTCTGGAAAACCGCCTGCGCATGACGGCGGAAGTCATCCAGGCCGTCCGGCGGTCGACGACGGAGGGCTTTATCGTGGGGGTGCGCTCCTCGCAAGGCAAAGTCAACGACTTCACTCACAAGTGGGAGGGCGCCGAGGCCGATGCGGCGCAGATCTTCGGCGCGCTCGGCGCGCTGCCCATCGATTACCTGCACACGACCGAGTTTGAGGCCTGGAGGCCCGCTTTCGGTGAGCACGGCCCCAGTCTTGCCGCGTTGGCGCGGAGGCACGTTTCCGTGCCGGTGCTGGCTAACGGTTCGCTGCATGATGCGGCGCAGGCGGAAGGGCTGATGGCAAGGCAGGAGGCGGACTTCGTTTCGCTGGGCCGTGGCGCGCTCGCGCATGCCGATTGGCCCGTGAGGCTGCGCGCCGATGAGGCGCATGAACCCTTCGATCGAGGGTTGCTGGCGCCGATAGCTGACCTCGCCAATGCGGATCGTCACCGCGCGCAGCTCCGCCTTCCCGTCGGGAGCGCCGCGGCGCCGGATCGCTAACTGCCCGGAGCGCATCGTTGCCGCGACACGAATGCGTCTAGTCCGGGCGCGGCCAGCAGCGTGGTGCTTTGCGCCAGATAGCGGTACTGGCGCACGCGCGCCCAAGGATAGGCCAGGGTCAGGGTGACCGCGGTGGCCAGAAGGCCGGAGATCACGATCCAGACATAGCGCATGGGCGAAAGCCGGCTTTGCAGCCGGTGGCCGCCCTGGATGGTTGCCCGGTTGTACAGTTCGTTGCGCACGCACGCGCCGTAATAAAGCCCGCCGGCCAACAGCGCGGCGTACACGCTGACGATGGCGGGCCACACGATATGGCTTGCGCCAGAGACGAACGCCCACCGCAGGGAATCCAGGGTGCAGGGGATTCCCGCAGCTACGGACATCAGGTAGGTCGCCAGCAGTCCGGGCGCGGCGACGCCCATGGCCAGCAACACGCTGGGGCCCAGATCGCGATGGAGCACGCTCAGCCGGGGGGCGCAGGCGAACGATGCGCCGCCGTAGCGGTAGCCCCCGGCCAGATAGCGCCCATGCTGCCTTGCGTGCAGCGGAGCGAGCAGTCCCAGCGTGGCCATGGCCGCGATCGGCAGAAGCAGGAAGACGACAAACGCGCGCCAATAGTTGCCGTGGAAATCGAAACGCACATTGCTCCACGAGGTCATACAGGCGCCGAAACGCAGGCCCGCGTTGATGGCCCAGGGCACGGCAACGGCCGCCATCGCGAACAGGAATATTCCGAACCGGGGCGCGAAGAAGATTGCGGCGGAAACCGCGAGGATCAGCGCCAGGGCGATCAGCCGGCCTTTCAGGATCTGCAGGGGAGTGGCGTGGTGCTCGAAGGCATGGCCCTTGATCATGGTGTGGCCGTAGAACCATCGGTTGGCGCGCACCTTGGCCCAGGCGGACCAGACACCCAGCGTGATGAGGGTCAGCAGGACGTTGACGAGCCAGACTCCGAAATAGTCGCGCGCCATGCCGTGGAACTGCACGGGAATGGCCTGCAAGACGGGCGCGTCGTGCGCGAGGGGCGGTTTCGCAGCGCGGAAGCTGGCTGGACTGGCAAGCGGCGCGGCGGCCCGGTCGTGCTGAATCATCCGCGTAACTCCGTTGAAGTGAGCACAAGTGCAAGTGCGCGGATTTTATTCAACGGATACCGATGGAAACGTCGGAAAATGATGGTATTCAAAAATAGAATTACTCAATTGGCGGCGGGAATGGCATCCACGACGCGCAACAGCCGTCCATGAGGTTCAAGCGCTATCTGGCGCCCAAACAAATGGCATTGTGTTCGTCGCGATGCGGCATCGGGGAGGGGCGCTTCAGCGTGCCTGCCGGATCCGCTCAACGCGTTCCTCGGTGGGGGGATGCGAGGACAGCCAGGAGGGCTCTTCGCCCCTGTCTTTCGAGTGCGCGCTCAGGCGTTCCAGCAGCACGGCCAGCGATTCGGGGTCCTTGCCGGCCTGGCGGGTCAGCGCGACGCCGCGCGCGTCGGCTTCCCGTTCGAAGCCGCGCGAGTACGACAGGTCGAGCAGGCCTGCTCCGAACACGCCGATATCGTGCGTCATGCTGGCGACGTCGCCGGTCATGAGCATGACGACCGCCGACAGGCCGGCGACGCGGCCCAGCCTTCGCATGCCGTGCCGGTGTTCGACGTGCCCGATCTCGTGCGCCAGCACGCCCGCCAGCGTGTCGGGGGACCCGGCCAGCTTGACCAGTTCATCGGTGACGACGATCTGGCCGCCGGGCAGGGCCAGCGCGTTGGCGCCGACGTAGCGGCGGCCGCTACGGAACGCCAGCCTGAGGCTGCCGGCGGGAGCATCCGAGTGCGCCGCCAGGTCGTCGAACACCGACTGGATGGCCTTCCGTGTTTCGGCCGGCAGCGCGGTGGGGCGAAAGGCCATCCGGTCCAGGGTGTCCATGACGCCCGCGCCAATGCGAACCTCGACGGCGTGGGGAACGAATGTGGCGGCGGTGTCGCCCAGCCAGGGGATCGTCCAGCGCAGGCCGACGAAGAAGACCAGCATCGCTACCGCGGCCAGGGCCAGCCAGTGAGTCCGAACGTGTTCCAGACGATGCAGGAGGCCGGCGCCGTGGCGGCCCTGGGCGCGTTCCAGGCGGTCGACCTGATCATTGTCGGTGGTCTCGAAGACGCTGCCGTCCGGCAGGGCCGCGCGGCGGGGCGTCGTGCCGATGCGGCTGGACCAGCGCAGGGAGCGGGGCGGCAGCGTGTGCTGCGTTTCCCCGTCATGCACCGTCAACGAGCCGTCTGCCCGGCATTCCAGTGTCGCGGGTCGGTGGGCGGCCGCGCCGGCTTGAAAGAGCCGGCCGCGGATGACGTCGTGGTCAGATGGAGGCAGCGCTGGCAAAGCCTTCAAGCTCGCTGAATTCGCCGCCGAAACTGCCCGGAG
>NZ_JBHXNI010000024.1:0-62904 GCF_042721735.1 Achromobacter sp. NPDC058515
TCTTGCACGAGGATCTGGTCTTCGTGGCCTTCCACGTAGACGTTGCCGACCGAGTCGGCGGTGAAGGCGCCCTGGGTGATGTTGCCCTGGGTTTTGCCGGTGATGCTGATGTAGGCGGGGGTAGGCATGACGGACTCCGTTGTCGTCGTAAAGGCCCCGAAGGGCCGGAAAGCTTCCCGAAGGAGGCGGTGCGACGACATATGCAAAATCCGTGCCAAGTTAATGAATAAAAAATAACCCCATTAAAATCAAGCGCTTGAAAAGCGAACAAACCCCTTTCTAGTTGCTTATCAAAACCAGAGTGTCAAAAACCCGCGATTTTCACGAAAAATCGGGCCAAATTTGACCCGCTTTTTTCTAAGTGATTGATAAATAAGGAACCGCACCGGGCCAAATTTGACCCGGTCGGGTCAAATTTGGCTCGTTCTATCTGCCAGAACGATTTTGAACCCGCAAAGAAGCGTTCGGTCTTGGACCATCCCGCAACAAAAAAAAGGGCTGGCCCGCAAGGACCAGCCCTCTTTCCTGTGCCGCCGCCCCTGAAGGGGCTTTGGCGCGGATGGCTTACTGCACCACTTGGGACAGCTTGCCCGATGCGTACTGCGCGGCGATTTCGGTCAGCGGCTGCGCCTTGATCTTGCTGGCGTTGCCGGCGGTGCCGAATTCCGTGTAGCGAGCCACACAGATGGCCTTGGCGGCGGCGCGCGCGGGCTTCAGGTATTCGCGCGGGTCGAACTTTTCGGGGTTTTCGGCGAAGAAGCGGCGGATCGCGCCGGTCATGGCCAGACGGATATCGGTGTCGATATTGATCTTGCGCACGCCGTACTTGATGGCTTCCTGGATTTCCTCGACGGGCACGCCGTAGGTTTCCTTCATGTTGCCGCCGAATTCGCGGATTTCGGCCAGCAGTTCCTGCGGCACGCTGGAGCTGCCGTGCATCACCAGGTGGGTGTTGGGCAGGCGGGCGTGGATTTCCTTGATGCGGGAGATCGACAGGATGTCGCCGGTAGGCTTGCGCGTGAACTTGTAGGCGCCGTGGCTGGTGCCGATGGCGATGGCCAGGGCGTCGAGCTGCGTGCGGCGCACGAAGTCGGCGGCTTGTTCCGGGTCGGTCAGCAGCTGGTCCATGGTCAGCTTGCCGTCGGCGCCGTGGCCGTCTTCCTTGTCGCCTTCCATGGTTTCCAGGGAACCCAGGCAGCCGAGTTCGCCTTCAACGGTCACGCCCAGCTTGTGCGCGATGTCCACGACCTTCTTGGTCACTTCGACGTTGTAGTCGTAGTCGGCGATGGTCTTGCCGTCTTCCTTGAGCGAACCGTCCATCATGACGCTGGAGAATCCCAGGTCGATGGCGCCTTGGCAGACCTTGGGGGACTGGCCGTGATCCTGGTGCATGACCACGGGGATGTGGGGGTAGGATTCAACGGCGGCCTGGATCAGGTACTTCAGGAAGCCTTCGCCCGCGTATTTGCGCGCGCCGGCCGAGGCCTGCATGATCACCGGGCTGTCGGTCTCCGCCGCGGCTTCCATGATGGCCTGGACCTGTTCCAGGTTATTGACGTTGAAAGCCGGAATGCCGTAGCCGTGCTCGGCGGCGTGGTCGAGCAACTGGCGCATGGAGACTAGGGCCATGAGTGGTCCTCCTTAGGTACTGTTTATTGAAAGATGGTTGAAGTCCTGCTGAATGGGGTGATTTTACGGGGGAATCGCGGAAAGGTCTTGCAACCGCCGGTATCCTATCCCTTCAGTCGATGCCGAAGGCTCAAGGCGGGCCGGTCCTCGCCGCTTGGGATGGGCGGCCGCCCTACCCCGAACGGAGGATGGGCGGGGCCGGGCCCCGCCCCCGTCCCTAGGCCGCCTGGGGCACGGCGATCCGTCCGGCCCAGGGCTGGGCCGTCTCCAGCTGGGCCGACAGGGCCAGCACCACGTCTTCACGGCCATAGCGGCCGACCACCTGCACACCCACCGGCAGGCCGGCGGCGGTCCAGGCCAGCGGCAGGCTGGCGGCCGGCTGCCCGGACGCGTTGAACGCCGCGGAGAACGTGCCGTAGGTGGCGACCTTGCGGCGGAAGTCCAGGAACGAGCCCTTCGCGGTGGAGAGCTCGCCCAGCTTCACGGGCAACTGGGTCAAGGACGGCGACAGGATGGCGTCGTAGCCCGCCATGTAACCGTCCAGGATGCGGCCGATGGCATGGAAGCGGTTCACGCTGCCGATGTACTGCGCCGCCGGCAGCGTCTTGCCATGTTCGTAGCCCTGGCGCAGCACCGGTTCCAGGTCATCGTCGCGCAGCGCCTGGCCGGTCAGTCCCAGGCGGGTGTCCACCGACAGCACGATATTGCCGGCCAGCACATTGGCATGGGCCAGCACGAACGCCTCGTAGTCGATGTCCGGCGGCGCGCCGTCGACAACCTCGTGTCCCAGTTCCCGGCACAGCGCCGCCGCGCGTTCGACGGCGGCGACGCATTCGAGCGCCACCGGAACGCCGTTCCAGGCGCTGCGCCAGACCACGATGCGCAGCTTGCGCGGCGGCTCGGCCAGGGTTTGCAGATAGGACGCGGGCGCGGGCGGGGCCGCATAGGGCGCGCCCGGTTCATGGCCGCCGATGGCGTCCAGCGCCGCCGCAGTGTCGCGCACCGAGCGCGACAGCACGCCATCGGTCGCCAGGCCGCCCCAGCCTTCGCCGCGGAACGGCCCCATGGGCACGCGCCCGCGCGAGACCTTCAGGCCGTAGACGCCGCAGGCGGCCGCCGGGATGCGGATCGAGCCGCCGCCGTCGCTGCCATGGGCCAGCGGCACGATGCCCGCGGCGACCGCCGCCGCCGCGCCGCCGCTGGAGCCGCCGGACGAGCGGGTCGGGTCCCAGGGGTTGCGGGTGGGGCCGCCGTTGCGCGCAGCTTCGGTGGTGGGCGCCATGCAGAATTCCGGCACCGTGGTGCGCGCGAACGGGATCAGGCCGGCGGCTTCAAAGCGGTCGGCCAGCGTG
Organism: Achromobacter sp. NPDC058515; assembly: GCF_042721735.1. Taxonomy (NCBI): domain Bacteria; kingdom Pseudomonadati; phylum Pseudomonadota; class Betaproteobacteria; order Burkholderiales; family Alcaligenaceae; genus Achromobacter; species Achromobacter sp. NPDC058515. The sequence continues at coordinate 2,982 of NZ_JBHXNI010000024.1, forward strand.
GCGTTGCGGGTGTAGGCCGTATCGTTGAGCAGGCGCGAACCCAGGCTGGACGGAAAGCGCGTGTGCGCCAGCCCGGAATCCTTCAACAGAAAGGGGATGGCGCCGAACGCCCCCCGGGGCTGCCAGCCGCGCGCCACGTCCAGCGATTCTTCATAGCGCTCATAGCACAGCGCATTCATCGCCGGCGCGCGTTCCTGCGCCAGCTTGATGGCGCAGGCCATCAGGTTCTCAGCACTGACTTCGCGCCGCGCCAGCAAGTCGGCCAGCGCCAGCCCGTCCAGCATCTGATACTCGGTGTCACGCATACTGCTTGCTCCAGGTTGAGGGGTCCGTCAGCGCCTCCAGGTCCGGCTTGTTCCAGGCCTTGCCCGGCACCGAATCGATCAGGCGGCGCGTGTATTCATGTTGGGGGTGATAGAAAATCGTGGCGGCGCGGTCCAGCTCCACCAGCTGGCCTTGCCGCATCACGGCGATGCGGTCGCATATCTGGGCCGCGACGCGCAGGTCGTGCGTGATGAAGAGCACCGACAGGTCGAACTGCCCGCTCACGGTCTTGAGCAGATCCAGCACCTGCGCCTGGATCGACACGTCCAGCGCGGAGACGGCCTCGTCGGCCACCAGCAGCCTAGGCTTGAGCGCCAGCGCGCGGGCGATGCCGACCCGCTGGCGCTGTCCCCCCGAGAACTGGTGCGGATAGCGGTCGCCGGCATCCCCGCCCAGGCCCACCAGCTCCAGCAGTTCGCGCGCCTCGCGCAGCGCGGTCTTGCGGTTCTCGCCGAAGGCGATCGGCCCCTGCGCCACCGCTTCGATGACGCGGTGGCGCGGGTTCAGGGACGCATACGGGTCCTGGAACACCATCTGAATCTGGCGGCGGTAGGGACGGAAGTCGCGCGGCTTCATGCCCACCAGTTCCCGGCCTTCCATGCGCACGCTGCCGCTGTCGGGCGAGATCAGCCCGATCAGCGTGCGTCCGAGCGTGGACTTGCCCGAGCCGGACTCGCCGACCAGCCCCAGGGTTTCGCCCTGCCGGATCTCCAGCGAGATGTCGCGCAGCGCGTCGACTCGTCGCCCGCCGGTGGCGAAGGTCTTGCACAGCCTGTCCACGACCATCAGCGGCGGCGCGGCGGCGGCCTCGTCCTTGCCCTCGGGCTTGTGCGGCACGGCCGCGATCAGCTGTCGGGTATACGGGTGCCGCGGGCGGTTCAGGATGTCTTCGGCCACGCCCGACTCCACCACGGCGCCCTTGCGCATCACCACGATGCGGTCGGCGATGTCGGCCACGACGCCGAAATCGTGGGTGATGAAGATGACGCCGATGCCCATGCGGCGCTGGATGTCCTTGATCAGGTCCAGGATCTGCGCCTGCGTGGTGACGTCCAGCGCGGTCGTGGGCTCGTCGGCGATCAGCACATCGGGCTCCAGCGCCAGCGCCATCGCGATCACGACGCGCTGGCGCTGTCCGCCCGAGAGCTGGAACGGAAAGGCGTCGTACATGGCCAGCGGATCGGGCAGCAGCACCTGGCCGAACAGCTCCAGCACCCGCTGCTTGCGGGCGGCGACGCTCAGCGTGGTGTGGCGCTCCAGCACTTCGTCCACCTGGCGCCCCACGCGCATGATGGGATTGAGCGCCGTCATGGGCTCCTGGAACACCATGCCGAAACACCGGCCGCGCAGGCCATGCCAGTCGGTGGCCGACAGGCCGACCAGGTCGCGCCCGCCGTACAGGATCTGGCCCTGCGTGACGCCAAGCTGGTCCGCCGGCAGCAGGCCCATGATGGCGTGCGCCGTCACCGACTTGCCCGAGCCCGACTCGCCCACCACGCACAGGATCTCGTTGCGGTTCACGGTGTAGGACACGCCCTGCACCACCGTGGGCCCGCCATGCGCGGCCGTCACGCTGAGATCGCGGATTTCAAGCAGCGCGCTCATCACGTCGTCCTCCTGCGGGCCAGTTTGGGATTGAGGGCGTCGTTGAGCGCCTCGCCGATCAGGTTGAGCGACAGCACCGTCATCAGGATCGCCACGCCGGGAAACACGCTCATCCACCAGGCGTCGCGCAGCACGCTGCGCGAGGCGCCGATGATGTAGCCCCAGGTCATGGCGTTGGGATCGCCCAGGCCCAGGAAGCTCAGCGCGGATTCCAGCAGGATGGAGCTGGCGATCATCAGGGAGCCCGACACGATGACGGGCGACAGGCTGTTGGGCAGGATCTGCGTGAGGATGATGCGCAGGTTCGACTGGCCGGAGAGCATCGCGGCCTGCACGAACTCGCGGTTCTTCAGGCTCATGAATTCCGCCCGCACCAGGCGCGCCAGCGGCGGCCAGGACACGACGGCGATCGCGAAGATGACCGTGGCCATGTTGGGCGTGAGGATCGCCACCAGCACCACGGCCAGGAAGAAGCTGGGGATGGTCTGGAACAGCTCGATGAAGCCCACGATGGCCTGGTCCACGCGCCCGCCGTAGAACCCGGCCAGCGCGCCGACGGTGATGCCCAGCAGGATGGACACCGCCGTGGACACCGCGGCCAGCATCAGGGTGATGCGCGAGCCATAGGCGATGCCGGTGGCGATGTCGCGGCCCAGCGTGTCGGTGCCCAGCAAGGCGCCTTCGGACAGCGGCGGCATGAAGGGGCCATTGATGATGTCCCACGGGCTGTCGGGAAAGATCCAGCTCGCGGTGATCGCCACCAGCGTCACCAGGGCCAGCACGGCCAGGCCCATGATGCCGCCCTTGTTGCGGCAAAACGATTGCATGAACGCTTTCATTTGAGTTCGATCCTGGGATCCGCCACCGTGTACAGAATGTCGGTGACGAGGTTGACCACGACCACGATCAGGGAGGCCATGAAGAACACGCCGAGCAGCACGCTGTAGTCGCGCTGGATCAGCGCGTCGAACGCCAGCCGCCCGATGCCGGGCCACGCAAAGACCGTTTCCACCAGCAGCGACCCGCCGATCAGCCCGCCCGCCTGGATGCCCGCGTAGGTGATGACCGGCAGCAGCGCATTGCGCAGCACGTGGCGCACGATCACCGTGCGTTCGGACAGGCCCTTGGCGCGCGCCGTCTTCACGAAGTCCAGCTGGCTGATCTCAAGAATGGAGGCGCGCGTCAGCCGGGCGTAGACCGCCATGTAGAACATGCCCAGGGTCAGCGCCGGCAGCAGCAGGTGCTTGGCCACGTCGGCCACGCGGGCCAGCCCGGTCAGGTTGGCGCCGACGCTCTCGTAGCCGAAGGCGGGCAGCCATTCCAGGTTCACGGAGAACAGCAGCACCAGCATCAGCCCCACCCAGAACAGCGGGGTGGCGTAGGCCAGCATCGACAGCGTCGTAATGACGGTATCGCCCCACTTCCCCACCCGCAGCGCGGCCTGCGTGCCCAGGCTGACCCCCGCCAGCAGCGCAAAGGCGAAGGCCGACAGGGTCAGCAGCAGGGTGGCGGGCAGGTGCTGCAGGATCAGGCTGGAGACCGAGGCCTGCTGGCGGTAGGAGTAGCCCAGGTCGAACGTGGCGACGTTCTTGAGGTACTGCCCCAGCTGCACCGCGATCGGCTTGTCCAGCCCGAACTCCTGGCGCAGCTTGGCGATGAACTCGGCGTCCACCGCGCCCGACTGGCCCGCCAGGATTTCGGCCGGGTCGCCCGGCGCGGCCCGCACCAGGAAGAAGTTAAAGAGCGCGATCATCAGCAGAACCAGGACGCTCTTGACCACCCGGTTCGCCAGGAATTTGGCGATCTTCTTCATTCTTTGGACAGCCAGGTGTCGCTCTGCGTGTCCACCACGCCCAGCGCGGTCGTCACCGCGTCATGCACTCGCTTGTTCAGCAGGGTCGAATAGTTGGTGTCGGCCAGCCACAGCACCGGCACGTCTTCCACCAGGATGCGCTGCACTTCGCTATACAGCGTCTGGCGCTCTTCGTCGGTGGCGGCCGTGGCGGCGGCATTGAACAGTTCGTCGACCTTGGGGTTGTTGTACTGGGAGGTGTTGGTGAACATCAGCCCCTTCTTGATGTTGCTGCCCAGATAGGTGCGCGAAACGCCGATGGCCGGGTCGCCGTACTGGAAGACCCCGTTGGACCCCATGTCGAAGTCCCAGTTGCCCACGCGGCTGGTCCAGCCGCCCACGTCGGTGTTCTCCAGCGTCACGGCCACGCCGATCTTGGCGAGGTTCTGCTTGATGTATTCGGCGACGCGGCGCTGCATCTCGCCGTAGGGCAGCGGGATCAGGCCGACCGAGGCGCGCACGCCCTTGGCGTCCGGCTTCAGGCCCATCTCGTCCAGCAGGGCGATGGCCTTCTTGGGATCGTACGGATACTGCTTGACGTTGCCGTCATAAAAGCGCGTGTTGTGATGGATGGGGCCGGTGGCGACCGTGCCCGAGCCGAACATGATCTTGTCGGCGATGAACTGGCGGTTGATGCCGTACATCAGCGCCTGGCGGAAACGCTTGTCCGCGAACGGCTGGCGGCCGCCGTTCAGCTCTATCCACTGCATCGTGGACCAGTATTCATAGCCCTTGTGGGTCTGCGTGATGCCGGGCAGCTTGGCCACGCGCGCGACGTCCACGGGCTCGATGTCCTGCAGCCAGGCCTGCAGCACCGTGCCCTGCTCCAGCGCCACGCGGCGCGACGCGGAATCGGGAATCACGCGGTACGTGATGCCGTCCAGATACGGGCGGCCTTCCTTCCAGTAGTGCTCGTTCTTGACCAGTTCGACATAGGAACCGCGTTCCCAGCGCTTGAACTTGAACGGGCCGGTGCCGATGGGCGCGTTGTTGTTGGGGTTCTGTCCGATCGGCGTATCCACGTCGTACAGGTGCTTGGGCAGGATTGCGCCCCCGCCGATGTCGAAGGCGTACAGGAAGGCGGAATACGGCTGCTTCAGCTTGAAGACAACCGTCTGCGCGTCCGGCGCCGAGACCTCCTGCACATTGGCCATCAGGGTGCGCGTACGCGGCGTGTTGGCAAGCACCTTGGTGTAGGTGAACACCACGTCGTCCGACGAAAACGGCTTGCCGTCATGCCACTGCACCTTGGGCTGCAGGTGGAAGGTGTAGGTCAGGCGGTCCGCGGACACGTCCCAGGACCTGGCCAGGCCTGGCTGCGGCTTCAGGTCGAAGGAATAGGTCAGCAGGCTTTCGAAGATTTTTCCGGCCACCAATTGCGTGCTGGCCACTTGCTGGACCGCCACGTTCAAGGTGGGCGGTTCCGGGCTAAGGATGGCCGTCAGGATGCCGCCGTACTGCGGCGTTTCGGCGGCGTGCGCCAGGGGCGCGGCAAGGGACAGCAGGCTGGCGGCGGCCAGGGCGCAACGCGCCAGGACCCGCCGGGCGGTATGGGATTTCATGGCTGGAATTCCGTATTGGAAAAGAGGGCCGAGGACCGGCTCAGGCTTGCAGCGGCTCGACGCCGCACCAGTCGTGGATGAAGAGCGCCAGCGAGGTCGCCACGCGCACCATGCTGTCCACCGACACGCATTCGTTGAAGCCGTGCACGTTCTGGACCTTGGGGCCGTAGCAGGTCACCGGCACATCCATCATCAGGCGGAAATGGCGGCCGTCGGTGGTCGCGGTCAGCGCCGTGGGCTGCGGCAATTCGCCGGCTACGCGGCGGTGCGCGTCGGCCAGCAACTGCATGGCGGGCACGTCCAGGTCGTATTCGCAGCCGGGCGCATGGAAGCCTTCGTAGCGGATGTCGATGCGCACATCGCTGTCGGTCAGGCTGGCCTGGACCGCGCGGATGCGCGCTTCCACCAATTGCTTGGCGGCCTCGATGGTCATGTCCGGGTAGCAGGCGATGCGCATGCCCAGCGTGCAGACGCTGGGCACCGACGAGTTCCAGTCGCCGGCGTGGATCTGGCCCAGGTTGAAATTGATGGGGTGCGCGTGTTCGCGATAGGCCGGGTGCCGGTTTTCCGGCAGGTTCCATTCGTGCTCTAGCGCTTTCATCGCGTCGACGATGCGCAGGCCGGTCTCGACCGGGTTGACGCCGGTGGTCATGTAGGCCGCGTGCGCGGGCCGGCCCACGATGTCCACATACATCCAGTACACGCCAAGCTGGGCGCTCATCATGCGCTCATGCGTGGGTTCGGGGATGACCACGGCGTCGAACGCGCTGAGCTTGGCCGCGGCGATGGCGCTTTGCAGCGCCGAGACCGTGGCCAGGGTGCCGTTGCCGGTGTTCTCTTCTTCCAGCACGCCGTTAAAGCCCACCGCGCCGGCCGGCTGCATGCCCAGGTCCCGCAGGGCCTTGAACGCGGCCAGCGCGCAGATGATGCCCGCCTTCATGTCGCCTGCCCCGCGGCCGTACAGCCAGCCGTCGCGCAGCTCGCCATCGAAGGGCGCGGGGTCCCAAAGTTCATGCGGGCCGGTGGGCACCACGTCCAGGTGGCCGTTGAACAGCACGGCGCGGCCGCCGGCGCCGCGCGGCTCGTGGCGCGCCAGCACGTTGTAGCGGCCGCCGTCGGGGCAGCAGGCGGGCGAATACAGCGGCAGGTTCTTGAGTTCTTCGGTGCGCAGCGCAATCCGCTCGGACGCGAGGCCCAGGTCGGCCAGGGCGTCTTCCAGGAATTGGGCGGCGGACATTTCCTGGCCGGGCAGGCTGCGGCACTGCACGAATCCCGTCAGCGTGTCGGTCATGTACTGGCGAAGTTTGCCCACGGCTTCGGCGATTTGAGTCTGGTCCAGGCTGGCTGCTGCGACGGCGGTCATTGCGCTTCCCTTGTCGAGTATGAAATCCTCAATATCTTGAGTATCAATAGTTGATACTTAGATATCTATATTTGGCATGATAGAGTTCGCGAAAGCGCGGGGCAATACGGAAACATGGGTGATTTCCCTAGCCCTGCCGGAAAACACTTGCCGCTACATTGCGTATCCGCGCGCCGATCGCGCGCCGATTGCCTAGGCCGCAAAACTAAAAGAACTGGAGTAGATCAACATGGCCACAACCGAGACCCGGTTCAACCAATCCCTGGCGAAAGGCTTCGGCATCCTGGAGGCTTTTTCCAGCCACCCCGGGCCGCTCAGCCTGAACGAGCTCACGGAACTGTCGGGGCTGGACCGCAGCTCAACCCAGCGCATGCTGCACACGCTGGTGGCGCTGGGCTACCTGGAACGCGGCAGCAACCAGCGCGGCTATGTGCTGGGCAAGAAGATCCTGGACCGCACATTCGACTTCCTGCGCAGCCATCCGCTCCTGGAACGCGCCACCCCCATCCTGGAGCAACTGCAGCAGGAATGCGGCGAACGCGTCGACCTGAGCCTGTTCGACGACCTGACCATCGTCTACGCGCTGCGCCGCCAGACCAAGCGCCAGACCTTCTACGCCACGCTGGTGGGCCGGCGCATGCCCACGTTCTCGTCGTCGGGCGGCCGCGCGATCATGTCGCACCTGGCCGACGCCGAAGTCGACGACATCCTGGCGCGCAGCGACTTGCGGCCGCTGACCCCCAAGACCATTACCGACCCCGACCTGATCCGCGAGCGCGTGCACGACGCGCGGGTGCAGGGCTATGCCATCTGCCTGGAAGAAAGCATGGTGGGCGAGATCGTGCTGGCCAGCGCCGTGGTCGACCACAGCGGCCGCCCGCTGGCCGCCATCCACATTTCCGGCCTGCTGGCGGAATGGACGCTGGAGTCCTTTACCCAACGCTTCAGCTCGCTGGCCGTCTCGGCCGCGCGCGCGCTCAGCGGCCGGCCCAACCGCAACTGACGGCGCGGCCCTCGTCCCGTTCGCGGGAAATCCCTAGCGCCCGCCGCCTTGCGCGGGCGGGCGCGCTGCTGCACCATAAGCCGCTTGGATTCTTTAGTATCAATATTTGATACTGAAGACTTAACGAAATAGCGGCCCAAGGCAAGACATGGCCGCCACCCAAGGAGGTTTGCCTTGAAGTGCAATATCGTCCGCCGCGCCCTGGTGCAGGGTCTGCTGGCCGCCGCCGCGATCGCCGCCGCTCCCGTCGTCTCCGCCGCCGACCCCCAACCGCAGTACGGCGGCGTCCTGACCGCCATCCTGAATCCCGAGCCGCCTAACCTGAACGTGGCCATGCAGCAGGTGGGCACCACGCAGATGGTGGCGGGGAAAGTCTACGAGAGCCTGCTGACGTATTCCTTCGACCTGAAGCCGATGCCCAGCCTGGCCAGGTCCTGGGACGTGTCCGCCGACCAGCTGACCTACACGTTCCACTTGCAGCCCAATGCGCAATGGCACGACGGCAAGCCCTTCACGTCGGCCGACGTGCTGTTCTCGTACAAGCAGATCCTGGCCAACACGCCGCGCACGCGTTCGCTGATGCGCTACATCCAGGACATCGCGGCACCCGACGCGCACACCGTGGTGTTCCACTTGAAGGAGCGCTATTCCGCCTTTCTGTATGCGTTCGATATCGGCGGCGGGGTGATCCTGCCCAAGCACCTGTACGACGTGGACACGCCGCTGGCGCAGAACCCGCACAACAACGCGCCCGTCGGCACGGGGCCCTTCAAGTTCAAGCGCTGGGAGCGCGGGTCCTACATCGAACTGGTCAGGAACGAGCACTACTGGAAAGAGGGCCGCCCCTACCTGGACGGCATCACCTACCGCGTGATTCCGGACGCGGCCTCGCGCCGGCTGGCGCTGGAGCAGCGCACGGTGCAGCAGGCCTGGCTGCAGGACATCGAACCCTTCGACATGCCGCGCGTGGCCAAGCTGGCGCACATCAATGTCACGCAAAAGGGCTACGAATACTGGTCCACCCTGCACTGGATCGAAATGAACGAGGCGCGCAAGCCGATGGACGACAAGCGCTTCCGGCAGGCGGTCATGTACGCCATCGACCGCGAATTCATTGCCAAGCGCATCATGTTCGGGATGGGCGCCGTGTCGACCGGCCCGTTCCATCGCAACACGCGCTTCTACGATCCCAACATCAAGCAGTACCCCTACGATCCGAAGAAGGCCATCGCCCTGCTGGACGAAATGGGCCTGAAGCCGGACGCCAAGGGCGTGCGCGTGAAGCTGGGGCTGATACCCAATCCCTATGGCGAAATGCAGCGCCGCATCGCCGAATACACCAAGCAAAGCCTGGGCAAGGTGGGCATCGCCATCGACATCGAAAGCACGGACGTCGGCGGCTGGACCTCGCGCATGGGCAACTGGGACTTCGACATGGCCTATAACGGCGTGTTCCAGTATGGCGACCCGGCCATCGGCGTGTCGCGCACCTATGTCAGCAGCAATATCAAGAAGGGGCTGGCGTTCACCAACACCTCGCAGTACCGCAACCCCAAGGTGGACGAGCTGTTCGACCAGGCCGCCACCGCCCCCACGGACGAGGAGCGCCAGCGCCTGTACACCGAAGTGCAGAAAATCCTGGCCGAGGACGTGCCGCTAGCCTGGATCGACGACACCAACTACTCCACCTTCCTGGACAAGCGCGTGCATGGCGCCATCGCCACGGGCCTGGGCGCCGTGGATACCTACGCGGACGCCTGGCTGGCGCCGAAGTAGGCCTGTGGACCCGCCAGGCCCGCGGCGGGGCGGGTCCACAGGCCCCGGAAGCCTAGGGCCTGCCGGCGTGCGGCACGTCCACCCGCGCCATCAGTATCCGGGCCTCGGGCTTGGCCCGCCGGTTGGCCTCGATGAAGTCCGGCGCGGCCGCCATGAACAGGGTCCGGCCGTCCGGTCCGCCCAGGGCGGCAGCGAAGATGCCGAACTCGCCGGTGTCGATCTGCTCCAGGATCTTGCCGCCGCGCGCCACGCGCACGATGCGCTTGCCGATGGCGTCGGCCACCCAGATCGCCCCTTCCGCGTCCATCGCGCCGCCGTCCGGCGCAATGGCCGACGCGGCGATCACCGCGGACAGGTCGTCGCTGGCCGGCAACTCCCCGAAATTGGCCCAGTCCCGGCGCGGACCCAGCGCGCCGTTGGGCTGGATGTCGAACTCGGAAATGCGGTTGCCGAAGGTTTCGTTGACGATCAGGGTCTTGCCGTCCGGCGTGATGAACGACCCATTGGGAAAGCACAGCCCGTCCGCCACCACCTGCGCCACGCCGTCCGGATCCACCCGCACGAGGGTCGTGGTCCGGACCGGCGCGCCGGCCATGATGTCGAAGCCGAAATTGCCCACGTAGGCCCTGCCCTGCGCATCCACCACCATGTCGTTGATGTGCCCGCCGGTCAGCGCGGACAGGTCGGCGTGGACCGACAGCGTGCCGTCCGTCTCGCGGCGCATCACCTTGCGGTCTTTCATGGACGAGATCAGCAAGCGGCCATCGGGCAGCCAGCCCAGGCCCGACGGCTGCTGCGGCACCAGGCAGATCCGGTCCACCGCGCCTTCCAGCGATACGGCGATGACCAGCCCGGTATAGAAGTCCGAGGCCCACAGGCGGCCCTCGCGCCAGCGCAACCCTTCCAGATAGGTGTATCCAGACGCCAGCACGGACAGTTCGCGATTCGGCATTGCTTAGTCTCCTTCGGTCGCCCCGGACGGGGCCGGTTCTTGGGGTTGCGGCCGGACGCCGGCGGCGAAGGCCGGCGCGCCCATTCTGGCATGCCTGCCGCCGTTGCGGGCAGGCGGCGGCGCGACACGGATTGCATACCGCCAGATGGCCGGACGCCCTGCCGCCTCCCCTCAATCCGTCCCCAAACTGACAACTAACTGTCAGGTTCGCGGCGTTAACATCGCGCCCCAAGGGTTAACCCGCGTAGTTTCCGGCGCCCTGGCATGTCCGTCACCGGACCGTCTTGCCCCGCCCCATGCCGGCGGGCCAGCCCCGCCTCGGGGCGCAGCGGCGGCTCCCCGTTATCCGTTTTGAACATGAACACTAAGAAGCTGACGCGTTATATCGGCATCGCCATGGTGCTGGGCATCGTGGTGGGCTATTTCTGCAACAAGTACGCGCAGAACCCGCAGGAGGCGGCGCAGATCGCCTCGTACTTCAGCCTCATCACGGACATCTTCCTGCGCATGATCAAGATGATCATCGCGCCGCTCGTGTTCGCCACCCTGGTGACCGGCCTGGCCAGCATGAGCGACGCGAGCGCCGTGGGCCGCATCGGCATGCGCGCCATGATCTGGTTCATCGCCGCTTCCGCCATCTCGCTGCTGCTGGGCCTGGCGCTGGTCAATATCTTCCAGCCGGGCGCGCATATGAACCTGGCGATTCCGGACGCGGGCCTGACTTCGGGCCTGAAGACGGGCGACTTCACGCTCAAGGCCTTCATCGCGCACGTATTCCCCAAGAGCATCGCCGAAGCCATGGCCAACAATGAGATCCTCCAGATCCTGGTGTTCTCGCTGTTCTTCGGCGCGGCGCTGTCGTTCATCCGCGGCAAGGGCCACAACACCATCTACAACATGATCGACGAGCTGGCCAAGATCATGTTCCGCGTGACCGACTATGTGATGCGCTTTGCGCCGGTGGGCGTGTTCGCCGCCATGGCCGCGGCCATCACCACGGAAGGCCTGGGCGTGCTGGTCAGCTACGGCAAGCTGATCGGCCAGTTCTACCTGGGCCTGGCCCTGCTGTGGGCCATTCTGTTCGGCGTCGGCTACCTGTTCCTGGGCAAGTCCACGCGCCGCCTGGGCGGCCTGATCAAGGAACCGACCCTGCTGGCCTTCTCCACCGCCAGCAGCGAATCGGCCTATCCCAAGACCATCGAGGCCCTGGAGCGTTTTGGCGTATCCAAGCGCATCTCGGGCTTTGTGCTGCCGCTGGGCTATTCGTTCAACCTGGACGGCTCGATGATGTACCAGTCCTTCGCGGTGCTGTTCATCGCGCAGGCCTACAACATCGAGATGAGCTTTGCGCAGCAACTGACGCTGCTGCTGGTGTTGATGGTGACCAGCAAGGGCATGGCCGGCGTGGCGCGCGCCTCGCTCGTCGTGGTGGCCGCGACGCTGCCGATGTTCCACCTGCCGGAAGCCGGCCTGCTGCTGATCATGGGCATCGACCAGTTCTTCGACATGGGCCGAACCGCGACCAACGTGGTGGGCAACAGCCTGGCCACGGCCGTCATCGCCAAGCTGGAAGGCAAGGAAGAGGATTTGCCCGCGGACGCCGCCGGGGAAGGCGCGCCGGCCAGTCCGCCCGCCACCCAGAACGCATAAGAAAAACGGGCCGCAAGGCCCGTTTTTTCTGGCTTTCCGCAAGCTTGACCGGCGGCGGCGCCGGGCGCAACATAAAAGCCCTTTTTCCACATACCGGCGCGGCGCGCATGGGCGCCTTGCCTTGCCCCCAATGCCATGAGCCCCCTGCCCATTCCTCGCGCCCTGGCGGCCGCCGCGCTTGCCGCGTGCGCCCTTGCCGCCGCCCCCGCCGCGCACGCCTGGACCCTCATTTCCTGCGACCTGTCCGGCATCGTGTCCAACCTGCCCGCCACGATGCGCCAGTTCCGCACTGATGGCACGGAACTGGCGCAGGTGATGTTCAGGCTGAAAGTGAAAGCCGCGGACATTCCGGACGGCGAGCGCGCCGACGGCGACTGCGCCCAGTTCTTGAACCGGGACGTGGACGTGGTGCTGGAGAATGTCGCCGCCCGCGCGATCCACAAGGGCAAGCCCCTGAAAGTGCGCTACCGCTACGACGAATCGCTGGGGCAGAGCCAGGCGACGAAGTACGAGCTGGCCCCTTAGGGCCGGCTCGCGGATGAGGCAGGCTTAATCGTTGACCGAGCAGGACACGGGCGTGCCGTCCTCGAATTCGACGTCATAGGTGTGCACCGGATCCCAGGGCAGCGTGAACCAGAGCTCATAGCCGTCGCCGTCCTCGTCGAACAGCCACAAGGCGCGCAGCACGGCCTTTTCAGCCATGGCTTCGGCGGTTTCTTCCTTCAGCAGCTGGTCGTCTTCGATGCCGAGCTTCTTGTATTGCTCGTACGAATAGTTGTCCAGCAGGAACTCGGCGGCCGCCAGGATCTGCTCGTCCAGATTGTCGATGATGGCCTTGACCACCTTGGACGCGGCGCCGTCGGGCTCTTCGCCGTCGGTCTGGATCATGACGTGGATGGGCGGGCGGCCTTCGCCCGCGGCGACGTTTTCGGCCGCCCACAGATCGGGCTCTTCGGGATCCTGCGTGAAATTGAATCGTGCCATCGTGCGCTCCGGAAAAGGGGGTAGCGAGCCGCGGAAGATGCGGCTTCGCCTTAGGCCGTTACGCCTTCCCGCCATTTAACCAGATGCCAGCCCCTCCGTCTGTCACTCCAGGGGATGTTTTTGCGCATGGAACCCAGGTCGAGGCTTCCTCCGGGGCACGTCGCCCTAGACGCGTTCCAGCGGCAAATGGGGAAGCTCCGGCAGCGCCACGCGGATGGCATCGCCCGCGCATACCGCGCCGCCCGTCACCACGATGGCCATCACGCCGGCGCGGCGCATCAGGCTGCCGTCGGCATGGCGGCCGAGCACGGCGGCGGTCAGGCCCTTCTGGTAGTTGTCCAGCTGCGCGCAGGGGTTGCGCAAGCCGGTGATTTCGACCACCGCCTCCCCACCGATATGCAGCCGCGCGCCGCGCGGCAGGCCCAGCAGGTCGATGCCGCGAGTCGTGATGTTCTCGCCCATCGTGCCTTCGGCCACGTTGAAGCCCGCTTCCTGGAGTTCGTCGTGCAGCTCGCCGTGGATCAGGTGGACCTGGCGCAGGTTCGGCTGCGTGGGATCGGCCCGGACCCTCGAACGGTGTTTGACGGTGACGCCCAGATGGGCGTCGCCCTCGACGCCCAGCCCCGCCAACAGCATGATGGCGGGCGCCACCGCCTTGCTGAACGTGTGCGCCTGGCTGAGCGCCACGGCAGTCACGATCGGATTCATCGCGCGTCTCCAGGAATCGACTCAGGCCGCCAGGCTCTGCGGTTCGCCCACCCTGCCCTCATGCGAGCGCACCGGCGGATAGTGGGTTGAGAATACCAGCCGGCCGGCCGACCAGGTGTGGCTGATCAGGGGCTGGGCGCCCACCTGGGCCACCGCCACCAGGTCCGCGCGCAGGCCGACCGCGATGCGGCCCCGGTCCGCCAGCCCGCAGGCGTCCGCCGGATTCCGGGTGACCAGTGCGATGGACTGCGACAAAGTCAGGTCCGTCTGCGCCGCCACCGCGAACGCGGCGGCGATCAACGTGGATGGCTGGTAGTCCGAGCACAGGCAGCTCGCCACGCCCGCCCGGATGGCGTCGATGGCGCGCATGGACCCGCTCTGGCTCTGGCCGCGCAGCACGTTGGGCGCGCCCAGGATGGTGGGCAGGCCGCAAGACACCGCCGCCCGCGCCGTATCCAGGGTGATGGGGAATTCGCTCATCGCCACGCCCAGGTTGCGCATCGTGGCGATGCGCTGGATTGAATCGTCGTCGTGGCTGGCCGTGGGGATGCCCAGCGCCTGCGCGTGCGACAGCAGCGATTCCACCCGCGCGACCGCGCCGTCCTTGGCGCGCGTCTTGGAGTGCGCCGCTTCCTCGGCCTGCTCGCGGCTCATCGCGTGATTGCCCATCATGTATTGCAGATAGGACTCCAGCGTCTTGAACTGGCCCTGGCCAGGCGAATGGTCCATCACCGACAGCAGGTCGACCACGCCCTCGTCCATCAGGGCGCGCAGCACGTCGACCGAGGTCTCGTCGGTGACTTCGTAGCGGCAATGGACGCGGTTGTCCACCAAGCTGTGGTCGCGGAAGGCGCGCACCGTGCGCACCACCTGCGCCGCCGTCTGGTTGTTGCGCACGCCCCATTCATTGTTGGCGAACGACAAGGCGTGATAGGGAGTCGTGATGCCCGCCGCCGCTTTGCGGCGGTCCACCTGCGCCACCGCGAAGTCCAGCGGGAACAGCACGCGCGAGCGCGGCTCGGCTTCCTTTTCGATGGCGTCGCAATGCAGGTCGATCAGGCCGGGCATCAGGGTCTGGCCCTGCAGGTCGATCTCCCGGTCCGCCTGCGCGCCGTCCGGCTCGATGGCGACGATGCGGCCGTCGTCAATCAGCACGGCGCTGTTTTCCAGGACGCGGTCGGGCAAGACCACGCGGGCATGGGTGAGATATGTGCTTTGCATGTTTACTCCATGTCGGCCGTGGCGGGCAGCGCCGGGCGCAGGGCGAGCGTCTGGGTGGCGACGGCGTCGCGCACCTGCGCGTCGTGGAAGATGCCCAGCAGGCAGCGGCCGGCGGCCCGCGCCTCGTGGATGAGTTCGATCACCACGCGCCGGTTGTCCGCATCCAGCGATGCGGTGGGTTCGTCCAGCAGCAGGATGGGATGGCCGGCGATGAAGCCGCGCGCGATGTTCACCCGCTGCTGCTCGCCGCCCGAGAAGGTGGCGGGGGCCAGGCCCCACAGCCGGGGCGGCACGTTCAGGCGCTGCAGCAGCGCGGCGGCGCGGGCGCGGGCCTCTACGCCGTCCACTCCCGCCATGCGCAGCGGCTCGGCCACCACCTCCAGCGCCGACACGCGCGGTATTACCCGCAGGAACTGGCTGACATACCCGATCACATCGCGGCGCAGCGCCAGGATGCGCTGCTCCGGCGCGCCCACCAGCTCCACCCACTGGTCCCCGGCGCGCACGCGGATGCTGCCTTCGGTGGCCAGGTAGTTGCCGTACAGGCAGCGCAGCAAGGTGCTCTTGCCGGTGCCTGACGGCCCCGCCAGCACCAGGCAATCGCCCGCGGCGGCGTCGAAATCGACAGCCTCCAGCACGGGCAGGCGCATGCCGCCCTGGTTGTGCAGGGTGAACATCTTTCCGAGGCCCCGCACCTCGATCATGGGTTTGGTTGCGCTCATGTTCAGCTCTGCAAAATGGAAGACACCAGCAACTGGGTGTAGGGATGCTGCGGATCGTCGAGTATCTGGTCGGTCAGCCCGCTTTCGACCACCTGGCCGCCGCGCATGACCAGCGTGCGGTGGGCCAGCAGCCGCGCCACCGCCAGATCGTGCGTGACGACGATGGCCGCCAGCCCCAGATCGGTGACGAGCTGGCGCAGCAGGTCCAGCAGCCGCGCCTGCACCGACACGTCCAGCGACGCGGTGGGCTCGTCCATGAAGACCAGGCGCGGATGCGTCACCAGGTTGCGGGCGATCTGCAGGCGCTGCTGCATGCCGCCCGAGAACGACACCGGCGTATCGTCCAGCCGGCCTTCATCGATCTCCATCTTGCGCAGCCAGCTGCCCGCCGCCTGGCGCAGGTCTCCGTAGTGGCGGTCGCCCACGGCCATCAGCCGCTCGGCGATGTTGGCGCCCGCGCTGACCTGCATGCGCAGGCCGTCGCGGGCGTTCTGCCGCACGAAGCCCCAGTCGGTGCGCGACAGCAGGCGCAGCCGCGCGCCGGGCAGCGCCGCCAGGTCCGTGAAGCCCTGGTCTCGGGTGTCGTACCAGACGCTGCCCGCATCGGGCTGCGTCTGATACGACACCGCGGACAGCAGGGTGCTCTTGCCGGAGCCGGACTCGCCGACCACGCACAGCACCTCGCCGGGATACAGATCAAAGCTGACGTTGCGGCAGCCGTGGGCGCCGTCCCAGGTGCGCGTCATGTTGCGCACGGAGAGCAAAGGTTGAGCATTCATGCGGCGGCCTCGTTGCGCGCTTGCGCCTGGCGGTGGTTGCAGTATTCGGTGTCCGAGCAGACGAAGCGGCGCGCGCCGGCGTCGTCCAGGATGATCTCGTCCAGATAGCTGTCGGCCGATCCGCACAGGTCGCAGCACTCGGTCCATTTCTCCACGGTGAAGGGATGGTCCTCGAAATCCAGGCTCTTGACCCGTGTGTACGGCGGAACCGCATAGACGCGCTTCTCGCGGCCCGCGCCGAACAGCATCAGCGCCGGGCTG
The DNA here is from genome assembly GCF_042721735.1 of Achromobacter sp. NPDC058515. Classification (NCBI taxonomy): domain Bacteria; kingdom Pseudomonadati; phylum Pseudomonadota; class Betaproteobacteria; order Burkholderiales; family Alcaligenaceae; genus Achromobacter; species Achromobacter sp. NPDC058515. The sequence goes on from NZ_JBHXNI010000024.1 coordinate 19,744, forward strand.
CCGTCCAGCTTGGGATTGTCGAACTTGGGGATGGGCGACGGCCGCATCATGTAGCGGTCGTTCACGATGACCGGGTAATCGTAGGTGGTGGCGATGTGCCCGTGCTGCGCGATGTCCTCGTACAGCTTGACGTGCATGCCGCCGTACTCGGCCAGCGCGTGCATGGTGCGGGTCTCGGTCTCGCTGGGTTCCAGCCACCGCAGCGGCTCGGGGATCGGCACCTGGAACACCATCACCTGGCCTTCGGCAAGCGGCGTCTCGGGGATGCGGTGGCGCGTCTGCACGATGGTGGCCGCGGGCGTGGATTCCGTGGTGGCCACGCCGGTCACGCGGCCGAAGAAGCGGCGGATGTTGATGGCGTTGGTGGTGTCGTCCGAGCCCTGGTCGATGACCTTGAGCACGTCGTCGCGGCCGATGATGGACGCCGTGACCTGGATGCCGCCCGTGCCCCAGCCATAGGGCAGCGGCATTTCGCGGCTGCCGAACGGCACCTGGTAGCCGGGAATGGCCACGGCCTTGAGCAAGGCGCGGCGCAGCATGCGCTTGGTGGACTCGTCCAGATACGCGAAGTTGTAGTGGTCGTCGCGTTCGACCGTTGCGCTGGTCTTGGTCATGGGGATACCGCCTCGTCCATCAGATCGTTGTGCGCGACATCGGGCGCGCGGCGCTCGGCCGGGCCGCGCTCGGCGCGCATGCGGCGCAGCAGTTCCAGGTTGGCCTGGAAGTCCACGTAGTGCGGCAGCTTCAGGTGCTGCACGAAACCCGACGCCTCGACGTTGTCGCTGTGGTACAGCACGAACTCGTGGTCGTTGGCCGGGGAATCGGCGCGCTCGCCCAGATCGCGCGCCTTCAGGGCGCGGTCCACCAGCGCCATCGACATGGCCTTGCGTTCGCCATAGCCGAAGGTCAGGCCGTAGCCGCGCGTGAACTTCGGCCCTTCTTCGGCGTTGCCCGCGAACTGGCTGACCATCTGGCATTCGGTGATCTCGATCTCGCCCACCGTCACGGCGAAACCCAGTTCTTCGATGTGCATCTCCACCTCCAGCGCGCCGTAGCGGATCTCGGCCGCGAACGGATGGGTGTTGCCGTAGCCGCGCTGCGTCGAATAGCCCATGGACAGCAGGAAGCCCTCGTCGGCGCGCGCCAGGTTCTGCAGGCGGGCCGCCCGCGAGGCGGGAAAGTCCAGCGGCTGGCGCGTCAGGTCGAAGGGCTCGGGGTCGCCCTCGGGCACGGGCTCGGCGTCGATCAGATCGTCCTGGGCCAGCAGGTCGGTCACGCGCGGCATGGCGCTGTCCAGCGCCTCGTCGCCCGCGGGCAAGGCGTCGGCCTCGCGCTGCGCCTCCAGCGAGAAGTCCAGCAGGCGCTGCGTGTAGTCGTAGGTCGGCCCCAGGATCTGGCCGCCCGGCACGTCCTTGAACGTGGACGAGATGCGGCGCTGCAGGCGCATGCGGCCCGTGTCGATCGGCTGGGTGTAGCCATAGCGCGACAAGGTGGTGCGATAGGCGCGCAGCAGGAACACGGCTTCGATCACATCGCCGGCGGCCTGCTTGATCGCCAGCGCAGCCAGCTGCGGATCGTAGAGCGAGCCTTCCGCCATGACCCGCGACACCGCCAGCGGCATCTGTCCGCGGATCTGCTCCAGGCTCAGTTCGGGCACCTCGCGGTCGCCCCGCCGGTAGTCGTCCAGCATGCGGTAGGAATTCAGGATGGCGCGTTCGCCCCCTTTCACGGCCACATACATATCAGTTCTCCACGCGCGTGCTGCGGGGCAGCGCGCAAATCCGCCGGCCCTGCGTCAGGATGACGTCGACGCCCAGCGGAAACCGTTGATGATTGAGGCGCCATTCGCGCCAGAAATCTTCCGGCAGGCCGGCCGCGCGCAGCGCCTGCCGGGTCTTGATGCCGGGACCGCTCAGGCTGACGGCGCCGCCTTCCGACAAGGACTCGACCTCGATCAGCAAGGTGGTCGACAGGTCGGGGTAGGCCGGGTCGCCCTGATGGCAGCCGGACAGCGCCGGCGCGCCGCAGCCCGCGGGCACGGCGGCGAACCGGGCCAGCGACGGCGACGGCACGACGGGGCAGGCGCAATGAAAACGCAGGAAGGCGAGCACGTCGGCGCCCACGGACTGGGGCAGCCACAGCGGAGTGTCCACGTCCACCAGCGTCAGCAGCAGGGCCGTCATCGCGGGCGACAGTCCCTCGGGCACGCCGCTTTCGGCCACGATGTCGTGGATGCGCCCCGGGTGGGCCAGCGCGTTGAGCGCGGCCCGGAACGTGGTCTGCGCGTCGTTGACCGGGTCCGCGAAGCCGGGCAGGAGGGCCCGGTTGGCGGCCGCGGCGGCAATTGTCTCTTTTTGCATGTCAGTCCTCGCCTCGCACCATCGTGAAGAATTCCACCTTGGTCTGGGCCGCCACGCGCGCCTGGCGCTCCACCCGTTCGGCATGCTGGCGCGCCAGCGGCTGGATCAGCTGCGCCTGCACCGTTTCATGCCAGCCGGGCAGCTGCAGCAGCGCGTCGGCGACCGCGGCCTGCTCGGCGTGGCGCAGCGACCGTCCCTGCACGTAGGCCACGCCCACCACGCCCTCTTCCATCGTCACGGCGCAACGTGTCACGGTCATTTCTCCCAGGTTGAACCGGGCGCCGGTGCCCCCGCTGCGGGCCCGCACCATGGCCATGCCCGTCTGGGCCGGCCGCAGCATCCGATGCGCGGGCACCCCGCCCAATGCGCCGAACGCCCCGTCCAGCGCGGCCGGATCGGCCAGCGCCAACACGCGCATCCAGGCGGCGCGCTGTGCGCTGGCCGCGTCCTGCCCTGCTTGTGGGTGATCCATAATTTCCTCTAAACGTCTAGACGACCGGATGGAGTATGATCGCTCCGAATCCGAAGTTCAACAGCCTGGCGTGAATTTTTGATGACAGTTGCAGCCTGTGCGCAGCGCCTATCCGGCAGCGGCCACATGATGCACAATCACAGCCATTCTTCATGAACTTGATGTGACAGCACGAGCGCACCCATGGTTGAACGAGGTTCCGGCATCGCCGTCTGGCGGCAAATCGGCGAATCGCTTGCGGACGACATCCGCAACAAGCTCTATGGGGCGGGCGAACAGCTTCCTTCCGAACCGGAGCTGGCCGCCAAGTTCTCCGTCAACCGCCACACCATCCGGCGCGCCATGGGCGAACTGGAGCAAAGCGGACTGGTCAGGATCGAGCAGGGGCGCGGCACCTTCGTGCAGGAGCACGCCATCGACTACGCCATCGGCAAGCGCACGCGCTTTTCCGAGAACCTGCGCAGCCAGGGCGTGCTGGGCCACCTGGAGGCCCTGGGCAGCCAGACCCTGCGCGCGGCCGACGTCGCCAAGCACCTGGGCCTGTCCCGCAGCGCGCCGCTCTTGCGCGTGCAGATCGTGGGCAAGGCCGAGAACCGGCCCATCAGCGCCTCCGAACACTACTTCGACGAAAAGCGCTTCCCGGATTTCGCGGAACGCCTCACGGCGCTGCGCTCGGTCTCCAAGGTGTACGCGCACTACGGCATCGGGGACTACACGCGCAAGTGGTCGCGCATCACGGCCGCCCTGCCCTCGCCCGAGATCGCCCGCCTGCTGGGCCAGCCCAAGACGCGGCCGATCCTCCAGGTGGAAGCCCTGAACGTCGACCAGGACGGCGCGCCGCTGCAGTACAGCATCACCCGCTTCGTCGGCGACCTGGTGCAGCTGATGGTGGCCGACGACGCATGACCGCGGGAACGCCGCCGGCCGGAACCGGCGCGGCGGCGATGGAAAGACAATCGGCAGGCAACACCACACATCTAGACATCTGGTTGTAATGCAACATCGATAACGTCTCATCATGAACTCACACGCACATGCTCCCTCGCCCCTGGCCGGCGTCACAGGCCAACGCATCCTGACGCCGCACGGCATCGCCCAGGCGAGCCTGCGCTTTCATGGCGGACTGATCGATGACGCCGGCGCCACGCCCGCAAGAGGCGCCTCCTGGTTCGACGCCGGCAACCTGCTGGTGCTGCCCGGCATCGTGGACCTGCACGGCGACGCCTTCGAGCGCGCCATCATGCCCCGGCCCAGCGTGACCTTCCCGTACGGCAACGCCCTGTTCGACGTGGACCGCCAGCTGCTGGCCAACGGCATCACCACCGAATTCCACGGCGTCACGCTGTCGTGGGAAGGCGGGCTGCGCGGCGAGGCCTATGCCGAGCGCATGTTCGACGCGCTGGAAAGCATGCGGCACATCCTGGGCGCACGGCACTATGTGCATCTGCGCTTTGAAACGCATCACGTGGGCGGTCTGGAAATCGCCCAGCAATGGATCCGCGACGGCCGCGTCCGCTTCCTGGCCCTGAACGACCACCTGCCCAGCATGGCGCGCCGCCTGGGCGACGAACGCAAGCTGATGCAGTACGCCAACCGCGCGGAATGCGACCTGGACGTCTTCCAGGAACGGATCCGCGCCGCCATGTCTGCGGCCGACGCCGTGGCCGACGCCATGCGCGAGCTCACGCTCTGCGCGCAGCGGGCCGGACTGCGGGTCGCCTCGCACGACGACCCCGACGCCGCCACGCGCCGCTACTACCACCAGCTGGGCTGCGGCGTGGCGGAGTTTCCGCTGACCCGCGAGGCCGCGGGCGTCGCGCGCGACCTGGGCGATTCCGTCGTCTTCGGCGCGCCCAACGTGGTGCGCGGCGGCAGCCATACCGGCGCGCCCAGCGCCACCGAGATGATCCGCGCCGGCCTGTGCGACATCCTGACCTCCGACTACTACTACCCCGCCCCGCTGGCGGCCGTCATGCGGCTGGCCCACGACGGCGTGCTGCCGCTGGACCTGGCCTGGAACCTGGTGTCCTTGAATCCCGCGCGCGCCGCCGGCCTGAAGGACCGCGGCGCCCTGACGCCGGGCCTGATCGCCGACGCCATCGTGGTGGACGACCAGGTGCCCGGCCTGCCGCGCGTCTGCGCGGCCATCGTGGGCGGCGAACTGCGCTACGCCACCCGCGCCTTTGGCGACGACCACAGCCAGCGCATGGCGGCCTGACCATGCCGCTCGCCCACCGATACGCCCTGTACCTGTCGCCCACCGGCCCGTGGCGCGAACACGGCAGCCGCTGGCTGGGCCGCTGCGCCGACACCGGCGCGCCGCTGCCCCCGCTGCCCGGCCAGGCCGCGCAATCTTTGGAATGGACCCAGGCGCCGCGCCACTACGGCCTGCATGCCACGCTCAAGCCGCCCTTCCGCCTGCGGCAGGGCAGCCGTCCGCAAGACATCGACGCCGCCGCCCGCGAGCTGGCCCGCCTGGGCAGCCCGTTTTCCGTCGAGCTGGAATGCGAGCCGCTGCGAGGCTTTCTGGCCTGGCGCATCGCTGCGTCCGACACGCAGGGCCACGCGCGCATGCAGGCGCTGGCCGAGGCCGCCGTGCGCGGCCTCGATCCCCTGCGCGCGCCGCCCACGCCCGAGGAAACCGCGCGCCGCCAGCCGCAATCGCTCACGCCCGCGCAGCAGGCCATGCTGGAGCGCTGGGGCTACCCCTACGTCTTCGATACCTATACCTTTCACATCACCCTGACCGGCAAGCTGGAGGGCGATGCGCTGGAACAGGCGCAAGCCGGCATCGCGGCCTTCGCCGATCCCTTGCGCGGGCAGGCCATGCCGGTGCCGGGCGTCAGCGTCTACGTGCAGGCGGCGCCGGGCGCGGACTTTGTCGCCGCGCGGCACTATCGCTTCGACGGCAGCCACGCCGATGCCGCCGGCGCCGGCTATCTCGACGGCCCCGCCGCGCCATGAACCCCGTCCCCGCCGACGGCGCCCGCCTGATCTACCTGATGGGCGCATCGGGCAGCGGCAAGGACACCCTGCTGCGCCTGATGCGCACGCGCCTGCGCGGCGACGAGCCCGTGCTGGTCGCGCACCGCTACATCACTCGCGACAGCGGCGACAGCGAGGATGCGCTGCGCCTGACGCCCGAGGATTTCGCGCGCCGCGCCGCGCTGGGCTGCTTTGCCTTGCGCTGGGCCAGCCACGGCCTGCACTACGGCATCGGCATCGAGATCGATGCCTGGCTGGGCGGGGGCGCCGCGGTCATCATCAACGGATCGCGCGCGCACCTGGAGCAGGCGCACGCGCGCTACCCCGCGCTGACGGCGGTGGAAGTGTCCGTGGACCCCGCCCTGCTGGCCCTGCGCCTGGCCGGCCGCGGCCGCGAAAGCGCGACGCAGATATCGGAACGGCTGGCGCGCGCCACCCAGGCGTTCCCGGTGCCCGAACGCTGCCGGCTGATGCGGGTGAGCAATAACGAAGCGCCCGAGACCGCGGCGGCAGCCCTGCTGGACATCGCGCGCGGGAAGCTGGCCGCATAAGGCCGTTTGGCGCGGATCAGCCCGGATCGGCCGCGCCCTGGCCCCACGGCGCGGCCGCGTCGCCGCACAGATCCAGCAGGATTTCCGAGAAGCACTCTTCAGCCGCCAGCGGCTGTTCGCGCTTGCGGCGGATCAGGTTGATCGGCGGCAGCTCCCAGCCGAAATCCCACGGCACCATGCCCAGCTTGCCGCGCTGGCAGAGCTCGCGCGCGATGTCCTCGGGCACAACGGAAATGAAGGTCTCGTTCATCGTCAGCATGCCTTCGATCACATCCGTCGAATAGGCTTCCAGCACCGGCGACGGCGGCCGCAGTTCGGCGCGGATGAAGTGCTCGACGATCAACTGGCGCGTGGGCGTGTTGGCCGCGGGCAAAATCCAGTCCATCTCCGCCACGGCGGCCCAGTCCGGCTTGCGCCGCGCCAGCCGCTGCGCAAGCCGGCCATGCGCGATCAGGCGGGGCCGCTGGCGATACAGCACGCGATGCATCAGGTCGTCCAGCGCCACGATGGACGTGGCGCGGCTGATGACGCAGTCCAGTTCGTGCTGGCGCAGCATCGGCACCAGGTGGTCCGTGGTGGCGCGGTGCAGGCTCAGCGTCACGCCGTGGCGCTGGTGCAGCCGGCTGATGGCGGCCGTCAGCAAGGCGCTGGATACATACGGCACCACGCCCACCTGCAGGTGCGCGGAATGGCCGGCGTGCAGCGCTTCGACCTCGCGCGCCCACAGGTCCAGGTCGCTCAGCATGTGGCGCGCGCGCACCAGGGCCAGCTTGCCCAGCGGCGTGGGCTGCAGGCCGCGCCCGGTGCGCATGAAGAGCGGCGCGCCGAAGATGTCCTCAAGTTCCGCCAGCGCCTTGGTGACCGCGGGCTGGCTGATGCCGGCCGCCGCCGCCACGCGCGTCAGCGAGCCATGCCGGGCGATGTTGATCAGCAGCGCCAGATGGCGGTGCTTCAGACGGTTCGCCAGACGGACCGCGTCCCAGCTCATGAGCGTTTTCCTATAACCGATTGGTTATTCAATTATGCCAACAAACGTAAAAACAGTTATTTCTCGATCCTATACTGCAGGCATCCCCTGCTGCCCGGAACGGCCCCATGAGCGCATCCTTCACCACTCGCCCTGAACTACGCGGCACCTTCGGCGTGGTCTCCTCCACCCACTGGCTGGCCTCGCAAGTGGCCATGAGCGTGCTGGAGCGCGGCGGCAACGCCTATGACGCCGCCGTGGCGGGCGGCTTCGCGCTGCAGATCGTGGAGCCGCACCTGAACGGGCCCGGCGGCGAAGTGCCCATCCTGTTCTGGAGCGAAAGCGAACAGCGCATGCGCGCGCTGTGCGGCCAGGGGCCCGCGCCCGCGCTGGCCACCCCGGCGTATTTCCGGGGGCTGGGCGTGGACCTGGTGCCAGGCATCGGCTTGTTGCCCGCCACGGTGCCGGGCGCGTTCGGCGCCTGGCTGACGCTGCTGCGCGACTACGGCACCTGGGAGCTGGCCGACGTGCTGCGCCCGGCCATCGACTATGCGCGCAACGGCTTTCCGCTGGTGCCGCGCATCTCGCAGGCGATCCTCGCGGTGCAGGCGCTGTTCCGAGACGAATGGACCAGCTCGCGCGATGTCTGGCTGCCCGGCGGCCGCGTGCCGGCCCCGGACGCCCTGTTCCGCACGCCCGCCATCGCCGCCACCTACACCCGCATCCTGGACGAGGCGCATGCCGCCAGCACGGAACGCCGCGGCCGCATCGATGCCGCGCTGGACGTCTGGTACCGCGGCTTCGTCGCCGACGAGATCGACGCCTACTACACCCACGAGGCGGTGCGCGACACCACCGGGCAGCGCAATCGCGGCCTGCTGCGCAAGTCCGATCTGGCCGACTGGCGCGCCGCCTACGACGAACCCCTGACTGTCGAGTACGGCCGCTACACCGTGGCCAAATGCGGAGTCTGGTCGCAAGGCCCCGTGCACCTGCAGCAACTGGCGATGCTGCGCCATCTGGACATGGACGGTCTGGACCCGACCTCGCCGCAGTTCGTGCATCGCGCGGCCGAGGCCGCCAAGCTGGCGTTCGCGGACCGCGCCGCCTGGTACGGCGACCCCGACTTTGTGCAGGTGCCGCTGGCGGAATTGCTGAGCGACGCCTATGCGAAGTCGCGCGCGGCCAGCATCGGCGCCCGCGCCGCCACCGCGCTGCAGCCCGGCAGTCCCGCCGGCCTGGCGCCGCGCCTGCCCGACCTGGACGCCGCGGTCCGCACCCTGGCCGCGTCCGATACCCGCTTCGGCGTGGGCGAGCCAACCTTCGCGGCGCTGCCGCCCGTGGCCGAGTGGGCCGCGCGCGAGATCTTCGTGGGCGACACCTGCCAGATCGACGTCATCGACCGCGACGGCAACATGGTGGCCGCCACGCCGTCGGGCGGATGGCTGTCGTCCAGCCCCGTCGTGCCCGCTCTGGGCTTTCCGCTGACGACCCGCCTGCAAATGACCTGGCTGGACGAGGGCGTGCCGGGCCAGCTGCAGCCCGGCAAGCGCCCGTGCACCACCTTGTCGCCGGGCCTGGCGCTGCGCGACGGCCTGCCCTACATGGCGTTCGGCACGCCGGGCGGCGACCAGCAGGACCAATGGACCGTGGCGTTCTTCCTGCGCCACGCGATGGGCATGAACCTGCAGGAGGCGATCGAAGCGCCGTCCTGGCATATCGATCATTTCCCCGGCTCGTTCTGGCCGCGCGCGCAGACGCTGAACCGCCTGACGGTGGAGTCCCGCATGCCCGCCGCCACGCTGGACGCGCTGCGCGCCGCGGGACACGACGTCAAGGTGGGGCCCGACTGGTCGGAGGGCCGCATCAGCGCCTGCACCCGCGAACCTGCCGCCGGCGGCGGCCTGCTGCTGCGCGCCGGCGCCAATCCGCGCGGCATGCAGGGCTATGCCGTCGGCCGCTGAAGCTTTTTCTATCAACCGGCATACAGACCGGACACTACGCAAGGGGTAAACCATGAAGCTGCAATTCAAACGACTGTTGCGCACGTGCGCGCTGGGCCTGGCCCTCGCGGCGCCCGCGCTCGCCCACGCCGCCTGGCCCGAGAAGCCCATCACGCTGATCGTGCCGTGGGCCGCGGGCGGATCCACCGACATCCTGGCGCGCGTGCTGTCCGAGGGGCTGACCCAGTCGCTGGGCCAGCCCGTCATCGTGGAAAACCGCTCGGGCGCATCGGGCAACATCGGCACGGCCTTCGTCGCCCGCGCCAAGCCCGACGGCTACACGCTGTTGGTGGGCTCGATGAGCACGCACACGATGAACCAGGCGCTGTACTCCAACATGCCGTTCGACGGCGTCAAGGACTTCACTCCCATCGCCGAACTCGCGCTCGTCACCAACACCATGGTGGTGAACCCGTCCGTGCCGGCGTCCAACCTGAAGGAGTTCATCGCCTACGTGAAGGCGAACCCCGACGCCGTGGCCTACGCGTCCGCGGGCCAGGGCTCCACCAACCACCTGAGCGCCGCGCTCTTCGAGAAGGCCGCCGGCGTGAAGATGATGCACATCCCCTACCGCGGCGGCGCGCCGGCGGTGCTGGACACCGTGGCCGGCCGCACGCAGGTGCTGTTCAGCGCGGGCACGCAGACCCTGCCGCACGTGCAGACGAACAAGCTGAAGCTGCTGGCCGTCACCGAGGACTCCCGTTCGCCCTTCCTGCCGGACGTGCCCACCGTCGCCGAAACGCTGCCGGGCTATGAACTGGCGGTCTGGTACGGCGCGTTCGGCCCCGCGGGCATGCCGCCCGAGCTGACCGCCAGGCTGAACCGCGAGATCAACCTGATCCTCAAGCGTCCCGAGGTGATCAAGAAGATGGCCGACATGGGCGTGCTGCTGACCGAGACCACGCCGGAACAGTTCGGCCAGATCCTGACGCGCGACGCCGACAAGTACGGCAAGCTGATCAAGGAACTGGGGATCACCGCGGAATGACGGCCACCCTCAGCGCAGCCCAGCCCCTGAAGCCGGCGCTGGCCGGCATAGAGGCCATTGCCCAGGCCTATGCCGCCGCCGACGCGCAGGCGGCCTTGCAGGCCATCGACGCCTACGCCCGCGCCTGGCTGGCGCACGCCTTGTGCACGGTCAATCGCTACGATGCGCAGGCCATGCGCGTGGTGCGGCTGTACAGTTCAAACCCCGAAGCCTATCCGCCCGGCGGCAGCAAGGACAAGACCGGCACGCCCTGGGGCCGTCATGTCCTGCTGGAGCAGCAGGTGTTCGTGGGCGAAGGCGAGGACGCGATCCGCGAGTTCTTCAACGACCACGACGCGATCCGGGACCTGGGGCTGCGCTCGGTTATCAATGTGCCGGTGGTGCATGGCGGCGTCTGCCTGGGCACCGTCAACTTCCTGATGCCGCGCGCCCAAGTGTCGGACGCCGATGTCCACATCGCGCGCCTGGCGGGCCTGCTGGCGCTGCCGGCGTTCCAGGCGCTGCGCCCGCCGCAATGAGGCGTGAGGGCCCGCCCGCGCGGGCCCCGCGTCCTCAGATCAGCGCGCTGCGGATCCGCGAAGACACCATGTCGATCATCACCACGAAGGCCACGATGATGATCATCACCGCGCAGGTTTCGGCGTAGCGGAAGCTGCGGATGATCTCCCACAGCACGGTCCCGATGCCGCCGGCTCCGACGATGCCGACGACCGAGGCCGACCGCACATTCGACTCGAACCGGTACAGCGAGTACGAGATCCACAGCGGCAGCACCTGCGGGATCACCCCGTAGACGATTTCCTCCAGCGCATTCGCGCCGGTCGCGCGCACGCCTTCCACCGGGCGCGGATCGATCGCCTCGACGGCTTCCGAAAACAGCTTGGCAAGCACGCCCGTCGTGTGGACCCACAGGGCCAGCACGCCGGCGAAGGGCCCCAGGCCGACCGCCACGATGAACAGCATCGCGAACACCATTTCATTGATGGCGCGGCACGCGTCCATCAGGCGACGCATCGGCTGGTAGACCCAGGCGGGCACCATGTTCGACGAGCACAAGAGGCCTAGCGGCACCGCCACCACGATGGCCAGGAACGTGCCCCAAACCGCGATCTGCACCGTGACGATCATCTCGTCCAGGTACATGCGCCAGTCGCGGAAGTTGGGCGGAAAGAAGTCGGCCGCGAACTGGGCCATGTTGCCCGAGTCGCGCAGCAGGTCCATCGGCCGCATGTCGGCGCCTTGCCACGACATGACAAGCAGCGCCAGCACCACGGCCCAGACGAGAAGGACCGGCAGCGACGAGCGCGGCGCGGCGGGCAGGCGGGAAGAGTGCGTGGCCAGATTCATTTTCAATGGAGATCCGCTAGGGAAAGTGCTTTGAGTAAAGGCCGGCGCGTCCGCTGACGCGCCGGCCTGCTGCGGCAAGGCTTACTGCTTGGCGACGGCCGGCTGGCCCAGGCTGGCCAGCTTGCTGTCCAGGTCGGCCAGCTGCTTCTGCTTTTCGGCCAGGCCCAAGGTGGAGTCGGCCTCGACCTTGGCCTTTTCGCGCGCCAGCTCGATCTGGCGGATGGGCACCAGCTGCTGGTTGTCGGACGGGCGGAAGCCCTGGTAGGTCAGCGCCTTCAGGTTCGCCAGTTCGCGCTCGCCGTCCTTGCCCTTGCCGTAGTTGATGAAGAAGTCGCGGATCTTGGCCTTCAGGTCGGCCGGCAGATCGCTGCGCACGACCAGCGGATCAGCCGGAATCAGCGGCGACTTCCACAGCACGCGCACGCTGTCGTTGGCGTCGCGGCCGGTGCTCAGGCGGTAGCGCTCCAGCGCCTCGGTGTTGTTGACGGCCACGTCCACCTGCTTGTTGATGACCGACAGCAGATTGGCTTCGTGGTTGCTGGCGCGCACCGTCTTGAAGAAGGTCTTGGGTTCGATCTTGTTGGCGGCCCACAGGTAGTAGCCGGGGACGGCGGTGCCGGACGTGGAATTGGGATCGCCCGCGCCGTAGCTCAGCTTGGCGCCGTTCTTCAGCACATCGTCCAGCGTCTTCAGGTTGCTGTCCTTGTTGACGATCAGGAGCGACCAGTAGCCGGGGTTGCCGTCCTTGTCGATGACCGAGGCGAACACCTCGCCCTTGGCGCGGTCCACGGCCTCGATGGCCGACTTGTTGCCGAACCAGCCCATCTGCACCTTGTTAAAGCGCATGCCTTCGATGATGCCGGCATAGTCGGAGGCGAAGAACGGTTTGACCGGCACGCCGATCGAGCGGCTCAGGTCGTCGATGACGGGCTGCCAGACGGACTTCAGGTTGGTGGACGACTCGGTCGAGATGATGCCGAAGTTCAGCGTCTTGGCGTCCTGCGCGTAGGCCTGGGCGGTAAGGGCCGCGGCGGCGATCAGGGTGAAGAAAGTTCTGCGTAGCATGGAAAGCTCCGGGGAAGGGTGGGGCCAGGATTCAGGCGGCTTGCGCCAGTTGGGACAGCGACGCCACTCCCGGCATGGCCGGGGCTTGCGGCGCGTATTCGGGGAGCAGCTCGCTCAATTCGGAGCCATACAGGTCGCGCAGCATGGAAGGCGTCAGGTCGGCGGAGGGGCCGTCGTAGACCACCTTGCCGTGGCGCAGCGCCACCACGCGCGGGCAATAGCGCAGCGCCACGTCCACCTGGTGCAGCGACACCACGACCGCCACCTTGCGGCTGCGGTTGATCTGGGCCAGCGTATCCATCACGCGGCGCGACGATTCGGGGTCCAGCGAGGCGATGGGCTCGTCGGCCAGGATGACGCGGGCGTTCTGCACCAGGGTGCGGGCAATCGCCGCCCGCTGCTGCTGGCCGCCGGACAGCGTGGAGGCGCGCTGAAATGCATAGTCGTCTATACCAACCTGGGCAAGCGCGTCCAGGCCCTGGCGCACCTCGTCGCGCAGGAACCAGCGCGTCAGGCTGCGCCACAGCGGCACCCGCGGCAGCATGCCGGTCAGCACGTTGGTGATGACCGGCAGGCGGCCCACCAGGTTGAACTGCTGAAACACGAAGCCGATGCCGGCCCGCGCGCCGCGCACGTTGCGGCTCAAGCGGCCATGGCGCTGGATCAACTGGCCATTGACGGTCACGCTGCCGGCGCCCGGGTCGCCGGCCACGAAGCCCGCCAGGTGGCGCAGCAGCGTGGACTTGCCGGAACCCGAAGCGCCGAGCAGCGCGACCATCTCGCCGTCGGCGACCTGCAGGTTGACGCCGTCCAGCGCCTTGGCGCCGGCGCGGAACGTTTTGCAGAGCCCTTGTACTTCGATGGCGTAAGTCATCGTTGGATCCCCTTGGATGTGTTCATTGCCGCATTCTGTTTTCGCGGCATGACAGCGAGATGACCCGAGGATCGAAACATTTGGCGGAAAATAGGGACACGGGACCGGACTGAAAGAACTTCGTCATAAAAAAGGCGGCTCGCCCGAACGGCGCCACGGGTATATTCAAACTATTCCCCTCACTCGCCTGGCGCTCATCATGATCAAAGGTTCCTGCCTGTGCGGCCGCATTGCGTACGAGATCAACGGTCCGCTTACCAACGCCCTCAATTGCCATTGCGTCATGTGCCGCAAGACGCATGGCGCGGCCTTCCGCAGCCGGGCAACCGTCCAAGCCAAGGACTTCGCCTGGACTCGCGGGGAAAATCACGTCACCTGGTATGCCTCGTCGCCCGGCAGCTACCGGGGCTTTTGCGAGGCCTGCGGCACGCCCCTGCTCAGCCGCTTCGACCAGACGCCCGACGTCTACGGCCTGCCGCTGGGCGCGCTGGACGACGACCCGGGCGTCAAGCCCGAGGCGCACTACCACGTGTCCAGCAAGGCGCCGTGGTTCGACATCACCGATACGCTGCCGCAGCACCCTGGCGCGCTGGACGACGCGCCCGAGCACAGCCGGCAGATCGCCCCGCTGACCTTTTCTCACGGAAAATGAACAAACGTCCGGCTCCGGACGCCCCAGGAGATCAACATGAATGACCACGGTGTCGTACTGGACCCCACCTCCCTGCGTTTTACGCGCGTGCTGCCCGCCGGCATCGAAGAGGTCTGGGCCTGGCTGACCGAATCGGACAAACGTGGCCGCTGGCTGGCGACCGGGGATATGGAGCTGCTCGAAGGCGGCGGCGTCACCCTGCGGTTCTTGCACGCCGACCTCTCTTCCGTGCCCGAGCCGACGCCCCAGGCCTACAAGGCCTATGAAGACGGCGTCACGACCCAGGGGCTGATCACCCGCTGCGAGCCGCCCCGCCTGCTGGGCTACACCTGGGGCGGATCGCAGGGCGCGCCCTCGGAGGTGATTTTTGAACTGTCCCCCCATGAGGAAGGCACGCTGCTGGTGCTGACGCACCGCAAGCTCGCCAGCCGGGACGACATGGTCGACGTGGCGGGCGGCTGGCACACCCACCTGAATGTGCTCGCGGCTAGGCTGGCCGGGCGTGAGCCGGGCCCCTTCTGGTCCGCCAACGCCGCCTGGGAAGCCGATTACCAGGCGCGCATCCCGCGCTCCTAGAGTCGTCCGACAGCAACTATCGCGGCCAGGCGGCGGATAAAAACTGGCTAATCGACGCGCTTTGAAGTAACATAAGTCCGTGATTTTTCCGCAAAAACCGGGCTTCGGTCACTCTGTGTGCCAACCTGTACCGCCAGCGGGGGCTAGCAGCCTTCGGGCTGTCAGCCGCAGCACTGCCAGCAATCCAGGCTGCATCCGGTTTTTTTGGGCGAAACCCGTCACTGCCAAGCGCGCCGCACCCTCAACAACCGCGGCGCCCGGCATTGCAGCAGACGCTCCAACCCGCTTCTTCCGGCAATGCGCGCATAGCGCCACGGCCGCGACCAAGCCGCGCATCGCGCGCTCACTGCCCTCGCGGCGCGAGTATCCGTCATTTCAGACATCCGCTTGGGATGCCGTGGCCCTAACCCGCGCTTGCCCGGGCGTTTTACGTTCACACCGCTGGACCTGGTTATCTGTGTCCAACGCGCTTGCCGCCTTGCGCGGCGCGTCATGCCGCCGGCGTGGCTGCGCGTATTGATCAAGGAGTAGAAAATGGCTAAAGAAGAACTCATCGAATTGGATGGCATCGTTGACGAAGTGCTGCCCGATAGCCGCTACCGCGTGAAGCTGGACAATGGCATCGAAGTCGGCGCCTACGCCTCCGGCCGCATCCGCAAGCACCGCATCCGCATCCTGGCGGGCGATCGCGTCACCCTGGAAATGTCGCCGTACGACCTGACCAAGGGCCGCATCAACTTCCGTCACAAGGACGAGCGCGCACCCGCGCCGCATCGTCCCCAGCAGTACCGCCGTTAAGCCTGGGCTCCAGGGCCGGCCTGGCGCCGGCTCCCTGCCCCCCATTCGCGCGAGCCTTAAGCCCGTATCGCGAAATGCCGTAATGCGTGGAACGCCTGTTCATGAAAGAATGGCTCCCCGCCTGGCGCGACGCCCGGCGGCATACGCATGAAGCAAGATGGATCTGAAAGAAGAATTGCAAGCCGCCGCAGACCAGCTTGCCCTGGCGCGAAGAAGATTCGTGAAGGGCGAGGAAGGCCTGCGCCTGCTGAATCAGTCGCGCGAGGCGTTCATCAACAGCCTGCGCAATACCGGCCTGACCTACGCCGAAGCCAAGACCAAATACGACAACTGCCTGGATGACCAGGAAGCCGGACAGCTCCATGTCCGGCAACAGATGGAGTACGCGGAACGCATGCACCAGTACGTGCTGAACCGGATCGCGCTGCAGGCCGCGCAGGCCTGAAGCGCGGCAGGGGCCCTGCCCGGGCCCCGCATCAGGGCTTGAACGCCCCGATGAAGATGGCGGGATCGACCCGCGCGTCGTTCAGGCTGACGTTCCAGTGCAGATGCGGACCGGTCGCCCGGCCCGTCGCTCCCACCTTGCCCACCACGCCCCCGCGCGCCACCTCGTCGCCGACCTTCACGTCGATGGCCGACATATGGCAGAACATGCTGACGAAGCCCTGGCCATGGTCCAGGAACACCGTCTTGCCATTGAAGAAGTAATCCCCCACCAGCACGACCACCCCGGCCGCCGGCGCCTTGATGGGCGTGCCCGCGGGCACGGCGAAGTCCAGCCCCGAATGGGGGTTGCGCTCCTGGCCGTTGAAAAAGCGCCGCAGGCCGAACGGGCTGGACAGGCGCCCGCCGTTGACCGGGCGGTCCAGCAGCAGATTGCTGGGCGTGACGCCGGCGCGGTAGCCGCGGTTGGCCGCGCTTTGCTCGGCCATCTCGCGCTCGATGCGCTTCATGTCGTCCGGATTCGGGTCGACCTGGCGCGGATTCTTCAGCGTAATGTGCTGCGCCACGTATTCCTTCGAGCCGACCGTGAAGGCCACCTTGCGCTGGCCCTTCGCGTCCTTAACTTCGGCCTGCTGCCGGCCTGGCTTCACGGTGAGCGGAATGCCGACCACCGCGATCCATTGCCTGCCCTCTTCCCGCACCACCAGCACGCGCCGGCCCAGGAAGGCGACCTCGGGCGCGCGGTCGGCGTCGCCCAGGTTCAAGACGGCCACGCCGCCCGGCACGGGCGCATTGAGCTTGCGGGTGATGAAGCCTTCCTGCTGCGCGCGCGCGGGCAGGCCCAGGCAGACGGCGGCTGCGGCCAGGCCCAGGCGCAGGATGTCGCGGCGTTGACGCATGGCGCTTACAGGCACAGGTTGGCGGGCTCGATGATGCTCTGGTCCCGGCGGGCGATGCGCGTGGACAGGCGCACTTCCGTCTTGCCCTTCCAGTGGGTGGTCGACAGCACGGCCTCGACGCCCAGGCTGTCTTCCTGGATGAGTTCGAAGCCGTTGCGCACCGCCTTTTGCTGGAAGTTGACGCCCATGTTCTTCCAGGCGTCGGCGACGCATTGGGTGTAGTCCTCGGCCGTGCGCTGGGTGGAACCGTAAAAGACCGGATCGCGGGCGCGCACGTCTTTGACGTTGGCGCATGCCGACAAGACGGCCAGCGCGGCAAGGGACAGAACGAGGCGAACCTTCATGACCATGGGACTCTCAAACAGGTGGAAATTAATGGGGGCGGCCAACTATAACGCAGCGGTCCGCTAGGCCTGAGGCGCGCGGCGGGCGGACTTGGGGCGGAAGGACGCAATGACTTCCGGCCACGTTTCGGCGTAGGGGCCGCCGATCAGGTCGATGCAATAGGGGATGGCGGCGAAGATGCCCGGGACCAGCACGGCGCCGTCCTCGCCCTTCAGCCCTTCCAAAGTCTCGCGTATGGACTTGGGCTGGCCGGGAAGGTTCACGATCAGGGCGGCATGGCCATCGGCTTCGCGTATGACCGCCACCTGGCGGGACAGGATGGCCGTGGGCACGAAACGCAGGCTGATCTGCCGCATCTGTTCGCCAAAGCCGGGCATTTCCTTGGTGCCGACCGCCAGCGTCGCCTCGGGCGTGACGTCGCGCCGGGCCGGACCGGTGCCTCCGGTGGTCAGGACGAGGTCGCAGCCGCAGGCGTCGACCAGCTCGATCAGCGTTTCGGAAATGCGGGCGGGCTCGTCGGGGATCAGCCGCTCCACCGCCTGCCAGGGCGATGCCAGCGCGCCGCCCAGCCATTCGCGCAGCGCGGGCACGCCCTGGTCCTGGTAGGCGCCCGTCGAGGCGCGGTCGGAGACGGACACCAGCCCCACGATCAGTTCATCGGGGTGGCTGCGGGCGATACGGGTAACGGCGGTCATGGGCGGCTGGATAGGAGTGGACAGGCGGGCGCCGCGCGAGCGGCTCGTGGCGCGGTCAATCATGGAAATCCAGAAGAACCCCGCGACAACGATGCTATCGCATTCTTTCCCCCGAGAAAGCGCGGCGGCGCAAGCCGCCGGCGGCCTGCGCCGTGTGGCAAAAAAGCGAATCGGGCGCGGCCCCGGGTTTCCCGCGCTTGTTTCGGTCATGGACGGCCGATAACATCCGCTAACAATCTAGGCCTCCCGCGAGAGGCATGACGCGCATTTTCGGGTTCCCCCATGTTCAAACGCACTCTCCGGCAGCATGCGCTGGCCGCGGCGCTGGCCCTGTCCGCCGCCGCCGCCGCCGGCTGGGGCGCCCTGCATGCGCTGGCCCTGAAGACCGGACCGGTTCCGGCCGCCGCGCCGGGCATCTACATTCCCAACCTGGGCAACACGCTGCAGGAGCAGACGCGCAACCTGTCCCGGCTGAGCCAGGCGCTGCGCACCGGGGACCGCCTGGTGATCCTGGGCTCATCGGAACTGACCAGCAACGACTTGCGGTTCGTGCCCTACCGCTACCTGGCCGAGGAATTGCAGATGCCGGTGCTGGCCTATGGCCATTCGGGCTTCCAGTCCCTGGGCATGCAGCTGGTGCTGGCGGCGCTGGCCGAAGACCTGTCGCCGGCCTCGCGGGTGGTGGTCATGCTGTCGCCCGGGTGGTTCGACGGCGACGGCGGGCTGGGCCCGGACGAATTCAAGGAACACGCCAACCCCCTGCTGCCCCGCCTGCTCAAGCATCCCGAGGGCCGGGCCGAGGTCGTCCGCTGGCTGGGCGACAAGGGCGACGCCGGCGTGCTGTGGTCCATGGCGGCCGAACAGGCCTATGTCCTTCGCCAGCGCCTGGTGGACCTGTGGACGCCGGCCTTTGCCGCGCCCGCCCCCGAGCCGGAACGCGAGGGCCCGCCCGCCGCCGCCCGGGTGGTGGACTGGGACGCGCTGGCCAGCCAGGCGCAAAGCGCGGAGCAGACCCTGATGGCCGGCAACCGCTATGCCGTGCGCGACGAGTTCTTCAACAAATACCTGCGGACGATCCCCGAGGGCGGCAAGACCGCCTACCTGCCCCAGCCGCTGACCGGCCGCGACGAACTGCGCGAACTCGCCGCCCTGATGGCGCTGCTGCGCCAGCGGGACGTCAATGCGCTGTTTGTCATGCAGCCGCTGCACCCCATGGTGTTCAAGGACCTGGACCGCTTCGAGCCCATCCAGCGCGAGGTCGCGGAGCTGTGCCGGCGCTACGCCATGACCTGCATGGACATGTACGGCGCCCCCTTCGAAGTGGGGACGCTGCGCGACGTCCAGCACCTGGGCGAACTGGGCTGGCTGCGCGTGAACCAGAAAATCGCCGAGGTGTTCCGTCCATGAAGAAAACGCTCTGGCTCTGCCTGCTGTACCTGGGCCTCCTGGCCGTCATGCTGATCCAGGCGGACACGGCCGCCAATCTGGGCAAGCCGATGGAGATCGAGTTTCAGTATTCGAAGTTTTAGGCCGCGAAGCGTCCGGCCCATACAAAAGAGCCCCCTCGGGGCAGAGAGCGCACGAAGCGCGGGAAGCGTGGGGGCATCTAGTAGCCGAACGCAACCGGGGACAGGTCACAAATCTGCAATAATCGGCACCTCTCGCCGGAACCTCGCCCCCCGCCTCCATGTTCGACCTCTTCCACGGCCTAGACCTCTGGGTTGGCCTCAGTCTTGCGCTGGCCCTGACATTCGTCCTGGCCTTCGAATTCATCAACGGCTTTCACGACACGGCAAACGCCGTGGCGACGGTCATCTACACCAAGGCCATGCCCCCGCATCTGGCGGTGGTGCTGTCCGGCATTTTCAATTTCCTCGGTGTGCTGCTGGGCGGCGTGGGGGTGGCGTACGCCATCGTCCATCTGCTGCCGGTCGAACTGCTGATCAATGTGGACACCGGCCGCGGGCTGGCCATGGTGTTCGCCATGCTGGCCGCGGCCATCGCCTGGAACCTGGGCACCTGGTACTTCGGCATCCCGGCGTCCAGCTCGCACACGCTGATCGGCTCGATCCTGGGCGTGGGCCTGGCCAACGCGCTGATCACCGACCTGCCGCTGGGCGAAGGGGTGAACTGGGGCAAGGCCATCGATATCGGCCTGTCGCTGGTCGCCTCGCCTGTGGCCGGCTTCCTGGTGGCGGGCGGGCTGCTGCTGGCGCTCAAGCGCTGGCTGCCGCTGTCGAAGATGCACAAGACGCCCGAGCAGCGCCGCGCCATCGACAACAAGAAGCACCCGCCCTTCTGGAACCGCCTGGTGCTGGTGCTGTCCGCCATGGGCGTGAGCTTCGTGCACGGCTCGAACGACGGCCAGAAAGGCATCGGCCTGATCATGCTGGTGCTGATCGGCATCGTGCCCGCGAATTTCGTGCTGGACACCAACAGCACCACCTACCAGATCGAACGCACCCGCGACGCGGCCAACCACCTGCTGGTGTTCTACCAGCGCAACGAAGCCATGCTGGGCGATTACCTGGCGCTCAAGCGCATCGATATCCAGGAAGAGCTGCCGGCCAATTTCCGTTGCGATCCGGCGCTGACGGTGCCGACCATCATCGCGCTGCAAACCGCCCTGCATGGCGTGAACAACTATTCCGACCTGTCGGCCGACAAGCGCGTGGCCGTGCGCCGCTACCTGCTGTGCCTGGACGATACCGCCAAGAAGGTCGCGCGCATTGAAGGCCTGCCCGCGCGCGAGCGCGCCGACCTGCAGCGCCTGCGCGCCGACCTGACCGCCACTACCGAATACGCGCCCTTCTGGGTGATCGTGGCGGTGGCGCTGGCGCTGGGCGCCGGCACCATGGTCGGCTGGCGCCGCGTGGTGCTGACGGTGGGCGAGAAGATCGGCAAGCAGGGCATGACCTACGCCCAGGGCATGTCGGCGCAGGTGACCGCCGTGGCCGCCATCGGCTTGGCCAACGTGTTCAGCCTGCCGGTATCGACCACCCATGTGCTGTCCTCCGGCGTGGCCGGCACGATGATCGCCAACAAGACCGGGCTGCAAGGCAACACGGTGCGCAACATCCTGCTGGCCTGGGTGCTGACGCTGCCCGCCTCGATGCTGCTGGCGGCCGGCCTGTTCTGGATCGGCGTGCAGATCGCCGGCTGACGTCTCCGCGGCCGTGCGGGCAATCCGCACGGCCGATGCAACACTCTGGCTACCGCGCCAGGCTGTTTCTTGCGCCGGCCCGCGTCTACGATGACGCCATGGCTACTCAAACCCCCACCCTGCATTACATCTTTGATCCGCTTTGCGGCTGGTGCTATGGCGCCGCGCCGCTCGTCGCGGCCGCTCGCGGCATCGCCGGCCTGACCGTCGTGCCCCATGGCGGCGGCATGATGACGGGCGGCAACCGCCAGCCGGTCACCGAGGCCCTACGCCGCTACGTCATGCCGCATGACGAACGCATCGCCGGCCTGACGGGCCAGCCCTTCGGCGCGGACTATTTCGACGGCCTGCTGCGCGACAGCGGCGCCGTCTTCGATTCCGAGCCGCCCACCACCGCCATCCTGGCCGCGCAAACGCTGGCCGGCCGCGGCCTGGACCTGCTCCACCGCCTGCAGCAGGCCCATTACGTGCAGGGCCTGCGCATTGCCGATCCCGCCGTGCTCAGGACGCTGGCGGCGGAGATCGGCCTGGACACGGAAGCGTTCGGCGCCGCCTACGCGGCGGCGGCAGGCCCCGAGACGGCCGCGCACATCGCGGCCAGCCGCAAGCTGCTGGCCCAGGTGGGCGGCACGGGCTTTCCCACGCTGGCGCTGGAGCGCGACGGCGTGCGCACGCTGCTGGAGCCCAGCCGCTATCTGGGCCGCCCCGAGCAATGGCAGGCGCACCTGCGGGAACGCATCCGGGAGCCTGAGGCCGGGCGAGGCGCGTCATGACTCTTCGATGTCGCCGTCCCGCTGCAGGGCGCGGTGCATGGCCGGACGGTCGCCCAGGCGCTCGGCATACGCGCTGAAGACAGGCGTCTCGGGAACAATCTTCATCTGCATCATGTACTGCAGCGACCCGCCCAGCACGATGTCCACGGCGGAGAACTTGTCGCCCAGGAAATAGGGACGCGCCATCAGCACCCGGGTGAGCACCTGTTCGACCTCGTCCGCCGAGCCCCATCCCAGCGCGGCCTGGTGCGGGGTCTTGAAGGCGCGCTCGACCATGGCGGGCTCGAACACCCCGGTGGAATAGGCCAGCCAGGTCAGGTAGGGGCCGCGCTGGCGATCGCCCGTCAGCGGCCCCAGGCCTGCCTGCGGATACAGGTCGGTGAGGTACAGCGCGATGGCGGGCGTCTCGAACACGGGGACGCCGTCATGCACCAGCGCCGGCACCTTGCGGTGGGGGTGGATGTCGATGTAGTCCGAGGGCATGTGGCCCGCGCTGTCGCTTCCGCGGATCGACACCATCTCGGTGTCGTAAGGCACGCCCAGTTCCTCAAGCAGCCAGAGAATCCGGAACGACCGCGAGCGCGGCGCATGGTAGAGCGTAAGCATGGTCGGCCTCCTGTGGGGTCCGACCATTTTGCCTTGGGGCCACTATGCCGCCAAGGCCAGCAATATCCCGTATCCGCCCATGCCCAGCAGCACGGCGACGCCCGTGTTGCTGACCAGGCGCGCCGCCACGCCCGTGACGACCAGCCCGCCCACGTACGGCGCGATGCGGGCGGCCTGCTCGCCCGCGTCCAGCAGGTCGGGCACGATCACCGCCGCCGCGATCCCCGCCAGCAGGGACGGCCCCAGCGCGGCCAGCGCCGAGCCTTCCCGCGACAGGTGGCGCAGCAGGCGGCTGCGCTCGGACAGCATGAAAGGCAGCGCGCGGGTCAGGTACGTGATGACCGCCATGGCGATCACCGCGCCCCAGAATCCCAGTCCATCGGCGTTCATGCGGGCCTCCTCAAGCGATAAGCCGCGCAGCCGATGACGGCGCCGGCCAGGATGGCCAGGCTGGTATGCCCCAGGGCGGCGATTACCCCGGCGCCCGCCACGGCGGCCACGATGGGCAGGCCCATGCCGCGCCTGGCGCTCTGGCACACCAGCGCCATGAACAGCGCCGGCAGGGCAAAGCGCATCACCCGGGAAAGCATGGGGTAGTGGCGTTCCAGGCCGTCGCCCGCGTACACGCCCACCGCGGTGCCGGCGATCCAGGTCAGCCAGGCGCCCAGGCCCAGGGCGATCATCCACCCCTGGCGCCGGTCGGGCGCCACGCTCTGCAGGCGGTTGAACGCAGTGGCGAAGACTTCATCGGTAAGCAGGAACGCCACCTTCAGCCGGCCATGCAGCGCGGCGGGCAGAAAGCGCGACAGGAGCGGCCCGTAGAGCAGGTGCCGGGCGTTGAGCAGGGAGCACAGCGCCACCACCCACAGCCAGGGCGTGCCCGCCTTGATCGAGGCCAGCAGCAGGAACTGGCTGGCGCCTGCATAGACCAGCACGGAGATCAGGATGACCTGCAGCGGGGTCAGCCCGGCGGCGATGCCGGCAATGCCGAACGTCACGGCCACCGGGAAGTAGCCGATCATCACGGGCAGGCAGGATTTCAGGCCATCGATGCGCGCGGAGCCGGGCAGAACGGGCGCGGCGGCGGGGGGAGTCTCCAAGGTGCTTTTCGCTTATTGGTGTTGCGGCAGGCGCCCATTTTACCTACCCCCGGCCGCCCCGTTACGGCTTGTCCAGGGCCCCCAGCGCGCGCAGCTGCGACTTCAGCCGCCGGACCTCCTGGCTCAGGTCCAGGATGAGCGCCACGGCGTCCAGGCCGGCGCCGAAATCGTGCTCCAGGCGGCGCGCATGCAGCGCGCGCTGCAGGTCCACGCTGTAGAAGCGCCATTCCGCGGGGCCGCGTCCGCTGGCGTTGACGATGCCGACATCGACCAGCCGCGCCACCCACTCCACTTCCGCGCCGCAGGCGCGGGCCAGGTCGTCCGCGCTCAGGGGCTGAGCCTTGCCCACGACGGTGGCGCTGGTGATGACAATCTTCTTCATGGTCAGACCCCCAAGTGGCGCCGCGGGTTGAAGGGCAGTTCCTGCTGCAGTTTCCGGTAGGCCGCCTTGGCCGCTTCGCTATCGGCCGGCGGCAGCACCAGGTCCAGCACCAGATACAGGTCGCCCGGCGGATCCCCCGGGATGCCGCGCCCGCGCAGGCGCAGCTTGCGGCCGTTGCCCGATCCCGCCGGCACGGACACCTCGACCGTGCCGCCCGGCGTGGGCGCCTTCACGCTGGCGCCCAGGGCGGCTTCCCAGGGGGCCACCGGCAGCGTCATGTAGAGGTCGCGGCCTTCGGCGCGGTATCGCGGATGCGGCTTGAAGCGCACTTCCAGGTACAGGTCGCCGTTTTCGGCGCCGCCATAGCCGGGCATGCCCTGCCCTGCCAGCCGGATGTATTGGCCTTCCCGCACGCCGGCCGGAATCTTCACGCTGAGCGTGCGGGTCTGCATATGGGGATGGCCCTGGCCGTCCATCTCCATCGACCGCAGGCTGATGTCGCGCGTGGCTCCCTGGAGCGCGTCTTCCAGGTCCACCTCGATCGCGGCGTGATGGTCTTCGCCGCGCGCGCGAAACTCCTGTTGCCGCGTCCCGTGCCGCTGGCCGCGGCCGCCGAACAGCGACGAGAAGAACTCGCTGAACTGCGCCTCGTCGCCGGGCGCCGCGCCGCGATGGAACTCGAAGCCCTCGTCCCAGCCGGGCGGCGGCTGAAAGCCGCCTTCGGGCGATACGCCCGCCGCCAGGTTGTCGTAGGCCTGGCGCTTTTCCGCGTCGCGCAGCACGTCGTAGGCCTCGTTCACGTCGCGCATGCGGACCTCGGCGTCGCTTTCCTTGCTGACGTCGGGGTGATACTTCCGGGCGAGTTTGCGGTAGGCGCGCCGGATCTCGTCGTCAGACGCGCTCTGCTCCACCCCGAGAATGCTGTAGTAGTCCTTGAACTCCATGTTCCAGCTCACCTTTAGGGTTGGGGCCGCGCCCGGCGGAGCCGGATTCGGCCTTGAATATCAAGAAGATAGGGGTTATGGACCGATTTTTCAATGCGCTTTGCCGTGTCATCCGGGGCGCGCATAATGTCGGGTTGCCGCAAATCCGCGCGCATGACCGGCCCTTGCGCCGCAGGCCTAACCCCTCCTGGAACCGACCGTGCTGGAAATCATCGACGCCGACTTCAACAACCCCGAACACGGCAGCCAGGTGCTGGCCATGCTGAACGAATACGCCAGCGGTCCCATGGGCGGCAACGCGCCCCTGTCCGCCCATGCCCAGCAAAACCTGATCGCCGAACTGGCCCGCCGGCCCACCGCGCACGCGCTGCTGGCGCGCGTCGACGGCGAGGCCGCCGGCGTGGCGATCTACCTGGAGGGCTTCTCCACCTTCGCCTGCCGCCCCCTGATCAACCTGCACGACCTGGGCGTGGCCGCGAAATTCCAGGGCCAGGGCGTGGGCAAGCGCCTGCTGTCCGCCCTGGAAGAGCGGGCGCGCCGGCTGGGCTGCTGCAAGATCACGCTGGAAGTGCTGGAAGGCAACGCGGTTGCCCAGGGCCTGTACCGCAAGCAGGGCTTCGAGGGCTACGCGCTGGACGAGGCCACCGGCCGCGCCATGTTCTGGCAGAAGAAGCTGGCCGCCTGAGTGGCGTAGTATTTGTGTTTTGCCGCCGGGCCGTCCCAGGGCAGCTAGGGGCGCTTTTTTCCAGGATGCAGGATTCACGATGAAGATGAGCAACATCCCTTTCGGCACCACGGACTGGTCCGAGGTGGAACGCACCGAACACGCCGGCGACACCGGCATGGCCTATTGGCGGACCCGGCAGTTCGGCGACCTGCGGGTGCGCATGGTCGAATACACGCCCGGCTACCTGGCCGACCACTGGTGCAGCAAGGGCCATATCCTGTTCTGTCTGGAAGGCGAGCTGCACACCGAGCTGGACGACGGCCGGCAGTTCGTGCTGACCCCCGGCATGAGCTACCAGGTGGCCGACCAGGCCGAGCCGCATCGCTCGTCCACCGCCACCGGCGCCAAGCTCTTCATCGTGGACTGACGCGTCGGCGCGACACGCTGAATTGCAGTTGCGTTACGCTTTGCAATTCAAGCGGCCTCGCGCCGCCTGTCGATTCATTACCCCGCCTGACCGGAGAAAAGCTTTGGGCGCCCCGCTTACGCTATACGTCGATTCCCTGTTCCTCAGTCCGTACGCCATGTCGGTGTATGTGGCGCTGACCGAAAAGCAGTTGCCGTTCGAAGTGCGCCCCATCGACCTGGCGGCGGGCGAACAGCGCATGCAGCCTTACCAGTGCCGCGCGCTCACCGGGCGGGTGCCGGCGCTGACGCACGCGGACTTCAACCTGACCGAATCCAGCGTCATCGCCGAATACCTGGACGAAATATTTCCCGCCCCCGCGCATGCCGCCCTGTACCCGTCGGGCGCCCGCGAACGCGCCCGCGCCCGCCAGTTGCAAGCGTGGCTGCGCAGCGACCTGGGCGCGCTGCGCCAGGAGCGCCCCACGGAAACCGTCTTCTACGGCGAGGTCGGCCAGCCGCTGTCCGACGCCGCCCATGCCGCCGCGGCCAAGCTGATCCAGGTGGCCGGCTATCTCGTGGGCATCGGCCAGACCAGCCTGTTCGACGAGTGGTGCATCGCCGACACGGACCTGGCGGTCATGCTCAAGCGCCTGGCCCACGACGACCTGCCCGACCACCTGCGCATCTATGCCGATGTGCAATGGCAGCGGCCCTCCGTCCAGAAATGGCTGGAGCACAACGCGACCGCGCGCTCCTAGCCGCGTTCCGGAGCCGCGATGCAACTGCTTGATCACGTCTCCATCACCGTCTCCGGGCTGGCTGCCGCCCGGCCGTTCTACAACGCCGTCATGCAGGCGCTGGGCGCGGAAAAGGTCTATGACCGTCCCGACGCCCTGGGCTACGGCGAACGCTGCGGTCCCGGCAGCGGCCAGCATACCTACCTGTCCGTCTTCGCCACCGGCGGCGCGCCGCCGGATGCCGCGTCCGGCGCCCGGCGCCACTGGTGCTTCAAGGCGCCCGATCGGGCCGCCGTTGACGCGTTCCACGCCGCGGGCCTGGCCCACGGCGGGCGCGACGGGGGCGCGCCGGGCCTGCGGCCGCACTACCACGCGCAGTATTACGCCGCGTTCCTGCTCGATCCCGACGGCAACCGCATCGAAGCCGTCTGGCACGGCCCTGCCTGAAATCTGCGTTTGTTGCACCGCAGCATCCATTGCGGTGTAATGGGGAGGTCAACTCAGCCGGTTCCACTCTGGGACCGGCCCGGCGGTTTTTCGCCGCCGGCAGCAACTAACAGGAGATCGCCATGGCCGGATCCGGCACCGATCACGCACCCGCCCCGTCCTTCAACCCCTGGACGGCCGCCTACGAATACGCCGTGGATGCCTGGCAGCGCGGCGTGCTGTACGCGGATGTGATGCGCCAGCGCGGCAACCAATACCACGCCCACATGGCCAAGCGCGCGCCCAATGTGCTCAGCATGGAGTCCGAGCTGGTGCTGGACGGCCGCGAGCTGCCGCGCCCCGTCAACTACGGCCTGCTGCGCATCAAGCCGCCGGCCGGCGTCGAAACGGACCCGATCAAGCGCCCCTTCCTGGTGGTGGACCCGCGCGCCGGCCACGGCCCGGGCATCGGCGGCTTCAAGCCGGAAAGCGAGATCGGCGTGGCGCTGCGCGCGGGACATCCCTGCTACTTCGCCACCTTCCTGCCCCAGCCCATGCCGACCCAGACCGTCGAAGACGTGATGATGGCCGAGGCCCGCTTCCTGGAAGAGATCATCGCGCTGCACCCCGACGCGGAAGGCAAGCCGGTGGTGGTGGCCAACTGCCAGGCAGGCTGGCAGATCATGATGACCGCCGCGATCCGTCCCGAGCTCTTCGGCCCCATCATCGTGGCGGGCGCCCCGCTGTCGTACTGGGCCGGCTGGCGCGGCATGAACCCCATGCGCTATGCCGGCGGCCTCCTGGGCGGCAGCTGGCTCACCGCGATGACGAGCGACCTGGGCAACGGCAAGTTCGACGGCGCCTGGCTGGTGCAGAACTTCGAGAACCTGAATCCGGCCAATACGCTGTGGTCCAAGCAGTACAACCTGTACTCCAAGGTGGACACCGAAGCCGGCCGCTACCTGAGCTTCGAGAAATGGTGGGGCGGCCACGTCTTCCTGAACGGCCCCGAGATCCAGTACATCGTCGACAACCTGTTCGTGGGCAACCGCCTGGCCACCGCGGGCCTGGTGACCTCCGACGGCATCCGCATCGACCTGCGCAACATCCGCTCGCCCATCGTGGTGTTTTGCTCCAAGGGCGACAACATCACCCCGCCGCCGCAGGCGCTGGGCTGGATCCCCGACCTCTACCAGAACGAAGCCGAGGTGCTGGCCCACGGCCAGACCATCGTCTACGCCGTGCATGAAAGCATCGGCCACCTGGGCATCTTCGTGTCGGGCAGCGTGGCCCGCAAGGAACACCAGGAATTCACGTCCAACATCGACATGATCGACGTGCTGCCCCCGGGCATCTACCAGGCCGAGATCGCCGACAAGACGCCGGACACGCCCAACGCGGACCTGGCCTTCGGCAACTATGTGCTGTCGTTCGAGCAGCGCAGCCTGGACGACGTGCGCGCCATCGTGGACCGCAAGGAAGAGGACGACCGCCGCTTTGCCGCCGTCGCCCGCATCTCCGACATCAACCTGGGCATATACCGCAGCTTTGTGCAGCCCTGGGTGCAGGCCCTGGCGACGCCGCAATCGGCGGAATGGATGCAGCGCCTGCATCCGCTGCGCCTGCCCTACGAACTGATCTCCGACCGCAACCCGCTGATCGCCCCGATCGCGCAGGCGGCGGAACAGGTGCGCGAGAACCGCCAGCAGGCCTCCCCCGCCAATCCCTTCCTGATGGCGCAGGAGATGTTCTCGAACATGATCGAGACCAGCCTGAACATCTGGCAGGACCTGCGCGACTCGGCCGACGAACGCGCCTTCATGGGCATATATGGTTCGCCGCTGGTGCAGGACCTGGCGGGCCTGGGCGCGCAGTCCGGCCCCCCGCGCAAGCATCCGGGCGTATCGCCGGAACACCGCCGCTTCATGGAAGAGCGCGCAGCCGAGCTGCGTTCGCTGATGCAGGAAGGCGGCTTGCGCGTGGCCGCGATACGGATGCTGCTGTATGTCTCGGGCGCCGAGGGCGGCCTGGACGAACGCAGCTTCGCGCTGATCCGCAAGATGCGCGCCGAGGCCGACAACGCGCTGACGCTGCAGCAGTTCAAGAACGTCACGCGCGACCAGGCCCTGATGATGACGCTGGACTCCGCCGCCGCGATCCAGGCCATGCCGCGCCTGCTGGAAGAGTCCTCCGCCGCCGAGATCCGCCACACCCTGAACGCGATGAAGGGCGTGCTGGAAGCTGCCGAGCCGCTGAGCGACGCGGCGCTCGAAAGCCTGGCCGAGATGGAGCGCATCTTTGAATCGGCCGAGCGCCGCGCGCAGAAGCGCGAGCAGGCCCAGACGCCCGCCGCGTCGCCCAAGCGCCTGCGGGTGGCCGCAGCCAAGCACGAGGCGCCCGCAACGTCGGCCACGCCGGCCAGGCAGGTAAAGGACCTGGTCGAGGCTGCCGCCGACGTGCCCGCCAAGACCGCCAAGCCTCATCCCGCCGCGGCCAGGAAGGCCGAGGCCGGCAAGCCCGCGGCGAAGGCCGCCGCCAAGGCCCCGTCCAAGCGCGCGGCCAGGAAGCCCTCTTCCCGCCAACCCGCCAAGGTCAAGACCTCATGAGCCTGCCCACCTCCACGCACTACGACAAGCTCATCGCCCGCGCGCAGACGCTGGCGCCCGCCTGCTGCGCCATCGCGCATCCCTGCGACGAGCCCTCGCTGTCCGCCGCGCTGGAAGCGCGGGACCTGGGCCTGTTGCAGCCCATCCTGGTCGGCCCCGAGGGCAAGATCCGGGATACGGCCGCCCGCTACGAGCTGAACCTGGGCGACGCCCGCATCGTCGACGCGCCGCACAGCCACGCGGCGGCCGCGACCGCCGTGGCCCTCGTGCGCGGGGGCAAGGCCACGCTGCTGATGAAGGGCAGCCTGCATACGGACGAACTGATGCACGAAGTGGTGGCGCGCGACACGGGGCTGCGCAGCGGCCGGCGCATCAGCCATGTGTTCATCATGGAAGTGCCCACCTATGCCGAGCCGCTTTTCATCACCGACGCCGCCATCAACATCTTCCCCGACCTGGAAACCAAGGCCGACATCATCCGCAACGTGATCGATCTGCATCACGGGCTGGGCCTGGGCGAGCCGCGCGTGGCGATCCTGTCCGCCGTGGAACAGGTGACGCCCAGCATCCCCAGCACCATCGAAGCCGCCGCGCTGTGCAAGATGGCCGACCGCGGCCAGATCGCGGGCGGCGTGCTGGACGGCCCGCTGGCGCTGGACAACGCCATCAGCCCCGACGCAGCGCGCATCAAGGGCATCCGTTCGCCGGTGGCGGGCGTGGCCCAGGTGCTCGTGGTGCCCGACCTGGAAGCCGGCAACATGCTGGCCAAGAACCTGACGTTCCTCGCCAACGCGGAAGCGGCCGGCATCGTGCTGGGCGCGCGCGTGCCCATCATCCTGACCAGCCGCGCCGACAGCCCGCGCTCGCGCCTGGCCTCGTGCGCGGTGGCGGCGATCTACGCCCATCACCTGGACCAGCAGCAGGCCCGCCCGCTGGCCTAAAGTATGGAACCTCCCCCTAGCCGCTTGCGCGGGCCCCCTCAAGGGGACGGCACGGGCGGACCAGCGAAGCCGGATCCACGGTGCCCCGGATTGAATACGGCACGCATTGGGGGAACAAGGCCCTTGAAGGGAAACCGCAGTGTCTCAACGTGGAATCACAACGCCATGAGCGATACCATCCTCGTCATCAACGCCGGCAGTTCCAGCATCAAGTTCTACCTGTACGACATCGACGACAAGCAGGAACTCGCCCCGCGCCTGGGCGGCCAGCTTGAAGGCATCGGCACCACGCACCCCAGGCTGCGCGTGCGCGACGCGGGCGGCCAGACCCTGGTCGAGCGCGACATCGCGCCCAGCCACGCCCCCGACGTGCCCAACGGGCAGGAAGTGGTGGGCACGTGGCTGAGCGGCCACCTGGGCGGCGCCCCGCTGGCGGTGGGCCATCGCGTCGTGCATGGCGGCCCCGACCTGTCCGAGCCGGTGCTGATCGACGACGCCGTCCTGGCCAAGCTCGACACCTTCACCCCGCTCGCGCCGCTGCACCAGCCCAACAACCTGGCGCCGATCCGCGTCATCCGCGAGCGCCGGCCCTGGATCCCGCAGGTGGCGTGCTTCGACACCGCATTCCACCGCAGCCACTCCGACGTGGCCGACCGCTACGCGCTGCCCGAGCACCTGTACCAGGACGGCGTGCGCCGCTACGGCTTTCACGGGCTGTCGTACGAGTACATCGCGCAGCGCCTGCGCCAGGCCCTGCCGGACATCGCCATGGGCAAGATCATCGCCGCGCACCTGGGCTCGGGCGTCTCGGCCTGCGCCATGCATCAGGGCAAGAGCGTGGACAGCACCATGGGCTTCACGGCGCTGGAAGGCCTGCCGATGGGCACGCGCCCCGGCCGCCTGGACGCCGGCGTGGTGCTGTGGATGATGGAACGCGGCATGAGCCACGACGAGATCGAGCACATGCTGTATCACGACTGCGGCATGAAGGGGCTGTCCGGCATCGGCAACGACATGCGCGAGCTGCTGGCCAGCGACGCGCCCTCGGCCAAGCTGGCGCTCAAGTATTTCGCCTGGCGCGTGGCCGAAGGCATGATCGGGCTGGGCTGCGCCATGAACGGCATCGACGCCATCGTCTTCACCGCCGGCGTGGGCGAGAACTCCGCCGACATCCGCCAGGCGATCAGCGAACACTGGGGCTGGCTGGGCATCAGGCTGGATCCGGAGCGCAACGCCCGCCACGGGCCGCGCATCTCCAGCGACGACAGCCGCGTCGGCGTCTACGTGGTGCGCACGAACGAAGAGCTGATCATCGCGCAGCACACGCTGGCCCTGGTGCGCCAGCGATGAACGCGCTGCTTCCGCTGGCCGGCAAGCGCGGCCTGGTGACCGGCATCGCCAATGCCGACTCCATCGCCTGGGGCTGCGCCAAGGCGTTTCGCGCGATGGGCGCGGAGCTGGCCGTGACCTACCTGAACGACAAGGCGCGACCGCACGTGGAGCCGCTCGCGCGGCAGGTGGACGCGCCGCTGCTGATGCCGCTGAACCTGCTGAACGAGGGCGAGCTGGAAGCCGTCTTCGAGCGCATCGCGAGCGAATGGGGCGCGCTGGACTTCGTGCTGCATTCCATCGCGTTCGCGCCGCGCGACGACCTGCACGGCCGCGTGACGGATTGCTCGCGCGCGGGCTTCCTGCAGGCGATGGACGTGTCGTGCTGGTCCTTCATCCGCATGGCCAAGCTGGCCGAGCCGCTGATGCCGAAGGGCGGCGCCCTATTCTGCATGAGCTACTACGGCTCGCAGATGGTGGTGGAACACTACAACATGATGGGGCCGGTCAAGGCGGCGCTGGAATCCGCCACGCGCTATCTGGCGGCGGAACTGGGCCCGCAAGGCATCCGCGTGCATGCGATATCGCCGGGGCCGCTGAAAACCCGCGCCGCCTCGGGCATCGCGGAGTTCGACGCGATGCTGGACCGCGCCCAGGCCAAGGCGCCGGCGCGCAGCCTGGTTTCCATCGACGACGTGGGCGAGGCCACCGCCTGGCTGGCCACCGACGCCGCGCGCCTGATGACGGGGCAGACGCTGTACATCGACGGCGGATACCACATCATCGATTAGGGCTGTTCGCCCTAGCCCAGCGTGTCCGGCGGGGCCAGGCGCCAGCGCTCGATGGCGTCGACCGCCTGCTCGGGACTGCCGAAGATCTTCTCCCGGCCTATCTTCTTGACCAGGCCGGAGCGCTCCAGCGCCGTGCGGAACTTGCCGTGTCCGCCCGCGACCAGCAAGGTGATGTTGCGATTGTCGAGCTCGCGCTTGAGTTCATACAGCGCCTCTACCGCATCGGCATCGGCCTGGGTCATGGCCTCGGCGTCCAGCACGAACCACTGCGCGTCGCCGGCCTGCGCGATCACTTCGCGCGCGCGCCGGCGGAAGGCGTCGGCATTGAAGAACCACACCGACGACTCGAACAGCCACACCACCGTGCCCGGCACCGGCTTCGCGTCGGGATTCAGGTGCAGCTTGCCCAGCACCGATTCGCCCGGCAGGCGGCCCAGCAAGGCGTCGCGCGGATTGCCCGACACGTACATGGCGTACAGCAGGGTCGCGCCCACCGACACGGCCACGCCCTGCAACACGCCGAACCCCACCACGCCCACCGCTGCCAGTATCCCGAACGCCAGTTCGATGCGCGAGATGCGGGCCAGCCGCAAGAAGGCGTGGCCGTCGAACAGGCTGGCCGCCGCCAGCAACAGGATGGCGGCCAGCACCGCCTGCGGCAACCAGTACAGGGGCGCGCTCAGCAGGCCCACCACGACCGCCAGCGCGGCCGCGGCGCTGACGCTGACCAGCGGCGACGAGCCGCCGGCCACAAGCCCCACGGCCGTGCGCGAATCGGCGCCCGTCACGACGAAGCCCTGGAACAGGCCGGTCGCCACGTTGGCTGCGCCAAAGCCCACCAGTTCCCGGTTGGGGTCCACATGGTCTCCCGTGCGCGCGGCAAAGCTGCGCGCCGTCACGATGCCGCTGGAAAAGCTCACCACCAGGACACCCGCCGCGCCCAACAGGATGCCGTCCAGGCCTTCCAGGCGCATCGGCAGGCTCAGTGCGGGCAGGCCGGCGGGCACCTCGCCCACCACCGCGATGCCCAGGCCGGGAAAATTGAAGATCCAGGACAGCAGGCAGGCGCCGACCACCAGCAGGATGGGGCCGGGCCAGGCGGGCCGCCAGCGCTTCACGGCCACCAGGAACACGCAGGACGCCAGCCCCAGGCAGAGGGTGGGAATCTGGATTTCAGGCAGCCGGCGCGAGAGCTCCAGGAAGGGATGCACCAGGCCGGTGTTGCGCAGCCCCACGCCCGTCAGGCCGCTCAGCTGCGACATTGCCAGCGTGATGGCCACGCCCGCCATATAGCCGATCAATACGGGCCGCGACAGCAGGTTGGCCAGCACGCCCAGGCGCAGCACGCGCGCGATCAGGCAGCCCACGCCCACCGTCAGCGCGATGCCCGTGGCGCCCACCAGGCGGTCTTCCGGACTCGTGAGCGCCATGCCCGTCAGGGTCGCGGCGATCAGCGTGCAGGTGGCCGTATCGGGCCCCACGATCAGGGTGCGCGACGAGCCGAACAAGGCGTAGCCCAGCATCCCCGCGATGGCCGCCCACAGCCCCGCCACGGGCGGCACGCCCATCATGGCGGCGTAGGCCAGGCCCACCGGCAGCGCCACGGCCGCCACGCTCAGTCCGGCCGCGACGTCGCGCCGCGCCGATTCCCGGGTCATGCCGCGAAAGTTGTTCAGGCCAGGAAGAAAACGTAGGTTCATGGTGCTGCGGGAAGGCCGGAAGGAAAATTTCCCGCAAGAACCGGGATATCCGCCAAGCCTACACCAAGCCCGTTGCATCCAGGACGCGCGGAATCAAGGCAAGCGCAGGTTTCATTCCTTCAGGGAATGGATTTTGTTCAATTTTTATCCCTTTTCCGCAGCATGCGGATTGCGTAGAGTCGCCGGCACAAGTCCAGCGGCGCGATGCCGCGCCTGTAGACCGACACGGCCCACCTCCACGGATACGCGTGGCGGGAGCAAGGGCCGGCACTTCTGGAGACTCCATGTCCTTCGCCATCCTGCGACGCGCCAGCCGCGCGCTCGTGCTCGCCGCGCTTGCCGCCGGCATCGCCCCTGCCGCCCTGGCGCAGGCCTATCCCGAACGCCCCATCAAGCTGGTCGTGCCCTGGCCTCCGGGCGGCGCCACCGACGCGCTGGGCCGCATGCTGGCGCAGCGCCTGACCGAACGC
The DNA here is from genome assembly GCF_042721735.1 of Achromobacter sp. NPDC058515. Classification (NCBI taxonomy): domain Bacteria; kingdom Pseudomonadati; phylum Pseudomonadota; class Betaproteobacteria; order Burkholderiales; family Alcaligenaceae; genus Achromobacter; species Achromobacter sp. NPDC058515. The sequence continues at coordinate 54,808 of NZ_JBHXNI010000024.1, forward strand.
CTGGGCCAGACGGTCATCGTGGACAACAAGGCCGGCGCCGGCGGCAATATCGGCACCGCCGCCTTCGTGCGGGAAAAGCCGGACGGCTACACGCTGCTCATGGCCACCAGCTCCACCAACGCCGCCAACCCGCACCTGTATTCGCGCCTGGGCTTCGATCCGGCGAAGGACTTCACGCCCATCGCCTTCGTGGCCGAAATCCCCAACATTCTGGAAGTGCCCAAGCAATCGCGCTTCCAATCGGTGGCGGACCTGATCGCCGCCGCGAAGGCCGAACCGGGCAAGCTGAACTACGGATCGGGCGGCGTGGGCTCGTCGCAGCACCTGGCCGGCGCCATGTTCAAGCACCTGACCGGCGCGGACGTGCTGCACATTCCCTACAAGGGCAGCGGCCCGGCGGTCTCGGACCTCCTGGCGGGCCAGGTGGACATGATGATAGACACGGGATCGCTCGCGCAGGTGCAGGCGGGCGCGCTGCGCGCACTGGCCGTGGCCTCGCGCACCCGCCTGCCGGCCCTGCCGGACGTGCCCACCTTCGAGGAAGCGGGCGTGCCCAAGATGTACGCCTCCGCGTGGTACGGCATCGTCGCGCCGGCGGGCGCGCCGGCCGAGGTGGTGCAGCGCCTGAACCAGGAAATCAACGCCGTGGTGTCCGCCCCGGAAATGAAGAAGCGGATGGAAGGCATGGGCGCGCTGGTGACCGCGGGGCAGACGCCGGAGGCGTTCGGGGCCTTCATACGATCCGAGATCGATCGCTATGCGGACATCGTGAAGATGTCGGGCGCCAAGATGGAATAGGCGAGCTGGCTCGCAAGAACAGCCGCCCCGCCGCCGGGCCGCCCCAAGGCGGGGCGGCAAGCACGCAACGCGTGCGCGGCGTGGGGGTTCCTTACTTTGCGGCGCGGGCTTCCAGCACGGCCACGGCCGGCAGGGTCTTGCCTTCCAGGAATTCCAGGAAGGCGCCGCCGCCGGTCGAGATATAGCCGACCTGCTCGCCGATGCCGTACTTGGCGATGGCGGCCAGCGTGTCGCCGCCGCCGGCGATCGAGAAGCCGTCCGATTCGGCGATGGCGCGCGCCACGACTTCGGTGCCGTTGGCAAACTGGTCGAACTCGAACACGCCCACGGGGCCGTTCCAGACGATGGTGCCGGCCTTCTTCAAGATCTCGGCCAACTGCGCCGCGGTCTTGGGGCCGATGTCCAGGATCATGTCGTCGTCGGCCACGTCCTCGGCCGCCTTGACGGTGGCTTCGGCATTCGCGTCGAAGGACTTGGCGCACACCACGTCCACCGGGATCGGCACGGCGGCGCCGCGCTGCTTCATGATGTCGATGACGGCGCGCGCCTGGTCGACCTGGTCGGGCTCGGCCAGCGACTTGCCGATGGACAGGCCGGCGGCCAGCATGAAGGTGTTGGCGATGCCGCCGCCCACGACCAGCTGGTCGACCTTGTCGGCCAAGGATTGCAGGATGGACAGCTTGGTCGACACCTTGGAGCCGCCCACGATGGCGACCAGCGGACGCTTGGGCTCGTGCAGCGCGCGGCCCAGGGCGTCCAGCTCGGCTGCCAGCAAGGGGCCGGCGCAGGCCACGGGCGCAAAGCGCGCGATGCCGTGGGTGGTGGCTTCGGCGCGGTGGGCGGTGCCGAAGGCGTCGTTGACGTAGACGTCGCACAGCGCGGCCATCTTCTTGGCCAGCGCCTCGTCGTCCTTCTTTTCGCCGACGTTCACGCGGCAGTTCTCCAGCAGCACGACCTGGCCGTGATCGACCTGGACGCCGTCGACCCAGTCGCGCACCAGCTGCACGGGCATGCCCAGCAGCTCGGACAGGCGCTGGCCAACCTTGGCGAGCGAGTCGGCTTCGGTCAGCACGCCTTCTTTCGGGCGGCCCAGGTGGGAGGTGACCATCACGGCGGCGCCGGCGTCCAGCGCCAGGCGGATGCCGGGCACCGAGGCGCGGATGCGGGTGTCTTCAGTGATGCGGCCGGCGTCGTCGAACGGCACGTTCAAGTCGGCGCGGATGAACACGCGCTTGCCGGACAGGGCGCCGGACTTGGCCAGCGCGGACAGGGTATTGACCTTGGACATATTTGAATTCCTACGATAGGCGAACAAAGGGGACGAACCCATTTTCCGCAATGGCGGAAAACAAATCCGTCCCCTCTGGACTGACCGCGTTGCTTACTTGGCCGACATCAGCGCGACGGTGGTGTCGAGCATGCGGTTCGAGAAGCCCCACTCGTTGTCGTACCAGGACGAGACCTTGACCAGGCGGCCCGAAACCTTGGTCAGCGACGCGTCAACGGTGCTGGAGGCCGGGTTGTGGTTGTAGTCCACCGACACCAGGGGTTCGGTGTTGTAGTCCAGGATGCCCTTCAACTCGCCTTCGGAGGCGGCCTTCAGGATGCCGTTGACTTCTTCGGCGGTCGTGTCGCGGCTGGCCACGAACGACAGGTCGACCAGCGACACGTTGATGGTCGGGACGCGGATGGCGTAGCCGTCCAGCTTGCCATTCAGTTCCGGCAGCACCAGGCCCACGGCGGCGGCGGCGCCGGTCTTCGTGGGGATCATGCTCATCGTCGCCGAACGCGCGCGACGCAGGTCTTCGTGGTAGACGTCGGTCAGGACCTGGTCGTTGGTGTAGGCGTGGACGGTGGTCATCAGGCCGTTTTCCAGGCCCAGCTTGTCGTTCAGCGGCTTGACCAGCGGGGCCAGGCAGTTGGTGGTGCACGAAGCGTTCGAGATGACGGTGTCCGTCGACTTCAGCACGCCGTGGTTCACGCCGTAGACGATGGTGGCGTCCACATCCTTGCCGCCCGGAGCCGAGATGATGACTTTCTTGGCGCCGCCCTTGATGTGCGCGCCGGCCTTTTCCTTGGTCGTGAAGAAGCCCGTGCACTCCAGGACCACGTCGACCTTCAGGTCGCCCCAGGGCAGTTCAGCCGGGTTGCGGTTGGCCAGCACGCGGATCTTGTCGCCGTTGACGACCATGAACTCGCCGTCGACTTCGACGGTGCCCGGGAACTTGCCGTGGGCGGTGTCGTAGCGCGTCAGGTGCGCGTTCGTCTTGGGGTCGCCCAAGTCGTTGATGGCGACGATTTCGATATCGTGCTTCTTGCCACCTTCATAGTGGGCACGCAGGATGTTGCGGCCGATGCGACCGTAACCGTTGATGGCGACGCGAATGGTCATGACTAAGCTCCTTTTTTACAAAACTTGGCGGACGGTCTCGGCCACCTTGTCGGCGGTCAGCCCGAAGAACTTGAACAGCGCGCCGGCCGGAGCGGACTCGCCGTAGCGGTCGATGCCGACCACGGCGCCTTCCAGGCCAACGTACTTGTGCCAGAAGGCGGTGACGCCGGCTTCGACGGCCACGCGCGGCAGGCCCTTGGGCAGCACGGATTGTTTCCAGGCGGCGTCTTGCTTGTCGAACACGTCGGTGCTGGGCATGGAGACCACGCGCACGGCGACGCCTTCCTTGGCCAGCAGCGCCTGCGCGTCCAGCGCGATGGCGACTTCCGAGCCGGTGGCGATGATGACGGCGCGGGCGCCTTCGGCGTCGCGCAGCACATAGCCGCCGCGGGCGATGGCGTCCACGGTGGCCGCGTCGCGCTGCACGAACGGCAGGTTCTGGCGCGACAGCAACAGGGCCGTCGGGCCGCCTTCATGCACGTCCATGCCGATGCTGGTCGGGCGCGTCACGGCCGCGTTCCAGGCCACGGCGGTTTCGGCCGTATCGCAAGGACGCCACAGCGACAGGTTGGGGATCAGGCGCAGGCTGGCCGCATGCTCGATGGATTGGTGGGTCGGGCCGTCTTCGCCCAGGCCGATCGAATCGTGGGTGAACACGTGGATGACGCGCTGCTTCATCAGCGCGGCCATGCGGATGGCGTTGCGCGAGTAGTCCGAGAACGTCAGGAACGTGCCGCCGAACGGCAGGTAGCCGCCGTGCAGGGCCACGCCGTTCATGATGGCGGCCATGCCGAATTCACGCACGCCGTAGTTGATGTGGCGGCCGAACTGGATGCCCTTGTCGCCGGCGCGGACGGCGGCGACGCCCTTCCAGTCGGTGAAGTTGGAGCCGGTCAGGTCGGCCGAGCCGCCCAGCATTTCCGGCAGCAAGGGAGCCAGCGCCGCGATGGCGAACTGCGAAGCCTTGCGCGTGGCCACGGTCTCGGCCTTTTCCAGCGTCGCGCTCAGGAATGCCTGGAACTGCTCGGCATAGCCGGCGGGCATCTCGCCCTTCATGCGGCGGGTGAATTCAGCGGCCTCGGCGGGGAACTCGGCGGCGTAGGCGTCGAACGCGGACTGCCATTCGGCCTGGGCGGCGGCGCCCTTCTTGCGGCCATCCCAGCCGTCGTAGATGTCTTGCGGGATCTGGAACGGTTCCGAGGACCAGCCCAGCGCGGCGCGCGTGGCGGCGATCTCGTCCTTGCCCAGCGGGGCGCCGTGCACGTTGTGCGTGCCGGCCATGTTGGGCGAACCCTTGCCGATCACGGTGCGGCAGATGACCAGCGTGGGCTTTTCCGATTGCGAACGCGCGGCCTTGATGGCGGCGTCCACGGCGGCGACGTCATGGCCGTCGACGCCGCGGATCACGTTCCAGCCGTAGCCTTCGAAGCGCTTGGCGGTGTCGTCGGCGAACCAGTGCTCCACATGGCCGTCGATGGAGATGCCGTTGTCGTCGTACAGCACGACCAGCTTGCCCAGCTTCAGCGTGCCGGCCAGCGAGCACACTTCGTGCGAGATGCCTTCCATCAGGCAGCCGTCGCCGGTGAAGGCGTAGGTGTGGTGGTCGACGAGCGTGTGGCCCGGCTTGTTGAATTCAGCGGCCAGCAGCGCTTCGGCCAGCGCCATGCCCACGGCATTGCCCAGGCCCTGGCCCAGCGGGCCAGTGGTCGTTTCCACGCCCGGGGTGATGCCCACTTCGGGGTGGCCCGGCGTCTTGGAATGCAGCTGGCGGAAATTCTTGAGTTCTTCGACGGGCAGGTCGTAGCCCGTCAGGTGCAGCAGGGAGTAGATCAGCATCGAGCCGTGGCCGTTGGACAGCACGAAGCGGTCGCGGTTGGCCCAGGCGGGATCCTTGGGATTGTGGCGCAGGTTGCCGGCCCACAAGGCTTGGGCGATTTCCGCCATGCCCATGGGAGCACCCGGGTGCCCGGAGTTCGCTTGTTGCACGGCATCCATCGCGAGGGCGCGGATGGCATCCGCCAAGGCAAGTTTAGGGGCGGTCGGATTGCTCATTCGGAAGGCTCTTTGAAACTGGCGCGCCTAGGGAGGAAATAGGGCCAGTTGAGTAGGTTGCGAAGCAGGTGATTTTAGCATCAGGGGATTTCCCCAAGCCCATCAGCCGGATGCCCTATGTAATCGTGCGTTTCCGGGCCCTGGACACAAGCAGTGGTAGGCTACGCGTTCAGACAGGCGGCCCCGCCGCCGCACCCCATTACAACTTCGCAACACCATGTCCGCCCCCCGATTCTTCTGCGACATTCCCCTGGCCGCCGGCGCCCGCATCGCCCTGCCCGAAGCCCTGGCGCACCACGCCTTGCGCGTGCTGCGCCTGCGGGCCGGCGAAGCCGTCGTGCTGTTCAATGGCCAGGGCGGCCAGTACCCCGCCGTCCTCGAAGTCGAGGGCAAGGCCGGCTTCGCCCAGCTGGGCGACTTCGATCCCCGCGAGGCCGAGCTGGCCGGACGCATCACCCTCGCGCAGGGCCTGCCCTCGGGCGACAAGATGGACTGGGTGGTGGAAAAGGCCGTGGAACTAGGCGCCGTCCGCATCAGCCCCATCGCGGCGCAACGCAGCGTGCTGCAGCTGTCCGGCCCCAGGCTGGACAAGCGGGTGGCGCACTGGCGGCGCATCGCGCAATCGGCCGGCGAACAATGCGGCCGCAACCGCCTGATGGCGGTGGACGCGCCGCAGGCGCTGGCCGACTGGCTGGCCCAGCCCGCGGACGGCCTGCGCCTGCTCTGCCATCCCGAAGCCGAACAAGACCTGGCCGGCAAGCTCGGGGCCACCCCCGGCATGCAGGCGCTGACTCTGCTGGTCGGGCCCGAAGGGGGATGGTCAGACAAGGAATTGGATCTGGCCCGCCAGGCGGGCGTGGAGGCCGTGCGTTTCGGCCCCCGGGTGCTGCGCACCGAGACGGCCGGGCTGGCCCTGCTATCGGCCGTCAGCGCGCTGCTGGGCTGGTAGGCCGCGTCAGCCGGGGCGCTGCCCCGGCGGCGCATCAGTCGTTTTCGCCGTAGGGCGCGGCGGCCACGCCGGGTTCGGGATCGGGGTGCTTGCCGGCATGCTCGATGACATACGCAAAGACGCGGCCGTTCTCGTGCGCGAAATCCGCGGCGTCCGAACAGACGGTTTCGATGCGGGCGGCGTCTTCTTCGAGCGCCGGATCGCCCGAGTGCAGCCGGTACAGCCAGAGCACCACGCCGGACTTGTGGTCCAGCACCGTGTCGCAGAGGCAGTCGTACAGGGCGTCCAGGTTGCCGCCGAAGTATTCGGGGAAATCCACCGCCTTGACAATGGCCCGCAACACCGCCGAACGGCTGCGGGCCGGGTCGCAATTGGCAACGAACAAGGACAGGCCAAGTTCATGCGCGGCGTCCACGACGGCCTTCTTGTCCAGCCCTTCATGAGCCAGCGCTCCGCCGCGCAGCAGCTGCCGCTGCAAAGTAGATTGCCCATTGCGCGTCATGCCTGTGCCTCCTTGAAAAAGGCGATCACTTCTTCGTTACGCTGCATCGTATCGGCATAACCCAGTTCGATCAATCGCTTGGTGTAGCTGGATTCGAACAGGAGGTAGGACATAAGGGCCCCTCCCCCCGGACGGCCTGGGTCGGACGATACACCGAGTACGCGGAAAAGGGCACGCGCCTGTGAAGGCATGTCCCGCAGATGCTCCAGCGCCATCAGGTCCAGCGACTGGCTGGGGGTGATCGTCAGGACGTCGATGCGGCGCACGCTGGTCCGGGCGCCGCCGTCCGGACCAGCCTGGTCCATCAGGTAGTTGATCCGCTCCAGGCGCTCGACATCGACCGACAGGCCGTCCAGGAAGATGCTGGACAGCGCGTGCCCGCCCACCTGCGCCAGCGACGGATACGGCGGGGAGTCCTCGCGGTTCTCGGGGTGGGTCTCGTCGCGAAAGCCCGTGCCGATCACCAGCACGCGGTGCGCGCCCAGGTGGATCGCGGGGCTGATCGGCGCGAGCTGGCGCATCGAGCCGTCGCCGCACCACTCGCCCTTGCCGTGCACCTGCACCTGCCGGGCGGGGAACACGAAGGGAATGGCGGACGACGCCATCAGGTGGTCGATGCCGATGGGGGTGGGAATCGCCAGCCGCAGGTAGCGGTGCCAGGGCTCGATGGCCGTATGCGCCTGGTAGAACGTCAGGTGCTCGCCGCTGGTGTAGCCCGATGCCGTGATCGCCAGCGCCGACAGCGAACCGCTCTCGAGGTTGGCGCGCAGGTTTTGAAAATCCAGCACCCGTTCCAGCAGGCCCTGCATGGGGGCGTTGTCCAGCAGCGAATGGGGCCGCTTGCGCGTCAGGCCCGAATACATCCAGCCCAGGGAAAGCAGGCCCAGCCACCGGACGCCTGTGCGGATCAGGCCGGGCGCGTCGGCCCGGTAGATCATGTCGGTATTGAGCGACGACCACAGGCGGCGGATGCGCCGCACGCCGAGGTGGGGCCGGTCGGCGCGGCAGGCCAGCGCGGCGGCGTTGATCGCGCCGGCGGACGTGCCGCAGATGATGTCGAAGGGGTTCTGGAAGCGCGAATGCCAGTCGGGGTCCAGCAGCTCCATGATGGCGCTGAGCACCCCCACCTGGTATGCGGCGCGCGCGCCGCCGCCCGTCAGCACCAGGCCGGTGGGCGTGCGTGGGCACGCCCTGCCGGCCGGCGTCACTTCAACGCGGTGTATTGACATCGACCACCGTCATCGCGGTCATATTGACGATACGGCGCACGGTGGAGCTGGAGGTCAGGATATGCACCGGCGCGTTGCAGCCCAGCAGGAACGGGCCCACCGCCACGTTGCCGCCCGCCGCCGTCTTGAGCAGGTTGTAGGCGATGTTGCCGGAGTCCACGTTCGGGCACACCAG
>NZ_JBHXNI010000025.1:0-49305 GCF_042721735.1 Achromobacter sp. NPDC058515
GTCGGCGGTGAAGGCGCCCTGGGTGATGTTGCCCTGGGTTTTACCGGTGATGCTGATGTAGGCGGGGGTAGGCATGACGGACTCCGTTGTCGTCGAAATGGCCCCGAAGGGCCGGAAAGCTTCCCGAAGGAGGCGATGCGACGACATATGCAAAATCCATGCCAAGTTAATGAATAAAAAATAACTCCATTAAAATCAATGGCTTAAACACCATCAAACGGATTTCTAGTTTCTTATCAAAACCAGAGCATCAAAAAACCCGAGATTTTCACGAAAAATCGGGCCAAATTTGACCCGCTTTTTTCTAAGTGCTTGATAAATAAGGAATCACATCGGGTCAAAATTGGCCCGGGCGGGTCAAATTTGGCCCGCTCTATCTTTTGGAACGATCTGGACGGCGAATTGCGCATCGCTATATTGCGACGCCCCGCCGTGGCGTCAGGCCTGTGGAAGCGGGCCAGAAACCTTGCCGCCGGTCGCGCCGCGTGGCCTCGGACCTCCTTGCGCTAGTTATGAAATGTTATATCATTCGTGAATTGTTTGTAATGATATAACATCCAAGAGGGCAAGATGAAAGGCAAGAAGCAGGGGATCAACAGGGAAAGCGGCAAGTCAATTTCCTGGCGGGCGAGCCGCCGGGCCACATTGAAGCCTCTGGTGTGCTCGCTGATGCTGATGGCGCCCGTCGCGCAGGCGGAGACCGAGGCGGATGCCCCGCGCGCCAGGACGCTGGCGCCGATCACGGTGTCCGCCAATCCTCTCGGCCTGGACCTGAACAGCACCACGCAGCCGGCCTCGGTGCTGGAGGGCGATGCGCTGATCGAGCAGCGCAGCGGCACGCTGGGCGAGACGCTGAAGAACCTCCCCGGCGTCAATAGCGACACCTTTGGCGGCGGCGCCAGCCGTCCGGTGATACGCGGCCAGACCGCTCCGCGCGTGAAGGTGCTGTCCGACGGCTCCGAAGTGATGGACGCCTCGGGCATCTCCCCCGACCATGCGGTGACCGTCGAACCGCTGCTGGCCGAGCGCATCGAGGTGCTGCGCGGTCCGGCCACCCTGCTGTACGGCGGCGGCGCGATCGGCGGCGTCGTGAACGTGGTGGACAAGAAGATCCCGACCGAGGTGCCCGAGAAAGGCATTGCCGCCGAGGCCGAGCTGCGCGGCGCGACGGGCACGCGGGAGCGCGCCGGCGCGGTCGGCATCACGGCGGGCGAAGGCCAGTTCGCGGTGCGCGTGGAAGGCATGAAGCGCCGCACCAGCGATTACGACGTGCCCGACTGGCCGGGCGGCAAGCTCGAAGGCTCATACAGCGAATCGTCGCAGGGCTCGGTCGGCATGTCGTGGATCACGCCGCGCGGCTACGTCGGCCTGGCGTTCACGCATCTGGAAAGCGAGTACGGCCTGCCGGGGCACAATCACGAATACGAAGGCTGCCACCCCCACGGCACCCACCTGCATTGCGGCGGTCACGATCATGGCGACGAAGGCGAGGAGGGGCACGATCACGACCATGAGCACGAGCATGGCGGCGTGCCCTATGTGAAGCTGCGCAGCAACCGCCTGGACCTGCGCGCCGAATATCAGGATCCGTTCGCCGGGTTCGAGAAGATCCGCGTGCGCGGCGGCCTGACCGACTACCAGCATGATGAGATCGAGGGTGGCGAGGTCGGCACCCGCTTCAAGAACAAGGGCTACGACCTGCGGGTGGAGCTGCAGCACAAGCCCATCGCCGGCTGGCGCGGCGTGGTGGGCCTGCAGAATGCCTACAGCGACTTCCGCGCCGATGGCGAAGAGGCCTTTTTGCCGCGCAGCAAGACGCGCGCAAACGGCCTGTTCGTGCTTGAGGAATACCAGTTGAACGACTGGCGCTTCGAGCTGGGCGCGCGCCAGGACTGGCAGCGCATCTCGCCTTCGGGCGGCGCGTCGCGCAGCAGCCTGTCGGGCACCTCCTTGTCGGCCGCGGCCATCTGGGACTTCGCGCCGCAGTACTCGGTGGCCCTGTCGCTGTCGCGCTCGCAGCGTCTGCCGACCGCCCAGGAGCTGTATGCCGATGGCGTCCACCTGGCCACCAATACGTATGAACTGGGCAATTCGGACCTGACCCGCGAAACGTCGCACAACATCGACCTGACGCTGCGCAAGCACTCGGGCGACACGACGTTCTCCGCCAGCGTGTTCCACAACCGCGTGAAGAACTATATCTATGCCAACACGCTGGACCGCTACGAGAACTTCCGCCTGATCGAGTACACGCAGCGCGATGCGGAATTCACTGGCGTGGAAGGGGAGATCCGGCACCAGTTCACGCCGGTGTTCTCGGCGGCCGTGTTCGGCGACTACGTGCGCGGCAAGCTGACCGGCGGCGACGGCAATCTGCCGCGCATCCCGGCCGCCCGGGCGGGCTTGCGGGGCAACGTGAAGTGGGACCAGTGGTCGGGCGGCGTCGAATACGCCCGCGTGTTCGCGCAGAAGGACATTGCCGCCTATGAGGAAAGCACGCCGGGCTACAACATGGTCAACGCCGTGGTGGCCTATCGCGGCCAGTACGGCGAGACGGGCTATGAGGTCTACCTGCGGGGCACCAATCTGCTGAACAAGCTGGCGTACAACCACGCCTCGTTCATCTCGTCGGTGGCGCCCTTGCCGGGGCGCAGCGTGATGCTGGGCGTGCGCATGACGTATTGATCCTGGTTGGGGGGCGGCGCCGGGCTGTGATATTTTCCCCGGAGGCCGCCGTGGGCGGCGGCTGAATGCGCCAGGAGCCCGCCATGCTGAAGTTCGCCGCCAATCTGTCGATGATGTACACGGAACATGCGTTCCTGGACCGCTATGCGGCGGCCGCCGCGGACGGCTATGCGGGGGTGGAATGCATGTTTCCCTACGAGGCGCCCGCCGCCTTCGTGCGCGAGCGCATGGACGCGGCCGGCGTCGCGCAGGTGCTCTTCAATGCGCCGCCCGGCGTCACCGCGCGCGGCGAGCGCGGCCTGGCCGCCTTGCCGGGCCGGCAGGCGGAATTCCAGGCGGGCATCGAGCAGGCGCTGTGCTACGCGACGGCGCTGTCCTGCGCCAATGTCCATGTGATGGCGGGCCTGGTCCCGGCGGGCGCTTCGCGCCAGGCCATGCTGGACTGCTACCAGGACAACCTGGACTGGGCGGCCCGCGAGGCCCGCTCGGCCGGCGTCACCCTGCTGATCGAGCCCATCAATACGCGAGACATCCCCGGCTACTTCCTGAACCGCCAGGACGAAGCGCATGCGGTCGTGCAGGCGGTCAACGCGCCCAACCTGAAAGTGCAGATGGACCTGTACCACTGCCAGATCGTGGAGGGCGATGTCACCATGAAGCTCCGGCAGTATCTGCCCACCGGGCGGGTCGGCCATCTGCAGATCGCCGGGGTGCCCCTGCGGCAGGAACCCGATCGCGGCGAACTGGACTACGGCTGGGTGTTCGGGGTGCTGCGCGAATTGCAGTATGGCGGATGGATCGGCTGCGAGTACCGGCCGGCGGGTTCGACCTCCGCCGGCCTGCGCTGGCTGGGCGCCGCCCGCGCCTGAGCGCCGCCGATATATAGTCTGCATCTCAATTACATCGAGTAGGGCAGGAGACAACATCATGTTCACAGGCATGCGGCGCGCGCTGTTGGCGGTGGCGTTGACCGGCGCGGCCGCCGCTCCGTTCGCCTCGCCGGCCGCCGGCTATCCCGACCACCCCATACGCTGGCTGGTGCCGTTCAGCGCGGGCGGGGGCAGCGACATTGCCACCCGCATCGTCGCCAAGCATGTGGGCGAGACCCTGGGGCAGCCGGTGGTGGTCGAGAACCGGCCGGGCGCCGCCACCATTGTTGCGGCGCAGGAAACCGCCCGGGCCGCCCCTGACGGGTACACGCTGCTGACGGCGGGCATGAGCACGCTGGCGCTCAACCCCTGGCTGTACAGCAAGCTGCCCTACGATCCGCAAAAGAGCCTGACGCCGGTTTCCACCCTGGTGGCCCTGCCCATCGTCCTGGTCGTCGCCCCGGATTCCGGGCTGCACAGCCTGGCGGACGTGACCGCCTACCTGAAGCGCGACAAGCCGGGCAGCTATGCGTCCCTGGGCGTCGGCAGCCCGCATCATCTGGCGATGGAACTGTTCCTGGAAACCATCAAGGGCCAAGCCATGGCCATTCCCTACAAGGGCACGCCGCCCGCCTTGCAGGATGTGGCCGCCGGCGTGTTGCCGATGATGATGGCCGACCTGGCCGCCGCCCGTCCGCTGATCCAGGCGGGCAAGCTGCGCGCCATTGCCGTGCCGGCGGCGCGGCGTTCGGAACAGCTGCCCGACGTGCCGACCTTCGCCCAGGCGGGCGGTCCGGCCTTCGAAGCGGCGGCGTGGCAGGGCGTGGTGGCGCCGGCCGGCACGCCGGCTCCCATCGTCGAAAAACTGAGCCAGGCGATCGTGCAGGCGCTGCAATCGCCCGACGTGGTCAAGCAACTGACCTTGCAGGGCATGGAGCCCACCGGCAGCACGCCCGAGGCATTCGCCGCCTATGCCCGCCAGGAGCACGAGCGCTGGGGCGCGGTCATCCGCCACAAGGGCATTTCGGCGGAGTGAACCCGGCGGCGGTAACAGCCGCCGCAAGGTGTAACCGGCGCTGCCTTGCACGCGAGGCGGGCGTACGATAAAGCCATGTCGATCCTGCCCGGATGCCCGGGCGAGGAGATTGCCATGTCTCTGATCGTAGCAGCCCGATTCGAGGGCTTCGAGGCGGCGCAGGGCGCGGTCCAGCGCCTGGGCCTCAGCGGCTTTCCCGACTGGGATATCCATACCTTCTACGTGAATCCCGCCGGCGAGCACGGCCGCTACCCCTTTGGGGGCGACCGCCGTTCCGATCCGGACTCGGGGCGCGCCGACATGGGCGCGTACCTGGGCGCGGGCGGGGTAGGCGCGGTGTTTGCCGTCGTGGGCGGTTTCGTGGCGTCGGAGTTCAGCGATTCGATCGCCGCGATCCTGGCAGCCGCGGGTGTGGGGGCCTATCTGGGATCGCTTTTTGGCGCGCTCTGGGTGACGGGCCACGGCAGCACTCAGCACGGCCACTTCAACCCGGATGCCCATGCCGAAATCCGCCAGGCGGGCGTGATGGTCGCCGTGCGGACCCGCCCGCAACGCGAAATGCTGGCTTGCCGCATCCTGCGCGATGCAGGCGGCGCGGACGTGGAACACGCCAACGGCCGATGGCGCAACAACCACTGGGAAGACTTCGATGCGCTGGCGCCGCCGCAGCGCGAGCCCGGCTTTGGTTGAACGCGTAAAGCGCTAGTGGCGTGCCTGGCGGCGCCGGACGCCGCCAGAACGGCTAGCCGGCCGCCGGACGCTTGCGGCCGCGCTGCGCCGTCGCCGCGCAACCCGCGGAGGCGACGATGATGCCGCCGATGGCCAGCCACTGCGTCTGGGTCAGGTGTTCGTTCAGCACGATCACGCCGGCCAGCGCGCCCATGGCGGGTTCCATGCTGAGCAGCACGCCGAAGGTCTTTTGCGGCAGGCGGCGCAGCGCCACCATTTCCAGCGAGTAGGGCAGCGCGCTGGACAGCACGCCGACGGCAATGCCGGCCAGGATCAGCTTGGGGTCAAGCAGCGCCATGCCCGCGTGGGCCGCGCCCACGGGCAGGACGACCATGGTGGCCGCCAGCAGCCCCAGCGACGTCGCCTGTCCGCCATGGACATGGCCCGCCATCTTGCCGAAGATGATGTAGAGCGCCCAGCAGACGGCGGCGCCCAGCGCATAGGCGATGCCCTCCGGATCCAGGTCGTGGATGGATTGGCCGGTCGGAATCATCAGCACCAGCCCGGCCAGCGCGCAGGCGATCCAGACAAAGTCGATTGCGCGCCGCGACAGCACGACGGCCAGCGTCAGCGGCCCGGTGAACTCGATGGCGATGGCCACGCCCAGCGGCAGGGTGCGCAGCGCCATGTAGAACAGCAGGTTCATGCAGGCCAGGGTGACGCCGTACAGGGCGATCCTGGCCGCGTTGCCGCGCGTCAGCGGAAAGCGCCACGGGCGCCAGAAGGCCAGCAGGATGATGGCGCCGATGACGATGCGATAGGCCGTCGTGCCCTGCGCGCCCACTTCGGGAAACAGCGACTTGGCGAACGAGGTGCCGATGCACAGGGATGCCATCGCGCCGATCAGCGACAGCGTGGGAAGCAGCATGGAGGACGAGGCGTTGTGCCTGTTGTTCAAGGTCGCGGCGGTCATGAGGACGGGGTGTGGCTCGATGCGTGGGGCGGTTCGGGAAAAGCGACGGAGGCGCCGGCGGGGCTCAAGGCGCCGGATTGACGGCCGTGGAGTAGAGCACATACAGCGCCAGCCCGAGCATGATGGCGCCCAGCAGGCCTTGCTGCATGCGCAAGAACCACGGGTTTCGCCCGACCCAGCCGCGGATGCGCGACGCGCCGTAGGCGAAGAAGCTGCCATAGGGCAGGCTGAGCGCTTTCATGGTGATGCCCAGCACCAGCATCTGGACCCAGACCGGCCCGTTGTCCGGACTGGTGAACTGCGGCAGGAAGGCGATCATGAACAGCAGCACCTTCGGGTTCAGCAGGTTCGTCGTGAAGCCTTGCCAGAAGGCATCGCGGGCGTCGCCCGGGCGGGCCGCCAGCGACACGTCGGCGGACTGCGCGCAGCGGATCATCGCCTTGATGCCCAGGTAGCCCAGGTACAGGCCGCCCGCCGCCTTGATGCCGACGAACAGCGTCGGAAAGGTGCGCAGCACGGACGCCAGACCCAGCACCACGGCGGGCACCTGGATGAAGCCGGCCGCCACATTGCCCAGCACGCTATGGAAGGCGGGCCGGAATCCCTGTGTCATGCCCCGCGACAGCGTCAGCGCCATGTCCGGGCCGGGCGTGAGCTTGAGCGCCGCGTCGGCGGCAAGAAATAGCAGGAAAAGCTGGAGCGAGGGCATTGCGCGATACGGCGGAGGGTCCCGCGGCGCGGGGTGAAGGCTCCCAGTGTAAGCAAGCGGCCTGAATATTTCCTGCGTCGGGGGCGGCCGAAATGAAGTTTCCAGTCGAAATGGGGCCGGATTCCGTCGCGGCCGAGATTAGAATCTGCCGATAGCCGTGCCGCCCCGATCCCCAAGCGTTCCGAGACCTCCATGGAACTAGACGATTTCGACCTCCAGATCCTGCAAAGCCTGCAGGAAGACAACCAGCGCACCAGCCAGGAAGTCGCTCAGCGCGTGAACCTGTCGCCCGTGTCCTGCCTGCGCCGCATGAAGCGGCTGCGCGAGGCCAAGGTGGTGACGGCGGACGTGTCGGTGGTGGATCCCGCCGCCCTGGGGCGGGGAATCACGATGGTGGTGCTGGTGACGCTGGAGAGCGAGCGGGCCGACAAACTGGACCAGTTCAAGCGCGCCATGCTGGGCGCGCCCGAGATCATGCAATGCCTGTCGGTCACGGGCGAGGTCGATTTCGTGTTGACCCTGACCATGCGCGACATGGCCGAATACGAGGTATTCGCCCAGCGCCATTTCTGGGGCAATCCCAACGTCAAGCGCTTCTCCACGCTGGTGGTGATGAACCGGGTGAAGTACGGGATGGCGGTGCCGGTGACCACATCGGCTTGAGCGGCGCGGGGCCGTCTTCGGCCCGTTGCAGCCGCCGCGCCGGCATGCCGGTCAGCCGGGCTCGGGCGGGGCCGGGCGAGAGGGCTGGCTTGCGGCCAGCGCATGGCTTGCTTCCTCCGAAATGCTGCGCAAGTGCAGGTCCCGCTGCGGGAAGGGGATCTCGATGCCAGCCTCCCTCAGCGCGTCGTACATCCGCGTCAGCAGGTCGCTGCGGATGTCGATCCAGCGGTCGAAGTCATACGTCCAGGCGCGCACGCTGAAATCCAGCGTGCCGGGGCCGAAGCCCATGAACAGCACCGCCGGCGCGGGCTCGGTCACGATGCCCGCCGTCTGCCGCGCCAAGCCGTCCAGCAGTTCGATCACCTGCCGGGGTTCCGTGCCGTAGGCCAGGCCGATGCTGATCTCGATGCGGCGGCTGCGGTCCAGCATCGTCCAGTTCGTCAGCTTGTCCGACAGCAGGGTGCCATTGGGTACGATCACGTCCGCGCCCTCGAAGGTCTTGATCCGGGTGGCGCGCATCCCGATGTCGCGCACTTGCCCCGAGGTGCCGCCGATGTCCACCACGTCGCCCGGCTGGATGGGACGCTCGAACATCAGAATCAGGCCGGACACGAAATTGTTCACCACGTTCTGCAGGCCGAAGCCGATGCCCACGCCCAGGGCGCCGAACACGATGGTCAGCTGGCTGGTCTGGAAGCCGGCCGCCGACAGGGCGACCGCCAGGCCGAGCAGCAGCACCAGGTAGTACGTCAGCGAGGCGATGCTGTTGCCCACGCCGCGCGGCAGCGACATGCGGGTCATGACCTCGTCGCGCAGGATCAGGCGTATGGTGCGCGCGGCCCAGAACGCGATCACCACCGAGATCACGAACACCAGAATATTGCCCAGGCTGATCGAGATCTGGCCGAAGGCCAGTGTGTAGGACAGCACCTGCGCCGCGAATGCGTAGGTCGAGCGCAGCACGCGGAAGCGGTCCATCGCGTAGACGGCCCAGCCGACAACGGCGGCGGCCGTCAGCAGGCGGATCAGCAGCTGCACCAGGGGCGGCGCGTGTTCGCGCGCCAGGCGGAAGCGCGAAATACCCTGGCGCGCCAGCAGCAACTGCAGCAAGGTGATGATGACCGTCACGCCGGCATACAGCACCAGCCCGAAGTACCCGCTGCCGATGACGCCGCTGGTCAGCATCTCGGACAGGGAGACGTTGCCGAACAGATTGGCGACCAGCGACACGCACAGCAGGACGACCGCGGCCCACGCCACGGCGCGCAGCGCCCGGACCAGCCGCGCGGACGCGACGGGGTGCTCCTGGCGCCTGCCGCGGGCCAGGAGCCAGAGGATGGCGGTCAGGGCCAGCGCAGCCAGGGCGACGGTGGAAAGCCGGTAGAACAGGGTATTGGCCAGGAAGAGGAACCCCAGCCGCTCCGCCAGGAACAGGCCGGTGATGGCATGGGGCCACTGGTCGAGCTGCCGGCGGCTGGACGGCGGAAGCAGGCGCAGCACGGGGATGGCCGCCAGCACCAGCGCGACCTGCTGCACCATCAGCGGAGCATCCGGCTCCAGGGCCAGGACGCCCAGCATGGACAGCAGCAGCCAGGTGGAAATGGGCCGCCCCAGCACGCCCGCGGCCGTCTCGCTCATGACGCCCGCGCGGATCGCGTGGCGGCTCTTGTGGGCCAGCCAAAGCAGCAGCGGCAGCAGCAGCACCTGCAGCGCGTGCAGGGCGCGCTGGTTGCCGCTGTCGGCCGCGCCATACTCCCGCGCGAAGCGGACTTCGATGTCCAGCCCGGTGCGCAGCAGGGTCAGCGTGTCTTCGCCGGAGCCGGCCGCCTGTCCCAGCGCCCACAGCGGCGGCGAATCCACGCGCAGCAGGCGCGCGTCGACATAGTTGATCGCCTCGGCCACCGAGCGCTCGCCGGCCCTGATCTGCTCCTCGATGGCGCTGGCGCGCTGCTCGAGTTCAACCTGGCGGGACAGCGGGCCGGACAGGGCCTCGCCCGCGGCCGTCAGTTGCGCCACCACCGCGTTCACCCGGTCGGCCAGGGCGGGCGGCAGGCCGACGGCGCCGGGCGCGTCCTTGATCGCCTGCCATGCCGTGCGCCGCCGCAGCAGCTCCGCCGCGTCGCTGGCGTACCAGGCGGTCGCCTGCCGCATGTCGGCGTGCCAGTGCGCCAGCCGACGGGCGTCGAAGAGCCAATGCCGCTCCAGGCTTTCCAGCCGCATGATGGGCAGGTTGCGAAGCTGGGCCGGCTGGAATTCATATAGCTTTTCGTCGGCGGACTTGGCGATCGCGTCAAGGGTGGGCGTGAACGCGGCCGCGGGATCGGCCGTGGCGGCGCGCTGGAGCACCCCTTCGGCATAGCGCAAGTCGGTGTCCGCCCGCAGGGGAATGTCCGCCATCTGTATGGCCGGGATCGGCTGCTCCGTGGGCGCGGCAGGCGTGGGCGTGTCCGCCGCGTGCGCCAGGCGCGCCAACCCCAGGGCCATCGCAAGCATGCAGAAGAGAACTCGTGCGCGAACGCGCATATCGCGACTCCGTGAGGGGTACGGACGGGCTACGGGCTACGGACTGCGGCTAAGGACTTGCTGCTGGGGACAGGGACGGACCGCAGCGGCGGCATCTCACAATATCGCGAAATGCTGCGCGCTTGAAGGGGGATGGAAAACGGCAGGCGCGTGCCGATGCGGCATTGCGCGAAGAGGAAGGCGCGTTCGTTGCGCCGCAAAGCAAAAAGCCCAGCCGTATTTTGTACGGGCTGGGCTTTTTTAATTCTGGTGGCCTGGGGCGGAATCGAACCACCGACACAAGGATTTTCAATCCTCTGCTCTACCGACTGAGCTACCAGGCCAACGAAGTCCGCAACTATACACAGTTTTTCAGACTTGCGCCAGCCGGCGCGAAAAAAGTTGAATATTTTTCGCATCGGATCCGAAGAGCGCCGGCAGCAGATCGTCGGCCGGACTGTTGGCTGCGCGGCACGAAAGGTGCGGCGCAAGGTCGCGGTTGGGGGCCGGATTGGTCTGGGGATAACCCGCAGGGGTATAATCAAAAGCGGTCTGCTGTTACGGCTTGACGGTGGCGCGCCCTTGATGCGCGACAAGCCAGCCGTAGCGCGTTGTTCTTATAGTGGCAGTTCTTAACGCTTAGCCGCGGGTGGCTCCAGCCCCCCCTCTCACATGTCGGTAGCTGTCCTTGCCTTCGGTCTGAATCACACGTCCGCGCCGGTATCGGTCCGCGAACGCGTGTCCATGCCCGTTGATCTGGTCAAGCCCGCGCTTGAAGGCCTGCGTTCGGCGTTCGGCGGTTCTGTCCGCGAAGCCGCCATCCTGTCCACCTGTAACCGCACCGAGATCTACTGCGCGGCCGACGGCCACGTGGCCGATCAGTTGCCCGCCTGGCTGGCTGAACACAACCGCCTGGACGCCGGCACGCTGCGCCCGCACCTTTATCGCCATCACCAGGACGACGCCGTCCGCCACGCCTTCCGTGTGGCCAGCGGCCTGGATTCCATGGTGCTGGGCGAAACCCAGATCGTGGGCCAGATGAAGGACGCCGTGCGCGCCGCCGGCGAAGCCGGGTCGCTCGGCACCCTGTTGCATCAGATGTTCCAGCGCACCTTCTCGGTGGCCAAGGAAGTGCGGTCGCAGACCGCCATCGGCGCGCAGTCGGTGTCCATGGCCGCCGCCGCCGTGCGCCTGGCCGAACGCGTGTTCGGCAACCTGGACCAGGCCCGCACGCTGTTCATCGGCGCGGGCGAAATGATCGAATTGTGCGCCACGCACTTTGCCGCGCAGCGCCCGCGCAGCATGGTGGTGGCCAACCGCACGGCCGAACGCGCCGAGATCCTGGCCAACCGCTACTCGGCCAGCACCATGAAGCTGTCGGACCTGACGGACCGCCTGTCCGAGTTCGACGTCATCGTCTCCTGTACGGCAAGCTCCCTGCCCATCCTCGGCCTGGGGATGGTGGAGCGGGCCACGCGCCTGCGCCGCCACCGCCCGATGGTCATGATCGACCTGGCCGTGCCGCGCGACATCGAACCCGAAGTCGGCCGCCTGGACGACGTCTATCTGTACTCGGTGGACGACCTGGGCCGCCTGGTGCAGACCGGCACCGATGCGCGCCGCGCCGCGGTGGTGCAGGCCGAAGCCATCATCGAAACCCGCGTCCAGGGCTTCATGCACTGGATGCAGTCCCGCGAAGTGGTGCCCGTCATCCGCGACCTGCACCAGGCCGCCGAAGACGTCCGCGCCGCCGAGCTGGAGCGCGCCCGCCGCCTGCTGGCGCGGGGCGAATCGCCCGAGGCCGTGCTTGAACAACTGGCTCACGGCCTGACTCAAAAATACCTGCATGGTCCGCTTGCGGCGCTGAACCGCAGCGAAGGCGACGATCGCAAGCAGTTGCTTGCCTGGATGCCGCGCCTCTTCCCCGGCCGCGACTCCCGCCGTTAGCGGCGCTGTCCCACGTCCCGCCTCCTGGCGGGCGTTCGTTCTTGTGGACGCCCGCTGCTCCTGTTTCCTCTTTGGTCATTCCCCCATGAAATCTTCCATGCGCAGCAGGCTGGAGCATCTGTGTCATCGCCTGATCGAGGTTGACGCGCTGCTCGCCGAACCGGAAACCGCGTCCGATATGGACCGCTTCCGCAAGCTCTCGCGCGAACGCGCCGAGCTGGAGCCCGTGGTCGAGGCGTTCACCGCCTTCGCGCGCACCGAGGAAGACCTGGCGACCGCGCAGGAAATGCTGTCCGATCCCGACATGAAGTCCATGGCCGAGGACGAGATCAAGGCCGGCCGCGGCAAGCTGGAATCGCTGGAAGCCGCGCTGCAGCTGTTGCTGCTGCCGCGCGACCCCAATGACGGGCGCAGCGTGTTCCTGGAAATCCGCGCGGGCACGGGCGGCGACGAAAGCGCGCTGTTCTCCGGCGATCTGCTGCGCATGTACACGCGCTACGCGGAACAGCGCGGCTGGCGCGTGGAGCTGATGTCGGAAAGCGCGTCGGAGCTGGGCGGCTACAAGGAAGTGATTGCGCGCATCGACGGCGACGGGGCCTATGGCCGCCTGAAGTTCGAATCGGGGGCGCACCGCGTGCAGCGCGTGCCCGCCACCGAGGCGCAGGGGCGCATCCACACGTCGGCCTGCACCGTGGCCATCATGGCGGAAGCCGACGCGATGTCGGAAATCGTCATCAACACGAACGATCTGCGCATCGACACCTTCCGCGCCAGCGGCGCGGGCGGCCAGCACATCAACAAGACCGACTCGGCCGTGCGCATCACCCACTTGCCGACCGGCCTGGTGGTGGAGTGCCAGGACGACCGCTCGCAGCACCGCAACAAGGACAAGGCCATGCAGGTGCTGGCCGCGCGGCTGAAGGACAAGGAAACACGCGAGCGCCAGAGCAAGGAAGCCGCCGAGCGCAAGAGCCTGATCGGCACGGGCGACCGGTCCGAGCGCATCCGCACCTATAACTACCCGCAGGGTCGCGTGACCGACCACCGCATCAACCTGACGCTGTACAAGCTGCAGCAGATCATGGAAGGCGATCTGGAAGAGCTGACGGGCGCGTTGATCGCCGAGCACCAGGCCGAGCAGCTCGCAGCCCTGGGCGACGACATCTGAGGCGGGCGCAATGACTATGCCCCAGCTCAACAGCCTGCTGCTCGACGCCCGCCTGCCGCGCCTGGAAGTGCGCATGCTGCTGGAGCACGTGCTGGGCAAGCCGCGAGCCTGGCTGCTGGCGCATGACACCGATACGCTGAGCCCCGAAGTGGCGGCGGCCTATGAGGCCCTGGCGCTGCGGCGCATCGCCGGCGAGCCCATGGCCTATCTGCTGGGCCAGCGCGAATTCATGGGCCATGTGTTCCGGGTGACGCCCGACGTGCTGATCCCGCGCCCGGACACCGAGGTGCTGGTGGAGACCGCGCTGGAGTGCGTGGCCGGCGTGGCGGGGCCCGCCGTGCTGGACCTGGGCACGGGCAGCGGGGCGATCGCGATTTCGATCGCGCTGGCGCGCCGCGATGCGCGGGTGATGGCGTCCGACGTCAGCGCCGCCGCGCTCGCCGTGGCGGCCGCCAACGCCTGGGACCTGGCCGCGTCGGTGCGGTTCGTGGAAGGCAACTGGTACGAGGCCGTGCCCGCGGGCGAAGGCTTCGACCTGATCGTGTCCAACCCGCCCTATGTGGCCAGCGACGACCCGCACCTGGACCAGGGCGACCTGCGCTTCGAGCCGCGTGGCGCGCTGACCGACGGGGCGGGCGGGCTGGAAGACCTGGCCCGCATCGTGCAGGGCGCCGGCCGGCACCTGAAGCCGGGCGGGGCGCTGTGGATGGAACATGGCTGGGACCAGGCGCAGGCGGTGCGTGGCTTGCTGGCGGCGGCCGGGTTTGAAGACGTGCACAGCCGCCAGGACCTGGCCGGGATCGAGCGGATCTCCGGCGGCCGGCGATCCTGATGGGTGTCTCCTGATGGGTGTCTGACACCCTTGGATCTGATGGGTGTCTGACACCCTTGGGTCACCCGTGCAAGCTGAAGTCTGTCTCCGGCGGGTGTCGGACACCTGGTCCGGGTGTCAGACACCTGGTCTGCGGCTGCTGAGGCGACCGGCCTGTTACAGGCCGCCAACCCCTGATTTTCCGGATAAACCGGCGGGGCCCCGGGGTAATCCGGGCGGTTTTCCCCGCTGTACCTATAATTGGCGTATTCCGTTATGCCTGTCCAAGAGACCACCATGAGCGACGTTCAAGAATTCATCCGCGAAACCGTGACCCAGCACCCCGTCGTGCTGTTCATGAAGGGCACCGCCCAGTTCCCGCAATGCGGCTTTTCCGGCAAGGCCATTCAGATCCTGAAGGGCTGTGGCGTGAAGAAGCTGGTTACCGTCAATGTGCTGGAGGACGACGAAGTCCGCCAGGGCATCAAGGAATTCTCCAACTGGCCCACCATTCCGCAGCTGTACGTGGCCGGCGAGTTCATCGGCGGCTCGGACATCATGAATGAAATGAACGAGTCCGGCGAACTGAAGACGCTGCTGGAGCAATCCGGCGCAACGGCTTAAGGCCTCCATGCGGCGACTGGTCATCGGCATCACGGGCGCCACCGGCGCGCTCTACGCGGTGCGCATGCTGCAGGCGCTGCGCGGCGTGGACGATGTCGAGACGCATCTGGTGGTGTCGGCCTCCGGCGTGCTGAACATCAAGCACGAGCTGGATGTCAGCCGCCACGACGTCTACGCGCTGGCGGATCACGTCCACAGCGTGCGCGATGTGGGCGCCACGCTTGCCAGCGGCGCGTTCCAGACCGCGGGCATGGTGATCGTGCCGTGCTCCATGCGCACGCTGGCGGCGGTGGCCCACGGCCTGTCGGATAACCTCATCACCCGCGCCGCCGACGTCACGCTCAAGGAACGCCGGCGCCTGGTGCTGATGGTGCGCGAGACGCCCTTCAACCTGGCTCACCTGCGCAACATGACGGCGGTGACCGAGATGGGCGGCATTGTGTTTCCGCCGCTGCCGGCGTTCTATCACCGGCCCGCGTCCATCGAAGAGATGGTGGACCACACCGTGGCGCGCGTGCTGGAGCTTTTCGACATCGCCGTGCCCGGCCCGCACTGGGAAGGCACGTAGCAACGGCTGCAAGCAAACGGCCCCGCAAGCGGGGCTGCTTTCATTCCGGCGGGAGCTTACTGCACCAGCCCCAGCCCGTTCAGCGCGCCCAGGTTTTCCGGCCACTGCCGCGCGCGCGCGTTTTGCAGCTCGATGCGCGCCCAGGCCATCCAGCCGGCCCATTCGATGCGCTTGTCCCATGCCGTGCCCCAGGCCTGCAGCGCGGCCAGTCCGGCGGCGGCGTGCCGTTCGGCGGCCTCGAAGTCGCCCGCCGTCAGCGCCAGTTGCGCCAGCAGCAGGCGCGGCTCGCCTACCCACGGATTGTGTTCCACCGCCGCCTCCAGCATGTGGCGCGCGCTGTCCATTTCCGTCAGCGGGTGCATGCGGGTGATGACCTGCCAGTACAGCGCGCTGGCGGCGGCCTCGTCGCGCGGGCTGAGGGTGGCGCGGCAATGGCCGAACGCGGGCGGGATGGGGATGCCGGTGTCTTCGGGCATGCGCGACAGCGGCGCCAGCAGGTGCGACAGCATCGACAGGATGTTTGACGGCGGCTTGAGCGGGCCGGGCCACAAGGACGACGCCCAGTTTGTCTTCAGGTCGCGGCGCTGCTGCTGCGGATAGCCCGCGAAAATCTCGTCCTGCCAGCTATGCCATTGCTCGCCGATGTCGGCGGCGGACACCACGGTGAAGGCGGCGACCTGGCGCGGCGTGAAGGTGTATGTCTGGCCGTCCGCGCCTTCCAGCGCGAGGCCTTCGGCGCCCGCGCCCTGGCCTTGCAGGATGGCTTGCACGAACTTCGTGCGCGGCATGGCGCAAAAGAGGCTGACCCATTCCTCGGCTTCGGCGTCCAGAACCTCGCGCAGCGCGTCGCGCTCGCGTTCGCGGTCAAAGAGGGTGAGGTCCACGTACTCGTTGCCGTAGACGCTGTGGAACAGGCCCAGCAGGCGCACTTCGCGAGGCTGGTTCCAGAGCGTCAGCGTGCGGTAGACGCCCAGCAGGTGGTGCTTGAACGTGCCGGCCTTGTGCCAGTCTTCGCCGGCGCTGCGGGCGAACAGCAGGTCCAGCAGGACGGGCAGGTCGGCATCCACGGCGGCATAGTGGTCGGCCAGCAGCGCGCGCGCGTGCGGATGGAGTTCGGTGGTGGTGGACATGGAGTACGGGCGTGGAGAATGAAAGCAGGCTCTATTGTGTCTGGATGCGGCGGTGCTGTCATCGCCATGGGCTTATATGGAAATGCTCATATCAATATGAGTATTCATCGCTTCCGGTTTTGAAGGACGGTCACTAGAATCCGGGGTCATTCTTTTTCTTACCAGTAGAGACTTCCCATGCGCCTTCGCCATACCCTGGCCGTTTTTGCCACCCTGATCGGTTTTGCCAATACTCAGGCCATGGCGCAGGATGCCGAACTGAAGGTGGGCGTGACCGTCGGTCCGCACGCGCAGATCGGCGAAGTGGTGCAGCAGGTCGCCGCCAAGGAAGGCCTGAAAGTGAAGCTGATTGAATTTAGCGACTTCATCCAGCCGAACGCCGCGCTGGACGCCAAGGAGCTGGACCTGAACATCTATCAGCACAAGCCCTTCCTGGAGTCGCAGAACAAGGCGCGCGGCTACAAGCTGGCGCCGGTGGCGACCGCCGTGGTGCAGCAGATGGGCATCTATTCCAAGCGCGTGAAGTCGCTGGACGCCTTGCCACAGGGCGGCAAGGTGGCCATTCCGAACGATCCGACCAACGGCGCGCGCGCCCTGCTGGTGCTGCAGGCCGCCAAGCTGATCACGCTGAAGGACGGCGTGACCGTGACGGCTTCGCTGTTCGACATCGTCGAGAACCCCAAGGGCCTGAAGTTCGTCGAGATCGAAGCCGCGCAGCTGCCGCATTCGCTCAAGGACGTGGACGCCGCCGCGGTGAATTCCGCCTACGCGATTCCGGCGGGCCTGTCGCCCGCCAAGGACGCGCTGGCGCTGGAAAGCAAGGAAGCGCCGTTTGCGGCGGTGGTGATCGCCGCGCGCGAAGACAACAAGAACGATCCGCGCATCGCCCGCTTCATCAAGGCTTATCAGTCGGATGAGGTCAAGGCTTTCGTCGCCAAGCAGTTCCCGGGCGCCTACACCACGTCCTGGTAAGCCGGCGGCCGCCTACGCGTACTTGCCGGTCAGGCCGCCGTCCACGACGAGCTCCGTGCCGGTGATGTACGACGCCTCGTCCGAGGCCAGGAACGCTACCGCGCTGGCGACTTCCCATGGCGTGCCCATGCGCCCCATAGGCACCTGTTTGTCGCGCGCCGCGCGCGCGGCTTCCAGATCGTTCGCGTCGAACATGCGAGCCACATTGGCCGCGACGCGCGGCGTGTCGATCAGGCCGGGAATCACCGTATTCACGCGGATCCGGTCGGCGGCGTATTGCTGCGCGGCCATGCGCGCGAAATGGATGACGGCCGCCTTGCTGACGCTATAGGCCAGGTGGGGATAGCCCGTGTATCGGATCCCCGCGATTGAAGAGACGGCGACGATGGCGCCGCCGCCCTGCGCGCGCATGATGGGCGCGAGCAGCCGCGTGGCGATCAGCAGGCTGGTCACGTTCACTTGCTGGATGCGGTCCCAGTCTTCCAGCGAGATGTCCTCGGGCCCGCCCACCTTGCCGATGCCGGCGTTGGCCTGCAGGATGTCGATGCGGCCGTAGCGGCGCATCGCGGCCTGGACCGCCGCCTGCATGGCGTCAGGGTCGGCGACGTCCGCCTGCACCGGCAGCGCGCTGCCGCCCGCCAGCCCGACTTCGTGCGCGGCGTCTTCGGCCGCGGCCAGGCTGGCGTCCAGCGCGACGATGGACGCGCCCTGCCGCGCCAGCGTCACGCAGCTGGCTTTGCCGATGCTCCAGCCGGCGGCCGACGCGCCGGCCCCGGCCACCAGGGCGACCTTGCCCGCCAGGCGCGTGTCCAGCGTCATGATTGGCCGCCGTCCTGATGGGTCTTGCCCTTGCCGACGTAGGGAATGGCGTGATCGATGGTTTCCCAGATATAGCGTCCGGAGGGGCTTTGCTGCTCTTCGGCCACATGGGACACCAGGCCGGCGGCGCGGGAGATGACGGCGAAGCCGCGCATCAGGTCGGTCGGCACGCCGATCTCGCTGAGCAGGGCGGCCACGGCGCCGGTGGCGTTGATGGTGATGTGCTTGCCGTAGGTCTCGTCCACCGCGGCGGCCAGCAGGCGCAGCGCCTTGATGGATTCGCCGCCCAGCTCGCTTTCGGCCTCGGCCAGGGCCAGGAGCTTGATCGAGCGCGGATCGTCCGGCTTGTGCAGATGGTGGCCGAAGCCGGGCAGCGCGCTTCGGGCGGCGCGGAATTCGCGCGCGATCGCCAGCGCCTCGGCCTGTCCGTCGGCCGCCTGCCGGATGCGGTCCAGCAGGCGCGAGCAGTTTTCCATGGTGCCGACGAACTGGCTGCCCACGGCCATCAGGCCCGAGGCCACGGCGCCTTGCAGGTTCTCCGGCGCGCTCATGTAGATCAGCCGCGTGGCGATGGCGCTGGGCGTCATGCCGTGCTCCATCAGCGTGACCAGCACGGCGTCGACGATGCGCAGGTCCACGGGGCGCGCGTCGCGTCCCAGGATCTGCATGATCATGACTTCGGTGAACGTCTTCTTGCCGATCAGGTCTTCCACCAGATCGACGTCCCGATAGGACATGCCGGCAAGGTGGTGCGCGCAGAGGCGGGTTTCGGGCGTATTCATGAGGTCTCCTTTTGTGCCGCGTCTCGCACGGCGTTCTTCAGCACCTTGCCCACGCTGGAGCGCGGCAGGCTGTCGTGGATGTGGATCTGCTTGGGCGTGGCCACCGGGCCAAGCAGCGCGCGCACGTGGGCCTTGAGCTCGTCGGCGCCGGCCTGCGCGCCGGGATGGAATTGCACCGCGGCGTGGACGGCCTCGCCCCATTTGTCGTCGGGCAGCCCGAACACCGAACACTCGTAGACGGCCGGATGCGCGGACAACGCGTTCTCGACGTCCACCGGATAGATGTTGAAGCCGCCGGTGATGATGACGTCGCGCAAGCGGTCTTTCAGGAACAGATAGCCGCGCGCGTCGATCAGGCCGGTGTCGCCGGTGTGCAGCCAGCCATCCACCACGGTCTCGGCGGTCTTTTCCGGCAGTCGCCAGTAGCCCGTCATCACCAGGTCGCCCTGCACCACGACCTCGCCGATTTCGCCGCGGGGCAGCAGCCTGCCTTCCGGATCCATGACCGCCACGTCGGACAGATGCGTGACGCGTCCGACCGAGGCGCGGTTCCCGGGCGCTTCCAGGTCGGCGGGACGCAACACCGTGACGATCTGCGGCGCCTCGGTCTGGCCGTAGGTGGTGCCCAGCACCGGGCCAAAAAAGGCGCGCGCCTGTTCGATCTTTTCGACGGGCATGGGCGCGCCGCCGTAGATCAGGTTGCGCAGGCACGGGAAGTTGGCGCGCGATACGCCCGGCTGCGCCATGATCATGTAGATCAGCGTCGGCGGCATGAAGCTGAGCGTGCCGCCGCGCTCGCGGAACGCGGCGGTGATGGTGGCGGGCGTGACGCTGTCGAGCAGCAGGTGCGCGCCGCCCTGGGCCAGTACGGGCAGCAGATAGGTGCCCGTGCCATGGGTGATGGGGGCGGACACCACATAGCGGTCCTCGGCGGTGAGGCCCCAGCTGGCGATCTGGTTGATGATGCCGGCGTTCCAGGCGCGGTACGGCTGCATCACGCCCTTGGGCAGGCCGGTGGTGCCGCCGGTGAACTTGATGGCCTGCGTGGCGTCGCGCGGCAGCGCATGGCGCAGCGGCTCGCGGCCCGCGCCGCGCGCCAGCAGGGAGTTCAACGCCAGCTCCGCCGAACCGTCCGCCAGGTCGATGCGCCGGGCCGCGCAGGCCGGCACCAGCGGCGCGCCCACGTCGTCCACGATCACGATGGACGGCGCGGTGGCGTCCAGGATGCGGCCGATCTCCCGCTCCGTGCTGCGGTAATTGAGCGGCACCCAGACCTTGCCGCTGGCCAGCACGGCCAGCAGCGCCAGGATGTGGCGCGCCGAATTGCCGGCGCAGATGGCCACGCGCGTCTGCGGCTCGGGGTCCAGGTCCTGCAGGACGGACGCCAGCGCGCGGGTGTCGGCGGCCAGCCGCGCATACGTGACCTGCCCGTCGGGGCCGTCCAGCGCCACGCGCTCCGGGTGCTGCTCGGCGGCGCGGAAGAAGAAATCTATCGGGTACACCCTGTGCTCCTCTAGTTGGCTTTGAGGTTGGCGTTCTTGACGACCGCGCCCCATTTGTCGATCTCGCTGGCGATCTTCGCGCCGAAGGTCTCGGGGGTGTTGGGCGATTGCGGCGGGAAGAACCCGGACTGCTTGTAGGAGGCTTGCAGGGCCGGACTGGCCAGCGCCTTGTTCATGGCCTGGTTCAGGCGGTCGATGACCGGCTTGGGGGTGCCGGCCGGGACCACCACGCCGAACCAGGATTCCACGTCGAAGCCCGGCAGGCCGGATTCGGCCAGCGTGGGCGCATCGGGCGTGGCGGGCAGCCGTTCCGGCGAGGTGACGCCGATGGCGCGCAGCTTGCCGGCCTGCACATGAGGCAGGGACGAGGGCAGGTTGTCGAACATGGAGTCCACCTGTCCGCTCAGCAGGTCGGCCACCGCCGGGCCGCTGCCGCGATAGGGCACGTGCAGGATGTCCGTGCCGGTCTTCATCTTGAACAGCTCGCAGGACAGGTGGATGGACGATCCGCTGCCGGACGAGGCGCAGGTCAGCTTGCCGGGGTGCGCCTTGGCGTAGGCGATGTATTCCTGCACCGTCTTGACCGGCAGCTTGGGATTGACGACCAGGATGTTCGGGATGGTCGCCAACAGGCCGACGGGCTCGAAGCCCTTCACGAAGTCATAGTTGAGCTGGCTGTACAGCGTGCGGTTGATGGTGTTGGCGATGGAGCCGACATACAGGGTGTAGCCGTCGGGCGCCGCGCGCGAGACGATTTCCGCGCCGATGTTGCTGTTGGCGCCGGTCTTGTTCTCGACCACGACGGTCTGGCCCAGTTCTTCCGAGAGCGACTTCGCCATGAGGCGCGCCACGATGTCGGTGGCCCCGCCGGCCGCGTAGCCGACGACGAGCGTCACGGGGCGTTCGGGGTAGGGCTTGGCGGCCCAGGCCGGCGCGGCGGCCAGCAGCCCGCCGCTCAAGGCCAACGCCGCGGCGGTCCACCGCTTGCTGTGTGTCTTCATTGTTGTCTCCGTCCTGTTTTGTCTAATATTTGGACAGATCTTTGTCTGTCCGTCTTCATATTGGGCTCTGATGGGGGCCTCATCAACGCGGGGTGTCCAAAAATTGAACAAGCCGGATTCCGAGGGTTCCGGGCCGCGCGTGCTGCGCCGCGGATTGCGCGTGCTGGGCGTCCTGCGCCAGGCGGGCGCGGCGGGCATGCATGTGGTGGACATCGCGCAGGCGGCGGGCATGCAGCGTTCCACCGCGTATCGCTACCTGGACGTGCTGGTGGAGGAGGGGTATGCGCTGCGCGAGTCGCAAGCCCCGCGCTGGCGCGTGGCCGAGCTGGGCGTCATGATGGCCGGCGACCCGCATGCGCAGGCGGTGCGCAGCCTGCGGCCGGTGCTGCGCCAGATCAGCGATGTGAGCGGGGATTCCGCCTTCCTCATTTGCCGCGCCGCAAACGACTCCCTGTGCCTGCACCGCGAGGTGGGCAACTACCCCGTGCAGGTGCTGGCGGTGACGGTCGGGCATCGCCAGCCGCTGGGCGTGGGTGCGGCCGGGCTGGCGCTGCTGGGCGCCTTGCCGCCGGACGAGGCCGAGGAGGTGATGGCGCAGAACGAACAGGCGCTGCGGGCCTACGGCGGCATGACGGTCGCGCAGATGCGGCGGCTGGTGGAGAACACGCGCGACCGGGGCTGGGCCGTCGTGGGCAACGCCGCGGTGCCGGGGGTGCTGGGGGTGGGGGTGGCGCTATGCGACGCGGGCGGCTATCCGCGCCTGGCGGTCAGCGTGTCCAGCCTGATCAGCCGCATGCAGGCGCCGCGCCAGCGCAGCATCGCCGACCTGATCCGCGCGCAGCTGGCGCAGGATGAGCCCGGGATGCCGCGCTGGGCCTTGCCCGGCGCGCAGGGCGGCTAGGTAGCCGCCGGGGCCGGCACGCGGTACGTCTTCTGGTAATGCACCGTGAACGTCTTGAACGCGTCCAGCGCCTTGCGCGGGTCGTGTCCGGGCTTGACCAGGAAGCTGTCGAAGCCCACGCGCGCCTGGTAGTGGATGGTGTCGATCATCACGTCGCCCACCGCGCGCAGCTCGCCCTGCCACTGATAGCGGGTGCGCAGCAGCTGCGCCAGCGAGTACCCGCGGCCGTCGGTGTAGACGGGGAAGTCCACGGCGATGAAGGCGATGCCGGCGGGGTCCAGCGCGCCGTCGGCGTCGGCCAGGTCGGCCAGGTCGGCGTCAGGGTCGAGCAGCACGGCGACCGGGTGCTTATGGCGGCGCAAGGCGGCGCGCGATGTCTTCCAGACGGAAAGCGGCACGATCCAGCCGGGCTCGTCGCCGGGCACCTGGCCTTCGGCCGGCACTTCGGGTTCGGGCGTGAAGGGGCGCGAGGTGTCGGCTTCCAGCTTGCCGTTGCGGATCAGGTGCGGGCCGGGGGCGTCGTGGGCGTAGATCTCAGACATGGGCGGCCTCCGCGACCTGGGCGGGCTTGGCGAAGGCGGGGTCCGCGTAGACGTCCTGCTTGAAGGGATCGATGCCGACGCGGTCCACCACGTCGATAAAGCGTTCCGCCTCGCTGTCGCGCAGGCCCAGGTAGGTGCGGATCAGGCGGTCGACCACGCCGGGCACCTGGTCGCGGGCGAACGAGGGGCCGATGATGCGGCCGACGGCGGCGCCGCCTCCGCGCGTGGACTCCAGGTCGGGCAAGGGCTTGGCGGCGCCGTTCTGGCGGCCGCCCAGCGTCACCTGATACCACTCTTCGCCGGCCTTATCGACGCCCAGGATGCCGATGTGTCCGACGTGATGGTGGCCGCAGGAGTTGATGCAGCCCGAGATGTTCAGGTCCAGCTCGCCGATCTCGAACAGGTAGTCCAGGTCGTCGAACTGGCGCTGGATGGCTTCGGCCACGGGGATGGAAACAGCGTTGGCCAGCGCGCAGAAGTCCCCGCCCGGACAGGCGATGATGTTGGTGAGCAGGCCGATGTTGGGCGTGGCCAGGTTCAGCGCTTCCAGCTTCTGCCAGAGTTCATGTAGGCGCGCGCGGCGCACGTCGGCCAGGATCAGGTTCTGTTCGTGCGAGACGCGCAGTTCTCCGAATCCATAGGCGTCGGCCAGGTCGGCCACGGCGTCCATCTGGTCCGCGGTGATGTCGCCCGGCGGCACGCCGGTGGGCTTGAGCGAGACGGTGACGGCGGCGTAGCCGGCGACCTTGTGCGCGTGCACGTTGGTGCGCAGCCAGCGCGCAAAGCGCGGATCGGCGGCGGCCAGCGCGGCCGTATTGTCGGTGTCGGAAGCGGCGGCGGCATCGTACTGGGGCCAGATGAAGCGAGCCTTGATGCTGTCGACGAATTCCTGGGTGATGGTGTCGGGGCCGCCCTTGATGAGCTGCCACTGTTCGTCGACCTGCTGCGCATAGACTTCGGGCGTCAGGTCCTTGACCAGGATCTTGATGCGGGCCTTGTACTTGTTGTCGCGGCGGCCGTGCAGGTTGTAGACCCGCAGCGCGGCCTGCATGTAGGTCAGCAGGTCCTGCCATTCGACGAAGGGATTGATCAGCTTGCCGACGATGGGCGTGCGGCCCATGCCGCCGCCCACCCAGACGCGAAAGCCCAGCTTGCCGTCGCGCTCGACGGCCTGCAGGCCGATGTCATGCACGCCCACGGCCGCGCGGTCTTGCACGGCGCCGCTGACGGCGATCTTGAATTTGCGCGGCAGGAAGGCGAATTCCGGATGCAGCGTGGACCACTGGCGGATGATCTCGCACCAGACCAGCGGATCCACGAGCTCGTCCGGCGCGACGCCGGCGAAGTGGTCGGTGGTGGTGTTGCGGATGCAGTTGCCGCTGGTCTGGATGGCGTGCATCTGGACCGTGGCCAGTTCGGCCAGGATGTCCGGCACGTCTTCGAGCTTGGGCCAGTTGTACTGGATGTTCTGGCGGGTGCTGAAGTGGCCGTAGCCGCGGTCCCACTTGCGCGCGATGTGCGCCAGGGTGCGCAGCTGGCGCGACGCCAGGATGCCGTAGGGGATGGCCACGCGCAGCATGGGCGCATGGCGCTGGATGTACAAGCCGTTCTGCAAGCGCAGGACGCGGAATTCATCTTCGGTGAGCTGGCCGTCGAGGAAGCGGCGCGTCTGGTCGGCGAATTGCGCCACACGCTGCTCGACAAGCTGCTGGTCGACGGGGTCATACACGTACATGTCTACTGCCCTTGAAGTCTTCTCGGTCTGAGCCCCTTGGATACGCCCGGCGCAACGCGCGGGCAAAAGGGGGATTCATAACCGTAACAGGCAGCCGTCGGCAGCGTCTAAGTCATTCTGGTAATAAGGTCATAAGGCCCCGGCGGTGCGCGCGCTACGCGTGCTTTCTGTCCCGCGAGGAGGCTACCCCGCCTTGGGGCGGCCCGGCGGCGGGGCGGCTATTTTTGCGCAGGGTTTGCGCTGCGCGCGCTTACAGCGCTGCGTTTACCGCCCAGCGCGCGACGAAGACCAGGATGATCACCAGGCACGCGGCCATCAGCAGGCCGGTGGCGATGAGCGGGCCGGGCTTGTTGTGGGCGATGTCGGCGTCGTAGCCGCGGCCGCGTCGGACGCCGAAAAAGCCCCAGAGCACGGAACGGACCGTGCGCAGGAAACTAAGCATATGCGCCTCCTGGCGGATTCGTGGACAGGACCACTGTAGACGCTGCGGCGGCGGACAAACAGATGCAGATCGGCCTCAGCCGACCGTATCAGTTGGCGGCGGGGCCGGCGTGCCGATGCCGCGCACGATGTGGTCCAGCAATTCGCGGGCGGCGGGCGAGATATGGCGTCCCGCGCGGCTGAGCACGTGCAGGCTGCCCTGGTTCAGGATGGGGTTGGCCAGCGGCAGGCTGGCCAGCCGCTGGGCGCGCATGTCGGCCGTGACCGCGATGGGGGGCGTGAGCGCGTAGCCGATGCCGGCGGCGGCAAATTGCCACAGTGCCTTGAAGGACGAGGTGGTCAGCACGTTGCGCAGCCGCACCTGTTCGCTGATCTCGGCGGCCTGGATGTGCTGGCGCACGCCAAAGCCTTCCTGCATGGACGCGCCGGGATAGTCGGCCAGGTCCGTCAGCAGCAGGGGGCGGCGCAGCCGCGTCAGCGGATGGTCCTGGCCGACGATGGCGCGGATGGGCTCGGGCCGCGAGTAGTGCGTGCGCAGGCGGGCGTCGTTGGGCGGCTGGAACACCAATCCTATATAGGCGCGGTCGTCCACGATGCGCTGCACGATCTCGGAGGTGCGGGCGACCTCGATGTCCAGCGTGACCTCCGGGTGGCTGCGCCAGTAGCCGGGCAGCACGCGGTCGAACATGAGTTCGACGAAACCCTCGCCCAGCACCAGGTCGATGTGGCCGCGCTCGGCCTTGCGCAGGCTGTCGATCTCGGAGAAGAAGCTCTCCTGGATGTTCTGCTGGCGCTTCACGTAGCGGGCCAGGATGTGGCCGGCGTCGGTAGGCACCACGCCGCGTCCCCGGCGCTCGAACAGCGCCATGCCGCAGTCGCGCTCCAGCGCGGCGATGGCCCGGCTGACGGCGGAAGGGTCCATGTCCAGCACTTCGGCGGCGCCGCGCACCGAGCCGCGGCTCATGACCTGCATGAAGTAGTGGGTGCGGCGGGCGTCGAGTTTTTCGTCCATGACGGGGGCTCCGTGACGGGATTGCGGCGGGAGATCCACAGAATGATCCTAGGGTTTACCCCTAAAACTATCGATACCGTGCAAAAATTTCCCAGGAAAAGGCTGCGTGTTGCATTTTACGCAACGCTAATGCCCTGGCGGTGTCATGGTTGCCCGCCGGACCCCCGGGCGAAAATCGCCCTTGCTGCCCGCGCCGCCGCCGCTTTGCGCTGCCGATCCGCTTTTTTTGCGCGAACGGCCCGCGCCCGCCGGCCCGGCTTGAGGCAAGCCGCCACGAATACTATTCACGTTCATCAGGGGAATCCGATGTCTCACGCCAGCGCCAGCCTGGCCGCGCCCACCATGCCGCTATCCGGCCGCATTCGCATGCTTGCCGCCATCTTGCTGGTGGTGGTCATTTCCGAAGCGATCGGCAGCGTCACCTTCGCGGTGGGCCCGGGCAAGATCATTCTGCAACCGATGCTGTGGGCCATCTTCATCGGCGCCATCGTGGCCGCCTTCGGCCAGCGCCTGCCTGTGGGCACGGGCATCGACAAGGCGATGCAGACCCGCATCAGCGGCTATCTGCAATACGCGCTGCTGCCGTTCCTGGCCAAGCTGGGCCTGATGGTGGGCGGCGCCCTGCCGCAGGTGCGCGAAGCCGGCTGGGCGCTCGTGTTCCAGGAATTCGGCCACTTCTTCGGCACCATGGCCATCGGCCTGCCGCTGGCGCTGCTGCTGGGCATCAAGCGCGAGGCCATCGGCGCCACCTTCTCGGTGGGCCGCGAGCCCAGCCTGGCCATCATCGGCGAGCGCTACGGCATGAATTCGCCGGAAGGCCGCGGCGTGATGGCCGAATACATCACGGGCACCGTGATCGGCGCGCTGTTCGTGGCGCTGATGGCCGGCTTCATCACCAGCCTGAACATCTTCGATCCGCGTTCGCTCGCCATGGGCGCAGGCGTCGGTTCGGGCAGCATGATGGCCGCCGGCGTGGGCGCCATCGCGTCCCAGCAAACGCCTGAAATGGCGCATCAGGTCGCCGCCCTGGCCGCCGCCGCCAACCTGCTGACGACCGTCGTGGGCGTGTACTTCACGCTGTTCATCTCGCTGCCGACGACCATCTTCCTGTACGGCAAGCTGGAGCCCGTGCTGGGCCGCTTCTCGCGCGGCAAGGCCGACGACGCCGTCGTGGACAACAGCGTGTCGGAGGACGTGCCCGCGCACAGCGCCAAGATGGGCTTTGGCGACCGCCTGACGGCCTACGTCATCTGCGGCCTGTTCGCGCTGGTGGGCAACCGCCTGGGCTACAACGTGCCGTTCGCGGACGCGCTGCCGGGCATGGGCATCATCATCCTGCTGGTCGTCATCACCGACCTGATCCTGCGCGTGGTGCCCAAGCTGCCGGCCGTGTTCGTACTGTCGCTGATCGCCATGACGGCGGGCTGCCCCGGCGTGCTGCCGTACTCGGACCAGATCATCGCGCTGGTCGGCAAGGTGAATTTCCTGCCGTTCACGACGGTGATCCTCGCCATGGCCGGCCTGTCGATCCTGAAGGACCTGCCCGCCTTCCGCAAGCTGGGCTGGAAGATCGTGGTGGTGTCGCTGGCCGCCAACGCCGGCACCTTCCTGGGCGCCACGATGATCGCGGAATTCTTCCACTGATCCGGCTGCGCCCGACGACAATGCCACCCGTGCTTCGGGTGGCTTTTTTTTGGGCCATGGTCAGGGCGTGTTGCCGGGCCGGTAGCGCGCGTTGTCGGTGACGTTTTCCGTGGCGCCGATGTTGGCGACCTTGGGAATGCCGAGGCCGGCGGCCTTCATGGCGACGGCGGCCTGCAGTTCCTGGACCTGCGGATTGCCCATCGCGACGCGGTAGGGCTGCAGCGGAAGCAGGCCTTCGATGGTGCCCAGGTCATTGGCGCTGCCGGCGCGCTGCGCGACCGGGTCGGGTTGCGCGGAAAAGTCCTCGACGGCGCGCCGCAAGCGGAAGTCGGCGTACTGGTAGCGCAGTTCGTCGACGTCGGGGGCCGTGGCGGCGATCGCCAGCGGCGTGTGCGCGGCGAGGTCGCGGTGGTGGCCGGGCGCCGTAGCGTGCGCGGGCAAGGCCGCCTTGGCGGCCTGGGCGCGGGCGATGCGCTGGGCTTCCCAGGCGTCTTGGGCCTGCGCGCTGCGCTGGGCCTGGCGCGCGGCGTAACTCTGCGCGGCACGTTCGGTTTCCCAGGCGGGGCGGGTGTCGTCCAGCATCGGGATGTGCGCCGGGTAGGGCGCGGCAACGCGGGGAATCGCGGAGATCGCAGCGACGTTCATGCGGGGCTCCCTGTCGTGGTTGGCCTGTAGGTTGGTCCGTCCAGCGAGTTACAAGTTCACTGTAACAGATGGAGCCCCCACGCCGCGCACGCTGCGCGTGCTTGCTGCCCCCCGAGGGGGCGCTTTTGCCTTGGGGCGGCCCGGCGGAAAAAGATGCCCCCACGCCGCGCACGCTGTGCGTGCTTGCTGCCCCCCGAGGGGGCGCTTTTGCCTTGGGGCGGCCCGGCGGCAAAAGATGCCCCCACGCCGCGCACGCTGTGCGTGCTTGCTGCCCCCCGAGGGGGCGCTTTTGCCTTGGGGCGGCCCGGCGGCAAAAGAGCCCCTACGCCGCCGCGCCCCATAGCCGCTCAGGGCTTGGTGGCCAGCATGGACGGGCGCTGGCTGAAGGTCTCGTACCACGCGGCGGCGGCCGGGTGGGAGGCGCGCCAGTCCAGGTCGGGGAAGCGGAAATCCAGGTAGCCCAGCGCGCAGCCGATGGTGATGGTGCCGATGTCGAACCGGCCTTCCAGCGAGGCGGCGTTCTTCTCGATGAGGGCGAGGCCGTCGCGGACCTTGCCGAGCTGGCCTTCGATCCAGTCGCCCCAGCGCAGCGCTTCGGGGCGCAGCGCGCGCTCGTAGCGGGCAAGCAGCGCGGCGCCCAGCATGCCGTCGGCCATCGATTGCTCCGTCAGCACCTGCCAGCGCGTCTTGCCGGTGGGAAACAGCGCGCCGCCGCCCAGGTCGTTCAGGTATTCGCAGACCACGCGGCTGTCGAACAGGGCCTGGCCGTCGTCGGTGATGAAGGTCGGCACCTGGCCCAGCGGGTTGGTGGGGATGATGGTCTGGTCGCGCGCGACGGGGCCGGCGGCGCTGGGCAGTTTTTCGATGCGGTCGGCCAGGCCGAGCTCATGTGCGATGACCATGCATTTGCGCACAAAGGGCGAAGCGGGCGAGAAGTAGATTTTCATTGGTGGTCCTTGTCGGTGGAGAGGCGTCAGTGTTGCGCATGGGCCAGGTGCTGTCCAGCCACCCAGCCAAAGGTCAGCGCGGGGCCGAGCGTGATGCCGGGAGCGGGATACGCGCCGCCCATCACGGACTGCATGTCGTTGCCGGCGACGTACAGGCCGGGGATAGGCGCGCCTGCCGTGTCCAGGGCCTGGGCGTTCGCATTGGCCGCGATGCCGCAGGCGGTGCCGATGTCGCCGGGGTAGACCTTGACGGCGTAGTAGGGGCCGCCCGCGAGCGGCGCCAGGCAGGGGTTGGGCTGGTGGTCCGGGTCGCCCAGGTAGCGGTTGTAGGCGGTGCCGCCCTTGCCGAAGTCGGGGTCCATGCCTTGCGCGGCGTGGCCGTTGTAGCGTTGCACCGAGGCCTCCAGCGCATCGGCGGGAATTCCCAGGCGGCCGGCCAGCGCCGACAGCGTGGGAGCCTGCACCAGGTAGCCCTGGTCGATCAGGTGCTGGCGCGGACGTCCGCCGGGCAGCGCCAGGCCGAGGCCCCAGGTGTCGATGAAGCGCTGATCGCAGATCAGGAAAGCCGGGATGCTGGGCGTGCTCTCGTTGCTCCGGCGCATGGCCATCACGAACTCGTGGTACGAGGTCGATTCGTTCACGAAGCGCTTGCCCGCGCCGTTCACGGCGATGAGGCCGGGCTTGGCGCGGTCCCACACGAGGTGCGGATAATGCAGGCGCTTGCCGTCCTTGGATTCCAGGATGGAGACGGGCGCCCAGAACGCGGGGCTGGCGTAATCGCGCCCCAGGGCGGCGCCCGCCTGCTCCGACATCCGGATGCCGTCGCCCGTGCTCTCCCGCGGCGACATCGACCAGTTTCCGGCCGGCTGGGGATAAGTCCGGGCGCGGCGTTCGGTATCCCATGGGAAGCCGCCGGCCGCCATCACCACGCCGCGCCGGGCGCGGATGTTCAGGGTCTTGCCCGCGCGCGACACGGCGGCGCCGACCACGCGCCCGGAAACATCGCGATGCAGGGCATGCGCAGGCGCATCCAGCCAGTATTCGACGTCGCGCGCCAGCAGGCCGTGAAAGAGCTGGGCCGCCAGCGCGTTGCCCAGCAGCAGCCGCGTGCCGCGGTGGTAGCCGCGCGCGCGGTCGATGGCATAGCGCAGCAGCAGTCTCATGCCGTGCCGCCAGGCCGTGAACGAACGCGTGGCGCGCAGCAGGTGGCGCACGTCGGTGATGTTGACCATCATGCCGCCCAGCACGGTGAATTCCTTGAGCGGATCGCGCAGGGTCCGGAAGCGGCGGCCCAGCTTGCGGCCGTCGAACTCCACCGGATCCAGCGACCGGCCTCCCATCGCCGCGCCGGGGCGGTCGGGGTAATAGTCGGGCGAGGCGGTGCGCGCGGCCACGTCCAGGAACCCGCGCGAGACCAGGTAATCCATCATGCGCGGGCCGGCGTCGAGGTACGCGCGCTTCATGTCGTCGGATGCCGCCGCTCCGACCGTGTGTTCCAGATAAGTCCAGACCTTGTCCAGGCTGTCCGGGTGTCCGGCCGCCGCCGTTTGCGCATTCAGCGGAATCCACAGCGCCCCGCCGGAGATCGCGGTCGAGCCGCCGATGCGATCGGTCTTCTCCACCAGCAGCACGTCCAGCCCTTCCTCATGCGCGGTCAGCGCGGCGGCCATGCCGCCCGCGCCCGAGCCGACAATCAGCGCGTCGACTTCCTTGTCCCACTTGATGCTGTCCATGCTGCCTATGCTCCCGACCCGCCCAGCGACTTTCCGCCGTCCACGAAGATGACCTGCCCGGTGATGAAGTCCATGTGCGGCGCGGCCAGGAACGACACGGCATTGGCGATGTCCCGCGGCTGCCCGGCGCGGCCGGTGGGCTGCAGGGCAAGCTGCGCGGCCACGCGCTCGGGCGTCAGGTTGCGCAGGAGCGGGGTGTCGATGAGGCCGGGAGCAATGGCGTTGACCAGGATGCCGCGCGCGGCAAGCTCCATGGCCGAGGCGCGGGTGTAGCCCACCAGCGCCGCCTTCGAGGCCACGTAATGCGGATGGTTCTTTGCGCCCAGATAGGCGCGCGACGCGATGTTCACGATCTTTGCGCCCGGCTGCATTTCCCGGGCCGCCTCCTGCGTCAGTGTCGCCACCGCCAGCAGGTTCACGTCGAAGACGCGGCGATAGTCGTCGCTGCTCACGTCAAAGAACTTGCGCTCGTCGAAGAGGCCCGCGTTGTTGACGAGCGCGGCCAGCGGCGCCAATGAACGCGCCAGCGCGCGCGTGGCGGCCTCGTCGGCCAGGTCCACGACGCGGGGCTCCACCGCCAGCCCCTGCGCCTGCAGCGCCCGCGATTCCCTTTCCGCCAGCTCCGCGTTGCGGTCCGCCATCACGACGCGAAAGCCGTCGCGGGCCAGGCGTTCCACGATAGCCAGGCCCATGCCGCTTGCGCCGCCGGTGACCAGTGCCGTACCCAGATTCATGATCTCTCCTTATACGGCCAGGTAGCCGCCGTCGACGGGCAGCACCACGCCATTGACATAGCTGGCCATGTCGGACGCCAGGAACAGCACCGGGCCGACGATCTCGTCCGCCCGTCCGGCTCGCGCCATGGGTGCGCGCCGCATGTACCAGTCGGCGCCGCTTTCCTGGGCGCGCTGGCCCGCCGTCATCTCGGTTTCCATCAGCCCCGGCGCCACCGCGTTCACGCGCACGCCATGCGGGGCGAGGTCGCGCGCCAGCACTTCGGTGAACGAGCGCACGCCGCCCTTGGATACGACATAGCCCGCCGTCGAGATGCCGCAGCCGTACGCCACGATGGAGCAGAGGTTCACGATGGCGCCGCGCGCGGCCTTCAGCTGTTCGACGAAAGCGTGGGTGACGTTGAACGTGCCTTGCAGGTTCACGCCCATCACGCGATTCCAGATCTCCGGCGTTTGTGGGTCGTCGAAAGGCGCGCGCGCGGAGATGCCCGCGTTGTTGACCAGGACGTCCAGGCAGCCGTTGCGCGCGGCGGATTGCGCGGCAAAGGCGCGGACGGCGTCGGCGTCGGCAACATCCAGCACGGCGTCGACGGCCCGGCCGCCCGCGTCGAGGATGGCCTGCGCGGAAGCGGCGGCCAGCGCGGCGTCCACGTCCGCCACGATGACCATGGCGCCTTGCCGGGCGAAGCCCTGCGCGATGGCGGCGCCCAGGCCGCGCCCGGCGCCCGTGACGAGTACCCGCTTGTCTTGCATCAGTGTCATGGTTTTTCCTTTTGGCGCGCTAGGCGCCCAGGTAGGCGCGCTGCACGCCTTCGTCGCTGGCGAGCCCGGCGGATTCGCCTTCCAGCGCGATCTCGCCGTTCTCCAGGATGTAGGCGTAGCTGGACACCGACAGCGCCAGCTTCACGTTCTGCTCCACCAGCAGGATGGTGATGCCCTGCTCGCGGTTGAGCCGCAGCACGATCTCGAAGATCTGTTCGACCACCAGCGGCGACAGCCCCATCGAGGGCTCGTCCAGCAAGATCATGCGCGGGCGCGCCATCATGGCGCGGCCCGTCGCCAGCATCTGCTGCTCGCCGCCGGAGAGGGTCGCGGCCTTCTGTTCGAAGCGCTCGCGCAGGCGCGGGAAGGTGTCGCACACCATGTCCAGGTCCTGCCTGACCGCGGCGCGGTCGTGTCGCAGATAGGCGCCCATTTCCAGGTTTTCGCGCACGCTCATCTCGCGAAAGATCTCGCGGCCTTCCGGCACCTGCACGATGCCGCGGCCGACGACGGCGTCGGCGGGCAGGCGGTGGATGGGCTCGCCCGCGAAGCGCACGCTGCCGGCCGTGGGCGCCACCAGGCGCGAGATGACGTTGAGCGTGGTGGACTTGCCCGCGCCGTTGGCCCCCAGCAGCGCCACGATGGCGCCTTGCGGGACCTTCAGCGAAACGTCCTGCAGGGCGCGGATGTTGCCGTAGGCGGCCGACACCGCATCGACTTCAAGCAGAATTTCAGCCACCGGCGGCTCCCTTGCCCAGATAGGCCTCGATAACGCGGGGGTTGCCGCGCACTTGCGCGGGCGTGCCTTCGGCGATCTTCTCGCCGAACGACATGACGGTGATGCGATCCGAGATCGACATCACCAGCTGCATTACGTGTTCGACCAGCAGGACCGTGATGCCGTCGCGCTCGCACAGCTCGGTCAGGAGGCGGTCCAGCGTTTCGATCTCGCGGTTGCGCAGACCCGCCGCCGGTTCGTCCAGCAACAGCAGCTTCGGCGATATGGCGAGGGCCCGCGCGAGCTCCAGCATCTTCTGGCGGCCGAAGTCCAGGCTGCACGCCGGCGTGTCCAGGAAGTCGGCCAGGCCCACGCGCTCCAGCAGGTGCTCGACGCGGTCGCGGGTTTCGGCGGCCGCCGGGCGCAGCAGCTTGCCGGCGGCGTTGGCGCCGTGCGCATACGTGCCCAGCAAAGCGTTCTCGCGCACGCTCAGCGCGCTGAAAAGCTCCAGGTTCTGGAACGTGCGCGCCACGCCCAGCGCCGCCATTTCATGCGGCTTCTTCTTCGTGATATCGACGCCGTCGTACACAATGCTGCCGCTGCTGGGGCGGTAGTAGCGGGAAATGCAATTGAAGGTGGTGGACTTGCCGGCCCCATTGGGGCCGATCAGCGCGTGGATGCGGCCGCGCTCCACCTGCATGGACAGGCCGTTGATGGCGGTGAGGCCGCCGAACTTGACGGTCAGGCCCCGCACGTCCAGGTAAGGAGGGTTGCTCATGCCGCGCTCCTTTGCGCCGGTTTCGTGGCGGCCGCGGCGGTCCGCGGGTTCGTGGGCAAGGGCGCGGCCGGCGGCGGAGCGCGGCGGCGCGCGGCGCGGCCGGCGAACAGGCCCTTGGGCGCGAACATCATGAAGCCCATCAGGATGACGCCGTAGATGATTTCCTGGAACGACAGCGCCTGGCGCAGCAGTTCGGAGATCAGGCCGAAGGCCAGCGCGCCGGCGATGGCGCCGCGCACCGACCCGATGCCCCCGACCACCACCATGGTGAGGATCAGGATGGTGGTCTGGAAGCCCAGGCTTTCCGGGTGGATGAAGGACGCGAATGTGGTGTACATGCCGCCCGCGATCCCGGCATAGGCGGCCGACAGCGTAAACG
This sequence comes from Achromobacter sp. NPDC058515, assembly GCF_042721735.1. Taxonomy (NCBI): domain Bacteria; kingdom Pseudomonadati; phylum Pseudomonadota; class Betaproteobacteria; order Burkholderiales; family Alcaligenaceae; genus Achromobacter; species Achromobacter sp. NPDC058515. The sequence continues at coordinate 34,402 of NZ_JBHXNI010000025.1, forward strand.
CGGTGCGCTTGATGGCATTGACGTTCACGCCCATGGCTTGCGCCGCCACGTCGCTTTCCCGCACGGCGCGAAAGGCCGAGCCCAGCTGAGACCGGGACAGGGCGACGGTGGCCCACAGCAGGAGCGCGGCGATCAGCACGACGAAGGGATAGGCCTTCACGTCCGACACCAGTTCGTAGCCGAACAGCGTGGCCGGCGAGATCCGGAATCCGTTCGAGCCGTTGGTGACGGACTGCCAGTTCAGGAACACCCATTGCATGGCCTCGCCGAAGGCGAAGGTGGAAAGGGCAAGATAGATGTCCCGCATGCGCAGGGCCAGCGCTCCGATCAGGTAGCCCAGCGCGGCGGCCAGCAGGCCGCCCGCGACGATGGATATGAAGAACGGCGGATGCCAGAGGTTGTTGATGAGGCCCGCGGTGTAGATGCCCACGCCATAGAAAGCGGCGTGCGACAGCGCGAACTGCCCGGTCTCGCCGATGACCAGGTGCAGGCCCAGCGCCAGCACCACGAAGACCATCAGCAGGTTGACGACATAGATGACATAGCCGCTGGCCAGAAAGGGCAGGACCGCCAGCGCTGCGGCCATGAGCGCCAGCAGCGCGCGATCGATCTTGTTCTTCATACTTTCTTCACCTGCAGTTTGCCGCCCAGCAGCCCTTGCGGACGCAGCAGCAGCACGACCATGATGGCCACGAACGGCGCGACCACGATGGCGTTGGTCGAAATGAACAATCCCACCAGGTTCTCGGCCACGCCGATCACGAATCCCCCCACCACCGCGCCGGGCAGGCTGGTGATGCCGCCCACGATGGCGGCGGCGTAGGCCAGGATGGCGATGTGGCCGATGTCCGGGGTGATCAGGATCTTGGGCGTGATGAGCAGCGCCGCCACGGCCGAGATCAGGCCGGACAGCGCCCACACCATCATGCGGATGCGGGTCAGGTTCACGCCCGAGAGGCGCGCGGCCTTCGGGTTCATGCCCACGGCGCGCATGGCCCGGCCGACGCGCGTGTAGGCGAACATGGCGAAGAGCAGCAGCATGACGCCCACGGCCACCGCGAAGATCACCAGGTCCAGCGTGGTCAGCACCGCATCGCCGATGATGATGGCGTCGGTGGGGGCGAGCGGCGGCAGGGAGCGCGGCGTGTCGCCCAGGCCCGTCTGGCGCACCAGTCCCTTCAACGCGTAGGCCAGCCCCAGCGTGGCGATCACCATCTGCACTCCCACGCCCTTGGAGGCGATGACGCGCTCCATCACCACCCGCTGGAACAGGCCGGACAGCAGGGCGACCGCGGCCAGCGTGACAGGGATGGCGGCCAGGTAGGGCCAGCCCGTCACCAGCGTCAGGAACAAGGCGATGTAGCCGCCGACCATGAAGATCTCGCCCTGGGCGAAATTGGGCACGTCGGTGGTCTTGAAAATAATCACGACGGCAACCGCCAGCAGCGCGTATACGCTGCCCGTCACCAGTCCCGACAGCACCCCCTGCTGCAGGAACAACCAGATATCGGCAAAGCTCATGATGTTCTCCGGCGGCCCGCGCGATGCTGCGCCATCGCGCGGGCTCGGCCTGTGACAGGACGCAGGTTTACTTCTGGTACTGCCAGGTGCTCTTGAAGGCGCCGGGCACGAGCGACATGTTGGCGCCGTCGAACTTGATGTAGATGGCGGCCTCTTGCGCGGCGCGGTCGTTCGGGCCGAACTCGATGGGGCCGGCCATGACGCCCGAGTCGAACCTCATAGTCGCAAGCGCCTCCAGCACCTTCTCGCGGGTGGGCTGCGGGCCGGCGGCCTTCAGCGCGTTCACCACCGCCATGGCGGGCGGCAGGCCATAAGGCATGTAGCTCTGCGGATACCCCGGCTTGGCGGCCAGGTCGGGGTAGGACTGCTTGTACATGTCGTATACCCAGGTCAGCTTCGGGCCGCCCGGCAGGTCGGACAGCACGTCCTGGATGTAGACGTTCCTGAAGGCGTCCTTGTTGCCCACGTTTTCCACCAGCTGCTTGAGGTCGGCGGTGCCGTTGACCGCCAGCACGATGGGCTTGTTCCAGCCCAGCTCGTGCGCCTTCTTGATGATGAGCGCGGCGGGGCGGGCGTAGGTGGTCAGCAGCAGCACGTCGGGGTTGGCCGCGCGGATCTTCAGCATGGGCGCGGTCACGTCGGTGATGTTCGGGTTTACCGATTGCACCTGCAGCGCCAGGTCGCCGAGCTGCCTGGCCTGCGACTGCGCGGCTTCCAGGTTCCAGCCCCCGTAGGCGTCGTCATGGTTGATGTAGCCGATCTTCCTGGCCTTCAGGTGTTCCGAAGCGAACTGCACCATCGAGCCCCCCACCGCGTGCTGCGAAATGGAGAAGGCGCCGTAGATGTACTTGGACGGCGGGTAGAGCGCGCCGTCGCCCGAGGCGTTGAGCATGACGAGCGGCACCTTTTCGCGTTCGACATACTCGCGCGATGCGACGACCGCGGCGGAGCACGAGCCGCCGTTCAGCAGGAACACCTTGTCCTGCTCGTTCAGCTTCTTCACGGCGGCGACCAGATCGTTGGCGTTGCAGCGGTCGTCTTCCACGACCAGCTCGATCTGCCGGCCATTCACGCCGCCTTCCTTGTTGACCTTGGCGTACCACATCTTGGCGGCGTTCATCACGTCAAAGCCATAGGCCATGCCGCTGCCCGACAGCGGCGCGAAGACGCCGATCTTGATGGTCTTGTCCGTGATGCCCGGCTCTTGCTGCGCCTGCGCGCCCGTCGATAGGGCCCAGGCGCACAGCGCGGCGGCGGCTGTGTAGCGGCTACGTTGATTCATGTCTTGTCTCCCGGTTTCTTGAATGCGCGCCGTTGTTGTCGACGCTTTGCCGTGCCGGCGGCCGCGCCGCCGGAACCTCTTACTGCATGCGGTATCCGCCGTTCACGTCGATGACGCTGCCCGTGATGTAGCCGGCGTCTTCCGACGCCAGGAAGCGCACCGCCGCGGCCACGTCGTCCACGGTGCCGATGCGCCCGAGCGGAATCGCCTGCGCGGCCGCCGCGAGGGCGCCGCTGCTGGTGACGGTGCTGCGCAGCATGTCGGTGTCGATCAGGCCCGGCGCGACGCCGTTGACGGTGATGCCCAGATGCGCGGATTCGCGCGCCATGGCCTTGGTCAGGCCCAGCACGGCGGACTTGGCCGCGATGTACGAGGCGCTGGAGCGGTAGCCGCCGAGTTGCGCGGCCACCGAGGTGAAGGTGACGATGCGGCCGTGCGCCAGCGGCGCGGCTTCGCGCCGCCGCAGATAGGCGCGGCCGCACAGGAAGACGCCGCGCGCATTGACGGCGAAGCTGCGTTCCCAGATGTCCAGCGAGGTGTCCTTGATGAGCGGGCGCTCGCCGTTGGCCTGGAACAGCAGCAGCCCGGCGGCGCTGACAAGTACGGCGATGGGGCCGTGCTGTTTTTCGATCTGGTCGAACGCGCCGTCGACCGCGGCCTCGTCGCTGACGTCGAAGGCGTGCGCGGCGTGCGGGGCGCCCAGCTCGTCCGCCACGCGGCGGGCGCGCTGCGCGTCCACGTCCGATACCACCACGCGGAATCCGGCGCGGGCCAGTTCCTGGCAGATGGTGGCGCCGATGCCGCCGCCGCCGCCGGTGACCAGCGCAAGGCGGGAGGCCGGGCCGCAAGCGGCTGGCGTGGATACATTGGACATGCTGTCTCCTGTTTGGCGTGCCGTCGGCCCTGGGGCAAGGCAAGGCCGCGAATTCGAATTTTTTGCGATTATGTATACATGAAGTGGCCGCAGGTATAGGGGCTTACCCTGAACATCGTTTGATTTAAGGAGGAAGGACTAAGGAAATCCCTATTCGGCGCGAGAGGTAGGTGGGTGCATGTATTCTTCATGTATACAATGCGGTCATGGACACGCTATCTCAACACGTTACCGACACGCTGCGGGACTGGGTGCTGCATGGCAAATTCAGCCCGGGCGCCCGTCTTGAAGAAATCCCGCTGGCCGAGAAACTGGGGGTGTCGCGCACGCCGGTGCGCGCCGCGCTGGCGACGCTGGGCAACGAAGGCTTGCTGGAGCATCTGCCCAAGCGCGGCTACACCGTGCGCGCCTACGACATCGGGGAGATCGTGGCGGCCTACGAGGTGCGCGCCGCGCTGGAGGGGCTGGCCTGCCGGCAGGCGGCGCTGCGCGGGCTATCGAACGATGCGGTGGCGGTGCTGAAGAATTGCCTGGACGAGGGCGACCGGATCCTGGCGAAGGGCGTGTTGCTGCCGGAAGACCACCTGCCGTATCAGCAGGTGAACATCACGCTGCACAACGGCATCCTGGAGGCGGCGGGCAACCCGTGGGTAAAGCGCTTTGCGACGCAGGCGCAGGCCATTCCCTACGCGTCGGACCGGATCATCCTTTGGGAGGACCACGGCATCATCCTGCGCTCGCACGACGACCATCACCGGATCGTCAGCGCGATCATCGCCCGCGATGGGACGCGGGCGGAAGACCTGATGCGCGAGCACGTGTATTACGCGGGCATCATCCTGAAGAACAACTACGAGAGGCTGGCGCAGGCGTACCGCGTGTGAGAAGCCGCCGCGCGCCGCCGTTTATCCCGTGATGCCGGTTTCCAGGCAGGGGTTGAATTCGCCGGTGTCGGGGTCGCGCAGGAACAGGACGCCCGTGGCCACGCCGAAGTAGGTGCCGTGCAGTTCCAGGTCGCCGTTTTCGACACGGCGGCGGATGGACGGGAAGGTCATCAGGTTGTTCAGGCTGTGCTCTACCGTTGCCAGCTCAAGGCGCTTCAGGTTGGCCTGGCGGTCGCCGGTGCCGGGGCCCAGGCGCGCGGCCACGGGCTCGATCTGCGACATCCACTTGCCGATGAAGTCGCCCTTGGTGAGCGGCTTGGCGTCGTCGAAGAAGGAGCGGATGCCGCCGCAGGACGCGTGGCCCAGCACGACGATGTGCTTGACGTTCAAGCCGTTGACCGCGAATTCGATGGCGGCGCTGGTGCCGTGGTACGACGATTCCGAGTCGGGCTCGCAGGGCGGCACGAGGTTGGCGACGTTGCGCACCACGAACATCTCGCCGGGGCCCGCGTCGAAGATGACTTCGGGCGACACGCGCGAGTCGCAACAGCCGATGATCAGGATTTCCGGGCTTTGCCCAGTTTCAGCCAGCTTTTGGTAGCGGCTGCTTTCCGCGTGGAAACGGCCGTCCAGGAACGATTGGTAGCCTTCGGTGAGTCTTTTGGGAAACATGATCTTCACTTCCTAGTAACGTGGCCAGGCTTGCTGGCGCGCCGACATACGCAAGAAGGGGCTTCGTGTGGAAGCCCCTTTTATCGAGTCAACAAGCTGGATTTTCCCATAACTGACCCTACATCCCCCTGTCTAGACCCTGACGTAAAAAGGGTTTTTTCGCGCCCGGACCGGGGCGGGGGAGCCTAGCGGGCGGTTACGTCCTCTGCCGTGACCCGGGTGAATTGCAGCGGCGTCACCGCCTTGACGACCTTGATCTGGCCCGGCGCCAGGGGGCCGATGACGTCTTCCCGCACCCGGCCCACCTCCCGGTTCTGCGCGTCGTACAGCACGTAGGTCAAGAGGACGCTGTTGACGGGACGCGCGGACTGGTTGGCGAGGTAGCCGGTGATGGTGGACAGGTTCTGGTTGGTGTCGCGCACGGCCTGGACGTTGCCCAACGTGATGCCGTAGGCCAGGCTTTGCGCGCCGGCCGCGCCGGACAGGCCGGCAAGCAGGACGAGCGTGGCAAGGGCGGGCGTCTTCATGTTGGTCTCCTGGAATTCCGGCGCGTGAGGGGCGCCTTGGTGTCCGCGCCTTGGGTCTTCGCCGCCCCGCGTCTCGGGGTACGCCTATCTCACACCTTTCCCGCGCCGCGCACAACGGGCCAGACGGATGAATGGGTAACAGGTTGCGCGGGTTGTTGCGAAGCTGCGTGGTTTGTTCGATGATGACCGGGCCGGCGCCTTGGCCGGCGGATCGTGCCGCCCGACATTGCGCGCGCAAGCGCGCCAGCGGGCGCTCAAGGGAGGAACTCATGCTTTCCCGTACCAGCCAGTTGGCCTCGGCCATCCTGTTGTCCGCATGTTTTGCCGGGGCCTACGCCCAGACCCCCTCCGCTCCCGCGCCCGCCAAGACGCCAACGCCGCAGCAGCAGCGCATGGCGGACTGCAACAAGTCCGCGGAAGGCAAGAAGGGCGACGAGCGCAAGACATACATGAGCAGTTGCCTGAAGGGCGAGGAGCCCGCCAAGCAATTGACCCCGCAGCAGCAGAGGATGAAGGACTGCAATGCCAAGGCAGCGGAACAGAAGCTGACCGGCGACACGCGCAAGACGTTCATGAGCACCTGCCTGAAGAACTGACCGTTCCTGCATGAAAAAAGCGCCAGACGGATGTCTGGCGCTTTTTGTTGGCCGTTGCCCAGCCTCAGGCGGTGGCGATCGGCGTGACCGGCGAGCCGATGGCATGCGGCAGCCGCAGGGGCGGAGCGGTCAGCATGAAGTGGTGGCGGCCGTTCGCGTGCAGGAAGTCGGCCAGGTCCTTCAGGTACCAGAGTTCGGCCAGCGGCAGGCCCAGCTTGAACAGGCAGTGGTGGTGCAGCGGCAGCATGGCGCGCGGGCCGGTCTTCTCGCGGGCGGGATAGGCCTCCACCGCGTAGTTGTCGGCGCAGATGGCGGCGATGCCGCTGTCGGTAATCCATTGCAGCAGGGCCGCGTCGGTGCCGTCCAGCGCGGCGCCGTAGGTGTGGAGCACCTCGGGGTCGGGCGTGCCGTTCATGGCGACGACGGCTTCGGCGTAGCCGGTGCGCAGCACCAGCATGTCGCCGGGTTCGACCGTGATCTTGTCGGTTTCCAGCACATGCATCAGTTCGGCGTGACCGATCAGGGTGCGGCCCGCGCCGTAGTGGCGGAACAGGTCCACCAGCACGCCGCGGCCCTGCATGCCCTTCTGCGCCAGGTTTTCCACGCCCAGCTTCAGCGCGGCCGAGGGGCCGCCGCTGTTGCAGCCGCAGCCGGTGTGGTCGCCGTCGGCCGGGCCCACCACGTCGACGCCGGCCTGGAAGCCGTTGTAGTAGCGCAGCTCGGGCTTGCCGTCGCCGTCGGCGTCGAACAGGGCGCCCACGTGCGCCAGCGCGTCCCACTGCGTGGAGTACTGCATGGACAGCAGCACCTGGTCGTCGCTCAGCACGTCCACCGCATCCGGGTTGACGTTTTTCAGCGGGAAGTTCAGGTAGGGCGTGTCCTTGAGCTTCGTGGGGCTCAGTTGCGGCGGATGGCGGCGCGGGTTGAGCACGTTGCCGCCGGGCAGGTCCAGCGGCAGCGACAGGCAGAAGGTCTTGCCGGCGCGGATCTCGCGCGCGCCCTTCAGGACCTGCTCTTCGGTGATGAGATTCAGGCGGCCGAGTTGGTCGTCGGGCCCGAAGTCGCCCCAGTTGGAGCCTTCGGGCCGGTGCTTCCAGCGTTGCATGCGGGTCACTCCGTCAGGAAGTCGACGACCGCGCGGGTGTAGGCTTCCGGTTGCTCCCAGTTCGAGATGTGGGAGGTGTTCAGTTCGACATAGCGCGCGCCGGGAATGGCGGCGGCCAGTTCGCGGCCTTGCGCGGGCGTGGCGGCCAGGTCGTGTGTGCTGCCGATGACCAGCGTGGGCGCCTTGATGGACGACACCTGTTCGCGGAAATCGGCGTCGCGCAGCGCGGCGCAGTTGCCCGAGTACCCGGCGTCCGGCGTGCGGCGCAGCATATCGATCAGCACTTGGGTCAGGCCCGGCTCGGCGGCGCGGTAGCCGTCGGTCAGCCAGCGCTCGACCAGCGTGGGCGCCATCTTTTCCAGGGTCTGGTCGGCCACGGCGGCGATGCGCGTGCTCCAGCCTTCGGCCGAGCCGATGCGCGCGGCGGTATTGCACAGGACCAGCTTGCCGATCAGTTCGGGGCGGGCAAGCGCCAGCCACAGGCCCGTCGGGCCGCCCATCGACAGGCCGCAGAAGTGCGCGCGCTTGATGTCCAGGTGCGCCAGCAGTTCGGCCACGTCGTTGCCGAGCTGCTCGAAGCTGTACTCGCCCTCGGGGATCGAGGACTTGCCGTGGCCGCGGGTGTCGTAGCGCAGGACGCGGAAATGCTTGGCCAGTTCGGGGATCTGGCGGGCCCACATGTCGGAGCAGGTGCCCAGCGAATTGGAGAGCACGAGCACCGGCGCGTCGGCGGGGCCATCGATGACGTAGTACAGCCGTGCCTGGCTGAGATCGGCATAAGACATGTGGGATTCCTCGGATGTGGCAGCGGCCGCGCAAACGGCGGCCGCGTCGGTATTACAGGTGGCAGGCGCCGTCGAGATAGGCCTTGCGCCAGCGCGTGATGGTCACGCGGTCAAACAGATTGGCGACGGAGAACGGATCGGCGTCGATGAACTGCTGCGCGGCTTCGCGCGTGTCCAGGTCAACGATGTACAGGCCGCCGCCGGCGTCCTTGCCGTCGTCCTGCAGCTTGGCGCCGCAGGCCAGCAGCAGCTGCTTGTTGGCGTCCAGGTACTGCAGGTGCGCGGCGCGGTGCTGCTGGCGCACTTCCTGGTGGTCGGGCTTGTCGAAGGTTTCGATGATGTAGGGCATGCGATGCTCCTGTCAGATCGCCGAGGGATGGCGCGCCAGCGCGGTGACTTCGATATCCATGTACGGAAACAGCGGCAGGGACGACAGCAGCGTGTGCAGTTCGTCGTTGCTTTCCACGTCGAAGATGCTGACGTTGGCGTAGCGGCCGACGACGCGCCACAGGCTCTTCCACTTGCCGTCGCGCTGCAGCTGCTGCGCCAGGGCCTTTTCGTCGGCCTTCAGCTTGTCGGCGCGGTCGGCGGGCATGTCGACGGGCAGATTGACTTGCATTTGAACCATGAACAACATGATGGACTCTCCATGATGCCGCCCCGGCGCGCGCCGGGGGGCGTATCGGCAAAAAAACTCAGCGGGAAAACTTCAGCGGCAGGCCGGTCAGGCGCAGCAGCTCGTCGGCGGTGATGTCGCCGAACATGTCGGTGACCGTCACGCCGTCGGCGCGGATGTCGAACACGGCCACGTCCGTGTACACGCGCGACACGCAGCGCACGCCGGTCAAGGGGTAGGTGCAGGCCTGGACCAGCTTGCTCTGGCCCTCGCGGGTCTGCAGTTCCATCATCACGAAAACGTCTTTCGCGCCGATGGCCAGGTCCATCGCGCCGCCCACGGCGGGGATCGCGTCGGGCGCGCCGGTGTGCCAGTTGGCCAGGTCGCCTTGCTGCGAGACCTGGAAGGCGCCCAGCACGCAGATGTCCAGGTGGCCGCCGCGCATCATGGCGAACGAGTCGGCGTGATGGAAGAACGAGCAGCCGGGAAGTTCGGTCACGGGCTGCTTGCCGGCGTTGATCAGGTCGTAGTCTTCCTGGCCCTTGGCGGGAGCCGGGCCCATGCCCAGCATGCCGTTCTCGGTGTGCAGGATGACTTCGCGGTCGGCCGGCAGATGGTTGGCCACGAGCGTGGGCAGGCCGATGCCCAGGTTGACGTAGGCGCCTTCGGGAATGTCCTGCGCGACGCGGGCGGCGATCTGGTCGCGGGTCAGTTTGGTGCTCATTGCTGCTCCTTGGCGGCCGGGGTGGCTTCGATCTGCACCACGCGCTTGACGAAGATGCCGGGGGTGACGACGGTTTCGGGATCCAGCTCGCCCAGCTCCACGACTTCACGCACCTGCGCCACGGCGACGCGCGCGGCGCTGGCCATGATGGGGCCGAAGTTGCGGGCGGTCTTGCGATAGACCAGGTTGCCCCAGCGGTCGCCGCGCTCGGCCTTGATGAGCGCGTAGTCGGCGTGCAGCGGATACTCCAGCACGTACTGGCGGCCGTTGATTTCGCGGGTTTCCTTGCCGTCGGCCAGCGGGGTGCCGTAGCCGGTGGGCGTAAAGAAGGCGCCGATGCCGGCGCCGGCGGCGCGGATGCGCTCGGCCAGGTTGCCCTGGGGCACCAGTTCCAGCTCCAGCTTGCCGCTGCGGTACAGGCCGTCGAAGATCTGCGAGTCCGCCTGGCGCGGGAACGAGCAGATGATCTTGCGGACACGATTGGCGCCCAGCAGGGCGGCCAGGCCGGTGGTGCCGTTGCCGGCGTTGTTGTTGATGATGACCAGGTCCTTGGCGCCCTGCTCCAGCAGGGCGTCGATCAGTTCCATGGGCTGGCCGGCGGTGCCGAAGCCGCCGATCATGACGGTGGCGCCGTCGGGTACGTCCGCCAGGGCGGCCGCCGCGCTTGCAACAAGCTTAGAGATCATGATGTTCGCTCATAGGTGGCGTGTCATAATTTGTTCTTCATTAGAACTTTCGTTCTTCTGAAGAACATCGTTTCATGGGGACCGCAGGGCGTCAAGGCAAGCCCGCGCGCTGCAATCTCCATCGTTCGGCGTTGCCCGAAAGGGGCAACGGACGGCTCGCCAGCGGCGAGCTTTTTACTCTTGGGCACAGACGGATGGCCGAGCAAGATCCCCAGCAACCCAGCGACAGCTACGTGCAATCCTTCGCCCGCGGCCTGTCCGTGATCCGGGCCTTCGGCCCCGACCGTTCGCAGATGACGCTGTCCGAGGTCGCCGCGGTGACGGGGCTGACCCGCGCCGGCGCGCGCCGCATCCTGCTGACGCTGGAACACCTGGGCTACGTCACCGTCCTGGACCGCAAATTCGCGCTGACGCCGCGCATCCTGGAGCTGGGCTACGCCTACCTGTCGGGCACGCCGCTGTGGAACCTGGCGCTGCCCTACATGGAAGAGGTGGCCGAGCAGACGCGCGAGTCGTGCTCGGTGTCCGTGCTGGAAGGCGCGGACATCGTCTACATCCTGCGCCTGTCCACCCACAAGGTGATGACGATCAACCTGGCCGTGGGCAGCCGCCTGCCGGCGTGGGTGACGTCGATGGGACGGGTGCTGCTGGCCGGCTTGCCCGAAGCGGAGCTGGACCGGGTGCTGGCGATGAGCCAGATCCAGGCCTACACCGCGGAGACCGTCACCGACATCGCCGAGATCAAGCGTGTGCTGGCCGGCGTGCGCGCCGACGGCTACGCCTGCGTGGCGCAGGAACTGGAACCGGGCCTGCAGTCCGTGGCCGTGCCCATCATCGACCGCAGCGGCCGGGTGATCGCCGCGATGAACGTCAGCGGGCATGCCAACCGCTTTTCGCGCGAGGCCATGCTGGCGGCATTCCTGCCGCCCTTGCGCCGCGCGGCCGACCAGATCAACCACGCGCTGCTGCGCCGCTAGGCGCAGCCTGCGGACGAGCGCGGGATCGGGCTGGACGGACATGGCGGCCGGGCTCAGATGGGGGCGACGCCCAGCGTCGTGCCGCCGCACACATACAGCATCTGGCCGGTGACGAAACCGTTGTCGGGCGACAGGAAGAACATGGCGGCGCGCGCCACGTCCTCGGGCGTGCCCAGGCGCTTGACGACGATGCTGTTGATGATGCGTTCGGTCTGCGGAGCGCCCGCCGGGTTGCTCTTGGTGAAGAGGTCGGTGGCGATGGGGCCGGGGCCGATTGCGTTGACGGTGATGCCGTCGCCGCCCAGCTCCATGGCCAGCGTGCGGGTCAGGCCCACCAGGCCGGCCTTGGTGGCCGAATAGACCACGCGGTCAGGCTTGCCCAGCGCGGCGCGCGACGACATGTTGACGATGCGGCCGAAGCCGGCTTCGCGCATGGCCGGCAACGCCGCCTGCACCAGGATCAGCGCGGTGCGCAGATGCAGGTTCACCACATAATCCAGATCCGCCAGCGTGGCCGTGTCGGCCGTGCCGGGGCGGGTCGCGCCCGCGTTGTTCACGAGGCCCACGATGTTGTAGGCGCCGGTCACTTCGCGGGCGACTTCCTTGGTGCGCGCTTCGTCGGTCAGGTCGGCCTGATACGAGACCAGCCCGGCCGGCGGATTCTCGGGCAGCTTGTAGTCGATGTTGACGACTTGATAGCCCGCATCCAGCAGCATGCGGATGATGGCTGCGCCGATCCCGGCGCTGCCGCCGGTGACGAGATATGCGGTCGGTTTGCTCATATCAGTTTCCGTTCGATGTAGAAGAAGGCGCTTCGGATCAGTGGGTCAGGTAGCCCCAGGCCAGTACGGCGGTGATGTGGATCACGCCGACCCACAGCATCATGATGACGGTATAGCCCATCACGTCGCGCAGCTTCAGCTTGGACAGGGCCAGCGCCGGCAGGATCCAGAAGGGCTGCACCAGGTCGTTCCAGGCGTTGCCCAGCATGACGGCCATGGTGGTCTGGTTCAGCGCGCTGCCGATTTCCTTGGCGGCGTCGATCATGAACGGGCCCTGGATGACCCAGTGGCCGCCAGCGGACGGCGCGAAGAAGTTGATGACGAACGAGCTGATCAGGCCCCAGAACGGCAGCGTTTCGGGCGTGGCGACGTCGACGAAAACTTTCGAGATCGTCGTGACCAGGCCGGAGGCGGCCATGATGGCCATGATGCCGGCGTAGAACGGGTACTGAAGAATGATCCCGGAGATCGTCTTGATGCCTTCGGTCAGCTTGGCGACGTAGGCGGCCGGCGTGCCCAAAAGGATGATGCCCAGGAACAGGATGATGAAGTTGATCAGGTTCAGGTCCAGCGAACCGCCGTCCACGAAGTGGAAGACGACGTAGGCCACGCCCAGCGCGCCGATCAGCAGGCTCAGGAGGCGGCTGTTGTTCAGCTTGGAGGCGATGGTGCCCTTTTCCAGCAGGTCTTCGGCGGCGCTCGACGCATTGGCGTCGCGGTCGATGGCCGGGTCCACTTCGACGATCTTCTCGCCGTTCTTCGGGTGCAGCCAGGCGTTGAGCAGCGGCAGCGTGACGATGATGACCAGGCTGGTGAGCAGCATGGGAATCGAGAAGATGGTTTGCGACAGCGGGATGGTGCCCATCTGGCTGGCGGTCGGGTGGCCGGGGGTGGCCACCAGCACGGGGATGCTGGCCGACAGGCCCAGGCCGTACATGGTGAAGCCGCTATAGGCCGCGGCGATGATCAGGGGGTAGTGCACGCCCTTGACCTTCAGGGCCAGCTTCTTGGCGACGATGCCGCCGATGACGAGGCCAAAGCCCCAGTTCAGGTAGCTGCCCACGCCGCCGACGAGCGTCGCCACGATGATGGCGGTGTGCGGCTTGTGGACGTGGCTGACGATGCGGTTGAGCAGGCGGTCGGTGAGCGGCGCGGTGGCCAGCACGTAGCCCATCGCCAGGATCACGGCCATCTGGGTCGTGAAGGCCAGGAGGCCCCAGAAGCCCTTGCCCCAGGCGCGGGTGACGTCGCCGATGCCCTGGCCTTCGATGCCCATGGCCAGCAGGACGGTGAGCAGGGTGAGCGCGATCGCGAACACGAAGGGATCGGGCAGATACTTGCGCATCAGCTCGGTAAAGAATGAAGCTAGTTTATTCATGGTGCCTCCAACAAACTCCGTAGGCTGGTTCTCTGGTGTCTTGCGCGGCCCGCCATCGGGTGACGACGCGGGCAGGTGGGACGATTGGTTTTCTTTGCGTGGTTGGGCTCGTGGCCCGATGGCGCGGTCGGCCTTGGCCCCCGCGCCTTATCTTTTGTGAATGCGGTCTTTGGAGCAGGCCCCGGGATCAGGAGTCGCCGGCCTTGCTGTTGAGCCAGGCGGCCAGTTCGCCCAGCGTGGCGCTTTTTTCGCGCAGCACGCGTTCGCGGCGTTCGGGGCTCCAGGTGTAGAAGCCCTGGCCGCTCTTGGCGCCGATCTGGCCGCTGTCGACTTTGCTTTTCAGCAGGTCGGACGGTTCGGTGCGGTTTTCCAGGTCTTTGTAGAGGTAGCTGGCGATGGCGTAGTGCACGTCGATGCCGTTCATGTCGCGCTGTTCCAGCGGGCCGGACAGGGCGAGGCGGATGCCCAGGCTCCACTTGACGACTTCGTCGATGTCTTCGGCGCTGGCGACGCCCTTTTCCAGGAGCGAGATGGCCTCGCGGGCAAGGGCGTGCTGGATGCGGTTGGCGATGAAGCCGGGGATGTCCTGGCGCACGAGCACGGGGCGCTTGCCGGCAAAGCGCAGGGTGGCCATGACCTGGGCGACGGTGTCTTCGGAGGTGTCGTCGTTGCGGACGACTTCGACCAGGGGGATGACGTCGGCGGGGGTGAAGAAGTGGGTGCCCACGAAGCGGTCGCGGCGCAGGACGGCGCTGGCGATGGCGTTGATGGACAGGCCGGAGGTGTTGGTGGCGAAGAGGGTGTGCGCGGGGCACAGGGAGTCGAGCTTGGCGAAGATGCCGCGCTTGAGGTCCAGGTTTTCCGGGACGGCTTCGATGACGAGGTCGCTCGCGGCGGCGGCTTCCAGGCCGGGCTCCAGGCGGATACGCTGGATGGCTTCCTGGACGTTGCCGGGGGCGTAGACGTTCAACTGGCGGTCGATGGTCTTCAAGGCTCGCTCAAGGGCGCCTTCCATCGGGTCGATCAGGACGACGTTGAGTCCTTTCGAGGCGAACAGCGCGGCGATGCCGCTGCCCATGGCGCCTGCGCCGATGATGGCGAGATTCTTGAGGGGAGTGTCCATGATGGCTCGCTTGGTGCTTGCGGCGGTTGCCTTGCAGGCGGGCACCGGGAACCAGGGTGATCTCTGTCTCTTCCAGGGGCGCCTTTCTGTGCGGCTTGGCCAGAAAAATCGGTTTTGTTCTATATGCGAACATTTGTGCGTATATAGAATTTATGAAGAAGATAGTACTAAAAGTCGCGGGGGGTGGACAAATGGGGGATTTGGGGTGTTCGTGGGGTGGACGGTCGGGGGGCGGATTTGACGCGACGGTCGCGGAGGCTGGCGCAGGGTGAGTTCTTGAGGAGCCCGGCGTGGCGGGGGCCTGGGGTGCGCGGGGCTGCGATTGCGGTCCGGAGCCTTCGCTCCGGACTCCCCCTTCGTCATCTTCGTCAC
>NZ_JBHXNI010000026.1:0-46684 GCF_042721735.1 Achromobacter sp. NPDC058515
GCCGCGGCCCCTGCGCCCGCCGCCACACCGGGCTCCCCCGCCGCCGCCACGTCGGCCCCTGCCGCGCCGGATTCCCCCGCCGCCGCCGCGCCCGCGCCCCAGCCCGCCGCGCCCGGCGAATGGAAGGTCACGCTCGACGCCTTCAACCTGCATGAAGGCGAGGTCTACGTCACGGACGCGATCAGCAAGCTGGACTACGCGATGACCGGCCTGGCCGCCACCGTCGAGGGCGTGGCGCTGCCCCAGGCCCCGGACCAGCCCATCAACCTTTGGCTGACCATGGACAACAGCGCCGACGGCGGCTGGCTGCGCGCCAAGGGCCCGCTGGTGATCAAGCCGCTGTCGCTCGAACTGGGCGTGCGCCTGGGCAACGTGGCCCTCGCGCCCCTGGCGCCGGCCGTGCGCAACGCGGCGCCGATCGTGCTGCTGGACGGCCGGCTGGGCGCAAGCGCGCAGGTCCACGTGCGGGAAAAGAACGGCGCGGTGGATGTGTCCGCCACCGCCGTGCAGGCCGACCTGACGCAGTTCAAGGCGCGGGACGAATCGCTCAAGCCTGCGGTGGACATCGCGTTGCAGACCCTGCGCGTGACCGCCGACCGCCTGGCCATGGGGCCCGGCCAGAGCAACTTCACGCTGGCGGCCGCCGGCATACAGGGCAACGGCAAGCTGGACCTGCAGGGCGCCTTCACCCCGCAGCCATTGACCGTCAAAACTGCCGTGGACCTGTCCGGACTGAACGTCGCGTCCTTCGCCCCGTACGCGGCCTCCCGCCTGAACGCCACGGTGCGCGCCATCACGCTGGGCGCGAAGGGCAACGCCGAGTTCACGGCCGCCGCCGGCAACGCCCCCATGAAGGCCGCCTGGAAGGGCGGCGTCGAAATCACGGATGTCGACCTGCAGGACCGGGTCAACAAGGACGACTTCCTGAACTGGAAGCGGCTGGGCTTTTCCGGCATGGACGTCTCGGTGGCGGGCGACAAGATCGGCGCCCGGCTGGGCGACATCGCCCTGGAAGACTTCTACGGCCGCGTGCTGCTCAACGCGCAAGGCCGGCTGAACGTCATGGACCTGGTGGCGGCGCCGGGCCAGGCCGGCGGCTCCATTACGCAGGACACCCAGAGCCCGGCCGGCGCCACGCCGCCGCCCGCCGAGCCCGCTAAGGGCGGCGGCGCGGCCATGCCGGACATCTCCGTCAACAGCGTGACCCTGAACCGCGGCCGCATGACCTTCACCGACCGCTTCGTGAAGCCCAATTATGTGGCGGAGCTGTCCAGCATCGAGGGCGGCATCACCGCCGTTTCGTCCACCAATCCCCAGCCCGCCAAGGTCAAGGTCACGGGCCGGGTCTACACGACCGCGCCCCTGTCCATCAGCGGCGTCGTGCAGCCCTTCGCCAAGTTCCTGTCGCTGGACCTGAAGGCGTCCGCCAAGGGCGTGGACCTGCCGCGCTTCAACACCTATTCCGCCAAGTACGTGGGCTACCCGATCAAGCGCGGCAAGCTGTCGGTGGACCTGCAGTACAAGATCAAGGACCGCGCCCTGCAGGCCACCAACCATGTGGTGCTCAACCAGCTCACCTTCGGCGACAAGACCAACAGCCCCGACGCCACCAAGCTGCCGGTGCTGCTGGCCGTGGCCTTGCTGAAGGACTCGCGCGGCAACATCGATATCAACCTGCCCATCTCCGGCTCGCTGGACGACCCCGAGTTTTCCGTGGGCGGCATCGTCGTGCGCGTCCTGCTGAACCTGGTGGTCAAGGCGGTCACCTCGCCCTTCAGCCTGCTGGCGTCGGCGTTCGGCGGCGGCGAAGAGCTGTCCTATGTGGAATTCGCGCCGGGCAGCGCGGTGCTCACCGAAGACACCATGCAGCGCATCGACACCTTGACCAAGGCGCTGGTGGACCGCCCCGCCCTGAAGATGGACATCAGCGGCCGCGCCGATCCCAAGACCGACATCGAAGGCCTGCGCCAGGCCTGGGTCGACACCAAGATCCGCGCCGCCAAGGCCGCCGCCACCGCGCCGCGCGGCAAGAAGCCCAATCCGGCCGGCGCCGAGGTCACGGGCGCGGAACGTGCCAAGTACCTCGAAGAGGTCTACGACGACACGGACATCAAGGACAAGCCGCGCAATTTCATCGGAATGGCCAAGTCCGTTCCGGCGGCGCAGATGGAGGAGATGCTGCGCGGCGTCGCTCCGGTCGGCGAGGACCAGTTGCGCCAACTGGCGGATGCCCGCGCACAGGCGGTTTATGAGAAGTTGCAAGCCCAGGAAGGACTCGCGGATCGTGTGTTCATCGTTGCCCCGCAACTGGACGCCGATGGCATCAAGGACGAGGGGCAGCCCTCGCGCGTGGACTTCTCCCTGAAGTGAACTTGGCGGGCCGCAGAGGACGCAGGGCGTCCCTCCGGACTTGTCTTATTCCAGGAGATTCTCGATGAAAGATCAGGACGCGCAGTTCGACAGCCTGCTTCCGCCGCTGCGGCTGGACCGGCGTGGCTTCATCGCCACCACGGTGGCGGCGGGATTCTCGCTGGCCGCAGGCCCGGCCGTCGCGCAGACCGCCATCTCCACCGACGCCAAGGGGCTTTTGGCGGGCAAGGTCGACATCCCCACCCCGGACGGCAAGATGCCTGCGTTCCGCGCCGCGCCAGAGGGCAAGAAAAACCTCCCCACCCTGATCGTGGTGCAGGAGATCTTCGGTGTGCACGAATACATCCAGGACGTATGCCGCCGGCTGGCCCACCACGGCTACCTGGCCATCGCGCCGGAACTCTATGCGCGCCAGGGCGATCCCTCCAAATACACCGAGATCCCCAAACTGCAGGCCGAGATCGTGGGCAAGGTGCCGGACTCCCAGGTTCGAAGCGACCTGGACGCCACCGCCGCCTGGGCAGCGGCCAACGGCGGCGACCCCGACAGGCTGGGCATCCTGGGCTTCTGCTGGGGAGGCCGCCAGGTCTGGCTGTACGCCGCGCACAACTCCAAGCTGAAGGCAGGCGCCGCCTGGTACGGCCAGTTGGCGGGCGAGCCGAGCGAACTGAAGCCCAAATCCGCGCTGAGCGTCGTGAACGACCTGAAGGCCCCGGTCCTGGGCGCCTACGGCGGCAAGGATGCCGGCATCTCCCAGGCCGACGTCGACCGCATGCGCATCGAACTGGCCAAGGGCCCGGCCGCCGCCAAGGCTTCGCGCATCGACATCTACCCCGAAGCCCCGCACGCCTTCCACGCGGACTACCGCCCGTCCTACCGCAAGGCCGAGGCCGAGCAGGCCTGGACCAGGATGCTGGACTGGTTCAAGCAAAACGGGCTTTGACCGCATTCGGCGGCGGGCCGGTGTCTGACACCGCGGTCGGTGTCTGACACCTACGGGCGGGTCGGTGTCTGACACCTACGGGGCATCAGCGCGAGATGGGGTGTCTGACACCTTCTTTCTGGGGTGTCAGACACCTTCTTTGCTCTGCCGGGCGCCTCAAGAACCATCCCCCGTCAATCGCAAACCTATCGCGCCTTCTCTCCCGGCAAGCCATCACTGACCTCCGCCAGCGCGTTCTTCATCTCCTCATACCCGATCACCCGCTCGTTCTGAAAGCTCCCCAACACCCCCCGGCAGCCATCCACGCCCGAACGCTTCATCTCATCCATCATCGTCTTCCCCTGCGCCAGCCCCTTCTGGTACAGCGCGTCATACCCTCCCGCGGAAAATTCATACTCCGCGGCGTACCGCTGCAGGTTCTTGCGGGCCGTGGCCTGATGCTGCGCCAGGTCGGGTTCGGAGGCGCCGCAAGCGCGGGCAGCGCCATTGGAGGCGCCCGCGGCAACGACGAAGGAATCGAATTGGGCCTGTTCGGCGGCGTCCGGAGCCGCCCAGGCCGGGGCGGCGGCGGCCAGCGCCCAGGCCAGCCCGGTGGTCAAGATCTTACGCATCGAAAAGCCTCCCTATGAAGCCCCCCGGGGCCGCATCCAGCACAGCCGCGGCGGGCGATGGTTACCACGGCATTATGGCAACCACCCGTTTCCGGGCCGTGTAGCGGCCGTGTTGAGTCGTTTCAGACTGTGCATCTTCTTTTCCCCGCCCGCCGAAGGCTGCAGCGCGGCTCCGCAGGAACTATGATGGTGCCTGTGAGGCGATCCTGCCTCAATGCATTGCCCCTCATTCCTGGAGATCTACATGACGATCAAAGTCGGCGACCGCGTGCCGGATGGCACCCTGACCGAATTCATCGAAACCGAAACCGCCGGCTGCTCGCTCGGTCCCAACGCGTTCCAGGTCGCCGACCTGACCCGCGGCAAGACCATCGCGCTGTTCGCCGTGCCCGGCGCCTTCACGCCCACCTGCTCGGCCAAGCATCTGCCCGGCTACGTGGAACAGGCCGCTGCCCTGAAGGCCAAGGGCGTCGATGAAATCTGGTGCGTGTCCGTCAACGACGCCTTCGTCATGGGCGCCTGGGGCCGTGAACAGAAGACCGAAGGCAAGGTCCGCATGCTGGCCGACGGCTCCGCGCTGTGGACCAAGGAACTGGGTCTCGAACTGGACCTGATCCAGCGCGGCATGGGCGTGCGCTCGCAGCGCTACTCGGCGCTGATCGTCGACGGCGTGGTCAAGCACCTGAACGTGGAAGCACCCGGCAAGTTCGAAGTCAGCGACGCCGCCACGATGCTCTCGCAGGCCTGACCCGCGTAGTTCCCGTTATACCGCTCAACGCGCGGGCCGCCCTGGCGGCCCGCCGCGCCACCGCAAGCAGCGGTTGCCGACGCCATGCTCTCCACCATCTCATCCTTTTCGTCGCTCTATTTTGCGACCTTGCTGATGCTCATCGGCACAGGTCTGTTCAACACCTACATGGGCTTGAGGCTGACCTCCCAATCGGTCAGCGAGGTGTGGATCGGCGCCCTGATTGCCGGCTACTACCTGGGCCTGGTGTGCGGCGCGCGGCTGGGGCACAAGCTCATCATCCGCGTCGGCCATATCCGGGCGTTCGTCGCGTGCGCGGCCATCGCCACCAGCATGATCCTGGCCCAGACGCTGGTCGATTCCATGCCGATGTGGCTGGTGTTCCGCGTCATTTCCGGCATCGTGATGGTGACCGAATTCATGGTCATCGAGAGCTGGCTGAACGAGCAGACCGAAAACCACCAGCGCGGCCGGGTGTTCTCCGTCTACATGGTCGTCTCCGGCCTGGGCACCGTGCTGGGGCAGCTGGCCCTGACCGCCTACGCCACGCTGGACCTGCGGCCGCTGACCCTGGTGGCCATGTGCCTGGTGCTGTGCCTCGTGCCGCTTGCCGTCACGGCCCGTTCGCACCCGCCCACGCCGCTGCCCGCGCCGCTGGACATCCGCTTCTTCATGCGCCGCGTGCCGCTGTCCATGACGGTGCTGTTCGTGGCGGGCAATCTTTCCGGGGCCTTCTATGGCCTGGCGGCCGTCTACGGCGCCAAGCATGGTCTGTCCACCTCGCAGGCCGCCATCTTCGTGGCCGCCGCCGTCACGGCGGGCCTCCTGTCGCAATGGCCCATGGGCTGGCTGTCCGACCGCATCAACCGCGCCGGCCTGATCCGGTTCAACGCCTTGCTGCTGGTGGTGCTGCCCACGGTCATGTGGGGCTGGATCACGCTGCCCTACTGGGCGCTGGTCGCCATGTCCTGTGTCTTTGGCGTATTGCAGTTCACCCTCTATCCGCTGGGCGCGGCGTTTGCCAATGACCACGTCGAATCCGAGCGCCGCGTCAGCCTGTCGGCCGTGCTGCTCATGACCTACGGCGTGGGCGCCTGTATCGGCCCCATGGTCGCGGGGCTGATGATGTCCCTGGCCGGCCCCAGCATGTATTACGTCTTCATCTCGGCCTGCGCCGTGATCCTGGTCTGGCAGGTGCGCCCCACGCGCGTCACCGGTGCGCACCAGGTGGACGAGGCGCCCACGCACTTCGTGGCCATGCCCGACACCCTGCAGAGCTCGCCCGCCTCGGCGGTGCTGGATCCGCGCGTGGATCCCGAAAACGACCTGGCCATGGAAATGGTGCAGCCCGACGCGTCGGCGGCTCCCCCGCCGCCGACCGAGCCCGAACCGGCCCGCGCGGATGCCGGGGCGCAAGACGCCGCGGCGGCGGACCTTTCCGGGGAATCCGCCGAGCCCGAGCGCCAGGTCCGCACCGGCACCTGAGGCGGCGTCCTTACCAGGGCGCCATCAGCAGGATGGCGCACAGGGCCAGCGCGATGCCCAGGATGTTTAACCGCGTCAGCGGTTCGCGAAACGCCAGCGCGCCGACCAGCGTGCCCAGCGTGATCACCCCCATGTTCATCGACGCGAACACCAGCGCGGGATGCTCGGGCAGGGACTGGTGCGCGCGGATGTAGGTCAGGATATTGCCGAAGTTGGCCAGGCCCAGCGCCACGCCGGCCGCCAGATGCCGGGCTTGCCAGCGCACCCGGCGCCACAGCAGATAGGCCAGCATCAACGCCCCTGCCAGCACGAAGGCCAGCAGCAGTCCGCCGGCGAAGGCGGTGCCGCTGCGCGCCATCTGCTTGAACAGGATGTCGATCACGCCGTAGCCGGCCCACACCACCAGCGGCCACAGCCACATCGCCCGGCGATCCGAGGGCGCGCCGGCGCCGGACGCCTGCGCCCGGGGCTGGCGCAGCAGGCAGTACAGGGCGCTGAACGCCAGCAGGATCGCCGCCAGCTTGCGGCCGCTGACCGGTTCGCCAAACAGCAGGAACGCGGCCAGCAGCGGAATGAAGAGCGACAGGCGCTGCGCCGCGTCGCTGCGCACGATGCCGGCGTGCCGCAGCGCCGCCGCCATCGCCAGGAAGACGCTGGGCAGCAGCACGCCCAGCGCCGCCAGCACGAGCCAGGGCGTCTGCGGCGCCAGCAGGCGCGCGGGGTCCGGACGCAGCACGGTCCAGCAGAGCAGGGCGGCCACGGCGTAGTTCATGGCGATGGCCTGGCGCACGTCCACCTGCCAGCGCCGGGCCAGCTTCAGCAGCACGGCCACGGTGACGCTGCAGAAAACGCTCGCGGCCAGGTACAGCAGGCCGGGAGTCAGCGGCACGCGGTGGTCTCGTGGTGCGTATGCGGGGCCGCGTCGATCCGCATGCCCAGGCGTTCCAGCAGGCGCTGGTCGGCCTCCATCTGCGGGTTCGCCGTGGTCAGCAGGGCGTCGCCGTAGAACATGGAGTTGGCGCCGGCCATGAAGCACAGGGCCTGCAGCGCGTCGTCCATGGCTTCGCGGCCGGCGGACAGGCGCACCGCCGCGCGCGGCATGGTGATGCGGGCCACGGCGATGGTGCGGACGAATTCGAACGGATCCAGCGCCTCGACGCCCGCCAGCGGCGTGCCTTCCACCTGCACCAGGTTGTTGATCGGCACGGACTCGGGATAGGGCTCCATGCTGGCCAGCTGGGCGATCAGGCCGGCGCGCTCGCGCCGGGATTCGCCCATGCCCACGATGCCGCCGCAGCACACGTTGATGCCCGCATCCCGCACGCGGTCCAGCGTGTCCAGGCGGTCCTGGTAGGTGCGCGTGGAAATGATCTTGCCGTAGAACTCCGGCGAGGTGTCCAGGTTGTGGTTGTAGTAGTCCAGCCCGGCGTCCTTCAGCTGCTCGGCCTGGCCTTCGCGCAGCATGCCCAGCGTGACGCAGGTTTCCAGGCCCAGCGCCTTCACCGCGGCGACCATCTCGGCCACGGCGTCCAGGTGGTGCGGCTTGGGGCTGCGCCAGGCGGCGCCCATGCAGAAGCGCTGCGCGCCGCCAGCCTGGGCGGCGCGGGCCGCGGCCACGACCTCTTCCAGCGGCATCAGCTTGTCGGCATCCAGGCCGGTGTCGTAGTGC
Source organism: Achromobacter sp. NPDC058515 (assembly GCF_042721735.1). Classification (NCBI taxonomy): domain Bacteria; kingdom Pseudomonadati; phylum Pseudomonadota; class Betaproteobacteria; order Burkholderiales; family Alcaligenaceae; genus Achromobacter; species Achromobacter sp. NPDC058515. The sequence continues at coordinate 7,827 of NZ_JBHXNI010000026.1, forward strand.
GAGGACTGCGGGCAATAGGCGCAGTCCTCGGGACAGCCGCCGGTCTTGATCGACAGCAGGCTGGACAGCTGGATGGCGTTCGGATCGAAGTGGGCGCGGTGGGCCTGCTGGGCCCGGTACACCAGGTCCATGAACGGCAGCTCGTAGAGCGCCATGATGTCGGCGGCGCTCCAGGCGGGGGCGGGCAAACGCTTGGGCGCCGTCGGGACGGGGATGTAGGCGGTCTGCATGGTCGGGCTCCTGTCGGTCTTACTGGGATCGCGCCGCTAGGCCATTGAGGCAAGGGCAGGATCGGCGGATCGTAAGAACCTGGGCAGGGTTTGCGCAATGCGTGCCGCAAGTCCGGATTTAGGCGCGCATTGGGTGGTCGTTCAAAGAAAAAGGCCGCTTTTGAGCGGCCTTGATGGCTAACTCGGCGTCATCTTCGGCGACGCCGCATGCCTGATTATTTTGATTCAATTTGTAAATTCAGGGGTCTCTCACGGCTTGGGCCGCTTGTCCCGCGCGCGGGCGTGCTCATGTCCCGTGATGCCGCGATCGCGCGCCCAGACGATGGCGGCGCTGCGCCGGTGCACGCCGATCTTGCTGTAGATGGTGGCCACGTGGTTGCGCACGGTGTTGCGGGACAGCTTGAGCGTCTTGGCGATGCCGTCATCGTCATGGCCCTGGCACAGCAGTCCCAGCACCTCGCGTTCGCGCGAGGTGAGCTGCGCCAGCTCCGCGACGTCGCGCGTGGCGGGCGCGGGCTCGCGCAGTTGCGCCAGCTTCTCGATGATGCCGCGGCTGAACCACGAGGTGTCCTGCATGACGGCCTCGATGGCCGTGAGCAGTTCGGTCTCGGACCGCTTGCGCTCGGTGATGTCCTGCATCACCAGCAGCACTCGCCGCTGGCCGCCGATCATGACGGGTTCGGCCGACACCAGGCAGTCCAGCTCTCCGCCATCCAGCGCCGTCAGCGTGGCCTCCCGGTTGCGGGCGCTCTCGCCGCGCTTGAGGCTGGCGATCATGCCTTCGTAGGGGCGCAGGCCCAGTTCGGCAAGCTCCCGGTCGCCGTCGATTTGCGTGGCGGCGCCTGTGGCCGCCGAGTAGGCCTCGTTGATCTCCAGCACGTTCATGGTGACGCCGTCGCATACGGCCATGGGCACGGGCGCCAGGCGAAAGGCCTTGGAGAAGCGTTCTTCGCTTTCGCGCAGCGCAACCTCGATGCGCTTGCGGGCTTCCAGATCGATGAAGGTGAACAGCATGCAGGGCTCGTCCTGCATGTCGATGGGCTGGCCGGCGACCATCACGAATTTGGCGCCGCCATCGGGCAGTTTCACCACGCCTTCGCGCTGCGCGATGGTCTTGCCATCGTTGAGCTTGGCGACGGCCGCCTCCTTGTCCTCGCCGCCATCCAGCACATCCAGCTCGTAGGCGGATTTGCCCAGCACCGCTTCGCGCGTGTAGCCCGTCATTTCCAGGAATCCCTGGTTGACCTTTACGTAGCGCAGGTCGGACAGGCGGCAGATTAGCGCGGGGGCGGGATTGGCGGCGAAGGTGCGCTCGAAGCGCTCTTCGGCGTTGATCTGCCCGGTCTGGTCGTGCAGGATCAGCACGCGGTAGCGGACGCCGTCGTTGTCGTCTAGGTTCAGGCCGCTCGCGCGGATATGGCGCAGGAATTCCTCGTCGTCCTTGCGGGCCAGGTCCAGCAGCAGCTCTTCGAATTCCTCGGCGTCCGCCAGGCGGTCCAGCGGATATTGGCGCGCCGGCACGCGATGATGATTGCGGTAGGTGAGCGCGTAGCGCTTGCGGTAGCCGGCGGGCGTGCCGCCCAGCTCATCCAGATCCTCCGCGCCGTGCAGGCTGAGCGCGCTGGCGTTGGCCCAGCCGATCGAGCCGTCGGCCTCAAGCAGGATGATGCCTTCGTGCAGGCCCGCGATGATGCTTTGCAGGTGTCGGCGGTGTGCTTGGGGTGCGGCGTCGTTGGGGGTCACGTAGGCCTCTTGTCTTCGCATGGCGTATACGTACAGGATGACGGCGCGCCGCCACGCTGTCCAGAGGGCAAAACGGACGAGACAGAGGGAAGGGGGGAGTGCGCGGGGCCCGCGCGCGGATGGGCAGGCGCAAAAGCAAAAAGCTCCGGAATCCGGAGCTTTTGATGGGCGCGGCTGAAAGCGGCGACTTGCGTAAAGCACAAAGTGCTTTGGCGGAGCGGACGGGGCTCGAACCCGCGACCCCCGGCGTGACAGGCCGGTATTCTAACCAACTGAACTACCGCTCCGCAGCGGCTTTACTGAACTTCAATACTACACTGCGGTGTCAAGGCAGCTTGGTGCTACATACCAGATGAAGCTGGCGTCCCCTAGGGGATTCGAACCCCTGTACTCACCGTGAAAGGGTGATGTCCTAGGCCTCTAGACGAAGGGGACCTGAACGAACAACTTTACTATCGTACTGCTTTACTGGTGGAGGTAAGCGGGATCGAACCGCTGACCTCTTGCATGCCATGCAAGCGCTCTCCCAGCTGAGCTATACCCCCAGGGATCCCTGATGCCCCAAACTTCAGACAACAAGGTCTCACACTCTATAAAAGCAAAAAGCCCCGAAAACGGAGCTCTTGAAAGACTCTGAGCGAGAGAGCTTTTGGCGGAGCGGACGGGGCTCGAACCCGCGACCCCCGGCGTGACAGGCCGGTATTCTAACCAACTGAACTACCGCTCCGCAGCGGCTTACTCAACTACTTTGTCACTTCAACTGCATCTATTTACTGCTTCTTTTACTGCATACTGCTGCCAGTGAACTGGCGTCCCCTAGGGGATTCGAACCCCTGTACTCACCGTGAAAGGGTGATGTCCTAGGCCTCTAGACGAAGGGGACTTAGGACTTGCCGTACTGCTTTCTTCGCTGTTGACTGGTGGAGGTAAGCGGGATCGAACCGCTGACCTCTTGCATGCCATGCAAGCGCTCTCCCAGCTGAGCTATACCCCCGTTTCTCTAATCAATCCGTTCAACGTTTTACGAACTGGAACCCACGTTTTATGGTGCGTTTTTTCGTAGTTCGTTGCCGGTTTTGTTTAGTGCCGTTGGCGAAGAAACGAGATTATGCACGAACTGAATTAGGTGTGCAAGTCGCTTCATGGCAAAAAGCCAAAAAGTTGCGAAAAAAGAGGGTTGGAACGCTTGAATCGGCGGCTTTTCAGGAGGTGGCGGGAGTCAGCGCTGCATGGCGATTGGTGCAGAATCCAGCAAAATCAAAGAGTTGTGCGGATGCTATCGTAAACAGAAATTTTTTTATTCGTCCGTGTGGTTTTTCGTAAGGAAACCGGCGGAATTTGCCTTCGCACAGGCAAAGGACATCGACACATGAGCGCGATTCCATGAGCAGCAAAACCTCCTTTCCCACCCGCGCGCTGGGCCGCAGCGGCATGGACATCACGCGCATCGGACTGGGCGCCTGGGCCATGGGCGGCAACGGCTGGGCGGTGGGTTGGGGCCCGCAGGACGATTCCGACTCCATTGCCGCGATCCGGCTGGCAGTGGACCGCGGCATCAACTGGATCGACACCGCCGCGGTGTACGGGCTGGGCCACTCCGAGGAGATCGTGCGCCGCGCCCTGGCGCAGATGGCGCCGGACGAGCGCCCCTACGTCTTCACCAAGTGCGGCCTGACGTGGTCCGCCGAACAGCCGCAGGCCATGCCGCGGCGCACCGGCGCGCCGGCCAGCATCCGCCGCGAAATCGAAGACTCGCTGCGCCGGCTGGGCGTCGAGCGCATCGACCTCTACCAGATGCACTGGCCCGCGGGCGACGGCACGCCGCTGGAAACGTACTGGCAGGAACTGCTGGACCTGAAGCAGGCGGGCAAGGTCAGGGCGGTCGGCCTGTCGAACCACAATCTTGCGCAGCTCCAGCATGCGCAATTCCTGGGCCACGTGGACACGCTGCAGCCGCCGTTCTCGGCGATCCAGCGCGCGGCGGGCAGCGACCTCATACCGTGGTGCGCGGCAAACGGCACGGGCGTCATCGTGTACAGCCCGATGCAGTCGGGCCTGCTGACCGGACGCTTCAGCGTGGAGCGCGCGCAGGCCTTGCCAGAGGACGACTGGCGCGCGCGCCATGCGGAATTCATGCCGCCCAATCTTGAGCGCAACCTGGCGTTGGCCGATGCTTTCAAGCCCATCGCCGAGCAGCACGGCACGACCGTCGCCGCCGTGGCGGCGGCCTGGACGCTGGCGTGGCCAGGCGTGACGGGCGCCATCGTGGGCGCGCGCAGCGCCGCTCAGGTCAATGGCTTGCTGGGCGCGGCGGAACTGGAACTGGATGCCGACGACATGCAGGCCATCGCGGATGCGATCGAGCTGACGGGCGCGGGCGCCGGCCCGCTGCGCCCGCCCGACGAGAACGGCTCCTTGCCCGCGAACCTGTTCGCGTGAAGGCGGATCAGGCGCGGCGCGACTTGCGTCCGCTGCCCACCGCGGCGATGAGCGCCAGCCCGATCAGGGCCAGCGCGGTCTTGTCGCCGAAACGCGCATAGGGCGTCAGCCCCGTCATCCCCTGCACCGACACCGGCAGCACGCCCGCTTGCAGCGGCGCGAGCTGGGCGGCCACGCGGCCCCGGGCGTCGATGGCGGCGGTAATGCCGGTGTTGGTCACCGTGAGCATGGGGCGCGCGGTTTCGATGGTGCGCAAGCGCCCGATCTGCAAATGCTGGCGCAGGGCCCAGGTGTCGCCGAACCAGCCGAGGTTGCTGACGTTCACCAGGATGGTCGCGCCCGGTTCGCCGTTGGCGCCGGGCTGCAGCGCCGGCAGCAGGTCGGGCCCGAACAGGTCTTCGTAGCAGATGTTGAACGCGATGTGCTGGCCGCCCACGGCGAAGGGCGTCTGGCGCTCGGCGCCGCGATCGAAATCGCCCAGCGGAATGTTCAGCATGTTCACGAACCAGTGGAACCCGGGCGGCACGTATTCGCCCCAGGGCACCAGATGGCGCTTGTCGTAGCGCATGGCGGGGTTGCCGGCCACGAGCTGCTCGACCGGGGTGTTGCCGTCAAAGCCCATGACGCTGTTGGTGTAGCGGTCGCGGCCGTTCACGCGGTCATGCAGGGGCACGCCCATCGCGATGACGGCGTTGCGCCGCGCGGCCAGGTTGCGCCAGGCTTCCCATACGCGCGGGTCGAGCTGGTCCTGGAAGATGGGCAGCACGGTCTCGGGCAGGATCACCATTTGCGGGGCAGGGGCGCCAGGAGCCGGCGGCATGGCCGTCAGGTCGAAGTGGCGCACCAGGCTTTGTTCGAGCAAAGCGGGGTCGAACTTCTGGGATTGTTCGATGTTGCCCTGGACCAGGCGCACGTTCAGCGGATCGCCCACGGGCGCGGACCAGCCGATGCGCGACAGCGGCCAGCCGGCAGCCGCCAGGGCCACGGCAACGCCCGCGGCCAGGGCATGGCGCGAGCCGAGGCGGCTCTTTCGGGAGGGCTGCCACAGGCTGGCGAGGGCCGCCGCGACGAAGGCGGCCAGGAACGCCATGCCATGCACGCCCAGCAGCGGCGCCCAGCCGGCGATCGGGCTGTCGACTTGCGCATAGCCGATGTTCAGCCACGGGAACCCGGTGAACAGCACGGCGCGCAGCCATTCGAATGCGGCCCACAGTGCCGCCCAGGCAAGGGTGCCGGACAGGATGCGGGACGGCGTGGAATCGGATGCCAGCGGCGCATAGCGCCGCGTCAGCGCGCTGGCGCAGGCCGGGAACAGCGCCAGGAAGGCCGACAGCGCCAGCACGGCGGCCACGGCCAGCGGCGCGGACAGGTCGCCGTAGCGGTGCAGGCTGATGAAGATCCAGTACAGGCCCAGCGCGTAGCTGGCAAAGCTGAACAGCCAGCCACGCATCCATGCCTGCCTGGCGGACGGCGCATACAGCGTGACGCGGGCAAGAATGGCCAGCGCCAGGATCTGGGTGATGGCGAGCGCCCAATCCGGCAAGGGGCCGGGCGCGAAAGTCAGGGCGTGGACGGCGCCCGCCAGCACCAGGCCGGCGGCGCCGCGCAGGATTCGGCCGCGCGGGGTGCTGCTCATTCGTCGGCGGCGGGGCGGTCGGATTGGGGCGCGGCGTTGCGCTTGACGCGCAGCCAGATGGCGCGGCGCGCGTCGCCGCGCGCCACTTCCATGCGCAGGCCGTCGAATTCGGCATAGTCGCCGCGGCGCGGAATGCGGCCGAGCTGGCCGCCCATCCATCCGCCGACGCTGTCGTATTCATCGTCCGGCAACTGGCAGCCGAACACCTCGTTGAAATGCGAGATGTCGGTGGCGGCCAGCACGCGCCATTGGTTTTCGCCTTCGGGGAAGATGGAGTCTTCCTCGGTTTCGTCGAATTCGTCTTCGATGTCGCCGACGATCTGTTCCAGCACGTCTTCCATCGTGACCAGGCCGGAAATGCCGCCATGCTCATCGATGACGATGGCCTGGTGGTTGCGGCTGGCGCGGAACTCATGCAGCAGCACGTTCAGGCGCTTCGATTCCGGGATGAACACGGCGGGGCGGACCAGCGTGCGCACTTCGATGCCGGGTTCCAGCATGCAGCGCAGCAGATCCTTGGCCAGCAGGATGCCGATGATGTTGTCGCGGTCGCCTTCGTAGACGGGGAACCGCGAATGCGCGGTCTCGATCACCGAGGCCACCAGGTAGGGTAGGGGCTGCGTGACGTCCAGCAGGTCCATGCGCGAGCGCGGGACCATGATGTCGCCGACGGTGCCTTCGGACACGGCGAGCGCGCCCTTGATCATCTTGTACGACTCCGCGTCGAGCAACTGGCGTTCGTGCGCGGCTTCCAGAATGGCCTTGATGCCTTCGCGGTCCTCGGGCTCACGGCGCACAAGGGAAAGCAGGCGGTCTAGAAGGGATTTGGTGGCGGGTTTGGCTGAGCGAGCAGGGGTCGCTTCGGGAGCAGGGTAAGGGTCAGACATCGTCCGGGAGGACAAGTTATGGAGGGCCCAGCATAACCGAAACTGGCTTCCAATTTGTAACGCGACCCCTGAAAATGGGTGCAACCGACGCGATCTGCGCCTTGCTGCACGCCATTTTCGGGCAATTTCTCAGGGTAGACCCCGATGGCCGCAATCAGGGGGCGACGTAGGGGTCCGCGATGCCGATCGCGGCCAGGGTGGCGGTTTCCAGCGCCTCCATGCGCCTGGCGTCGCGGGCCTTGATGTGGTCATAGCCCAGCGAGTGCAGCACGCCGTGGATGGTCAGGTGGGCGGCATGGTCCAGGAGCGCCTTGCGCTGCTCGCGGGCCTCGCGCGCCAGCACCGGCACGCACATCACGATGTCGCCGCGCGCCACGCCCAGCGGGTCCACGCCGTACTCGAACGTCAGCACGTTGGTGGCGTAGTCGCGGCCGCGGAAGTCCCGGTTCAGGCGCCGGCCTTCGGCCGTGCCCACCAGGCGCAGGCTGAGCTCGGCGGCCGAGAAATCGACCAGGCCGTCATCCGCGGCGGCGGCCAGCGCGCGCTCCGCCCAGCGGCGCAGGCGCCAGCGGGGCAGGCGGGCTTCTTCCACCCCGTACTGGACGGACAGGGACAGCTCAGGCTTCATTTTCGGAGGCGCGTTCGTAGGCGTCGACGATGCGGGCGACCAGGGGATGGCGCACGACATCGCGGCTGGTGAAGCGGGTGGTGGCGATGCCCTGCACGTCATGCAGCACCTTCACCGCGTGGGCCAGGCCGCTGTCCTGTCCGCGCGGCAAGTCCACCTGGGACGGGTCGCCGGTGATGACGGCCTTGCTGCCGAAGCCGATCCGGGTCAGGAACATCTTCATCTGCTCGGGCGTGGTGTTCTGCGCTTCGTCCAGGATGACGAAGGCGTGGTTCAGCGTGCGGCCGCGCATATAGGCCAGCGGGGCGATCTCGATGGTCTGCTTCTCGAACAGGCGCTGCACCTTTTCGAAGCCCATCAGGTCGTACAGCGCGTCGTACAGCGGGCGCAGGTACGGGTCGACCTTCTGCGCCAGGTCGCCGGGCAGGAAGCCCAGGCGCTCGCCGGCCTCGACGGCCGGACGGGTCAGCACCAGGCGCTGCACCGTGTCGCGTTCCATGGCGTCGATCGCGCAGGCCACGGCCAGCCAGGTCTTGCCGGTGCCGGCGGGGCCGACGCCGAAGGTGATGTCGTGCTTGAGGATGTTGTTCAGGTAGTCGCGCTGGCGCGGCGTGCGCGGACGCAGGTCGCTGCGCTTGGTGCGCAGGGCGACGCCGTCGCTTTCGTCGTCCAGGGCGGGCAGCGGGTCGATCTCCTGCGCCTCTTCCTTCAGCTTTTCTTCCTGGCGCCCCACGCCGATCTCGACGAGGCCCAGCTGGATGTCGTCCACCGACAGGGCACGGTGCACCGCCTGCTCGTGGAAGCGGCGCAGCACCCGCCCGGCCAGTTCGGCCAGCTCGCCTTCAATGGTGACGCGGCTGCCGCGGCGCGACAGCTTGACGCTCATGCCGTCGGCAAGCTGGCGCAGGTTCTCGTCCAGCGGCCCGCAGAGATTGGCCAGGTGGGTGTTGTCGCCGTCCAGGGTCACGACGGCGGGCATGCTGCGACGGGCGCGGGAGCGGGGAGTGGTCATTCAGCCTCTTGGGAAGTGCGGTCCACGTCGGCCACGCGGGCGCGCAGCGAATTCGTGTGCGCCTCGGTGATGACGACGTCGACCATTTGTCCGATGAGCCGCGCGGGCGCGGGGAAATTCACGATGCGGTTGTTCTCGGTGCGGCCCATGAGCTCGTTCGGGTCGCGGCGCGAGGGGCCTTCCACCAGCAGGCGCTGGCGCGTGCCGATCATGTTGCGGGCAATGGTTGCCGCCTGCTCGTTGATCAGCGCCTGCAGGCGCTGCAGGCGGCGCAGCTTCACGTCCTGCGGGGTGTCGTCGGCCAGGTCGGCGGCGGGCGTGCCCGGACGGCGCGAATACACGAACGAGAACGAGGTGTCGAAACCGACGTCCTCGATCAGCTTCATCGTCTTCTCGAAGTCTTCTTCCGTTTCGCCGGGAAAGCCCACGATGAAGTCGGAGGACAGCGTCAGGTCGGGACGCGCGGCGCGCAGGCGGCGCACCACGGACTTGAATTCCAGGGTGGTGTAGCCGCGCTTCATGCCGGCCAGCACCCGGTCGCTGCCCGCCTGCACCGGCAGGTGCAGGAACGAGACCAGCTTGGGCAGGCGGGCGTAGGCGTCCACCATGCGCTGCGTCATTTCCTTGGGGTGCGAGGTCGTGTAGCGGATGCGTTCGATGCCCGGGATCTCGTGGACGTATTCCAGCAGCATGGCGAAGTCGGCGATCTCGTCCGAGTCCGCCATGCGGCCGCGGTAGGCGTTCACGTTCTGGCCCAGCAGCGTCACTTCCTTCACGCCCTGGTCGGCCAGGTCGGCCACTTCGATCAGCACGTCGTCGAACGGGCGCGAGACTTCCTCGCCGCGCGTATAGGGCACGACGCAGAAGCTGCAATACTTGCTACAGCCTTCCATGATGGAGACGAACGCGGTGGCGCCGTCGACCCGCGGGGGCGGCATGTTGTCGAACTTCTCGATTTCCGGGAAGCTGATGTCCACCTGCGAACGGCCCTCGTCGCGGCGGCGCTTGATCAGGTCGGGCAGGCGGTGCAGCGTTTGCGGGCCGAACACCACGTCGACATAGGGCGCGCGCTTGACGATGGCCTCGCCTTCCTGGCTGGCCACGCAACCGCCCACGCCGATCACCAGGTTCGGATTGGTCTTCTTCAGATGCTGCACGCGGCCCAGGTCCGAGAAGACTTTTTCCTGCGCCTTCTCGCGCACCGAACAGGTGTTGAACAGGATGACGTCAGCCTCTTCCGGGTTGTCCGTCAGCTCCAGCCCCTGGTCGCCGCGCAGCACGTCGGCCATCTTGTCCGAGTCGTACTCGTTCATCTGGCAGCCGAAGGTGCGGATATACAGTTTGCGGGGGGAGCCGGCGCCGGCATCGGCGGGGGGCAGGGCGGCGTTGCCGCCGTCGCGAGGGGTGTCCACGCGCTTGAGGGAGGTTTCTTGCATGATGGGCGCCGTGACGGGTGTAGATCCCGGGGGCTGAATGGTAGGAAAGAAGGAATTTTAACGCTTGCGAGAAAATTGTTTCTTGGTCTTGCGCCCGGCCGCCGTTACGATATACGGCTGGCCGTATTTCAGGCCGCCGTAATTTTTATCAATTCTCCGAGCGGTACCGATGAATTCCAATCGCCTGACGCCTCCGGTAGCCGCTCCCGTAATCGATGGCGGGCCGGGCGCGCATGCCCTCGACAAGTTCCGCAACCCCTATTCCCCGTCGGTCTGGGCGCTACTGGGCTGCGCCCTGGCGCTGACGGCCGGCGCCTGCGCGCTGTGGGTGGACCTGCCCTTGGCCATCTGGATCCAGAAATCGGTGTCGGATGGCGTCGACGAGTCCTTCGAATGGGTGGGCGAAATGGGCGAAAGCGGCCGCTACATCGGCGTGGCGCTCGCCTTCTATGTGATCGGCCTGGTCGGACTGGCGCGCGGCTGGCGCAACCCGGTGCGGATGAGCTTTGCCGCGATGGCGCGAGGCAGCCTGCTGATGCTGTCCACCCTGGCGGTCGGCGGGCTGATCGTGCTGGTGCTCAAGCGCACGGTGGCGCGGGCGCGCCCCGAGCTGTTCTTCGAGCAAGGGGTCTACGGCCTGGGCGAGTCCTTTTCGCGCGTCCAGCAGTTCAATTCCTTCCCTTCCAGCCACACCTATGCCGCCTTCGCCGTGGCCGTGGTGCTGGGCATCCTCGCGCCGCGCTGGCGGTGGGTGTTCCTGCTGCTGGCGGCGCTGGTGGCCATGAGCCGCCTGGTCAACCTGGACCACTACCTGTCCGACGTGGTGACCGCGGCCGGCATCGCCGTGCTGGTCGGGCACGTCCTGGCGCCGCGGGTGCTGTCCAGCAAGTATCAATGGCCGCTGCGCGCGCCGTGGAACTGGTGGAAGAAGGCGTAAGCCTGCGCACCGGAAACGAGCAGGGCCGCGAGCGCGGCCCTTTTTTTATGGCGCGAGCCGGGCAGGGCGCTTCAGGCGAAGCCGACGACCACGCGGCGGTTGGTCCGGCTTTTTTTCTCGATCTTGGTGACGACCACGGCGCCGATCTCGCCGGTATTGGCCACATGCGTGCCGCCGCAAGGCTGGCGGTCCACGCCGGGAACCTCGACGATGCGGATCGTGGCGGCGCCGGCCGGGGGCGCGGCGCCCACGGTGCGCACCAGGTCGGGCTGCGCCGCCAGTTCTTCCGGCGTGATGCCGGTGATGGCGACATCGGCGCGGGCGCTGATCAGGGCGTTCAGGCGAGCCGTCAGGTCGGTTTTCTCAAGCGTGGATTCGGGCAGGTCGAAGTCGATGCGCGCGGAATCCGGGGAAATGCTGCAGCCGGTCACGGGCGCGGGCACCAGGGAGCCGAGCAGATGCAGACAGGTGTGCAGGCGCATCAGCCGGTGGCGGCGCGGCCAGTCGATGGCGACGGTGACGCGGTCGCCGACCTGCGGGGCCGCGTCGGCGTCCAGCACATGCAGGATGCGCTGGCGGTCATCGGCGTAGACGGTGTCCGTCAGCGTCAGGACGCGGCCGTCCGCCAGGGTGAGCGTGCCGCTGTCGCCCGCTTGTCCGCCGCTGCGGGCATAGCAGACGGTTTCGTCCAGTTCGATGCCTTCGGGGTGGACGGCGATGACGGTGGCCTCGCACTGGCCCAGATAGGGTTCGTCGTCGAAGCGCTTGCGGGTGGCGGGCATGGGATGTCTCCGGATCGGATGGTTTTCCAAGGGGGAAGGGGCGTTGCCCGATTGGCCGGTGTCGGCGCGCCGGGCGCGCTCAAGCCAGGGTCTTGAGCCCCTGCGCGGTTTCGATTTGCGCCCTGAGGCGGGGCGGGCCGATGGCCTGCTCGATGTCGATCAGGGTGTCGGTGCCCATCCAGGCCAGCCCCTGCCGCAGCAGCGAGGCCTGGGGATGGCTGCCGGTCAGGCGCTTGAGGGTCAGCGCCTGGCGCGGCAGGCTGACGCCCGGGTAATCGTCCACGTCCCATTGGATCAGCGTGGGCAGCAGGCCGTCGCCGGCCTCGTGGCCGGCTTCGCGCCAGGCGGGCAGGCTGCCGTCGTCGGGCACGGTCAGGCGCCAGCGCAGGTCGCCGCGCGTCATGGGGACGACGGGCGCGATGCGGTCCGGGTGTTCGGCCTGCATGCGCGTCAGGTCCAGGGGCGCCTCGACCCGCGCCGCCCAATGGGCCAGGAAGGGGCCTTGCTCCAGGCGCGCCCGCACGGCGCCATGGTCCAGTCCGAACCAGCGAGGGCGGGAGGGCGGGGGCGCGTCCGGATCGATGGCGATCACTTCCAGGTAGACGCCGCCCGCCATGCCCAGCACCCGGTTGTGGGTGCCCATGCGCGGGTGGGCGCCGCCGCCCTGTGGCGCGATGCCCAGGATGCCGGCGACATATTCCGTACCGCTGGCAAGGTCCGCCGCGGCGATGACGATGTGGTCGATGGTGAGTTTCATGGTGTGGTCATGGTAACGAATTGGCTTCCAACCGGCGAACCAAATGAAAAACCCGTCGCGAGCGACGGGTTTTGTATTGAAGCCCTGGAGGGATCAGGCGGCCTCGCCTTCTTCGCCGTCCTTCTTGACCGGCTTGATCAGGTCTTCGCGCTTGACGCCCATCCACATGGCCAGCGCGGCGGCGACGAACACCGACGAGTAGATGCCGAACCAGATGCCGATGGTCAGCGCCATGGCAAAGTAGTGCAGGGTGGGGCCGCCGAAGAACAGCATGGCCAGCACCATCATCTGCGTCGAACCGTGGGTGATGATGGTCCGCGAGATGGTTTGCGTGATGGCGCTGTTGATGACTTCATGCACGTCCGCCTTGCGGTACTTGCGGAAGTTCTCGCGGATCCGGTCCATGATGACCACGGATTCGTTCACGGAGTAGCCCAGCACCGCCAGCACGCCCGCCAGCACCGACAGCGAGAATTCCCACTGGAAGAAGGCGAAGAAGCCCAGGATGATCACCACGTCGTGCAGGTTGGCGATCACGCCGGCGACGGCGAACTTCCATTCGAAGCGGAAGCCCAGGTAGACCATGATGCCCACGACCACGACGAGCAGCGCCATCAGGCCGTTGTGCAGCAGTTCCTGGCCCACTTGCGGGCCCACGAATTCGACGCGGCGCAGCTCCACGCCGGAATCGGCGGTCTTGAGCGCGGCCATGACGGTCTCGCTCTGGGTGGCCGAGGTCTGGCCTTCCTGCAGGGGCAGGCGGATCATGACGTCGTGCGAGGTGCCGAAGTTCTGCACCTGGAAGTCGGTGTAGCCCAGCTTGGAGACCACGCCGCGCACGTTTTCAAGCTGCGCCGTCTGGGCGTAGTTGACTTCCATGACCGTGCCGCCGGTGAATTCGATCGACAGGTGGAAGCCGCGCGTGACGATGAAGAACACCGCCAGGACGAACGTGACGAGACTGATGATGTTCAGCACCAGCGCATGGCGCATGAACGGGATGGTGCGGTGAATCCGGAAAAATTCCATTTTTCGCCTTCGGTTCTTTTCTGTGGCGGACGGCGCGGGCCGTCCGCCCTATTTCAGTTTGCCTTCGGTTTCCAGACTTCGCCGATGGAGATCGTGGTGAGCTTCTTCTTGCGGCCGTAGTACAGGTTGGCCAGCGCGCGCACACCCACCACCGACGAGAACATCGAGGTCAGGATGCCCAGGCAGTGAACCACCGCGAAGCCCCGGATCGGGCCCGAACCGAAGGCCAGCAGCGCCAGGCCCACGATCAGTGTGGTGAGGTTCGAGTCAAGAATCGTGCCCCACGCGCGTTCGAAGCCGTGATGGATGGCCTGCTGCGGCGAGGCTCCCGCCCGAAGTTCTTCGCGTATGCGTTCGTTGATCAGCACGTTCGAGTCGATGGCCATGCCCAGCGTCAGCGCGATGGCCGCGATGCCCGGCAGGGTCAGCGTGGCCTGCAGCATGGACAGCAGCGCCAGCAGCAGCAGCACGTTGAAGGTCAGGCCGATCGTGGAGAACACGCCGAACAGGCGGTAGTACACGATGATGAAGACGGCGATGGCCAGGAAGCCGTACAGCGTCGAATAGAAGCCCTTCGAGATGTTGTCCGCACCCAGGCTCGGGCCGATGGTGCGCTCTTCGATGATGGACATCGGCGCGGCCAGCGCGCCTGCGCGCAGCAGCAGCGCGGTGTCGGCGGCTTCCTCGGAGCTCATGCTGCCCGAGATCTGCACCTGGCCGCCCGCGATTTCGCCGCGGATGACCGGCGCGGTGACCACTTCGCCCTTGCCGTTCTCGAACAGCAGGATGGCCATGCGCTTGTTGACGTTGTCGCGGGTGACGTCGCGGAAGATGCGGGCGCCCTTGGAGTCCAGCGTCAGGTGCACGGCGGCCTGCTGGGTTTGCGAATCGCGGCCGGGCTGGGCGTCCTGCAGGTTTTCGCCGGTCAGGACGACCTGGCGGCGGACCAGGATGGGGCGGCCGTCGCGGTCGTTGTAGCGCTCCAGGCCGAAGGGGACGCTGCCGCCCAGCAACGCGGCTTGCGCGGTGGGGGAGTCGTCGACCATGCGGATTTCCAGCGTGGCGGTGCGGCCCAGTAGTTCCTTGGCCTTGGCCACGTCCTGCACGCCGGGCAGCTGCACCACGATGCGGTCCGAACCCTGCTGCTGGATGACCGGTTCGGCCACGCCCAGTTCGTTGATCCGGTTGTGCAGGGTGTTGATGTTCTGCTTGAGGGCGGAATCCTGCACGCGGGTGACCGCGGCCGGGTTCAGGGCGGCCATCAGCAGCTGCTTGCCGTTTTCTTCGCGTTCGGTGAATTCCAGGTCGGGCAGGCGCGTGCGCAGGGTCGAGATGGCGCGGTCGCGGTCGTCCGTGTTGGCGAAGGTGGCGGCGATGCCCATGCCCGAGCGTTCGACGCCGGCCACGTTGATCTTCTGGTCGCGCAGCACCGAGCGCACGTCCGCGGACAGCGAGTCGTAGCGGGCGGTCAGGGCGCCCTGCATGTCGACTTGCAGCAGGAAGTGCACGCCGCCGCGCAGGTCCAGGCCCAGGTACATGGGCTTGGGGGCGAACCAGCCCAGCGCGCGCATCCAGGGAGGCGAGGCGGGCAGCAGGTTCAGCGCCACGGTGTAGTGCGGATCGCCGGGGACGGTGTTGAGGGATTTTTCGATCAGGTCGCGGGCCTGCAACTGCACGTCGGTGGACGGGAAGCGGGCGCGCACGGTGCCGAGGGTGCCGTTCAATTCGAAATAGGCCCCTTCGTGGGGGATCTTGGCGTCCGCCAGGATCTGCTCCACGCGGCTCAGCATGGCCGGGTCGACCTTGACGGTGGCCTTGGCGCTGGAAACCTGGACGGCGGGGGATTCGCCGTAGAAATTGGGAAGCGTGTACAGCAGGCCAATGATGACCGCGACCAGGACCGTAATGTACTTCCAGAGGGGATAGCGGTTCATTGCCGGCTACTTCATGTAAAAGAGATGAAAGGGCCGCCCGGGCGGCGAGCGCGGCGGGCGGCGGTAGGCGCCATCAAGACAAGAGCCCCCGTCGGGGCTCTTGTAGGACGCTTACAGGGCCTTGATGGTTCCCTTGGGCAGCACGGTCGAGACCGACGACTTCTGCATGATGACTTCGACGGGCTTGTCGGCCAGTTCCGAGACTTCGACGGTGACGTAGCTGTCGTTGACCTTGGTGACCTTGCCGAGCATGCCGCCGGCGGTGACGACTTCGTCGCCCTTGGCCAGGGCGGCGATC
This sequence comes from Achromobacter sp. NPDC058515, assembly GCF_042721735.1. NCBI lineage: Bacteria > Pseudomonadati > Pseudomonadota > Betaproteobacteria > Burkholderiales > Alcaligenaceae > Achromobacter > Achromobacter sp. NPDC058515. The sequence goes on from NZ_JBHXNI010000026.1 coordinate 23,575, forward strand.
AGATTGCGGTGTTCCTTCTGGCGCTTCATCTGCGGACGGATCATCAGGAAGTAGAGGATCACGAACATCAGGATGATGGGCAGCATGCCCATCAGCGCGTTGCCTTCGGGAGCGGCGGCCTGGGCCACGACGAGGCTGGCGGTATCGATAACGGACATTGAATTCTCCTGCGTTTGAGTCTGTTTGGGTTTATAGCTATGTTTTTATGCGCCCATCCCCGCGCGAGCCATGGATAGGGCAAGCCGACTATTGTATATAGGTTATAGCCGGCCTTTAACTAGGGTGTCTTCCCATGCGCCGGGGCGGCTGCCCGACAAATCGGCGACCTGCCCGATCAAATGGGGGCAAATCTCCACGGAAAAAGCCCCCAACTGGAAAAAAAGCCCGTTACTCGATCCCGCGGGCGCGGTCCGCGGCGAACTGGGCGCGCCAGGCGTCAAAGCGCCCCTCGGCGATGGCTTCGCGCATTTCCTTCATGATAGTCAGGTAGAAGTGCAGGTTGTGCAGCGTATTCAGGCGCGCGCCGGTGATTTCATTGGCGCGCTGCAGGTGATGCAGGTAGGCGCGCGAGAAGTTCGCGCAGGTGTGGCAGCCGCAGCTCGGGTCCAGCGGACGGGTGTCGTCGCGGTACTTGGCGTTGCGGATCTTGACGTCGCCGAAACGGGTGAACAGCCAGCCGTTGCGGGCATTGCGGGTGGGCATGACGCAGTCGAACATGTCCACGCCGCGGCTCACGCCCTCGACCAGGTCTTCCGGCGTGCCCACGCCCATCAGGTAGCGCGGAGCCTGGGCCGGCAGCTTGGGCGTCACGTGCGCCAGGATGCGCATCATGTCTTCCTTGGGCTCGCCGACCGACAGGCCGCCGATGGCGTAGCCGTGGAAGCCGATGTCCTGCAGCCCCGCCAGGGATTCGTCGCGCAGCGACTCGTACATGCCGCCCTGGACGATGCCGAAGAGGGCGTTGGGATTTTCCAGGCGGTCGAATTCTTCGCGCGAGCGACGCGCCCAGCGCAGCGACATGCGCATCGAGCGCGCGGCTTCCTCGGCGGTGGCGGGCCGGCCGTCGATTTCATAGGGCGTGCACTCGTCGAACACCATCACGATGTCGGAATTCAGCGAGCGCTGGATGCGCATGGATTCTTCCGGCGTCAGGAACAGGCGCGCGCCGTCGATGGGGGAGGCGAACTTGACGCCTTCCTCGGTGATCTTGCGCATGCCTTGCAGGCTGAACACCTGGAAGCCGCCGGAGTCCGTCAGGATGGGCCTGTCCCACTGCATGAAGCCGTGCAGCCCGCCGTGCTTTTCCATGATTTCCGTGCCCGGGCGCAGCCACAGGTGGAAGGTGTTGCCCAGCACGATCTGCGAGCCGATTTCCTTCAGCTCGTGCGGCATCATCGCCTTGACGCTGCCGTAGGTGCCCACGGGCATGAAGATGGGGGTTTCGACCACGCCGTGGTTCAGCGTGATGCGGCCGCGGCGGGCGCCGCCGTCGGTGGCTAGCAGTTCGAAGTTCAGTCCGGTCATGGGGCGGGGGATTCGATAAACATGGCGTCGCCATAGCTGAAGAAGCGGTAGCGCTGGGCGACGGCGTGGGCGTAGGCGCGGCGGATCGGCTCGACGCCGGCCAGCGCCGACACCAGCATCAGCAGGGTCGACTGGGGCAGGTGGAAGTTGGTGACCAGGGCGTCCACGACGCGGTATTGGTAACCGGGGGTGATGAACAGGCGGGTGTCGCCCTGGGCGGCGGCCAGCGGCAGGCCGGGGGCCGCGCGGCCCTCGGTCTGGGCGGCGGCGGATTCCAGCGCGCGCACGCTGGTGGTGCCCACGGCGATCACGCGGCCTCCCTGGGCGCGGGCGGCAGCGATGGCGTCCACGGCGGCCTGGGGCACCGTGAACCATTCGGCGTGCATGATGTGGTCGGCCAGGTTGTCCACGCGCACGGGCTGGAAGGTGCCGGCGCCCACATGCAGGGTGACGAAGGCGCGCGCCACGCCCAGTTCGGACAGGCGGTCCAGCGTGGGCTGGTCAAAGTGCAGGCCGGCGGTGGGGGCCGCCACCGCGCCGGGCTCGCGGGCGTAGACCGTCTGGTAGCGGTCGTCGTCGCCGGCGTCGGCCGCGTGCGTGATGTAGGGCGGCAGCGGCGTGGCGCCGTGCGCGTCCAGCAGTTCCAGCACGGGGCCGGGAAAGCGGATGTCGAATAGTTCGCCCTCGCGGCCCAGCACCGTGGCCTCGAAGGCATCGGCCAGGCGCAGCACCATGCCGGGGCCGGGCGACTTGCTGGCGCGCACATGGGCCAGCACGCGGTCGGATTCGGTGATGCGCTCGACCAGCACCTCGATCTTTCCGCCGGTGATCTTGTGGCCGGCCAGGCGCGCCTTGATGACGCGCGTGTCGTTGAACACCAGCAGGTCGTGCGGGCGCAGCAACGCGGCCAGGTCGGCGAACTGCCGGTCGTGCAGCTGGCCGGCGCCGTCCAGGTGCAGCAGGCGGCTGCCCGTGCGCTCGGCGGCGGGCGTCTGCGCGATGAGCTCGGGCGGCAGGTCGTAATTGAAATCGGAAACGGTGAAGGACTGGGTCACGCGGGTATCTGGATCAGAGGGAACGGGCCCCGCAAAAGGCGAGCCAGGCGGTCGGGCGGGCTTGGGGCAACCAGATATTGTAAAGGGGACGGCTAATAGGGGCGGAACGAGGGGTTTCACGCTCCACCGTTTTTCCTGCCGCGGGCGGCGGTTTCCGCCGTATAACCGTGTTCTACGCCGTAGCGGATCGGCGCTGTCCATAACGATATCCGCATATCCAAGGAGACTGCGCATGCCCCCCCGTTGCTCCCTCATGGCCGCCGCGCTGGCGGGCCTGCTGGCCATGGGCGCCGCGCCCGCGCTGGCCCAGGTGAAGATTGGCGCCACCCTGTCCACGACCGGCCCCCAGGCGTCGCTGGGCATCCCCGAACGCAACACCATCAGCCTGCTTCCCGCCGAGATCGGCGGGGTGAAGGTCGAGTACGTGGTGCTGGACGACGCGTCGGATACGACCCGGGCGGTCAGCAATTCCCACAAGCTGATCTCCGAAAACAAGGTGGACCTGATCGTCGGCTCCACCACCACGCCCAACACCATGGCCATGCTGGACACGGTGGCCACGGGCGCCACGCCCGTGATCACGCTGGCGTCCTCGGCCCGGCTGATCGATCCGGTGGACGACAAGCGCCGCTGGGTGTTCAAGACGCCGCACTCCGATTCGCTGATGGCCGAGGGCATCGCGCGCCACGCCGCCGCCGCCGGCGTGAAGAAGCTGGCCTTCATCGGCTTTAACAACGCCCTGGGCGAGACCTTCTGGGTGGAGATCGAGAAAGCGGCCAGGAAGCACGGCATCGAGGTCGTCGGCAGGGAGAGCTTCGCGCCCACGGACACCTCGGCCGTGGCCCAGACCCTGAAACTCATCGGCGCCGCCCCGGACGCGGTGGTGGTCGGCGCCTCCGGCACGCCCGCCGCGATGCCGGCCCGGGCGCTGCGCGAGCGCGGCTTCCAGGGCAAGATCTATTTCAACCACGGGGTGGCCAACAACGACTTCCTGCGCGTTTGCGGCACGGCCTGCGAAGGCGCCTGGGTGCCGGTGGGGCCGGTGATGGTGGCGGACCTGCTGCCGGACGACAACCCGGTCAAGGCCACGGCGCAGGGCTTCGCCCGGAAATACGAGGCCGCCAACGGTCCGGGCAGCGTATCGCTCTTTGCCGCCTACACCTGGGACGTGGGGCTGCTGCTGCAGCAGGCGATCCCCGTGGCGCTCAAGACCGCCAAGCCGGGCACGCCGGAATTCCGCGCCGCGCTGCGCGACGCGCTAGAGAACGTCAAGAACCTGCCCACGGCGACCGGCGTGGTGAACATGAGCCCCACCGACCACAACGGCCTGGACGAACGCGCCCTGGTCATGGCCACCGTCGCGTCCGGCAAGTGGCGGCTGCAGAAATAAAAGCGGGCGGGCGGCGGGGCGGGCGGGTCCGCGCCGCCCGCAACCGTCCCAGGTTTTGTATGCTCTCGGTTTTGCGGGAAGAGCAACCGGGTGGGCGTGGGATGACGGGACAAGCGAATATGCGTGTGGGCGGGCTGAAGCAATGGCTGGCCGGCGGACTGCTGGCCCTGGCCGCGGGCGCCGCCTTTGCGCAGGTCCCGGGCCTGCCGCCGAGTGTGGTGAAGGCCTGGAAGGCCAGCAAGCTGCCCGACAGCGCCCTGTCCCTGGTGGTGCAGGAAGTGGGCGGCCCGCGCCTCGCGGCGCTGAACGCCAAGGAATCGCGCAATCCCGCGTCGGTGATGAAGCTGGTCACGACCTGGGCCGCGCTGTCCGAGCTGGGCCCCAACTACGTCTGGCGGACCGAATTCATGGCTGCGCCGGGCGCCCGGCCCGACGCCAAGGGCGTGCTGAGCGGCCCGCTGTACCTGCGCGCCGGGGGCGATCCGCAATTCCTGCTGCAGGACCTGTGGGCGCTGCTGCGCGAATTGCGGCTGCGCGGGGTCAAGCAGATCAACGACCTGGTGATCGACCGCAGCATCTTCGGCCAGGTGGCTACGGACCCCGGCGCCTTCGACGGCGCGCCGGACCGGGCCTACAACGCCAGCCCGGATGCCCTGATGGTGGGCTTTGGCGCCTTGCGCCTCCTGTTCACGCCCGATCCCGTCGCCAACAAATGGGTGCCGCTGATCGATCCGCCGCTGCCCGGCCTGAAGATCGAAGGCCATGTAGAGTGGAGCGACATCCGCTGCCCGGGGCCGCCTGTGGTCACGACCGACCCGGTCATCACCCAGCAGGGCGTCACCATCCGCGTGAACGGCAAGGTGGCCGGCTCCTGCGGCGAATTCAGCCTGTACCGCCTGGCGCTTTCCCAGCCCGACTACGCCACCGAGGTGTTCCGCATGCTCTGGAAGGAGCTGGGCGGCACGTTCAAGGGGCAGGTCCGCTCCGGCATGGTCCCGCCCGACGCGGTGGTGCTGGCTTCCCACGACTCGCCGACGCTGGCCGAGGCGATCCGCCAGATCAACAAGCGCAGCAACAATGTCATGGCGCGGACCCTGCTCCTGACGCTGGGCGCCGAGCGCGGCCGCCGGCCGTCCACCGTCACCAGCAGCGAGGCCGTGGCCAAGGAGCTGCTGGCCAAGCAGGGCCTGAATATGCCCGAACTGGTCATCGACAACGGCGCAGGCCTGTCGCGCGACGCCCGGGTATCCGCCGACAGCCTGGCGTCGATGCTCACCGTGGCCTGGAATTCGCCGGTGATGCCGGAGTACATCTCGTCCTTTGCGATCGCCGGGGTGGACGGCACCGTGCGCCGCCGCCTGAAGGGCAACGGCACCCTGGGCATGGCCCACCTGAAGACCGGATCGCTGCGCGACGTGCGCTCGATCGCCGGTTACGTGCTGGGCGCCAGCGGCAAGCGCTACGTTGTGGTCAGCATCGTCAACCACGACCAGGCCGGCGCCGTCCGCGCCTTCGACGACGCCTTGATAGCCTGGCTCGCCGAACAATGAATGCGTACCCCCCACGCCGCGCACGCGAGGGCCCCTAAACCGATTACGATCCTCATGTGTGGCTCGCCAACGGCCGACGCGCGCGCGTCGCGCCGTACCGGTTCCGCCTGAGGCGAAAACGCCTGACCAACAAATATTCTGGAGAGTTACGCACATGCCCGTGCACGAAATCCGCCATCCGCTGATCCGCCATAAGCTCGGGATCATGCGGCGCGCCGACCTGAGCACCAAGAGCTTCCGTGAACTGTCGCAGGAAGTCGGCGCGCTGCTGACTTATGAGGCCTCCAAGGATCTGCCGCTGGCCCCCGCCACTGTCGAAGGCTGGTGCGGCCAGGTCCAGGTGGAGAAGATCGCCGGCAAGAAAGTCACCGTGGTGCCCATCCTGCGCGCCGGCATCGGCATGCTGGACGGCGTGCTCAGCCTGATTCCGGGCGCCAAGGTCAGCGTCGTGGGCGTGGCCCGCAACGAAGAGACGCTGGAAGCGCACACCTACCTGGAACGCCTGGTGGGGGAACTGGACCAGCGCCTGGCGCTGATCGTGGATCCGATGCTGGCCACCGGCGGCTCGATGGTTGCCGCCATCGACCTGCTCAAGCGCGCCGGCTGCAAGGAAATCCGCGCGCTGGTGCTGGTCGCCGCGCCGGTCGGCATCGACGCCGTGCTGGCCAAGCACCCCGACGTGCATATCTACACGGCGTCCATCGATGACGGCCTGAACGAGCACGGCTACATCATGCCGGGCCTGGGCGACGCCGGCGACCGCATTTTCGGGACCACGCAAAAGACGTCGTAGCTTGCGCGGCTACGCGGCCAGCTTCTCCAGCCGGCCGTCCAGGTGCTGGCCGAACCAGTGCAATTGCGGCGCCAGTCCGGCGACCTCGCCCACGATCAGCAGGGCGGGGGAGCGGATGGCGTGCGCCTGGGCCAGCCGCGGCAGCTGCTCCAGCGTGCCCGAGAGCACGCGCTGTTCCGGCCGGCTGCCGTTTTCGATCAGCGCGAACGGCGTCTGCGGCGAACGGCCGTGGCGCAGCAGGCGCCCGGTCAGCAGGTCCAGCTGTCCCACGCCCATATAGAACGCCAAGGTCTGTTTTTCACGGGCGAGCGCGGGCCAGTCCAGGTTGTCCTCGTCCTCGCGGCAGTGCGCCGTGACCAGCCGTACGGACTGCGCATGTTCGCGGTGCGTCAGCGGGATGCCGGCATAGGCCGCACAGGCCAGCGCGGCGGTGATGCCGGGCACCACTTCATAGCGCACGCCATGGGCGCGCAGATATTCCAGTTCTTCGCCGCCTCGGCCGAAGATGAAGGCGTCGCCGCCCTTGAGCCGCACGACCCGGCGGCCGGCGCGCGCATGCTCGACCAGCAGCGCATGGATGCGCGCCTGGGTCGCGTGATGGTTTTCTCCGGGCAGCTTGCCCACGGCCACGCGTTCGGCATCGCGGCGCGCCAGCGACATGACCTCGTCGCTGACCAGCCGGTCATACAGGATCACGTCGGCTTCGTTCAGGGCCCGCAAGGCCTTGAGCGTGAGCAGGCCGGGGTCGCCGGGGCCGGCGCCCACCAGCACCACGCTGCCCGCGGCGGGGGCAAGCGGCGCGGCCAGGGCGGCGGCCAGCGCGGCTTCTGCCTGCGCCGGCTGCTGCTGGCGCAGAAAGCCGGCCACCGGGCCGTCCAGCAGCCAGTCGTAGAAGCGGCGGCGCGCGCCCAGGTCAGGGTGGCTGGCGCGGATGCGCTTGCGGTAATCGGCGGCCAGGCCGGCCAGCTGGCCCAGCGTGTGGTCGAACAGCGATTCGATGCGTTCGCGGATCCGGCGGGCCAGCACGGGCGCCACGCCGGACGAGGAAATCGCGACGATGACCGGGGACCGGTCCACGATGGACGGCACCTGGAACGACGACAGTTCCGGGTCGTCCACCACGTTGCTGAAGATGCGGCGCGCTTCGGCGGCTTCGGAGACGGCGGCGTTGGTCGCGCGGTCGTCGGTGGCGGCCACGACCAGCCACACGGCTTCCAGCCAGGCGGCGTCGAAACGCCCCGGCAGGTGGCGGATGCGGCCTTCGGCCGCCAGGGCAGCCAGGGCGGGCGTCAGTTCGGGGGCGCCCACGACGACGTCGGCGTGGGCCTCCAAGAGGGCGAGCGTCTTGCGTTCGGCGACCGCGCCGCCGCCCACCACCAGTACCAGCCGGTCTTTCAGATCGGCAAAAATCGGGAAAAGCTTCATGAATGCCAGCCTCGGGCGTACCCGGCTCAATGTGAGTCGATCATAGGGACGGGCTTTCATCCCCACAACTTTTGATTTCTTTATTCCATATAGCCATAACTTATTAGGCGCAGGCGGGCCGGCCTAGGCGCTGCCCAGCCACTGGCTCATTTCGACGACCTCGCGGGCCACCTCGCCCAGCCGCTTCTGGCTTTGCATGGCGCGCTCGCGCAACAGCCGGTGCGCCTCGTCCTCGGGGATGGAACGCGCCTTCATCAGGATACCCTTGGCCTTCTCCACCCATTGGCGGTCGGCCAGGCGCAGTTGGGCCTCGCGCAGCTCCTCGCGGCGCGACTTCTCCATGGCGAAGCGTTCGATCGCCACCGTCAGCAGCGGCTCGATGCGGGCGGCGGGCACGTCGCCCACCACGTAGGCGGCCACGCCCGCGCGCAGGGCCGTGCGTATGGTTTCGCGGTTGCCGTTGTCGGTGAACATCACGACCGGGCGGTCGCTGTGCTCGCTGGCCACGCAGACGTTCTCCAGGGTGTCGCGCCCGGGCGCGTCGCTGTCGATCAGCACCACGTCCGGGGCGGCGCGGGCGATGCTGGCGGCCAGGTCCATGCCGGGCGCCACTTCCGCGACGACATGCACGCCCGCCGCGGCAAGCGTTTGCCGCAGCGACGCCGCGCGTCCTTCGCCATCGTTCAGCAGCATGACCTTCAGCATGGGACCCCCCAGATGTTTTTACTGATGCAAGTTCCGTGCCATCGTTGCGGCAGCGCGCTGCGGCGAGCCCGCGCACGGCGGCGGGGCGCGGCCCGCACAGGAATGGTGCGCTGCCGCAACCGGCTGCGCACCATCTTGGTTCGCGCCCTGTTTTAGGGGGCGTCCATGACCCGCCGCATCCATGGCGGCTTGCGCCGCAAAGCCAGCGGCGGCGCGGGTTCCGGCGGAATTCGCGTGGCCCGCCGCGCAGTTGGCACAGCGCTTGCTTAAGTGAAAACGGGGCGGCCAACGGCGGTCGCCCGACGCAATGCGCCGCAATACGCGGCAAGGGACAACGACGTTCCGCAGCGCCATCGGATTGGGTTCCGTGGCGCGCGGGACGTTTTTTTTCGCCGGGCCGCCCCTGGAAAAAATGCCCCCTCGGGGGCAGCAAGCACGCGAAGCGTGCGCAGCGCGGGGGGCTTTTTCAGGAGTTGTGCATGACGCCAGTGACCCGTAGCCCCTCGACCGACGCCGCCGGCGCCGACACGACCGCCAACGCCGGACGCCGCAAATGGCTGAGCGGGACGGCGCGCGCGGTGGCCGGCGCCGGCCTGCTTTCCCTGGTTGACCCGCTGGTGCGCGCCGGCGCCTGGGCCGCCGGCACCGATGCGCCGGAAAAGACCGAGGTGAAGATCGGCTTCATCCCGCTGACCGACTGCGCCTCGGTCGTGATGGCCTCGGTGCTGGGCATCGACAAGAAGTACGGCGTGACGATCACGCCGTCCAAGGAGGCCTCCTGGGCCGCGGTGCGCGACAAGCTCATGAATGGCGAGCTGGACATGGCGCACGTGCTGTACGGCCTGGTCTACGGCGTCCACATGGGCGTCGGCGGACCGAAGAAGGACATGGCCGTGCTGATGAACCTGAACCAGAACGGCCAGGCCATCACGCTGTCGAACAAGCTGCTGCAGGCGGGCGCGCGCGACGGCGAATCGCTGGCCAGGCTGATGGGGTCGGACAAGCGCGAATACACCTTCGCCCAGACCTTTCCCACCGGCACGCACGCGATGTGGCTGTACTACTGGCTGGCGGCCTACGGCATCAACCCCATGAAGGACGCCAAGGTCATCACGGTGCCGCCGCCGCAGATGGTGGCGAACATGCGCGTGGGCAACATGGACGGCTATTGCGTGGGCGAGCCCTGGGGCGCGCGCGCCATCCTGGACAAGATCGGCTTCACCACCGTCACCACGCAGGGCATCTGGGCGGATCACCCCGAAAAGGTGCTGGGCACCAGCGCCGACTTCGTGGCGCGCAATCCGAACACGGCGCGCGCCGTCACCGCCGCGATTCTCGAAGCCGGCAAGTGGATCGACGCTTCTCCCGAAAACCGCCGCAAGACTGCGGAAACCATTGCCGCCAAGTCCTACGTCAATACGGATGCCAGCGGCATCGTGGACCGCATGCTCGGCCACTACGACGACGGCCTGGGCAAGAAGTGGACGGACGAGCACGCCATGCGCTTCTATGCCGACGGCGCCGCCAACTTCCCGTACCTGAGCGACGGCATGTGGTTCCTGACGCAGCACAAGCGCTGGGGGCTCTTGAAGGAACATCCCGACTACCTGGCGATGGCCAGGCAGATCAACCGCATCGACGTCTACAAGCAGGCGGCGCAGGCCGCCGGCGTGGCGCTGCCCGCCAGCGAGATGCGCGCCTCCAAGCTCATCGACGGCGTGGTTTGGGACGGCAGCAATCCCGCGGCCTATGCCGACGGTTTCAAGGTCAAGGCCTGAGCGCCGATACGAAAAGGGGACTCGCAATGTCTACCGTAACGAGTATGCGCCGAAGCGACGAGTTCGCCGCGCTGTGGCGGGAACGCCTGGAATCCGCGCTGAAGGCGGTGGTGGGGCCGGCGGCTGGGTTCGCGCTGTTTGTGCTGGTCTGGCAGGTGGTGGCGATGCGGATACCGGAAATCCCCACGCCCGGCGTCACCTGGAGCGCGGCCGTGGACCTGTTTTCGGATCCGTTCTATGACAACGGCCCGAACGACAAGGGCATAGGCTGGAACCTGCTGGCTTCGCTGGAGCGCGTGGCGGTCGGCTTCGGCCTGGCGGCGCTGGTCGGCATTCCCGTGGGCTTCGCGATCGGCCGCTACGCGGCGGTGCGCGCCATGTTCTCGCCCATCGTGAGCCTGCTGCGGCCGGTCTCCCCGCTGGCCTGGCTGCCGCTGGGGCTGCTGCTGTTCAAGGCGGCCAATCCCGCCGCGATCTGGGCCATTTTCATCTGTTCGATCTGGCCCATGATCATCAACACGGCGGTGGGGGTGTCGCGCGTGCCGCAGGACTACCTGAACGTGGCGCGCGTGCTGAACCTGTCGGAGTGGAAGATCACGACGAAGGTGCTGCTGCCCGCCGTGCTGCCCTACATGCTGACCGGAGTGCGGCTGTCCATCGGCACCGCATGGCTGGTGATCGTGGCGGCGGAAATGCTGACCGGCGGCACGGGCATCGGATTCTGGCTGTGGGACGAGTGGAACAACCTGAAGGTGGAGCACATCGTCATCGCCATCTTCGTGATCGGCATCGTGGGGCTGCTGCTGGAAACCCTGCTGGTCGCGCTGGCCCGCCGCTTCACCTACACCGAGGAATAGCGCCATGAAGAAATTCGTACGCATCGAACGCGTGGGACAGACGTTCAACACCCGCAAGGGCGCCTTCGTGGCGCTGCGCGACATCGACCTGACCGTGGAGCAGGGCGAGTTCATCACGCTGATCGGCCATTCCGGCTGCGGCAAGTCGACCCTGCTGAACCTGATCGCCGGCCTGACCCGTCCGACTTCCGGCGTGCTGCTGTGCGCGGAGCGCGAGATCGCCGGCCCCGGCCCGGACCGGGCGGTGGTGTTCCAGAACCATTCGCTGCTGCCGTGGCTGAACTGTTTCCAGAACGTGCACCTGGCGGTGGAGCGCGTGTTCGGGGCCAGGGAAAAGCGCGAGCAGCTTGCCGAGCGCACGCGCGCCGCGCTGGATCTGGTGGGGCTCTTGCCGGCGCAGAACAAGCTGCCCCGGGAAATCTCCGGCGGCATGAAGCAGCGCGTGGGCATTGCGCGCGCGCTGGCGATAGAGCCGGGCGTGCTGCTGATGGACGAGCCCTTTGGCGCGCTGGACGCGCTGACCCGCGCGCATCTGCAGGATGAGCTGCTGAAGATCGTGGCCAAGACGCGCACGACCACCATCATGGTCACGCACGACGTGGACGAGGCCGTGCTGCTGTCCGACCGCATCGTGATGCTGACCAACGGCCCGGCGGCGACCATCGGCGAGATCCTGCCGGTGCCCTTGTCCCGGCCGCGCGACCGCGTGCGGCTGGCCAACGACGCGGCCTATCTGGCCTGCCGCGCCTCGGTCGTGGACTTCCTGCACCGCCGCCACGGCAACCCGGAGCGCTCGCAGGCCGTGGCGCAGGCCAATGCTGCCCTGGCCGCGGACCCCGCCCCGCTGGAGGAGGCGGGCGCCTCGCGCGCCGCCGCATAGGGGACCGCCATGGACGCGAAGCAGAAGCTGGTGGTGGTCGGCAACGGCATGGCGGGCATCCGCACGGTGGAAGAGCTGCTGAAGCTGGCGCCGGACCTCTACGACATCACGGTGTTCGGCGCCGAGCCCTACACCAATTACAACCGCATCCTGCTGTCGCCCGTGCTGACCGGCGAGCAGACCTTGCAGGACATCGTGCTCAACGACGAGGACTGGTACGCCCGCCACGGCATCCGGCTGCAGCTCAACCGCAAGGTGGTCGGCATCAACCGGGCGAGGCGCACGGTGTTGGCCGACGACGGGACGCAGACGCCGTACGACCGGCTGCTGCTGGCCACCGGGTCCAATCCGTTCATCCTGCCGGTGCCGGGCCATGAGCTGGACGGGGTCATCGCCTTTCGCGACATCCGCGACGTGAATCTGATGATAGACGCGTCGTCGCGCTACCGGCACGCGGTGGTGATCGGCGGCGGCCTGCTGGGGCTGGAGGCCGCCAACGGCCTGGCGGCGCGCGGCATGGACGTGTCGGTCGTGCATCTGGGGGCGGCGCTGCTGGACAGGCAGCTGGACGGCGAGGCCGCCGCCCTGCTGCGCCAGAGCCTGGAGGCGCGCGGCCTGAAGTTCCTGCTCAAGCGCCAGACCGAGGCGATCCTGGGCGGGGACGACGGGCGCGTGCGCGCGCTGCGCTTCGCGGACGGAAGCGAGATCCCGGCGGACCTGGTCGTGATGGCGGTGGGTGTGCGGCCCAACACGGAGCTGGCCCAAAGCTGCGGCCTGCACGTGGACCGGGGCGTGGTGGTCAGCGACACCTTGCAGACCTACGACCCGCGCATCTATGCGGTCGGCGAATGCGTCAGCCATCGCGGCACCGCCTACGGCCTGGTCGCGCCTTTGTTTGAACAGGCGAAGGTGGCGGCCAACCATCTGGCGCTGCACGGCATCGGCCGCTACGAAGGCAGCGTCACGTCGACCAAGCTGAAGGTCACCGGCATCGACCTGTTCTCCGCCGGCGACTTCGTGGGCGGCGCGCAAACCGAAACGATCACGCTGGCCGACACGCCGGGCGGCGTCTACAAGAAACTGGTGATCCGGGGCGACAGGCTGGTGGGCGCCTGCCTGTACGGCGACACCGCGGACGGCGCCTGGTATGTCCGGCTGATCCGCGAAGGCGTGGGCATCGAAGCCCTGCGCGACCGGCTCATGTTCGGCGAAAGCGTGGCGGGCGAATAGGGATGGACATGCCTTTGACTCGCCGGATCGACATCCGGAACGACGCCGCGGGCGTCACGGAAGTGGCCTCGGTGTGCTGCTATTGCGGCACGGGCTGCGGCGTGCGCGTGCAGGTGCGCGACGGCGCGGTGCTGGGCGTGCGCGGCGACGAGCGTCACCCGGCCAACCACGGCAAATTGTGCAGCAAGGGCCTGGCCCTGGCCGCCACGGTGCGGAGCGACGGCGCGCGCGTGCTGTCGGCGCAATGGCGCGAGGCGCGCGGGCTGCCCCTGCGGGACATCGGGCTGGAGCAGGCGCTGGACATCGCGGCGGACACGCTGGCCGCCACGATCGCCCGCCACGGCCCCGACGCCGTGGGCTTTTATCTGTCCGGCCAGCTGCTGACGGAGGACTACGCCGTCTTCAACAAGCTGGCGAGGGCGCTGGCGGGCACCAACAACATCGACACCAATTCCCGGCTGTGCATGTCGAGCGCCGTGTCGGGCTACAAGCTCACCCTGGGCGCCGATGCGCCGCCGGCCTGCTATGAGGACCTGGAACTGGCGGACACGGTGCTGATCGCCGGGTCCAACATGGCCTACGCGCACCCCGTGCTGTTCCGGCGGCTGGAGGCGGCGCGGGCGCGCCGCCCCGGCATGAAGGTGATTGTGGCGGACCCCCGGCGCACGGACACCGCCGCCTTCGCGGACCTGCACCTGCCGCTCGCGCCGGGCAGCGACGTGGCCCTGTTCAACGCCATGCTGAACGTCATGGTGCGCGAAGGGCTGGTCGACCACGGCTACATCCAGCGGCACACCGAGGGCTTCGACGCGCTGCGGGCGCGGGTAGAGGCCTGCACGCCCGAGATGGCGCAGCAGATCTGCGGGGTGCCGGCGCGGGACATCATTCAGGCGGCCCGCTGGTTTGGCCAGGCCGGCGCGGCGCTGTCGCTCTACACGATGGGTTTGAACCAGTCGGCCAGCGGCACCGACAAGAACGCCGCGCTGATTCACCTGCACCTGGCGACGGGGCAGATAGGCCGGCCGGGCGCCGGGCCGCTCTCGCTGACGGGCCAGCCCAACGCCATGGGCGGCCGCGAGGCGGGCGGCATGGCCACCTTGCTGCCGGGCCATCGCGACCCTGCATCGGCGGCGGACCGGGCCGAGGTGGCCGGACTGTGGGGCGTCGAGCGCCTGCCCGACATGCCCGGCGCGACCGCCCTGGACATGTTCGACGCGGTGCTGGAGGGGCGCATCAAGGTGCTGTGGATCGCGGCGACCAACCCCGCGCAGTCGCTGCCCGATCAGGCGCGCGTGCGCGCGGCGCTGGAGCGCGCCGAGTTTGTCATCGTGCAGGAGGCGTTTGCCGGCACCGAGACCCTGGCCTATGCCGACCTCGTGCTGCCCGCGGCGACGTGGCCCGAGAAGTCCGGCACCGTGACCAATTCCGAACGGCGCGTCAGCCGGGTTCATGCGGCGATCGCGCCGCCCGGCGATGCAAAGCCCGATTGGCGGCTGGCGCAGGCGGTCGCCCGTCGCCTGGCCGGCCGCATCGCGCCGGAGAAGGCGGCGCTGTTCGCCCATCGCGATGAAAGCGAGGTCTACGCCGAGCACGCCCGCATGACGGCCGGGCGGGACCTGGACTACAGCGCGCTGGACTACGAGACCCTGCGCCTGCGGGGGCCGCAGCAATGGCCCTACCGCCAGGGCCAGGGGACGGCGCGGCTGTATGCCGACGGCGTCTACCCCACCGCCAGCGGCCGCGCGCGTTTTCGCGACGTGGCGTGGCGCCCCACCGCCGAAACCGTGTCCGGCGAGTTTCCCCTGCAGCTCACTACCGGCCGCCTGCGCGACCACTGGCACACGATGGCGCGCACCTCGCTCGCCCGCGCGCTGACGCAGCATGTCGAGGAACCCAGGGTGTCGCTGCATCCCGACGACATGCGCCGGCTCAAGCTCGACCCCGGCGCGCTGGCGCGGCTGCGCTCGCGGCGGGGCAGCGTGGTGCTGCCCGCCCGGGCGGACGATGCGGTGCAGCCCGGCCATGCCTTTGTGCCGATGCACTGGGGCAGCGCCTACATGGCGGGCCTGGGCGTGAATGCGCTGACCAGCCCGGCCTGCGATCCGGTCTCGCGCCAGCCGGAACTGAAGTTCAGCGCCGTGTCCGCCGAACCCGCCGGCCTGGCGTGGCAGGCGGCGGGGTGGCTGCAAGGCGACGGCGCGGCGCTGCGCGCGCAACTGGCGCCCTGGCTGCGCCGCTTCGACTACGCCGTGGTGCTGCCGGTCGGGGCGGGCGGCGTGCGGCTGCGGCTGGCGGCCCGCGCCGCGCCGGACGCCGCGCTGCTGGACGAGTTGGCGGATGCGCTGGGCCTGTGCCGCTCCGACGTGGCGTTCGACGATCCCTCGCGCGGCTTCATGCGCAGGGTCGCGGCCGGGCAGGGGG
The DNA here is from genome assembly GCF_042721735.1 of Achromobacter sp. NPDC058515. Lineage (NCBI taxonomy): Bacteria > Pseudomonadati > Pseudomonadota > Betaproteobacteria > Burkholderiales > Alcaligenaceae > Achromobacter > Achromobacter sp. NPDC058515. Next base: position 39,183 of record NZ_JBHXNI010000026.1, read on the forward strand.
CGTTGCGGGCCTTCCTCCTGGCCGGCGACCTGCGGGCGCAGGATGCGCTGCTGGCGTGGGCCGCGGGCGGCGATGCGCCCGCCAGCGTTGCCGCCCTGCTGATGGGGCGCGTCGCCGGGCCGGTCCGCTCGCGCATCGTCTGCGTCTGCAATGGCGTCAGCGAGGCGGCGATCCAGGGCGGCATCGGCAAAGGCTGCGACCTGGCGGCGCTGAAGGCCACGCTGGGATGCGGGACCGGTTGCGGCTCATGCGTGCCGGAGATACAGTCCCTGATAGCTCGCGCGCCGGCCGTCGCGGCGCCTGCATAGCGGGCGTCGGCGGGGCTGGGGGCGGGCCGCGCCCGACACGTTCCGACATACGCCAGGCATGGCAACCGGTGTAGTATCAAGCCGACCGTCCCCCCAAGTGCGGACGGCGTTTTTCTGATTTCTGGAGTGGCTTGTGACGATGCGAAAAATGGCATCCCTGGTTTTTGCCGCGGGCGCGCTGGGCGCCGCCGCGACGGCGCAAGCCGGCGTGTGCGACGCGCAATTCATGCATGACGGCGGCGCGGTCCAACTGACCGGTTCGGGCAACCTGGCGCTGGGTGCCGACCTGACTTTTGCCGAGGTTACAAAAAGCAATGGCGACAACTGCCGCGCACGCGTGCAGGGCGTGGCCCGGTTCAGCTACGCGGGCCTGCCGCCCGGCAAATCCAAGCTCGATTACCTGATGACGGTCAAGGGCGGCCAGGCCACCTTCCTGCGCTACGCCAGCGCGGGCGAGGCGCCGCAGCCTTCCGAAGGCCAGTTCGACCTGCGCATGCTGGGTCTCTTTGCCTACGACGGCAAGCTCGACGCCGGCCAGCGGCTGCCGGGCTCGTCGTTCCGCCTGAAGATCGGCAAGGAAGCGCCCGTGGGCGGCCAGCCCAGCACGACGGTGCGCATCGGCGAGAAAACCGTGGGAAAGAAGACCCCGGTGGATACCGCCCTGGGCAAGCAGTCCTGCCACCCGATCACCTACACGCGCAACTCCGATCCCACCATGGCCACCTTCCAGGGCCTGACCATTCCCATCCCCGGCATGAACACGACGGTGACCGATTGGTATTGCCCGGCGGTCAATCTGGTGATGAAGCAGGATATCGACCAGGGCGGCGTCAAGTCAGCGGTTGAGATTACGCAGATCAAGTAGCACACGGTAGCAAGCACGCCATGTTCCCCGCATGGCGGCTGGTATGATGGTTTCGTCATAGACACACAACAGGAGCTCAAAAAATGGCCACGAGAAAATCCGAAGAAGTCGCAAAAGAAAAACTCATCGACAGTGTCAAGACCAGCCTGAATGACGCCGAAAGCCTGCTGCGCGAAGCCGCCAGCAGCACCGGCGACAAGGCGAACGAACTGCGCGACCGCGCGCTGACCTCGCTCAAGCGCACCCGCGAAGCCCTGTACGAAGCGCAAGACGCAGTGCTTGAGCGTGGCCGCAAGGCTGCCCGCGCGACGGACGATTACGTGCATGACAATCCCTGGCAAGCCATCGGTGTCGCAGGCGTGACCGGCCTGCTGCTCGGCTTGCTGATCAGCCGCCGCTGATAAGGCAGGGCGTCCGGGCGGGCGGCGCAGGCGTTAGTCCGCGCCGTCCGCCCGGCGTCCTTTCCGCCATGGGTCTACGAAAATCTGTATTCGGTGTCGCGTCCAGCCTGGTCGGGCTGTTGCGCACGCGTCTGGAGCTGCTGGCTCTGGAGGCGGCGGATGAAAAGGCGCGCCTGCTCAAGCTGCTGGGCATGGCGTTTGCCGCGTTGCTGTTCCTGACGCTGGCCGTGCTGGTGGCCACCATCTCCATCGCCGTGGCGTTCTGGCCCACTGAAGACCGCTACCTGGCCCTGGGCCTCCTGGCGGCTTTCTATGGCATTGTCGGGGTGGTGCTGTTGCTGGTGGTGCGCCATGGACTGGTCTACGGCGCGGCGCCGTTCTCGGCCACGCTGGAAGAGCTGGGCCGCGACGCGGAACTGCTGGAGCGTGTCCGCGACGCGCAAAGCGATGACGACGCGAAGGCCCGTCGCCGCGAGGAGATCTGAACCATGAAAAAAAGGTCTCCCACCGTCGACCGCGCCGTGCGCATCGAGCTGCTGCGCGCCCGCGCCGCCATCGAGCGCGAATCGCTGGCGCAAAGCATCGTGTCCGCCGGACGCAAGCTGGAGCCGGCCTCGCTGATCCGGGGCATGCTGCCCGGGCTGGCTTCGGGCGGCGCGTCCCGCTGGGCTTTGCAGGCGATTACGCTGGCGCGGCGCTATCCCATCGTCAGTTCATCCCTGTCCGCCCTGTTCATGCGCGGCGGCAAGCGGTCCAAGCTCTTGAAGATCGCCGGCGGCGCCTTTGTCGGCTGGCAACTGTTCAAGACCTGGCAAGGCATGCGCCACGACCGGGACACGGATGCGCGCTAGCGGCGCGTTCTCCGGGTTCCCAAACGAATAAACCCCGCCTTCGTGGCGGGGTTTTTCATGCGCGCCGCGGGCCGCGGGCTTACAGGCCCAACTGGCCCCACAGGTCGTCCACGCGCTTCTTGACGTCGGCGTCCATCGTGATGGGGGTGCCCCATTCGCGGTGGGTTTCGCCGGGCCATTTGTTGGTGGCGTCCATGCCCATCTTGCCGCCCAGGCCCGACACCGGCGAGGCGAAGTCCAGGTAGTCGATGGGGGTGTTCTCCACCAGCAGCGTGTCGCGCACCGGGTCCATGCGGGTGGTCATCGCCCACACCACTTCCTTCCAGTCGCGCGGGTTGATGTCTTCGTCCACCACCACGATGAACTTGGTGTACATGAACTGGCGCAGGATGCTCCACAGGCCGAACATGACCCGCTTGGCGTGCCCCGCGTACTGCTTGCGGATCGACACCACGGCCAGGCGGTAGCTGCACCCTTCGGGCGGCAGGTAGAAGTCCACGATCTCCGGGAGCTGGCGACGCAGCAGGGGCACGAAGACCTCGTTGAGCGCCACGCCCAGCACGGCCGGTTCGTCGGGCGGCTTGCCGGTGTAGGTGGAGTGGTAGATGGGATTGCGCCGCATCGTGATCCGCTCCACCGTGAAGACGGGGAACCAGTCCTGCTCGTTGTAGTAGCCGGTGTGGTCGCCGTAGGGGCCTTCCAGCGCCATTTCGTAGTCGGAATTCGGCGGCGGGTTGACGCCTTCGGGCACGGCGGGCTTGACGGCGCGCGGATCGGAGGACGGCAGCAGATGGCCTTCCAGCACGATCTCGGCCCAGGCCGGTACGGACAGGTCGCTGCCCAGCGCCTGCGCGACTTCGGTCCGCGAGCCGCGCAGCAGGCCGGCGAACTGGTATTCGGACAGGCTGTCGGGCACGGGGGTGACCGCGCCCAGCGTGGTGGCCGGGTCGGCGCCCAGCGCCACGGCGATGGGGAAGGGCGTGCCGGGGTGGGCGATCGCGTGGTCGCGGAAATCGAGTGCGCCGCCGCGATGCGACAGCCAGCGCATGATCAGCTTGTTGGGGCCCAGCAGCTGCTGGCGGTAGATGCCCAGGTTCTGGCGCTTTGCGTTGGGGCCGCGCGTGATGACCAGGCCCCAGGTCAGGAGCGGCGCCACGTCGCCGGGCCAGCACGTCTGGATCGGCAGGCGGGTCAGGTCCACGTCCTTGCCTTCCCAGACGATCTCCTGGCAGGCGGGGCTCTTCACGTTCTTGGGGCTCATGTCCCACAGCGCGGCCTTCAGCATGGACACCTTGGCCAGCGCATCGCGCAGGCCCTTGGGCGCTTCGGGTTCGCGCAGCGAGGCCAGCAGCTCGCCGATGTCGCGCAAGGCGCTGACGTTGTCGGCGCCCATGCCGCGGGCCACGCGGGAGGGCGTGCCGAACAGATTGGTCAGCACCGGCATCTGCGCGGCCTGGCCGTCGTGGCGGGCATTTTCAAACAGCAGGGCCGGGCCCTCGGCGCGCAGCACGCGGTCGGAAATTTCGGTCATTTCCAGCCGTGTGGAGACCGGCGCGGCGATGCGTTTAAGGTCGCCCATCCGTTCAAGTTGGGCGAGGAAGTCTCTAAGGTCGCGGTATTTCACTACAGATCCCAGCGATTTGGTTACATTTTAGATAGAAAGAGAGGTTAACATTGACTCCCTCTTTTTTACGCAGGAGGTTTTATGCCCGATGCGTCAGTGGCCAGCCTGTTCAGGAACATGGCCCAAGGAGTGCACCAATATCTTGCCGAATCCCTGCGCATTTGCTCCGTTTATCTGGGCATTGCGGTCATTGTGACGGTAAGCATGGGATTCGCCCTGCCTGGTTTGCGCGACCAGGCATTGCAAGTGCACAAAGCCTTGTTGACCGCCCTAGCGCCTTCATCCATGCAAGCCGGCGCCGATTCCGATGCCGGCTCCGAACTGGGTTCCGACACTGCGTCGGCAATTGCCATGGCCGTTCCCACCGCCCCCGTCAGCAATGCCACCGGCATGCTGGGGCCAGCCCGCGTTGCGCCTCCGGCGCCAAAAAAGCCCGCCACGGTGGCGACAGGCCCGCAGGCCGAAGCATTGCGCAACTATATATCGCGCAAGTACAAGGTCGCCTATGACGCGACCGGCCCGCTCTTGAACACCGTGTACAAGGTGAGCCGCGAAAAGCAGCTGGACCCCTTGCTGGTCCTGGCCGTGATCGCCATCGAGTCCCGCTACAACCCGCTGGCGGAAAGCCATGTGGGCGCGCAGGGCCTGATGCAGGTCATGACCAGCGTGCACCAGGACAAGTTCGATGCGGTCGGCAAGAATCCGCTGGACCCGTCCGCCAACATCGGCGTCGGCGCCACGATCCTGCGCGACTGCATCAACCGCCGCGGTTCCGTGGATGGCGGCCTGGCTTGCTACGTGGGCTCCACCGGGCCAGACGACAACGGCTACGGGGCGAAGGTGCAGGCCGAACGCCGGCGCCTGGCGCTGGCCTCGGGCATCGCCCTGGCCCGCGACTGATTCCCCGAGTTGCACGACAAGGCGCGCCCCTGGGCGCGCCTTGGTCGCTGGGGCGTCAGCGCTGCAGCAACTGGCCGATGCGGGCGACGGCCTCTTCCAGGCGGTCCAGCCCCGTGGCGTAGGAAAAGCGCATGGTGTGCCCGCCGTGGGCCGGGCCGAAGTCCAGTCCGGGGACGGCCGCCACGCCGGCTTCCAGCAGCAGGCGCTGCGAGAACGTGGCGCTGTCCATGCCCAGGCTGCTGATGTCGGCGTAGATGTAGAACGCGCCGTCCGGCTTGACCGGCACCTGGATGCCCAGCCGCTCGAATTCCGGCAGCAGGTAGTCGCGGCGCTGCTTGAAGGCTTCGCGGCGATGTTCAAAGGTTTTGAGCGCGGCGGGCGAGAAGCAGGCCAGCGCGGCGTGCTGGGCCAGCGTGGGCGCGCAGATCGCCAGGCTGGACGCGATTTTCTCCACCGGCGCGACCATGTCCTGGGGCACGATCATCCAGCCCAGGCGCCAGCCGGTCATGTGGAAGTACTTCGAGAAGCTGTTGATGACGATGATGTCGTCGTCCAGCGTCAGCGCCGAGCGCGGCTGGCCGTCGTAGGACAGGCCCAGGTAGATCTCGTCGACGATGGCGAAGCCGTCGCGCGCGCGCACCTGCGCCAGCAGGTCGGCCAGCTCGCCATGGTCGATGGAGGTGCCGGTGGGGTTGCTGGGCGAGGCCACCAGCACGCCTTGCGTGGCGGGCGTCCAGTGCTGGGCCACGTCCTGGGCGGAAAGCTGGAAGCGCTTTTCGGCCGAGCTGGGAATCAGGCGGGGCACGCCGCCCGCGGCCAGCACGAAATTGCTGTTGGCCGGGTAGGACGGGTCGGGCATCAGCACTTCGCCGCCCGGGTTCACCAGCGCCGCGCAGGCCAGCGTCAGGGCGCCGGAGGTGCCCGACGTGACGATCACGCGGGACGGATCGATCGTCGCGCCGAACTGGTCGTGATAGAACTGGGCGATGGCGGCGCGCAGCGGCATCAGGCCGGCGCCCGGGCTGTAGCCGCTGAGGCCGGCGTGCGCGGCGCGCTCCAGCGCTTCCACGACCTGGGGGGGCGCGGTAAAGTCCGGTTCGCCGATGCCCAGGCTGATAATGTCCTTGCCCGCCGCCTGCAGCGCTTGCGCCTGCTTGAAGAGTTCCATTACCTGGAAAGTCAGAAAATCATGGGTGCGAGTGGCAAGGCGGGGCATTGGATTCTCGAAAGCGTCTTCTAGCGAAAAAGGAATTGTAGTCATGCAGCCCTCCCGGCGCGCCTTCCTCCTCGGCCGTCGGCCTGCCCAGACACCCTGGGCGGCCTTTGTGCAACGCCTGGCATTGGTTTGCCAAGGGCAGGTGCGCGACCTGGGCGAGGGCGGCGCGGGCGGCGCCTGCGCCGTCCTCACCCCGGCCCGCGACGCGGACGCGGCGCATGCGCGCGCGCTGTGCGCGGAATACCGCGTCGTGCTTGAGCTGGAAGGCGCGGCGGGACCCTACGCCCCGGCGGCGGGGCCGCGCCTGCGGGTTGATCCCTCGCTGCTGGCTGGCCTGGCGCGGCTGGGCGGCGACGCGCCGCGCTGGCGCGCCCAGCCCGGCGTGCCGCTGGCGGCGCTGGCCCAGGCGGGACTGCGCCAGTTCGCGGGGCTGCCGGGCGACATGACCCTGGCCCAATGGCTGGCGGCGCCGGCCCTCTGGCCCGCCGGCAGGTGCGCCGCATCGGGGTTGCTGGCGGCGGACGTCATGCTGGCCGACGGCGTCGAGGAGACGCTGGGCCCGTTCGGCGAGTCCGATGTCCAGCCCCTGCGCTCGGCCACGGTGCAGCGCCTGGTGCCGGCGCTGTTCCAGCTTGCCTCGGGCGGCGACGCCTTCGCCACCCGGGACGGCTACCACTGGCTGGGCCGCTACCGGCTGGATGCGCTGAAACCCGAGGTCCCGGCCGGCGTCAACCTGGCGCACCTGCTGCTGGGGCATGGCGGCACGCTGGCCTGGGTGCAGAGCGTCATGCTGACGGACGCGCCGGCCTGGACAGAGGAGGGGCCAGAGCCCGAGACGCCGGGGCTGGCCACCTTCCGGCTGGATGCGCGGGTCAAGGCGCTGTTCGATCCCGATGGACGTTTTCCCTTATTTCAGGCCCGGGAAATTTGATACTTTTCAGCTTGCTGTAAGATTTCGGCGCTCGTCCTCAAAGAAAGGGGAACGTCGCGGATGTATCGCGACGCCCGTCATGGGAATAGAATTCCTCCCTCTTTCCGTGTCACACACTCTAGCCAGTAGCCGCCCATATGGATGCCAACCTTCGCAAAGCCGCCCTTGAATACCACGAGCACGGGCGCCCCGGCAAAATCTCGGTCACGCCGACCAAGCAGCTGACGAACCAGCGCGATCTGGCCCTGGCGTACTCGCCCGGCGTGGCGGCGGCCTGTGAGGAAATCGTGGCGGACCCCGCCAATGTGTTCCGCTACACCGCCCGCGGCAACCTGGTGGGCGTGATCACCAACGGCACCGCGGTGCTGGGCCTGGGCAACATCGGCGCGCTGGCCTCCAAGCCGGT
>NZ_JBHXNI010000027.1:0-44358 GCF_042721735.1 Achromobacter sp. NPDC058515
ATGCGCAGAAAGACCAGAACATCCATGTCAACCACAACGAGACCACGTTTGTGGGCAACGACCGCAGCGAGCAGGTCCAGCACGACGAGACAATTGCCATCGGACACGACCGCAAGGAGACGGTGGGTAACGACGAGCAGGTCAACATTGGCCATGACCGCCGCCACACGATCGCCCAGGACGATTTCCTGACGATAGCGCGCAACCACACCATTCATACGGCCAAGGATCGTACCGAAGACGTCGGCAACAACCGGCGCGACAAGACTACCGCCAATCATTGGATCGAAATTGGCGGCTATGTGGAACAGACGGTGCAGGGCCACCATCGCCTGGAGGCCGGGCAGACGATAGAGCGCAAGACGCAGCGCTATGCGTTGCAGGCCGCGGACATGGTTGCTCTCAAGGGGCCGGGCGGCTCGATCACCATTGACGGTTCAGGTATTACCTTGGAAGGAATAGCCATCAAGATCAAGGGGCCCCTGAGCCAACAAGGCGGCGGGGCGAGCGCAATCTCGATGAATGGCTCCCCCCACCCCGACCAGGCATTGGACCGATTGTGCGCCATGCGCCCCGACGGCATATGCCCGCGCAAGCCATGCCCCTGCGGCAAGGGAGAATGACGATGCTCGCCAGTTCCACATTCCCCTATCCCGATTGTTCCAGGCGCGTGGTGGAGGAGATTGCAGCGCCGGAATGGCCCGCGTTGCAACAAGGTCCTCGTCCATGGCTCTGGTTGAATGGGGCTCACAACGAGAATCTGGAAGCCGAGGTAAGGGCCATTACACGACGCTTTGATCATCAGTGGGTCTGGCGCGGCACGGACCTGGAATACCAGCATCCTGGATACCGTCGAGGGCCGATGCTCGTGCAGCTGGATGACGCATTGCTTGAGCAATTTCTCTTTGGCTGGGGGCCGCAAGCGGGTGTGATTCTGCGGGTCGGGGACCACGGACCTGAATTGCTCGGTCACCTCCAGAGATTGCATCAATTGATCGCCGCCGATGGATTGCCCGTGAGCTTTAGTCTCGGCGCGGCGCGCCACCTCGAAGAGCTTTGCGAAGCGCTGCCGGCCATTCGCCTCGCTGAGTTGCTTGGGCCGATTCAGGCTCTGGTGTGGCGTGGTCCGGAAGATCAGGGCGCGCAATGGCTACAGGCGAGAAACGCTCATGCGCCAGCGCCGTCTTTGGCGCCAGATCGATATTTCACACTGACGGCCAGCGAGGAAAGCGCGCTCGATCACGCGAGCAAGGCTTGGTTCATGCGCGACAGCGTGCGCCATTTTTCGCGCCGCGATCCCAGGTGGGGCGGACCCGCCAATCAGCTGGAACTATCTCGGCAACTGACCACTTTTGCCGAAGAAGCAGAAAGAATCGCGGTCGGCCTGGAACGCGATGTGCGCCATTACATGGCGCTGCGGCTGGCCTATCCGCAAGCGCCCTTCATGATGGACGCCGTGCTGCGCATGCACCTGTCCCAGCATCAGGTCGCGGGACTGCAGCGCATGTACGCGCTTGAGGACCGTCTGCGCCAGACCGTCGATGCCAATGCCCCAGGATCGGCAACATGACCGTTACTGCCGCACAATGCCCCAAAGCCTTGCAACCCCCGCACCCCAGCGCCAAACAGGTGGGAAAGGCCATTTCACCACCACCGTGCGAGCATGGCGTGCCGCTCTACCCGCTGCGCTACGGCATTGCCGATAAACGCTACAAAGACGCGGTCTATCCCACGCTGACGACGAAGGGATATCCCGATCTGATCGGTGGAAAGGCCTATGGCCTGCGTGTGTTGAGACCCGGCACCTATGTCTACCTCTGTTATTTCCAGAGTGGGCGAATGTGGACCAAGCACTACCAGGTCACGCCAGATATTCGCTTCGCCAGTATCTGGTGGACTCAGGAGGATTATGATGATTTGGCGCCTGGCAGGCTGTCGAGGCCGGACACGGTCGGGGCAAGGCCTCATCTCCTGGCGCCTGCGGATGCCAAGGACGGCCCCGTCTATCTGTTCGTGAGCGACACGGTTCTCACGCACGCCACGCTCTGGAGGATCGAGACGAACGCGGACGGGTTGCGCGACAAGCTTGCGACGCAGGTCACGCCGACTGGCGGCATTGCACAGCCACATGCATTCAGTGGCGTTCTGCTGACACACGCGACGCCGGAGCTATTGCTGCCTACGCTCAATGGGGTGCCGACCTATTACGCATGGAGCGAGATATCCCCGGAGAAGACCTACCCGGATGTTACTCGCGTGATCGGTGACCTATATGTCGCCTTGCTCCCGCGCAAGGACATCGTACCGCTGGCGGTCGTGCTGCAAGACCCGCTAGGCGTGGTCAGCGAACTCAACTATCTTTGCTCGGCGGAGGTCAAGAAGCGCGATGACTATCAGGCGCAGAGCAAGCACAAACTGCATAGTGCCGGACTGATTGACGGCTATTTCAAACATGCAGAGGCGTCCAGCAGGACACCTGAAGCGCGCACGGCATTGGCAAGGCAGCAAGCGCTGGTGGATCTCAAGGGGGCTCGCGCATTCAAGCCCGCCTACGAGGAAAAGGTGCAGACCTTCCAGTCGATGATCCAGAAAGCCGGGGCCGATGTGGTGTCCTGGCTTCGATTGGTGAACGCGACGGGATTGTTCGGCCGGGCGCTGAGCCTTTTCGATCTGGACTGCGCGCGAAACGCCGGCGACTACGAGATGGCCGTGCTCCACTGCTTCGGCGCCGCCGTCCACACTGACGACGGGCTCAAGGAACTGGCCAGGCATATCGAGGCGAGTCCCGGTGTCAGCCCGATATGGCGCGCGCTCGGTGGCGGCGGCAAGCCTTTGATGATGCGGCTGGAACGGCCGCTCACGATCGCCAAAGGCATGTTCGATGCGGTGGACAAGGTTCTTGACGAACGCCCCGGGACCATCGTCACCGATCTGCTGTCCAGGCTGCTGTGGCCCCATCTTGCCAGCGCACCCGTGCAGATAGCGGAGGTCCAGGTCAGACGCCTGCGCCATGTCGCCGAGCAGCGCTTTGGGATCGTGATCGGGCGACGCATGGTTACGTCGCAACAATACTTGTCCTATAGCCTGGAGTTGCAGGGATACCTGGCGTTCGGGCCTGAGGTCTACGCGCGCTGGCCTCGCGGGGTTCCGCCATTGCCAGAAAGCTCCCGCGGCTATCCCACGGGCACACCACCGTCTGCAAATGCCGAAATTTGGGAATGGGAAACCATCGGCACGACTACCGTGACTGGTCAACCGAAGCCTATGGACCCCAAAGGCAATCCTCTGTTGCGCAACCTGAAGCGGATGCAGGGGCCCGCCGGGGCGGTGTTTACGGGTATTGGTGCTGGGCTGGCGATATGGGGGATGCGCAATGCCACAGGAGAATTAAGAAAGGATACTTATAGCGTTTCTAATTGGACAGCTTTCCTTGGCGCGGGCGCTGCGCTTGTGGGTGCTTCGATAGAAGCGACAACCCTAGTTGTCTCGACTGTCGTGGCTCGTCGAGGTAAAGAAGCGCTGGCGTATAGCGTTAAGGTCTTCGGAGTGAAATGGGGAGCCACGGTGGCAGGGGCCACCGCCGCTGGGTTGCTGGTAGTTGCTGATCTGGTCCGCGCGGCAAACGCCAGCAGCGACGCCAACCCGGAGCAAGCGCGCATGTATCTGTACTCGGCGCTGTCCGGTGGCTTGCTGGCCGTTGCCACTGGCGCGGGCGGCTCGGCGACGCTTGCCACGCTCGCAGGCGGCGGCGAAGCGGTCGCTGTGCTCGGTTTAACGCCTGCGGGATGGGCGGTAATAGCTGTGCTGGCGACGGGTGCCCTGTTCTATTTCACGGTTCAATCGGACGAGGCGCAGCACAATCCGGTTGAGATTTGGCTCAGACATACAGCCTGGGGTGCGACGGCACCGCGCTATACATTGGCTCAGGAACTGCAGGCTTGGCATAGTCTTCAATACAGCCCACGCATTAGTCCTAAATGGGAGTCAGCGGGCGGCATCGCCGGCACCCTGCGCCTGCGCTGCACGATGCCGGCGATGGCCGCGCAGGATGACTTCCAATCAGATCTGCGCGTCACGCTGCGCGGCAAACCCCTGGATAGGATTGACGCCGCCAGCGCGCTGAGTACACCAGGGACCAGCGTCAACGTTGATACGCAGTATGTCATCGGTCCGTTGACCGATGGGTATGGAATCGAGCGAAGCTGGCGCATCGGCATGCATAAGGATGCACAAGTCGAGTTGAAGTACTTCTATCAACCTGACCCACAACGGCTACCGGAGATTGGACTGGAGCAACCAGGCGCGCCAGCTGCGCTGGTTTTCACTTCATCAAGCTTGTTCTCCGACTCTATTGGCCCTGAAAAACTTGTGCCCGTAAGGTCTCCAAAATGAAGAACGTTTCTGATCTGGCCCAGCGATTGCCACGCAGCTTTTTGATCGGCGCAACTCGATTTTCTCATGACCAGCCCGATCTCAAGTCCATACAGCCAGACAACGTCTTGGTGGATTTAGGGGTGCGTCGTCTGAGCGACCATTGTCTCGAGCTTGAATCGTACGGCAATAATGTTCGCAATGTGTATGCGAGTGGCATTGGCATATCCATAGTAATGGCTATCGGCATTTCCTTGCTAATGGCCCTGATAGCAATTGTCTTAACGCCGAATAACCCTCCGGGGCGAACCGGTTGGGTATTGATTTTTACCGTGCCGTGGATCGGTGTTGCCATTGCGTCCATAGCTTACCTATGCACCCGAAACATCTTTGGCCGCTTCCGCGGCGGTTTCATCCGTATCAACCGCCGCACACGCAAGCTCTATTTTGTCACGCCCCGCGACGAACATATGATGAGTCTGGACTGGGATGACTTGGAAGCCATGGCGGGCTATATCCCCATCGTGAGCCAAGCCGGTTACACCAGTCGCCATCCCTTGTATCTGATCGGCGTCGATTGGGATCAGACTCCTCCAAAAGAGATCTGTGTTTCTTGCGGCAACCTGGGCTGGCGCGACAACGGCGAGTCGGCCAGGCAGCTTTGGGACTACCTGCAGATCTTCATGGGCGAAGGTCCAGAGGCACTTCCCAAGCCACCTCCGGTGCCACCGCGTCTTTCGCGCGGGCAGACCTTCCTGCGCGTCTATCGAGACTGGGCGGCCAAGTTTCGTCGCGAGCTCTCCACCCCAAAAGGAAAGCGATGGTCGCCATTGCTCGTGCCCGCCAAGCTCCTCTGGCTGGTATGCATGACCTTTCCCGACAGCCTGGCCGAGGTCATCGAGTACGACGTGCCTTACACCGCTTTCCCCAAGGAAATCGACGAACTCTGCGGTTTCGCCTGACCCACAACGGCTACCGGAGATTGGACTGGAGCAACCAGGTGCGCTGGTTTTCACTTCCTCAAGCTTGTTCTCCGACTCTATTGACCCTGCAAAACTTGCGCCTGTAAGGCCCTTCGAAATGAAGAATACTACCGATCTGCTCAAGCGACTGCCACGTAATCTTCTGATTGGCGCGACACGGTTTTCTCGGGAGCATCCCGATCGCAGCGCGATGCCAACGGAGACTTCGCTTGTTGGTCAAGCGTTAGGCGTGCGTCGAATGAACGACCAGTGTGTGGAATTGGAGCCTTATGGAAATCTGGTACGTAATGTGTACGCCAGTGGAATCGGCATATCTATGGTGATGGCAACCGGTATTTCCATCGCCGGATTAAGTATCGTTTCCGAGCCAATGTCCTGGCGACTCGTTTTGTATCCCTTGGTGGCATCGGCTGTAGCAGTCGCAATTGCTGTTCTAATGTACCTGTGCACGCGAAACCTCTTTGGCCGCTTCCGTGGCGGTTTCATCCGTATCAACCGCCGCACACGCAAGCTCTATTTCGTCACGCCCCGCGACGAGCATTTGATGAGTCTGGACTGGGATGACTTGGAAGCCATGGCGGGCTATATCCCCATCGTGAGCCAGGCCGGTTACACCAGTCGCCATCCTTTGTATCTGATCGGCGTCGATTGGGATCAGACTCCTCCAAAAGAGATCTGTGTTTCTTGCGGCAACCTGGGCTGGCGCGACAACGGCGAGTCGGCCAGGCAGCTTTGGGACTACCTGCAGATCTTCATGGCCGAAGGTCCAGAGGCACTTCCCAAGCCACCTCCGGTGCCACCGCGTCTTTCGCGCGGGCAGACCTTCCTGCGCGTCTATCGAGACTGGGCGGCCAAGTTTCGTCGCGACCTCTCCACCCCAAAAGGAAAGCGATGGTCGCCATTGCTCGTGCCCGCCAAGCTCCTCTGGCTGGTATGCATGACCTTTCCCGACAGCCTGGCCGAGGTCATCGAATACGACGTGCCTTACACCGCTTTCCCCGAGGAAATCGACGAACTCTGCGGTTTCGTGGAGAAGCGCACGCCGGTCATGCGGCTGAATGGCGAGCGCCTCGATCAGTGACGCTTTTCAGCCCTCAGGCTTTTCCTCGTATTGAAAGTTCCTGGCCGCGACGGCGTGTTGGTTGAAGCCTTGATACGTAGTGTGCAATCGGTCCAATGACCGATGATGGGTATGGAATCAAGCGAGGCTGGCGCATCGGCATGCATAAGGATGCACAAGTCGAATTGAAGTACTTCTATCAACCTGACCCACAACGGCTACCGGAGATTGGACTGGAACAACCAGGCGCGCCAGCTGCGCTGGTTTTCACTTCATCAAGCTTGTTCTCCGACTCTATTGACCCTGTAAAACTTGCGCCCGTGAGGTCTCCGAAATGAAGAATATTACCGATCTGGTCAAGCGACTACCAAGCAATCTTCTGATTGGCGCGACACGGTTTTCTCGTGAGCAGCCTGATCGCAGGTTGGTACCAACTGAGAGTTGGTTTGTCGGCCAAGCGTTAGGCGTGCGTCGAGTGAATGATCGGTGCGTGGAGTTGGAACCCTATGGAAATCTGGTGCGCAATGTGTACGCCAGTAGCGTTGGGGTGCTATTCGTGATGGGGGCAGGAATTTCTGCAGCAGCTTGGGCTGTCATACCGTCGGCACTTCCTCTAGATCTCTGGTTAATCCTGTTGCTCTTCCCATGGCTTATGGCCGCATTCGGTGGCGTAATGTACCTATGCACGCGAAACCTCTTTGGCCGCTTCCGCGGCGGTTTCATCCGTATCAACCGCCGCACACGCAAGCTCTATTTCGTCCCGCCCCGCGACGAGCATTTGATGAGTCTGGACTGGGATGACTTGGAAGCCATGGCGGGCTATATCCCCATCGTGAGCCAGGCCGGTTACACCAGTCGCCATCCTTTGTATCTGATCGGCGTCGATTGGGATCAGACTCCTCCAAAAGAGATCTGTGTTTCTTGCGGCAACCTGGGCTGGCGCGACAACGGCGAGTCGGCCAGGCAGCTTTGGGACTACCTGCAGATCTTCATGGGCGAAGGTCCAGAGGCACTTCCCAAGCCACCTCCGGTGCCACCGCGTCTTTCGCGCGGGCAGACCTTCCTGCGCGTCTATCGAGACTGGGCGGCCAAGTTTCGTCGCGACCTCTCCACCCCAAAAGGAAAGCGATGGTCGCCATTGCTCGTGCCCGCCAAGCTCCTCTGGCTGGTATGCATGACATTTCCCGACAGCCTGGCCGAGGTCATCGAATACGACGTGCCTTACACCGCCTTCCCCAAGGAAATCGACGAACTCTGCGGTTTCGTGGAGAAGCGCACGCCGGTCATGCGGCTGAATGGCGAGCGCCTCGATCAGTGACGCTTTTCAGCCCTCAGACTTTTCCTCGTAGAAGGTTCCTGACTCAAGGATTCAGCCGCGCAAAGCCGTTTGCGCGCCAACGGCAAAACGACGCCACATCCCGGCGATATTTCCACACGCCCCAGCGCATGCTCAGCGAGGGCTGCCCCTTGCCGCGCTACTGCGCCGGCCCGTTCTTCGGAAAGTGCGGCACCGTGCGATCCACGTGATGCCACGAAGGGGCGGAATCCGTCCACAGGCTGGCCTGGGCGTGGAAGGCTTCCGGGTCGTCGAGGGAGCCGGCGCGCACCACCTCGTAGCCCATGCCTTCCGAGTTGCCGAACAGCGGCGTGCCACAGGCGGCGCAGAAGCTGCGCATGACCGTGTGGCCGGACTCTCCCTTGTAGCGGTGCTCCTTGGCCTGCCCGCGCAGCAGCGTGACGGCGCCGGCCGGAAAGATCAGGGCGTGGGCCGGGGCGCCGCCGCTGGAATACTGGCAGTCCCGGCAATGACAGGTGGCGGCCGTGAGCGGCTCGTCGGTGACGGCGTAGCGCACGGCGCCGCACTGGCATCCGCCGGTCATGTGCACCTGGGCGTCGGCGTGGGGCGTGCGTTTGGGGGAAGCATCCTGCATACGACTCTGTCTCCGGCAGTGGTCAGCGCCGTGACGCCTGGGGCGGCCGGCGCGAATAGTGTGTTGGGAAAGAGAGCCTAACCCGGCCCCCGGCCACCGGCAAGGCGAACTTATTTGCAGTAATCTATGCGCTTTGCAGGGTCCGCGCCCCGGTGCCGCCCTCGCACAGTGTCCGATTTCGTTCTACTTCCCGCCCTGGCGTTTGCCCGCGGCGGGAATGTTCATTTTTGCCATAGGCCATTCCCGTGACTTCTGCTTTGCATGAATCCAGCATCAAGTCCTTGCCGCTGCTGGGCCGCGGTAAGGTGCGCGATATGTACGCGGTCGGCGACGACAAGTTGCTGATCGTCGCGTCGGATCGCATCTCCGCCTTCGATGTGATCCTTGACGACCCCATTCCCGGCAAGGGACAGGTGCTGACCGAGCTGACCGAATTCTGGTTGCAGAAGCTGGGCCACATCCTGCCGAACCACTCCACGGGCGTGAAGCCTGAAGACGTGGTGGCGCCGGACGAAGTCGACCAGGTGCGCGGCCGCGCGGTCGTGGTCAAGCGCCTGAAGCCGATCCTGGTGGAAGCGGTTGCCCGCGGCTACCTGATCGGCTCCGGCTGGAAGGACTACCAGGCCACCGGCGCCGTCTGCGGCATCAAGCTGCCCGCCGGCCTGCAACAGGCCAGCCAGCTGCCCGAACCCATCTTCACGCCCGCCGCGAAGGCCGAATTCGGCATGCACGACGAGAACGTGGACTTCGCGCACGTGGTCAAGGAAGTCGGCCAGGAAATGGCCGAGCGCATCCGCGACGTCACGCTCAAGCTGTACGCCGAGGCCGCCAGGTTCGCCGCCACCAAGGGCATCATCATCGCCGACACCAAGTTCGAATTCGGCCTGGACGATGACGGCACGCTGCACCTGATGGACGAAGTGCTGACGCCCGACTCGTCGCGCTTCTGGCCCGCCGACGGCTACCGCGTGGGCATCAGCCCCCCGTCGTTCGACAAGCAGTTCGTGCGCGACTGGCTGGAAACCCAGACCTGGGACAAGACGCCGCCCGCGCCGCGCCTGCCGCAGGACGTGCTGGAAAAGACGGCCGCCAAGTACCGCGAAGCCCTGGATCGCCTGATCGCCTGATCGCCGGCCTTCCAAGAAAAACCCGCTCTGCCGAGCGGGTTTTTTTTGCCCCAGGACTGGTCCGAGAAGCAAAAAGTCAGGGCTTTCGATAGTAATTATTTCGGATTGTTACGCTATACTCGTCGGCTGCTTTATTCGGGACGTAAGTCGAGAGGAGCTCCGCATGGTAATGATGTTGCCTTTCCTGACCGGAATGGTCGCAGTGTGGTTCGGGATGCTGGGAAGACGCCGCCCCTGCGTGACGTTCTGGCTGCTCACCCTCGCGATATTCGCCGCCTGGTGCCAATATCACATGACCAGCCCGCTGGCGCTGTCGTTGTAAAGCGCGGCGATGATCTTCTCCCGCAACCCCGCGCGCGGCTCCCGCATCCTGAACGGCCTGGCCCTGCTGGGCGTCAGCGCCATCCTCTGCATGGCCTTCGCCTGGCAGTTCGTTTATGACGAGCTGCCGTGCCCCCTGTGCCTGCTGCAGCGCGTCGCGCTCATCCTGGCCGGGGTGGGCTTTTTGCTGAACATGCGGCTGGGGCCGTCTCCGATGCACTATGCGATGAGCATCGCGGCCTCGTTGGGCGGCATGGTGGCCTCGGGCCGGCAGGTGCTGCTGCATATCGCGCCGGGCGATCCGGGCTACGGCACGCCATTCCTGGGCCTGCATTTCTATACCTGGGCGTTCATCGCTTTTTCGGCCATCATCGTGTTTTGCGTGCTGATGCTGTCCGCCGACCGCAAATGGGGCGACAGCATGCTGAAAAAGCCCGTGTCGGCGCTGGGCATGATGGTCATGGCCCTGTTTTTCATCACCGCGCTGGCCAACGTCGGCAGCACCACGCTGGAATGCGGTTTCGGGCCCTGCCCGGACAATCCCGAGAGCTATCTTTTGCTGGGAACCGCGGCCGCGCCGTAGGGGGACGCCCGCGCCGGGTAAAATACCGGGTTTCGCGGCCTGGTTCCGCGGTCCTTTGACATTCCGCGGCCCTTGCGCCGCGGTCTCAACTCTTTGACACCGGTTATGACAGCCAAGACTTCCGCAGCGGCAGAGGCCACCCCCGTGGTGGGCGTGATTATGGGTTCTTCCAGCGATTGGGAGGTCATGAAGCACGCGGTGACCATGCTGGAGGACTTCGGCGTGGCCTATGAGGCCCGCGTGATCTCCGCGCACCGCATGCCGCAGGACATGGCCGAATACGGCGCCGCGGCGCACGAGCGCGGCCTGCGCGGCATCATCGCCGGCGCAGGCGGCGCGGCCCACCTGCCGGGCATGATGGCGGCCCTGACCGAAGTGCCGGTGTTCGGCGTCCCGGTCCCGTCCAAGTACCTGCGCGGCGAAGACTCGCTGCTGTCCATCGTGCAGATGCCCAAAGGCGTGCCGGTGGCGACGTTTGCCATCGGCGAGGCGGGCGCGGCCAATGCGGCCCTGCACGTGATCGCCACCCTGGCGGGCACCGATGCCGGCTTGCACAAGAAGCTGGTGGCGTTCCGCGCCCGCCAGACGCAAGCCGCGCGCGACATGAAGGTTCCGCCCGAGGCCTGATCCGAATGACTCAATCTACTGCTTTCACGATTGCCCCCGGCGGCTGGCTGGGTTTGCTGGGCGGCGGCCAACTGGGCCGCATGTTCTGCCACGCGGCGCAAAGCCTGGGCTACAAGGTCGCGGTGCTGGACCCGGCCGCGGAATGCCCGGCGGGCATGGTCGCGGACATGCATATCCAGGCCGCCTATGACGACGAGGCCGGGCTCGCCCGCCTGGCCCAGACCTGTCAGGCCGTCACGACCGAATTCGAGAACGTGCCCGCGGACAGCCTGCGCGCCCTGGCGGCCCGCTGCCGCGTCAGCCCCGCGGCCGATGCCGTCGCCATCGTGCAGGACCGCATCGCCGAAAAGACCTTCATCGCCTCGCAAGGCATTCCGGTCGCGCCGCATGCCGCCATCCGCAGCGAGGCCGACCTGCGCGCCGCGCCGGACGCCTTGTTTCCCGGCATCCTGAAAGTCGCCCGCCTGGGCTACGACGGCAAGGGCCAGGCCCGCATCGGCACGCGCGAAGAAGCGCTGGCCGCTTTCGCCGAATTCGGCGGCGTGGCTTGCGTGCTGGAAGCGCTGATGCCGCTGGACTATGAAATCTCGGTGGTCATCGCGCGCGGCTTCGACGGCGCGACCGTGGTGTTCCCCGTGGCGCGCAACGTGCATCGCGACGGCATCCTGGCGGTGTCCACCGCCGCGCCCGTCCTGCAGGACGCGGCCCACGCCGAACGGCAGGCCCGCGCGACCGAGGCGGCGCAAGCCATTGCGCAAGGCCTGGGCTACCACGGCGTGCTGTGCGTGGAGTTCTTCGTGCTTCAGGACGGCGGCCTGATCGTCAACGAGATCGCGCCGCGCCCGCACAACAGCGGCCACTACACGATGGACGCCTGCGTCACCAGCCAGTTCGAGCAGCAGGCGCGCGCCATGGCCGGCCTGCCCCTGGGCAGCTCGGACCTGCTGGCGCCCGCCGTCATGCTGAACATCCTGGGCGACATCTGGTATGCGTCCGATGCCGCCGCCACCCAGCGCGAACCCGACTGGGCCGCCGCGCTGGCCGTGCCCACGGCCAAGCTGCATCTGTACGGCAAGCGCGAGGCGCGCCGCAGCCGCAAGATGGGCCACGTCACGATCGTGGCGGCCACCCTGCAGCAGGCCCGCGACGACGCTGCCCGCGTGGCGGCGGCGCTGGGCATGCAAGCGCCTGAATAAGCCGCGACGATCCGATGTCCTTGCCCCCGCCTGATTCCGCCAGCGCCGCGGAGATCGCCCTCGCCGCGCAGCGCATGCTGGACGGCGAACTGGCCGCCTTTCCCACCGAGACCGTCTACGGCCTGGGCGCGGACGCGGAAAACCCGCAAGCGGTGGCCAAGATCTACGCGGCCAAGGGCCGGCCTTCGAACCATCCCGTCATCGTGCACATCGCGCCGCAAGGCGACGTGTCGTACTGGGCGGCGCAGGTGCCGCCAGAGGCGCGCCTGCTGATCGACGCGTTCTGGCCCGGCCCCCTGACCCTGATCCTGAAGCGCGCGCCGCACATCGTCGACACGGTGAGCGGCGGGCAGGACAGCATCGGCATCCGCTGCCCCTCCCATCCGGTGGCGCAGGCGCTGCTGGCGGCGTTTGCGGCAGGCAAGCCGAACGGGCAGGGCGGGGTAGCCGCCCCGTCGGCCAACAAGTTCGGCCAGGTGTCCCCCACGCGCGCCGAGCATGTCCGCAGCGAGTTTCCCGAGGAAGTCGCGGCCGGCATGCCGGTGCTGGAAGGCGGCGCCTCGGAAGTCGGCATCGAGTCCACGATTCTTGACCTGTCGCGCCTGGACCGCGGCGCCGGCCCCGTGCTGCTGCGCCCCGGCCACATCAGCGCCGCGCAGATCGAAGCCGTGCTGGGCGTGCAGGTGTTCGCGCCCGACGCCGCCGCGCCGCGCGCCTCGGGCACGCTGAAGGCGCACTACGCGCCGCGCACGCCGCTCGAGCTGGCCTGCGGCGAGCGCCTGCAAGACGTCGTGCAGGGACGCAACCTGCCCGAAGGCAAGGTGGTGGTGGTCGCTTACGGCGAACGGCCCGCGGCGACCGATGCCCGCGTGCAATGGCAGCCGGTGCCGGCGGATCCGGCGCGCTATGCGCAGGCCCTGTACGGACTGCTGCGCGACCTGGACGGGCAGGGCTACGCGCGCATCATCGTGCAGGCGCCGCCCGCCACCGACGACTGGCACGCGGTCAACGACCGCATCGGCCGCGCCGCCGCGGCCTTCACGCTGGACACGACGGACTTGTAGCCTGGCCGCTCATGCGGCCAGGAATTCCCCGATTCTTTCCACGGCCTGCCGCAAGGGCGGCAGGAATTCGTCCGTCAGGCGGTTCAAGGGCACGCGCGCGGCCTTCACGCTGACATTCACCGCGCCGCAAGCCTTGCCACTGGCCGAGCGCACGGGCACCGAGATGGCGCGCACATTCAATTCAAGTTCCTGGTCGACCACCGCATAGTCCTGCTCGCGGATGCGCGCCAGCTCCGCGCGCAGCCTGGCCTCGCTGGTCAGGGTGAACTCGGTGTAGGGCTGCAACTCGGTCGCGGCGAAGTAGCGCGCCAGCGCCGGCTCGGGCAATTGCGCCAGCAGCACGCGGCCGATGGACGTGCAGTACGCAGGCAGCCTGCTGCCCAGGCCCATCGAGGTGGCCAGCAGGCGGTTCACTTCCGAGCGCGCCAGATACAGCATTTCGTGGCCTTCCATGATGGCCAGCGCGCAGGTCTCGTTGACCGTGGCGCTCAGCTCTTCGAGCACCGGCTGCGCCAGCGAGACCAGGGGCGTGGAAGAGAAATACGCATAGCCCAGCCCCAGGATGCGGGGCGTCAGCACATAGAGCCGGCCGTTCTGCTCGGCGATGCCCAGCAGGATCAGCGTATGCAGGCAGCGCTGCACGACCGCGCGGGGCAGGCCGGCGCGCCGGCTCAGTTCAGCCGCGGTCTGCGGATGGCGGCGCGTGCCGAAGGCGCGGATCACGTGCAGGCCGCGCGCCAGCGTCAGCATGTAGTCCGGATCGCCGCGCAACTGGTCGGGATGGTCTTCCGCCGCGAGCGGCGCGGCATAGCCGGGAGGGGGAAGGTTGGGCGGCATCAGCCTGCGCGCAAGGGCGCGCCGGTGCGCGACTGCAGTTCGTTCAGGGTCATGCCGTCGATCATATCCCGAACCACCAGGCCGTCCGGCGTGACGTCGATGACGGCCAGGTCGGTGTAGATGCGGTCCACCACGCCAGCGCCCGTGAGCGGATAGGCGCAGCGCTCGACGATCTTGGGAGCCCCGTTCTTGCTGTTGTGCTCCATCATGATGAACACGCTGCGCGCGCCCACCGCCAGGTCCATTGCGCCGCCCACGGCCGGCGCTTCGCCGGGCTTGTTGAGCGACCAGTTGGCCAGGTCGCCGTTGGCCGCGACCTGCATGCCGCCCATGACGCAGATGTCCAGGTGGCCGCCGCGCATCATCGCGAACGAATCCGCGTGGTGGAAGTACGAGCCGCCCTCTAGCAAGGTCACGGGCTGTTTGCCGGCGTTGATCAGGTCCAGGTTGATGTCGGCTTCCGCCGGGGGCGGGCCCATGCCCAGGATGCCGTTTTCGCTGTGCAGCACGATCTCGCGGCCGGCGGGCAGGTGCGCCGCCACCAGCACCGGCATGCCGATGCCCAGGTTCACGTAGCTGCCGTCGGGGATGTCCAGGGCCAGGCGGCGCGCCATGGCCTCGCGGGTCAGGGGATGGAACATGCGGGCTCCTTTAGCTGGAGAAGGCGGCGTTGGCCACCTCGGTGACGCGCTTGACGAAGATGCCGGGGGTGACCACGGCTTCGGGCGGCAGTTCGCCCAGCGCGACCTTGACGCGCACCTGCACGATGGCGGTCTTGGCCGCCATGCACATGATGGGGCCGAAGTTGCGCGCGCTCTTGTGGTACGTGAGGTTGCCCCAGCGGTCGGCCTGGTCCGCCTTGACCAGCGCGAAGTCGCCGTGCAAGGGCTTTTCGAACACATGGCCGCGCCCGTCGATGACCCGCGTCTCCTTGCCCTGCGCGAGTTCGGTGCCGTAGGCGGTGGGCGTGAAGAAGCCGCCCAGGCCGGCGCCGGCCGCGCGCAGCCGCTCGGCGATCGTGCCCTGCGGCACGCATTCCAGTTCGATGCCGCCCTGACGGTAGAGATCGTCGAAGACCCAGGAATGCGAGGCCTTGGGAAATGAGCAGATGACCTTGCGCACCCGTCCGGCCTTGATGAGCGCGGCCAGGCCGGTCTCGTGGTTGCCCGCGTTGTTGCTGACGACGGTCAGCTCGCGCGCGCCTTGCCCGATGAGCGCATGGATCAGTTCGGTGGGCATGCCAGCGCCGCCGAATCCGCTGATCAGCACCGTGGCGCCATCGTGGATGTCCGCGACGGCGGCCTCGGGGGTGGCGATGAATTTGTCGATCATGAAGGACTCCGTTCGGTCCGGGCGCGGCGGGCGCGCCCGACCGCGTTCAGTTCACGGTGATGCGCGCCTGCTTGATGATCTCGGCATAGCGCGCCGAATCCGTCTTCATCAGCTCCGCGAACTGAGCCGGGGTGCCGCCGACGGGCAGGAAGCCCGCATCCACGAATTTCTGCTTCACGTCGGGTTCCTTGACGATCTCGCTGATCTCGCGCGCCATGCGTTCGATGATCGGCTTGGGCGTATTGGCAGGCGCCATCAGGCCGGCCCAGGAGCCGGTGACGAAGCCGGGCAGGCCGGCTTCCTCCATGGTGGGAATCCCGGGTTCGGTCGGCCAGCGTTCCTTGCCCGTGAACGCCAGCGCCTTCAGCCGATTCTGCTTCACGTACTGCATCGGCACCAGGATGGGGTCGAACACCATGGACACCCGGTTGCCCAGCAAGTCGGTAAGGATGGGCGCGCTGCCCTTGTAGGCCACGTGCGTCATCGTGATCTTGCTTTGCAGCGCGAAGTCGGCGCCGGTCAGGTGCGCGCTGGAGCCGTTGCCGCTGGAGGCATAGGTGAGCTTGTCGGGGTTCTTGCGCGCGTAGGCGACAAGGTCCGCCACGGTCTTGACGGGCAGGTCTTCGGCCACGAAGAGGAACAGCGGCAGGTCCGCCATCTGCACCACGGGCGTCAGGTCGGCCGGCGTGTAGTTCAGCTTGTACAGATGGAAGTTGATGATGTAGGCAGGCAGCATCGACAGGAAGGTGTAGCCGTCGGGCTCGGCCTTGGCGGCGATGGCCGAGCCGACGCTGCTGTTGGCCCCGGGGCGGTTCTCCACGATGATCGTTTGCTTTAAGCGCGGCCCGAGCTTTTCCATGACGATGCGCGTGACGATGTCGGTGGAGCCGCCCGGCGTGTACGGCACGATGATCTTGATGGGCTTGCTGGGCCAGTCGTCCGCCGCATGGGCGGGTGCTGCGGCCAGTCCCGTTGCCGCCACGGCGGCGGCCAACAGGGTCTTGAGGGCGTGGCGGCGATCAGCTGCTGCGTTGCGACGGGGCTGCGACTTGCTTGCTTGTGCCATGGACTTGTCTCCTCCATGAATCGGCCGAAACTCGATGCGCGTCCGGTTTTTTCTGTGACGCGATCGGCTTTTTTTAAGGGGTTGCGGCTTTGCTGCCTATCGCACAAAAAGCGGACCTGGGCGAACAAAGACGCAAAAAAAGTATGGCACGCAAGCGCAGGCGGGGCCGCCCGCCAGGGCCGCGATAAAGTTCGGTCACCGGACAGCGGAAAAACCAGGGCGACGCGCCATGGTCTGCGGGTTTCCACTAGGCGGCGGCGCGTTGTTCACGCTGTGGACATCGCTTAATCTGGCGGCCGGCCCAGTAAAGCAGGGCCTGGTTTCAGCCGCAGCCGGGCACAAGCCAGCGCGGACATCTATCTCAGGATCAGGAGAGGCAAAATGAAGCGGACTATCATGGTTGCGGCCGGCGCGCTCGCGCTGGCTTGCGCGTCTCAGGCGGCGATGGCCGGCCCTACGCTGGATGCGGTGAAGAAGAAGGGGTTCGTGCAGTGCGGCCTGACCGACGGCGTGTCCGGCTTCTCCGCGACCAACAGCAAGGGCGAATGGGAAGGCATGGATGTGGACATCTGCCGCGCGGTAGCCGCGGCCGTGTTCGGTGACCCGACCAAATTCAAGGGCACCGCGCTGTCCACGCAGCAACGCTTCACGGCCCTGCAATCGGGCGAGGTCGACGTGCTGTTGCGCACCGTGACCCTGACCCAGACGCGCGACACTTCGCTGGGCCTGGCGGCCGTCGCGGCCAGCTTCTATGACGGCCAGGGCATCCTGGTGAACAAGAAGCTGGGCGTCAAGAGCGCCAAGGAGCTCAACGGCGCCACGGTCTGCGTGCAGCCGGGCACCACCACCGAACTGAACCTGGCCGACTGGTTCCGCGCGAACAACATCGAGTTCAAGCCGGTCGTGATCGACAAGGTGACGGAGGTCGTGCGCGCCTTCGAATCCGGCCGCTGCGACGCCTTCACCGACGACTCCTCGCAACTGGCCGCCGTGCGCGCGACCCAGGTCGCCAATCCCAACGACTACGAGATCCTGCCGGAGCGCTTCTCCAAGGAGCCGCTGGGCCCCATGGTGCGCCAGGGCGACGAGAACTGGCTGGGCATCGTGCGCTGGACCTTGTTCGCGCTGCTGGAAGCCGAGGAATACGGCATCACGCAGAAGAACGTGGACGAAATGCTCAAGAGCAAGAACCCCAACGTCCTGCGCATCCTGGGCGTGACGCCCGGCGCCGGCAAGAACATGGGCGTGGACGAGAAGTGGGCCTACAACGCCATCAAGGCGGTGGGCAACTACAGCGAAATCTTCGAGCGCAACGTGGGCAAGGGCAGCAAGCTGGGCCTGCAGCGCGGCACGAACGCGCTGTGGAGTCAGGGCGGCGCCATGTATCCGTGGCCGATCCGCTGATGCGGGCAGGGTAGCGCAAGGCGGTCCGCGGCGCGGACCGCTTTTTCTTTTTTCCGTTCGTTTTTGGCAATCGCCCAGCGATATGGATGAACCGTTCTGCGGTACGCTATGCGTTTTCCCAACAAACGCCCAGGCGCCATGACCCAGACTCGAAATCCCGAGGATTCCCCGTTGTTCATCGCCGCGCTGGCGCGCGGCGTTTCCGTATTGCGGGCGTTCAGCGAAGGGCAGCCCGCCATGACGCTGCCGGAACTGGCTGAGGCGTCGGGCTTGAGCAAAAGCTCGGTCCAGCGCTTTGCCCATACGCTGTGGACGCTGGGCTATCTGCGCAAGGACCCGGCCAGCAAGAAATTCTCGCTGGCGCCATGGTCGCTGGAACTGGGCATGAAATACGTGCAGACCAGCCCGCTGGTGCTGGGCGGCAACCCCTTCCTGCATACGCTGAACCGCAACAGCCAGGAAACCTGCAGCCTGGCGGAGCCGGACGGACTGGATATGGTCTATGTGGCGCGCTTTGCCACCCACAAGGAAATGTTCGTGAATATGCCGGTGGGCATGCGCCTGCCCTTGTACTGCACGGCCGCCGGCCGGGCCGTGCTGGCCAGGCTGGATCCCGCCGTGGCGCGCAGCCTGCTGGACCGCTGCGACCGCAAGTCCTACACGGGGGAGACGATCACCGATATGGACGCCTTGCTGGCGGAACTGGATTTCGCGCGCCGCCACGGCTATGCGCGTTCCAACGGCGAGTTCTATCCCGGCGACATCACGGTCAGCGCCGCGGTGCTGGACGCCGGTGGCACCCCGCTGGGGGCGGTGAACGTGTCCGTGCCCTCCAGCCGCTGGTCCTTCGAACAGGCGCAAGCGGTGTTCGGCCCGCAGGTCGTGGAGACCGCGCACGCCATCAGCGCGTCGCGCACGCTGGGCCGCTCGCATCCCTTCTACGAAATGGAGCCGCCGGGCGGCGCCTTGCGCGGCGCGATGCCGCCCGGCGACGACGCCTGATTCATTGCGCCTGCTGCATCCTGGTGCGCGGCGCGCGCACCGCGCCGGCGCGCTTCCGCTCCTATTTCATACTTAATTAGTCAGGTATTTAATTCGCCTCTAAGGGGAACTCCCTAATTGGCCGCATGGCTTCTTGCTTGCTAATCTATTTATGACACGATCGTATCGCACAGCGATTTGATCAAATCTAAATAGAAGTCTCGTTCGCAACCGTGCGAACGGGACGCCCGCCCAGGAGCCGCGTTGTGCCGCAGTCAGCTGAAGTCTGTTTCCATCCCGTTGCGGGTTTCATGGGCCTGCCGCCAGTCCGCGACGCAGGGGCCGGCAAAGCCCGCGCCTGCGTGGTGGGCATCCCGTTCGATTGCGGCACGCATCCATTTCGCGTGGGGTCGCGCCAGGGGCCGGACGCCATACGCGAGCAATCGAAATTGCTGCGCCCCGTCGACATCTTCCGCCGCAACGGCATCGACAATCCGCCCGAGTTCCTGCGGGCGGTCGACGTGGGCAACGTCGCCTGCCATCCCGGCGATCCCGACGCGTCCTACCCGCTGATCGAGGCCGGCATCGGCGCGATTCTGGATACGGGCGCCATCCCGATCTCCATGGGGGGCGACGGCGCGGTGACCTTGCCGCAACTGCGCGCCGTGGCGCGCCGCCACCCGGATTTCGTGGTGCTGCATTTTGATTCGCACACCGACACCTATCCCATCCCTGGCTACAACACCGCCACGACCTTCACGCGCGCCGCCGAAGAAGGGCTGCTGGACGTCGCTTCCAGCTTCCATGTGGGAACGCGGGGCAGCTCCTTCATGCCCGGGGTGCTGGAATTCGGACGGGAGGTCGGCTACACGATCATGCCCTACGACGATTTCGACCGGGACCAGCAGGCCGCGCTGGCGGACATCAAGCAGCGCATCGGCCAGCGCCCGGTCTACCTGTGCTTCGACATGGACATCTTCGATCCGTCCTGCGCGCCGGGCGTATGCACCCCGGAATGGGGCGGGCTGTCGGCCAAGGAAGGGCTGGCGCTGCTGCGCCAGCTGGCCGGCCTGAATTTCGTGGCGTTCGACGTCAACACCGTGTCGCCGCCGCAAGACGTGCAGGGGGCGACGGCCTTCCTGGCCGCCACCGTCGTGCAGGAATTCTGCGCGCTGGCGGCGGTAGCGGTGCAGCAGTACCCGCAAGGGCGTCCGGCCTGAGCCGCCGCGTCCGGGTCATTCATTCATCCAAGGGGAAAACGATGAAACTCAAATCCATCCTGCTGGGCATGGCCGCGGCCAGCCTGCTGATCCAATCCGCCGCGCAAGCGCGCACGCTGGACGAGGTGCGCGCCGACAAGAGCCTGGCCATCGTCACCACCGCGTCCGCGCCGCCGCACGGCTTCAAGAACCCGAAGTCCAACCAGCTCGAAGGCATCATGGTGGACGTGGCGGCCGGCGTGGCCAAGCACCTGAAGGTGTCCGACAAGCTGTCCGACGTGCCGTTCTCGGGCCTGATTCCCACGCTGACTTCCGGGCGCGCCGATGTCATGTCCGCGCCGCTCTTCATCACCGAGGAGCGCGCGAAGGCCATCGACTTCTCCGCGCCGGTCTACGAGTGGGGCGAGGGAGTGGTGGTCAGCGACAAGGCATCGCGCAAGTACGCCAGGTTCGAAGACATGCAGGGGCAGCGCGTGGGCGTGCTGGTCGATTCGGTCCAGTTCAACATGATCAAGGACATGCCCGGCACCAAGGTCACGACCTACCAGGACTACTCCACCTTGCTGGCGGACGTGCGGGCCGGCCGCATCGACCTGGGCATCGTGGATCCGCCCAGCATCATCTATCAGATCAAGACCAAGAACATTCCGGGCGTGAAGCTGGACACCGGCTACCAGCCGCAGCGCAAGTGGCAGGTGGGCATGGCCGTGCAAAAGGGCAACGCCGCGCTGCTGGAAGCCGTCAACAACGCATTGGCCGAAATGAAGAATAGCGGCGAAATGGCCGCCATCGGCCAGAAGTGGGGCGTGTCGGACCTGATCAGCAAGTAAAGCCGCACCGGCATGGATAAGGAGCACGATTTGGATCTCGCTACCCTGCGCATGTACCTGGCGCCCTTGGCCGAGGGCACCGTCTGGACCCTGGCGCTGTTTTTCTGTTCGGCATTCCTGGCGGTGGCGCTGGGCCTGGTCGTCTGCCTGTGCCGCCTGTCGTCGTCGCGGCTGCTGAGCCGCGGCGCGCGCTTCTACATCGAGGTGATACGGGGCACGCCGCTGCTCCTGCAACTGTTCTACATCTATTACGGCCTGCCTGAGATGGGCGTGGTGATCAACGGCTTTGTCGCCGGCGTGCTGGGCCTGACCCTGAACTTCGGCGCCTACCTGGCCGAGCTGTTCAGGAGCGGCATCCAGTCGGTGGACACCGGCCAGTACGAGGCCGCGCGCGCCCTGGGCCTGGGCAAGGTCCAGCGGCTGCGCCGCATCGTGCTGCCGCAGGCGCTGCGCACGGTGTTTCCGGCGCTGGGCAATTACGCGCTGGTGCTGATCAAGGAAACGTCGCTGGTCGCCGTCATCAGCGTGTACGAGCTGATGCGGGCGGGCGAGATGCTGGCGGGCGCCACCTTCCAGGCGCTGACCGTCTACACCATGGTGGGCGTCATCTACTTTGCCATGTGCAGCGTGCTGTCCTACGCGTTCCGACGTTCCGAAAAGCGCCTGACCGTGCCGGGCTACTGGAGCGGCGCCGGCGAAAACCACGATATTTCCAAGGCCTGAAGCGATGGACGCATTGAACGACTCCGCCCCGATCATCACCATGCAGGGCGTATGCAAGTGGTATGGCGAATTCCAGGTGCTGGACGACCTGGCGCTGGAGGTGTCGCCGGGGGAAAAACTGATCCTCTGCGGCCCCTCCGGCTCGGGCAAGTCCACGACGATACGCTTGCTGAACCGGCTGGAGGAACACCAGAAGGGCCGCATCGTGGTCGACGGCATCGAGCTCAACGAAGACGTGAAGAACATCGAGCGCATCCGCGCCGAGGTGGGCATGGTGTTCCAGCATTTCAACCTGTTCCCGCACCTGACCGTGATGGAGAACTGCACGCTGGCGCCCATGCTGGTCAAGGGCGTGCCGGCGGATGAAGCCCGGTCGCGCGCGATGGACTACCTGGAACGCGTGCGGATCCCGCAGCACGCGGACAAGTATCCCGGCCAGCTGTCCGGCGGCCAGAAGCAGCGCGTGGCGATCGCGCGCGCCTTGTGCATGCAGCCCAAGATCATGCTGTTCGACGAGCCCACCTCCGCGCTGGACCCCGAGATGGTCAAGGAAGTGCTGGACACCATGGTCGCGCTGGCCCGGGACGGCATGACCATGGTCTGCGTGACGCACGAAATGGGCTTTGCGCGGGAGGTCGGCGACCGCGTCGTGTTCATGGACCAGGGGGCCATAGTCGAGGCCGACACGCCGGACAACTTCTTTTCCGCGCCGCGTTCGGAGCGCGCGCAGGCATTCCTGGGGCAGATCCTGGGCTGAACCGCCCGCGGCGGTTATGCTAATTCCGGCTGGCGGAACACCGAGGGGAATGGTTCCATGCGCGCAAGCTGAAATGGCTCTATGCCGTTTCCGCTACGCTCCCTATCATGTCCGTCAGGCGGGCGCGACCACGCCCCGCACTGCCATTGATAACGACTAGGGAAACACGATGAACGGCGCTGACAGTCTTTGCGATACCTTGCTGGCCAATGATGTGGACGTTTGCTTTGCCAACCCGGGCACATCGGAAATGCACTTTGTGGCGGCATTGGATCGCAAGCCCAAGATGCGCTGCGTGCTGGGCTTGTTTGAAGGCGTGGTGACGGGCGCGGCCGATGGCTATGCGCGCATGGCCGACAAGCCGGCGGCCACCCTGCTGCATCTGGGCCCCGGCCTGGGCAACGGCCTGGCCAATCTGCACAACGCCAAGCGCGCGCGCACGCCCATGGTCAACATCGTGGGCGACCACGCCACCTATCACGTCCAGTACGACGCCCCGCTCACGAGCGATGTCGAAGGCGTCGCGCGCCCCATGTCGCACTGGGTCAAGCGCACGATGACGGCCGCCGCCCTGTCCGCGGACGCCGCCGAAGCCATCGGCGTGGCGCGCCGCGCGCCGGGCAACATCGCCACCCTCATTCTGCCGGCCGACACCGCGTGGACCGACTTGCCGGACAACTCGCCCGCGCCCGTGCTGGTCAAGGCGGAGGCCCTGGCCCAGACCTCCGCCGACGCGGTCCGCGCGGCCGCCGCCGCCATCCGTTCCGGCGAAGCGACGGTGCTGATGCTGGGCGGCGCCGCCCTGCGCGAACGCGCGCTGAACGCCGCCGGCCGCATCGCGCGCGCCACCGGCGTGCGCCTGATCTCCGAAACCTCGAATCGCCGCATCGAGCGCGGCGGCTCGCGCACGCCCGTCGACCGCCTGCCGTACCCGATCGACCTGGCGGTGGCCAAGCTGAAAGATGTGAAGCATCTGGTGCTGGCGGGCGCCAAGTCGCCGGTCGGTTTCTTCGCCTACCCGGGCAAGCCCAGCCTGCTGGCGCCCACGGACAGCAACCAGGTGGTGCTGGCCTCGGCCGAGCAGGATCTGGCGCACGCGCTGGAATGGCTGGCCGACGAGCTGGGCATCGCCGCCGACGCCCCGCGCCTGGCCGCGCCGGCCGCCGCCTATGAAGTGCCGCAGACGGGCAAGCTGACGGGCGCCGCCGTGAACATCCTGGTTGCGCACACGCTGCCCGAACAGGCCATCGTGTGCGACGAATCCATCACCCAGGGACGCGAATTTCCGATCTACAGCGCCAGCAGCGCGCCGCACGACTGGCTCATGCTGACGGGCGGCGCCATCGGCATCGGCATGCCGATGGCGACGGGCGCCGCGGTGGCCTGCCCGGACCGCAAGGTCGTCACCCTGCAGGCCGACGGCAGCGGCATGTACACCTTGCAGGCGCTCTGGACCCAGGCGCGCGAGAACCTGAACTGCCTGACCGTCATCCTGGCCAACCGCTCCTACGCCACGCTGCACGGCGAGATGAAGAACGTGGGCGTGAAGGAACCGGGCCGCAACGCGCGCCGCATGCTGGACCTGGAAGAACCCTATCTGGACTGGACGCACCTGGCCCGCGGCATGGGCGTGGAAGCGGTCAGCGTGGATACGGTGGAGGGCTTTGCGCGCGCGCTGGCCGAAGGCTTGAAGCGCCGCGGCCCCTTCCTGATCGAAGCGGTGATCTAAACCCCCAGATAGCGCGTCAGCTGCCCGGGTTGCCGGGCCAGCGACGCGCTGTCGCCATCCTGCACGATCAGTCCTTTTTCCATGACCAGGCAGCGGTCCGTGTGGTCCAGCACCGCGCGGTAATTGCGGTCCACGATCAGCGTGGACATGCCGGTGGCGCGGATCTGGCGGATGATCTTCCAGATTTCCGCCACGATCAGGGGCGCCAGGCCTTCGGTGGCCTCGTCCAGGATCAGGAGGTCGGGATTGGTCATCAGGGCCCGGCCGATGGCCAGCATCTGTTGCTCGCCGCCCGACAACTGCTGCCCGCCATGCCCCAGGCGCTCCCGCAGGCGCGGAAACGTGTCCAGCACGCGCGCATAGGTCCAGTCCTGGCCGCCGCGCCTTCCCGGACGCGCCGCCACCTGCAGGTTCTCGCGCACGTTCAGGTTGGGGAAGATGCCGCGGCCCTCCGGCACGTAGGCCACGCCCATCCGCGCGATGGCGTGCGGCTGGGCGCGCGTGCAATCGCTGCCCCGCACCCGCACGCTGCCTTGCGCGCTTTTCACGTGGCCCATCAGGCTGCGGATCAGCGTCGTCTTGCCCATGCCGTTGCGGCCCACCAGGCCCACGGATTCGCCCGGGGCGATGTGCATGTCCACGCCGCGCAGCACGTGGCTCGCGCCGTAGTAGACGTGCAGGCCGCCCGCTTCGATCAGCGCATTCATCAGCCGGCTCCTTGTTCGTCTTCGCCCAGGTAGGCCGTGCGCACGTCGGGATTCGCGCGGATCGCCGCCGGCGTGCCGCTGGCGATGGCCGTGCCGTTGACCATGACGGTGATGGTCTCGGCAATGCGGAACACGGCGTCCATGTCGTGCTCCACCAGCAGGATGGCGTGGCCGGCCTTCAGCGTCTGCAGCAGGTCCAGGATGCGGTCCGTTTCCTCGGGGCCCATGCCGGCCAGCGGTTCGTCCAGCAGCAGCACCTGCGGCTCGCCCGCCAGGCACATGGCGATCTCCAGCTGGCGCTTGCGGCCATGCGGCAGCAAGCCGGCCGCGCGCGCGGCGTCGCCGGCCAGGCCCGTGCGGTCCAGCGCGTGCCGGGCCAGTTCGGCGCTGCGCCGGCAGCCGGACGCGGCGCGCCACCAATGCCAGAAGCGCTGCCGTCCCGCCTGCGCGGCCAGCCGGCAGTTTTCGAACACGCTCAGTTCGGGAAAGAGGGTGGACCGCTGGTAGCTGCGGCCCAGTCCGGCGCGCGCGCGTTCGGGCTGGCGCCATGCGGTGATGTCGCGCCCGCCCAGCATGACCTGGCCGCTGGTGGGGGCCAGCTCGCCCGACAGGATGTTGATCAGCGTGGACTTGCCCGCGCCGTTGGTGCCGATGACGGCATGCACCTGGCCGCGCTGCAAGCCCAGCGATACGCCATCGACCGCCGTCAGGCCGCCGAAGCGCCGGGTGACCGCGTGGGCGGCCAGCAAGAGATCAGACATGGGGTTCTCCCTGGATGGGCAGGCGGGCAGGGGCGGCGGCGTCCTTGCGGGCGGGCGCGCCGGCTTCGGCCTGCTTTGCGGCGGCGCCCGCCGCGCGCGCCTCGCGGCGCTCGCGCCATTGCGCGGGCAGTCCCGCCAGGCCGTTGGGCAGCAGGGCGACGAGCGCGATGATGGCGATGCCCAGCGGCAGATGCCAGTGGCGCGCATAGTCGCCGAACAATTCCTGCGACTGGAACAGTTCCTGCAGCAGCACCAGCGCCACGGTGCCCAGCACCGCGCCGCCCAGGCTGCCCATGCCGCCCAGGATCACCATCAGCAGCACCAGGCCCGACTGCTCCCAGGCCAGCAGCTCCGGCGTGACGAAGCCGTCCTTCAGCGCGAACAGAAAGCCCGCCAGGCTGGCCAGCGTGGCGCCGACGACGTAGGCGGCAAGCTTGTACGGATAGGTCGAGTAGCCGGCCGCCCGCATGCGCTGTTCATTGATGCGGATGCCGGTGAGCGCCGCGCCGAACGGCGAGCGCCGCAGCAGCGCCAGGAATCCCCAGGTCAGCGCCAGGCAGGCCAGCACGAAGAAATAGAATGTCGCGGCGTTGCCCAGGTCGAACGGCGTCCAGCCGCCCAGGGACAGCTCCGGCCTGAAATACAGGTAGATGCCGTCGCTGCCGCCGCCGATCTTGGTGTCGTGGAACACGTAGTAGGCCATCTGCGAGAACGCCAGCGTGACCATGATGAAATACACGCCCCGCGTGCGCAGCGCCAGCGCGCCGGTCACGGCGGCATAGGCGGCGGCGGCCAGCAGGGCGGCGGGCAGCAGCCACCACAGGCTGGCCGCCTCCGACTCGGGCGACAGCAGCGCCGCCACATAGGCGCCGATGCCGAAGAAGGCGGCATGCCCCAGGCTGACCAGCCCCGCGCCGCCCACCAGCAGCTGCAGGCTGAGCGCGAAGATCGCGTAGATCATGATCTTGACGGCCAGGCCGGTGTAGTAGTCGCTGCCGCTCCAGGAAAAGGCGGCCAGCGCCAGCAGCGCCGCGATGGGCAAGAGTCTATTCAGCATTGCTAACCCTGTTTGAACAGCCCTTCGGGCTTGCAAAGCAGAATGAAGGCCATCAGCAGGTACACCAGCACGCCCGCCGCGGAAGGGAACAGCACTTGCCCGAAGGTTTCCGCAAAGCCCACCAGCATCGCGGCCAGGAACGCGCCGCGGATCGACCCGATGCCGCCGATCACCACCACCACGAAGCAGATGATGAGCACGCCGTTGCCCATGCCGGGATAGACGGACGACACGGGCGCGGCGATGCTGCCGGCCAGGGCCGCCAGCGCCACGCCCGCCGCGAACACCAGGCGGTAGAGCTTGTTGATGTCGATGCCCAGCGATCCGATCATCTCGCGGTTGCTGGCGCCCGCGCGCAGCATCATGCCCAGCCGCGTGCGCGAGATGACCCAGTACAGCAGCAGGGCGACGGCGATGCCCACCGCCGAGATGAACAGCCGGTAGACCGGATACGTCATGACGCCGCCCAGCGGGATGCTGCCCTGCAGCCAGGAGGGCAAGGGCACGCCATGCACGTCATTGCCCACCAGGATGCTGCGCAGCTCCTCGAACACCAGGATCAGGCCATAGGTCATCAGCACCTGCTGCAGGTGGTTGCGCTTGTACAGGTAGCTGAAGAACGCGGCCTCCAGCAGGTAGCCCAGCGCGCCGGCCGCAAGCACGCACACGGCCAGCGTGGCCAGGAACCCGCCGCCCAGCCAGCGCTCGACCAGCGGGCCCAGCGCGAACGCCATGTAAGCGCCGATCATGTAGAAGCTGCCATGGGCAAGATTGATGATGCCCATGATGCCGAAGATCAGCGTGAGTCCGCTGGCCACCAGGAACAGCAGCAAGCCGTACTGGAAGGCGTTCAGGCTCTGGATGAGCAGGATGCCGATGTCCATGGGGCCTCTCCGTGGCGGACGCGGTTCTAGAGCTTGCAGCCGCGGGCGGGATCGGCCAGCTTCTGCACGGCCACCTCGACGACCTTGTTCTCCAGGCCATCGACGCGGCGCAGGTAGATGTCCTGCACCGGGTTGCCCGCCGCCGACAGCGTGAACGGGCCGCGCGGGCTGTCCACCGTGGCGCCGCGCATCGCGCGCCGGAAGTCTTCCTTCTTGGCGAAATCGCCCTTTACGGCGGCCAGGCCGGACTGCATCAGCTGCGCGGCGTCATAGCCCTGCACGGCGTATACGTCCGGCTGCGCCTTGTAGGCCTTGGAGTAGTCGGCGCGGAAGGCGTTGTCGCGCGGGGTGTTCAGGCCGTCGGCGTAGTGCAGCGTGGTCAGGAGGCCCTGCGCCGATGCGCCCTGCGCCTGCAGGGTGCCGTCGGTCAGGAAGCCGGAGCCGTACAGCGGAATCGTCTTGTCCAGGCCGGCCGCATGGTAGTCCTGCACGAACTTCACGGCGCCGCCGCCGGCAAAGAAGGTGAACACCATGTCGGGCTTGAGCGCGGCGATCTCGGTCAGGAGCGATTGGAACTCCACGTTGGGAAACGGCAGGCTCAGTTCGCGCACGACCTTGCCGCCGGCCTTCTCGAAGCCCTCCTTGAAGCCGCCGATGGCCTCGTCGCCCGCCGCGTACTTCCAGGTGATGGTGACGGCCGTCTTGTGCCCCTTGGCCCGCGCCACCGGGCCCATCGCGTACGCGGGCTGCCAATTGGTGAACGAGGTGCGGAAGATGCCGGGGCCGCACAGCGGGCCGGTGATTGCGTTGGCGCCCGCGTTGGTCACGATCAGCGTTGTGTCGGCGTCCTTGGCGGCCTTGGCCAGCGCCATCGCCACGCCCGAATGCACCGTGCCGATCAGCACGTCGACCTGGTCGCGCTTTATCAGGCGGTTGGCGTTCTCGGCCGCCTTGGCCGGGTTGGACTCGTCGTCCACCTTGAAGTATTCGATTTCACGCCCGCCCAGCTTGCCCCCCTGTTCGGCGACATACAGCTTGAAGCCATTCTCGATGGCGACGCCAAGCGCCGCGAAGGTGCCGCTGTAAGGCAGCATGAAGCCGACTTTGAGCTTGTCGGCCGCCTGTGCGCCGCCGGCGGCGAGCATCAGGGCTGCGGCCAGCGCAGCCCGGGTCAGGGTGTGGTTCATGGTTTGTCTCCGTGCTTGTTATGGGCCTGGGTCAGCCGGGTTTGTCCAGCGCGCCGACAAAATCGGCGACGGCCTGGATGACGGTGTCGGGCTGGTCCTTGTGCGGCGAATGCCCGCAGTCTGGAATCTCCAGCAATTCGGCCTGGGGCGCGCGGCGGCGGATGCCGCGTATCTGCTCCAGGGTGCCGTACTCATCGTCCACCCCCTGGATGGCGAGCACGGGGCAGGCGATCCGGGACAGGTGGTCTTCAATGTTCCAGCGGCGGAATTCCGGATCGAGCCAGATGTCGTTCCAGCCCCAGAAGGCGGAGTCCGGGTCCGCGTGATGGCGGCCCAGCCTGGCGCGCAGGTCCGATTCCAGATAGGCCCGGCGCGCCAGCTCGATGTTCGACACGGAGACGTCTTCGACGAAGATGTGCGGCGCGGCCACCGCGATGCCGGCCACCGCGCCAGGGTGCATGGCGGCATAGAGCAACGCGATCGAGCCGCCGTCGCTATGGCCGAACAGCACCGGCTTGTCCGCCTTCGCGTCCACCCCCAGCGCCGCGAACAGCGCGGGCAGCGCCTCGCGCGCCTCATGGTGCATGAAATCCACGGGCCATTTTTCCTGCGGCGGCCGCGCCGTCGACTGTCCATACCCGTAACGGGAATACACCAGCCCCCGGCAGCCGGCCGCGTCGCACACGCGCCGCGGCCAGTCTTTCCACATGGACACCGAGCCCAGCCCTTCGTGCAGGAAGACCAGCAGCGGGGCCTGCCGGCGCCGGGGTTCGATCCACT
Source organism: Achromobacter sp. NPDC058515 (assembly GCF_042721735.1). NCBI lineage: Bacteria > Pseudomonadati > Pseudomonadota > Betaproteobacteria > Burkholderiales > Alcaligenaceae > Achromobacter > Achromobacter sp. NPDC058515. The sequence goes on from NZ_JBHXNI010000027.1 coordinate 29,519, forward strand.
GGCATTCCAGGCGCATGTCGCGCCCGCGCGCGCGGATGTCGGCAAAGACCGTTTCGGCCACGGCGGTTGCGGTCATAGCGTCGTCTCTTCGAGCTGCCGGAGCCGGAACCGCTGTATCTTGCCCGTCGCGGTCTTGGGCAGCTCATCCATGAAATTGATCTGGCGGGGGTACTTGAACGGCGCCAGGTGCTGCTTCACGTAGCGCTGCAAGGCGGCCCCGGTCTGGGCGTCGGGCTCGAAGCCCGGGCGCAGCACCACATAGGCCTTGGTCTTGACCAGCCCGTCGTGGTCCGGCGCGCCGATCACGGCCGCCTCCAGCACGGCTTCGTGCTGGATCAGGATGTTCTCCACCTCTACCGGGGAAACGTACTGGCCGCTGACCTTGATCATGTCGTCGCTGCGGCCGGCGTAGGTGTAGTAGCCGTCCTGGTCGCATACGTACTTGTCGCCGCTCTTGAGCCAGTCGCCCAGGAAGCACTGGCGCGTCTTGTCGCGGTTGTTCCAGTACATCAGCGCGGCGCTGGGGCCCTTGATGTAGAGGTCGCCGATGGCGCCGGGGGCGACGGGCGCGCCGTTGTCGTCGCGCAGCTGCACTTCGTAGCCGGGCACGGGCTTGCCCGTGGTGCCGTAGCGCAGCTGCCCGGACTGGTTGGATATGAAGATGTGCAGCATCTCGGTCGAGCCGATGCCGTCCAGGATTTCACAGCCGAAGTGGCGCGTGAAGCGTTCGCCGATGTCGCGCGGCAGGGCTTCGCCGGCCGACGTGCAGACCCGCATCGACACCTGTTCGCGCGGCGGCAGCTCGGCGGAGGCCAGCATGCTGGCGTACAGCGTGGGCACGCCGTAGAACACCGTGGGGCGATGGCGGGTCAGGCGCTGGAAGACGGCTTGCGGGGTGGGGCGTTCGGCCATCAGGATGACGGTGGCGCCCACCGACAGCGGGAAGGTCAGGCCGTTGCCCAGGCCATAGGCAAAGAACAGCTTCGCGGCGGAGAACACCACGTCGGTTTCCTGGATGCCCAGCACGGGCTTGGCATAGAGCTCGGCCGTGTGCCAGAGGTTGCCGTGGGTGTGCACAACGCCCTTGGGCTTGCCGGTGGAGCCGGATGAATACAGCCAGAAGGCGATCTCGTCGGACAGGGTGCGCGCCGCGGGCGCGAGCGGCGATCCGGCCAGCAGCGATTCGAATTCGTGCGCGCCGTCGGGCAGGGCGGCGGCGGGCTGCGACACGACCAGGTGCTCGATGTCGCCCGGCGCCTGCGCCATCGCCGCCTGCAAGACGGGCAGCAAGGCGCCGGACGCGAAGACGGCGCGCACGCGGCTGTGCGCAATGATGTACGCGTAGTCGTCCGGGGTGAGCAGGGTGTTCACGGCCACCGGGACCACGCCGGCATGCAGGGCGCCCAGGAACGCCACCGGCCAGTCGGCCGTGTCCTGCATCAGCAGCAGGATGCGTTCCTCGCGCCGCAGGCCCAGCCGGCGCAGGGCGCCGGCCATGCGGGCCACCCGCTCCGCCAGTTCGCCGTAGGTGATCTGGCGGGTGTCGTCGATATAGGCGGGCTTGGCCGCGCGGGGCGCGTTCAGCGCCGCCAGATGGCTGGCGAAGTTGAGTTCGGCGGGACAGGTGTTCACGGTTGTCTCCTGAAGTCCTGGTGGGCGGTTGCCCTGCCTGTGTTTGTTGTTTGGCGGCAGGGGCGGGCGTCGGGCTAGCCGGAACGCGTGAATTCGATGGCGCCGCCGGGCAGCAGGTACAGCACCAGGGCGCGGCCCTGCGTGACGGTCGGGCTGTGCGCGCTGCCGGGGCCGTAGACCAGCCAGCCGGCGCCGTGGCCGTCAAAGCGGGCGTCGCCGGTCAGCGGCATGATCATGTCGATCTCGCCATTGGGATGCGTGTGGTGGGGGCCGGCCAGGTCGTCCATGTCGACGACGTCGACCGAACAGCCTTCCAGGTCGGGCGCCGGCTTGATGACGCGGCCGTAGCGGATGCCGCCGCCCTCGCGGCTGCACATCCAGCCGTCCGCCACTCCCTGCCTGCACGCCGCGAAGATGCTCTGGAACAGTTCGCTTTGCGGACCGGCGTCGCGGTTAAGCCGCGCCTGCAGCACGGCATCCAAAGGCTGGCCGGCCGTCAGGCGCGTGACGTCGCGCATCAGGGCATGGAATTGGTCTGGCGTGCTCACCTGGCGACTCCTTTACACTGTCGGCGCTTCAGAATCGATATGAAATCGACTGCTGTTTTTTTGCACCTGAACGGCTTTGAACTCGATGAATGGAAAAATAGTGCTTCCTTTGATTTGGGTCAAGCACTATAGTGCATAAAAGAGCGGTAATCAGGGTATTTGCGGAGTCAGGCCAAACATGAATCAAGCGCTAGACGCGGCGCCAACCGAACCCCGGCGGGAAGTCTTCCTGGTGGCATTGGGCGAGCGCGTGCGCCGCCTGCGGGCCATACGCGGCATGACGCGCAAGGGGCTGTCCCAGGTCACCGGCGTGTCCGAGCGCCATCTGGCCAACCTTGAGCATGGGGTGGGCAACGCGTCGATCCTCGTGCTGCTGCAGATCGCCAAGGCATTCAACTGCGCGCTGGCCGAACTCGTCGGCGACGTGACCACCGAATCGCCCGATTGGCTGCTGATCCGGGAACTGCTCAGCGGCCGCACGGAATCCGACCTGCAGCGCGCCCGCGAAGCCCTGAGCCAGTTGTTCGGGGTGGGGGCGGGGGCGCAACGGCCCAACCGCACCCAGCGCGTGGCGCTCATCGGGCTGCGCGGCGCGGGCAAATCCACGTTGGGCCAGATGCTGGCCGACGACCTGGGCTATCCCTTCGTGGAGCTGAACCGCGAGATCGAGCGCGTGGCCGGCTGCGGCATCCTGGAAATCCATAATCTCTACGGCCCGAACGCCTATCGCCGCTATGAGCGGCGGGCGCTGGAAGAGGCCGTGCAGATCTACCCGGAAATGGTGCTGGCCACGCCGGGCGGACTGGTGTCCGAACCGGCCACGATGAACCTGTTGCTGACCCACTGCTATACGGTATGGCTGCGCGCCACGCCGGAAGAGCACATGGGCCGCGTCATGGCGCAAGGCGACTTCCGGCCCATGTCGGGCAACAACGAAGCCATGGCCGACCTGAAGCGCATTCTTGCCGGCCGCGAGGCCTTCTACGCCAAGGCCGACCTGACCTGGGTCACCAGCAACCTGGAAGTGCAGGAGAGCTTCGCCGGCCTGCGCACGCAGGTGCGCAAGGCTTGCGGCCTGCCGCTGTAGGCGCCTCGTCCTTCCCGCCATTGCAAGGCCGCCCATCGGGCGGCCTTTTTTGCGCCTGGCGGGTGCAGGCAAGAAACTGCACTTTTATGCCTATCTTGCTTGACGCTGATTTTTTTCTGCACTAATCTGCACAATAATTCATGTGATGCAGTATTTTTCCTGTCCCGACAGGGCGTACGAGGAGACACACTATGAGCAGCACCGTTAGCCGGGTTGATTTCCGGACCGAGCCCGGGCAGTACCGCCACTGGCGCCTGACGTTCGACGGCCCGGTCGCCACGCTGGCCATGGACGTCGCCGAAGACGGCGGCCTGCGTCCCGGCTACAAGCTGAAGCTGAACTCCTACGACCTGGGCGTGGACATCGAGCTGCACGACGCCCTGCAACGCATCCGGTTCGAGCATCCCGAAGTGCGCAGCGTGGTCGTCACCAGCATGAAGGACCGCATCTTCTGTTCCGGCGCCAATATCTTCATGCTGGGGCTGTCCAGCCACGCCTGGAAGGTGAACTTCTGCAAGTTCACCAACGAAACCCGCAACGGCATCGAAGACTCCAGCCGCCATGGCGGCCTGAAGTTCATCGCCGCGCTGAACGGCGCCTGCGCGGGCGGCGGCTACGAGCTGGCCCTGGCTTGCGACGAGATCCTGCTGATCGACGACCGGTCTTCGGCCGTGGCGCTGCCCGAAGTGCCGCTGCTGGGCGTGCTGCCCGGCACGGGCGGCCTGACCCGCGTGACGGACAAGCGGCGCGTGCGCCACGACCACGCGGACATCTTCTGCACCCTGGTCGAAGGCGTGCGCGGCCAGCGGGCCAAGGACTGGCGGCTGGTCGACGACCTGGTCAAGCCCGCCCGGTTCGAGGCCGCGGTGCGCGAGCGGGCGCTGGCGCTGGCGCAAGGCAGCGACCGTCCCGCGGGCGAACAGGGGGTTGCCCTGACGCCCGTGGCGCGCACCGAAAGCGCCGACAGCCTGTCCTACCCGTTCGTGGACATCCGGCTCGACCGCGAAAAGCGCCAGGCCACCTGGATCGTGCGCGCGCCGCAGGCGCCGGTCGAGTCGGAGCTGGCGGACATCCTGGCCGCGGGCGCGGGCTGGTGGCCCTTGCAGATGGCGCGCGAACTGGACGACGCCATCCTGACCATGCGCACGAATGAGCTCGACATCGGCACCTGGATCCTGAAGACCGAGGGCGACCCCGAGGCCGTGCTGGCCGCCGACGCCGCGCTGCAGCGGCATGCCGGCCACTGGTTCGTGCGCGAGACCGCCGGCATGCTGCGCCGCACGCTGGCCCGCCTGGACGTCACCTCGCGCAGCCTGTTCGCGCTGATCGAGCCGGGCTCGTGCTTTGTGGGCACCTTGCTGGAACTGGCGCTGGCTGCCGACCGCAGCTACATGCTGGACAACGAGGACGACGCCGCGCCCGCGCGCATCGTGGTGGGCGAGCGCAACTTCGGCGCGTATCCGCTGGTCAACGGCCAAAGCCGTCTGCAGCGCCGCTTCTATGAAGAGGTCCAACCCCTGGAAGCGGTGCGCGCGCGCGGGGGCATGCCTCTGTCAGCGGCCGACGCGCTGGAGCTGGGACTGGTCACCTATGCGCCTGACGCCATCGATTGGGACGACGAGGTGCGTATGGTCCTGGAAGAGCGCCGCGCGCTGTCGCCGGACGCGCTGACCGGGCTGGAAGCCAACCTGCGTTTCGGTGGCCAGGAAACCATGGAGACGCGCATCTTCGGCCGGCTCACCGCCTGGCAGAACTGGATCTTCAACCGTCCCAACGCGGCGGGCGACAAGGGCGCGCTCAAGCTGTACGGCAAGGGCGAGCAGGCGGCATTCGACTGGAACCGGGTCTGACGGCCCGCCTCCATCCCCAAGGAACAGGAGCGAGACAATGTCTGGAATCAACTACACCGACAAGATACCCAACAACGTCAATCTGTCCGGCGACCGCGCCCTGCAGCGCGCGCTGGAGCATTGGCAGCCCAACTACCTGCAATGGTGGCAGGACATGGGCCCCGACGGCTCGCACGGCTTTGACGTGTACCTGCGCACCGCGGTCAGCGTGGAGCCCGACGGCTGGGCCAACTTCAACCACGTCCGCATGCCCGACTACCGCTGGGGCATCTTCCTGGCCCCGCAGGACGGCCAGCGCAAGATCCACTTCGGCGAGAACATGGGCCGCGACGTATGGCAGGACGCGCCCGGCGAACACCGCGCCAACCTGCGCCGCATCATCGTCACGCAAGGCGACACGGAGCCTGCGTCCATCGAGCAGCAGCGCCATCTGGGCCTGACCGCGCCGTCCCAGTACGACCTGCGCAACCTGTTCCAGATCAACGTGGAAGAAGGCCGGCACCTGTGGGCCATGGTCTATCTGCTGCACCGCTACTTCGGCCGCGACGGCCGCGAGGAGGCCGACGCGCTGCTGCAGCGCAGCTCCGGCGATTCGGACAACCCGCGCATCCTGGGCGCCTTCAACGAGAAGACGCCCGACTGGTTGGCGTTCTACATGTTCACCTATTTCACCGACCGCGACGGCAAGTTCCAGCTCTGCGCCCTGGCCGAGTCCAGCTTCGATCCGCTGGCGCGCACCACCAAGTTCATGCTGACCGAAGAGGCGCACCACATGTTCGTGGGCGAATCCGGCATCTCGCGCACCATCCAGCGCACCTGCGAAGTGATGAACCAGCTGAAGACCGACGACCCGGAAAGCGTGCGCGCGGCGGGCGTGATCGACCTGCCCACCATCCAGCGCTACCTGAACTTCCACTACAGCGTCACCATCGACCTGTTCGGCGCGGACCAGTCGTCCAACGCGGCCATCTTCTATGGATCGGGCCTGAAGGGGCGCTACGAAGAAAGCAAGCGCACCGACGACCACCAGTTGAAGAACGACACCTATCGCGTGCTGACCGTGAACAACGGCAAGCTGAACGAGATCGAGGTGCCGATGCTCAACGCGCTGAACGAAGTGCTGCGCGACGATTTCATCCGCGATTCCGTGGCCGGCATCGGCCGCTGGAACAAGGTCATCGAAAAGAGCGGCATTCCCTATCGACTGCAGGTGCCGCACAAGGCGTTCAACCGCCAGATCGGCACGCTGGCCGGCATCCGCATGTCGCCCGAAGGCGAGATCCTGTCCGAATCGCAATGGCAGGCCAACCAGCACAAGTGGCTGCCCACGCCGGAAGACCGCGCCTTCGTCGCGTCGCTGATGGGACGGGTGACCGAGCCCGGCAAGTTCGCCAACTGGATCGCACCGCCCGTCATGGGCATCAACCGCCAGCCGGTGAATTTCGACTACGTCCGTTTCAACTGAAGGCGGAAAGGGCGGCGCGCGCTTGCGGGCCGCCCGCGCATTGGGAAGACCGCGATGAACGCCCCGTTACCCGTAGAAGTCCTGAAGCAGCATCTGATCGACCCCGAGATCTGCATCCGCTGCAACACCTGCGAAGAGACCTGTCCGGTCGACGCGATCACCCACGATTCCAACAACTACGTGGTGGATCCCGAGGTCTGCAACGGCTGCATGGCCTGCGTGCCGCCGTGTCCCACGGGCTCCATCGACAACTGGCGGCTGATGATGCGAAGCGAGGCGTACTCGGTGCAGGAGCAGTTGGGCTGGGAAGAGCTGCCGCAGGAAAAGGCCTTGCCGGAAGCCGCCGCCTCCGAACCCGTGGCGGCGGTTCCCGAGGCCGCCCCGGCATCCACGCCCGCGGCGTTCGCCGTACCCGGCGCTTCCGTGCCCCCATGGTCCGCCGCGCACCCCTACGTGAACCTGTACACGCACAAGACGCCCATGACGGCAACAGTAGTGGGCAACTACCGCGTGACGGGCGCGGATACGGAAAGCGACATCCATCACATCGTGCTGGACTTTGGCGAGCTGCCCTTCCCGGTGCTCGAAGGCCAGTCCATCGGCATCCTGCCGCCCGGGGTGGACGCGCAGGGCCGGCCGCAACACGCGCGCCAATACTCGCTGGCCAGTCCGCGCGACGGCGAACGGGCGGGCTACAACAACCTGTCGCTGACGGTCAAGCGCGTTACCCAGGACCACGGCGGCGCGGCCGCGCACGGAGTGTGCTCGAACTACCTGTGCGACCTGGCCAAGAACGACACGGTGCAGGTGATCGGCCCCTTCGGCCATACCTTCCTGATGCCCAACCATCCGCGCGCCAACCTGATCATGATCTGCACCGGAACGGGTTCCGCGCCGATGCGCGCCATGACCGAACGCTGCCGGCGGCGCATCGGCACGGGCGAGGTCGGCAAGCTCATGCTGTTCTTTGGCGCCCGCACCGAACGCGAGCTGCCGTACTTCGGCCCCTTGATGAAACTGCCGCGCGACTTCATCGACATCAACCTGGCGCTCTCGCGCGAGGCCGGCCAGCCCAAGCGCTATGTGCAGGACCTGATCCGCGAACGCGCCGTCCAGGTGCGCGAATTGCTGTCCGACCGCAACACCTGCATCTACGTGTGCGGCTTGAAGGGGATGGAAGTCGGCGTGCTGGACGCCTTGCGCGAGGTGGTGGTGCAGGCGGGCGAGGATTGGTCTATCCTGCATGATGTGCTGCGCCGCGAAGGCCGGCTGCACTTCGAGACGTACTGAGTCCTACAACACATGCGTGACGATCGGCGCGCCTGGGCGCGCCGATTTCGTTTGCAAAAGGGGGAAAGTCAAACATGAAGTTCGCCGAATTCAAGGACGGCATGCTGATCAAGGCCGGCCCGATCACCGTGACGGAAGCGGAGATCCTGGAGTTTGCCCGGAAGTTCGATCCCCAATGGTTTCACACCGACCCGCAGCGCGCCGCCGAAGGGCGTTGGGGCGGACTGATCGCCAGCGGCTGGCACACCTGCGCGCTGGCCATGCGCATGGCGGTGGACGCCGCCCTGCATGACTCCGAATCCTTCGGTTCGCCGGGGCTGGGCGAAGTGCGCTGGCGCACCCCGGTGCGGCCCGGCGACACCCTGCGCCTGGAAGCGCGCGTGCAAGGGGCGCGCACCTCGTCGTCGCGTCCGGACCTGGGCATCATCACCTGGGCCTGGACGGTCCTGAACCAGCACGACGAAGGCGTGCTGGAACTGGATGCGACCAGCTTGTTCGACCTGTCGGGGAACAACTAGGCGCGTCGCCCGCCCATGAAAAAGCCGCCCGACCGGGCGGCTTTTCCGTCTAGGCGGGGCAGGCGATCAATAGAACGCCTGGATGCCCGTCTGCGCGCGGCCCAGGATCAGGGCGTGCACGTCGTGGGTGCCTTCGTAGGTGTTGACCACTTCCAGGTTCACCAGGTGGCGGGCCACGCCGAACTCGTCGGAGATGCCGTTGCCGCCCAGCATGTCGCGGGCCAGGCGGGCGATGTCCAGCGCCTTGCCGCAAGAGTTGCGCTTCATGATCGAGGTGATCTCGACGGCGGCGGTGCCTTCGTCCTTCATGCGGCCCAGGCGCAGGCAGCCCGCGAGCGCCAGCGTGATCTCGGTTTGCATGTCGGCCAGCTTCTTCTGGATCAGCTGGTTGGCGGCCAGGGGGCGGCCGAACTGCTTGCGGTCCAGCGTGTACTGGCGGGCGGTGTGCCAGCAGGCTTCAGCGGCGCCGATGGCGCCCCAGGCGATGCCGTAGCGGGCGGAGTTCAGGCAGGTGAACGGACCCTTCAGGCCGGACACGCCGGGCATCATCTGGTCGGCGGACACTTCCACTTCGTCCATGACGATTTCGCCGGTGATCGACGCGCGCAGGCCGACCTTGCCGTGGATGGCGGGAGCCGACAGGCCCTTCATGCCCTTGTCCAGGATGAAGCCGCGGATCTTGCCGTCGAAGTCGCCGCCGACGCACTTGGCCCACACCACGAACACGTCCGCGATGGGCGAGTTGGTGATCCACATCTTGTTGCCGGAAATCTTGTAGCCGTCGGACGTCTTGACGGCGCGGGTTTCCATGCCGCCGGGGTCGGAGCCGTGGTTGGGTTCGGTCAGGCCGAAGCAGCCGATCCACTCGCCGCGGGCCAGCTTGGGCAGGTACTTCTGCTTTTGCGCTTCGCTGCCGAATTCGTTGATCGGCACCATCACCAGCGACGACTGCACGCTCATCATCGAGCGGTAGCCGGAGTCGATGCGTTCGACTTCGCGGGCGATCAGGCCGTAGCTGACGTAGTTCATGCCCGCGCCGCCGTATTCGGCGGGGATGGTGGCGCCCAACAGGCCGAGCTCGCCCATTTCGGAGAAGATTTCCGGGTCGGTCTTCTCGTTGCGGAAGGCGTTCAGGACGCGCGGAGCCAGCTTGTCTTGCGAGTAGGCATAGGCGGCGTCGCGCACCATGCGTTCTTCGTCGGTCAGTTGCTGGTCCAGCAACAGGGGGTCTTGCCAGTGAAAAGAGGGGTTCGAGGACATGCTGGGTCTCCGTTATGGGTTTCCGTAGCCGGAATCTAGAAAGTTTAAACCTAAAGTAATTGGGGCGGCAAGTTGGGGTTTGCACGGCGGGCCACCTGGGCCGGCGCCGGCTTTGCCGCCCGTTCGCGTATCAGTGCTGGGCCTTCAGTGCCGCGTCGCGGATCTTTTCCAGGGTCGTCGACGGGGTGATGGTTTCCGGGTCGATGAAGCAGTGCAGGATCGCCGGTTTGCCGCTGGCCAGCGCCCGCTCGAAGGCCGGACCGAACTGCTCGGTGGTCTCGACGCGTTCGCCGTGGCCGCCAAAGGCGCGCGCATAGTCGGCGAAGTCCGGGTTCTTGAGTTCGGTCGCGGAGACGCGGCCGGGGTAGTGCTTTTCCTGGTGCATGCGGATCGTGCCGTACATGCCGTTGTCCACCAGCACCACGATGATCGGCAGGTCGTACTGCACGGCGGTGGCGAATTCCTGGCCGTGCATCAGGAAGCAGCCGTCGCCCGCGAAGCAGACGACGGTCTTGTCGGGCCAGACGCGCTTGGCGCCCACGGCCGCCGGCAGGCCGTAGCCCATCGAGCCCGAGGTGGGCGCAAGCTGCGTGCCAAAGCGGGTGAAACGGTGGAAGCGGTGCAGCCAGGTGGCGTAGTTGCCCGCGCCGTTGGTCATGATCGCGTCGGCCGGCAGCGTCTTTTCCAGATAGGCCATGACCTGGCCCAGCTGCAGCGCGCCCGGCGTGGCGATGGCTTCGGGGTCGCTCCATTTCAGGTAGGACTCGCGCATGGCCCGGGTGCCTTCGGCCCAGACGGGCTTGGCCGGCGCCTTCAGGCCGGCCAGCGATTCGGCGAAGGCGGCGGGCGAGGTATTGATGGCGAGGGTGGGGCGGTACACGCGCCCCAGCTCGGCGGTGTCGGGATGCACATGGACCAGCTTTTGCTTGGGCACCGGGATGTCCAGCAGCGTGTAGGCCTGGCTGGGGTTCTCCGACATGCGGCCGCCGACCAGCAGGATCAGGTCCGCGTCGGCCACGCGCTTGAGGAGCGCGGGATTGATGCCCAGGCCCACGTCGCCGATGAAGCAGGGGTGGTCGGCCGGAAATAGCATCTGGCGTCGGAACGACACCGCGGTGGGCAGGGCATGCAGCTGCGCGAAATCGGCGAATTGCTGCACGGCGCGGGCATCCCAGCGCGTGCCGCCCAGGATGGCGACCGGGTTCTTGGCGTCGGCCAGCAGCTTTTCCAGGTCGGCCAGCTGGCCGGCCGTGGGGGCGGATTCGATCAGTTCGTAGCGCGGGGCGTCGGCCACCTTGGCGGCTTCGACCAGCATGTCCTCGGGCAGGGCGATCACGACGGGGCCGGGACGGCCGGAGGTGGCGATGTGGAAGGCGCGCGAGATCAGTTCGGGAATGCGTTCGACCTGGTCGATCTCGGTGACCCACTTGGCCTGTGTGCCGAACACGGCGCGGTAGTCCATTTCCTGGAAGGCTTCGCGTTCGCGCATGCCGCGTTCGATCTGGCCGACAAACAGGATCATGGGGGTGGAGTCCTGTTTGGAGATGTGCACGCCGGCCAGCGCGTTGGACGCGCCCGGGCCGCGGGTCACCATGCAGATGCCGGGTTCGCCGGTCAGCTTGCCGTGGGCATCGGCCATCATGGCCGCGCCGCCTTCCTGGCGGCACACCGTGACCTTGATGTCGGCGTCATGCAGGCCGTCCAGCACCGCCAGGTAGCTTTCGCCGGGGACGCAGAACACATGTTTGACGCCCTGGGCGACCAGCTGGTCGACCAGAATGTGACCGCCAAGGCGGGAATCTTGCTGGGGCATGGTGGTGTCGTGGTGAGCCGAGAATAAGACTCCCGAGCATATGTTCCCTGAGCGCACAACGCAATTGATAAAATTGCACAATCTATTGATCCCCTGGCACGTAGTGCCTGTTGCGCCGCCGCTTGCGGCGCGCCCGGCCCGGGCCGGTTCCTGGCGGTATCCGCACCATGAGAAACGGCATTCCCAATCTGACCGCCCTGCAGGCGTTCGAAGCATCGGCCCGGTTGGGCAGTTTTTCCCGCGCGGCCGAGGAACTGTCCCTGACGCACAGCGCGGTCTACCGGCAGGTCGCCAGCCTGGAGGCGCGGCTGGGGGTGCAGCTCTTTACCCGCGTGCGGCGGCGCATCGTGCTGACCGACCACGGGGCGGAATATGCGGGACGCATCCGCCACCACCTGGACCAGATCGAAAAAGACACCTTCGGGCTGGTGAGCCGCACCGGCATGGGCCGCAGCATCCATATCGCCGTGGTGCCCACGCTGGCCACGACCTGGCTCATCCCGCGCCTGGCGGATTTCCAGCGCGAGCACGGCGACATCACCGTGAGCCTGTCGGTGCGCACGCTGCCCTTCCAGTTCAAGGACCAACCATTCGACGGGGCGCTCTATCACGGGGACGGCTTATGGCCGGGCACCCAGGGCGTGCTGCTGTTCCCCGAGCGGGAGCTGGTGCCGGTCTGCGCGCCGGAACTGGCGGCCCGCGTAATGGAACCGGGCGCGAGCGCCCTGTCCGGCATGACCCATCTGCACCTGGCGTCCCGGCCGGACGCCTGGCGGCAGTGGTATGGCGCCAATAACCACCTGTACGGCCCCAAGGCGGCGGGCGGGCCGCGCTACGAGCTCTTCACCATGGTGATGGCGGCGGTGCAGGCCGGACTGGGGGTGGGGCTGATGCCGCGCTTCCTGGCGCAGCCCGCGCTGGACCAGGGCGCGCTGGCCATGCCGGTGCCGCAATCGCTGACGGTCAGCCAGGGGTATTACTTCGGCTATCCGCAGCGCAGCGACCGTTCCGAGGCGCTCAAGCTGTTCGAGACCTGGCTGAAGTCGGCCGCCGCGGGCGTGGGCGAACGCTGAGCCGTAAAATCCCGCCATGTCCACACCCCGCCAGCCGCTCGCATCCCAAGCCGATATCGACGCCTTCATCGACGCCGTCTGGCTGGAGGACGGCCTGGCGGCCAACACGCTGGCGGCCTACCGCCGCGACCTGACCGGCTTTGCCCGCTGGCTGGAGGACCCCGAGGCCTACGCCCGGGAAATGGCCGACCGCCACGGCGAGGCCGCCGGCGCCCACGCGCTGCCCGTTGGGCCCGCCAAACCCTTGTGCGACGCGCAAAAGGCCGACATCGAAGCCTGGTTCGCCTTCCGCCACGAGGAAACGCGCGCGACCACCGCCAACCGCCGCCTGGCCGCGCTGCGCCGGTTCTACGCCTGGGCCCTGCGCGAACACCGTTCCGAGCGCGACCCTTGCCTGACGCTGATCGCCGCCAAGCAGCCGCCGCGCATGCCCAAGACCTTGTCCGAGCAGCAGGTGGACGCCTTGCTGCGCGCGCCCGACCTGGGCCAGGCCCGCGGGCTGCGGGATCGCGCCATGCTGGAGACGCTGTACGCCACGGGCCTGCGCGTGTCCGAGCTGGTCGGCGTGCACGCCCTGGACGTGAGCCTGAACGAGGGCGTGGTGAGGGTGGTGCAGGGCAAGGGCGGCAAGGACAGGCTGGTGCCGCTGGGCGCGGAAGCAGCGCACTGGATAGACCAGTATCTGAAGACCGCCCGTCCCGAACTGGCGGCGGGGCGCGTCAGCGATGCGCTCTTTATCACCGGCCGCGCCGAAGCGATGTCGCGGCAGGCGTTCTGGCAACTGGTGAAGAAGTACGCCTTGCTGGCCGAGGTGCATGCGCCCTTGTCGCCCCACGTGTTGCGGCATGCGTTCGCGACGCACCTGCTGAACCATGGCGCGGACCTGCGCGTGGTGCAGATGCTGCTGGGCCATGCGGACATCTCCACCACGCAGATCTATACGCACGTGGCGCGCGAGCGCCTGAAGGCGCTGCACGCGGCCCACCATCCGCGCGGCTAGCCGCCACGGCATTCTCTTTTTACACATTCCCTTTTGAATCCGGCATTCCCATGAGCAAAGCCCGCCACGTTTCCGAAACGCCCGCTACCCAGTTCCTCAAGCAGAACAAGGTGGCCTACACGGAGCACACCTACGACTACGTGGACCACGGCGGCGCGGGCGAGGCCGCGCGCCAGCTGGGCCTGGATCCGCACGCGGTGGTCAAGACGCTGGTGATGGAAGACGAGTCGGCCAAGCCGCTGATCGTCGTCATGCATGGCGACCGCGAGGTCTCCACCAAGAACCTGGCGCGCCAGGCCGGCCTGAAGAAGGTGGAGCCCTGCAAGCCCGAGGTCGCGCAGCGCCATTCCGGCTACCAGGTGGGCGGCACCTCTCCCTTCGGCACACGCAAGAAGATGCCCGTGTGGGTCGAGGCCGAGGTGCTGGAGTACCCGGTGGTCTACATCAACGGCGGGCGGCGCGGCTACCTGGTGGGGATAGATCCCAAGGTGCTGGTCAGCGTGCTGGGCGCCAGGCCGGTATCCGTGGCGCTGGAGTAGGGCCGGCCCGGCATCCGTGGTATCCCGCTACCACCTCGCGCCCCGCTGGCGCAGGCACAATGGACCGAGAACATCAAGAACCGGGCCCCGGACTGTCGGGCGCGCAACCGGCCGCCACCCTCATCCCAAGGAGACAATCATGAGCAAGAGACTGTTGATGCTGGTCGGCGATTACGCCGAAGACTACGAGACCATGGTGCCGTTCCAGACGCTGCTGACGGTGGGGCACACGGTGCACGCGGTCTGCCCGGACAAGAAGGCCGGCGACACCGTCGCGACGGCCATCCATGATTTCGAGGGCGCGCAGACCTACACCGAAAAGCGCGGCCACAACTTCGCGCTGAACTACGACTTTGATCGCGTCGAGCCCTCGTCCTACGACGGCCTGGTGATACCCGGCGGACGCGCGCCGGAGTACCTGCGGCTGAACGAAAAGGTGCTGGATATCGTGCGCGCCTTCGACCAGGCCAGCAAGCCGATCGCAGCCGTATGCCACGGCGCGCAGCTGCTGGCCGCGGCGGGCATCCTGAAGGGCCGCACGTGCTCGGCCTACCCCGCGTGCGCGCCGGAAGTCCGGCTGGCGGGCGGCACCTACGCCGAGATCGGCATCGACCAGGCCTACACCGACGGCAATCTGGTGACGGCGCCGGCCTGGCCCGCGCATCCCGCGTGGATGGCGCAGTTCCTGGCGGTGCTGGGCACGAAGATCTCGCTCTGACCGCAACGGCTTGAACGAGCAAGGCGCCTGGAGCGGCGGCAAGTGCC
>NZ_JBHXNI010000028.1:0-34950 GCF_042721735.1 Achromobacter sp. NPDC058515
CAGCCGACATAATCCCCCCACTTTTTATTATTTTTTAGATTAATAATGCACCCCCCGGTATATTTTTGTCGCGGGTGGTTAAAATTTCGCCCCCGCTTGGGTTGTTCGGGCAGTTTTTTCGGAATGATTTACGCATCCGCGAAGATGGCCTTCGGCTAAGGCTGCGCGCTGACGCGCCAGATCACGTTGCCCACATCGTCGGCCACCAGCAGGCTGCCCTGTCCGTCGACCGCCACGCCGACCGGCCTGCCTTGCGCCTGCCCGCTTTCGTTGAGGAATCCCGTCAGCACGTCGCGGGCGGGCCCGCCGGGCTTGTTCTGGTCGAAAGGCACGAAGATCACCTTGTAGCCGCTGCGCGGATCGCGGTTCCACGAGCCGTGCTGGCCGACGAACATGCCGCCGGCATAGGGCTCGGGCAGCCTGGCGCCGGCCGACCAGGCCAGGCCCAGCGAGGCGGTGTGCGGACCCAGCGCGTAGTCGGGCACGATGGCGCGGGCGACGAGCTCCGGCCGCTGGGGCTCGACCCGGGTGTCGACGTGCTGGCCGAAGTAGCTGTAAGGCCAGCCGTAGAAGCCGCCGTCCTGCACCGAGGTCATGTAGTCGGGCACCAGGTCGCTGCCCAGCTCGTCGCGTTCGTTGACGGCCGTCCACAGCGTCTTGCCGTCCGGCGCCCAGGCCATGCCGACCGGGTTGCGCAGGCCCGTGGCGTACAGGCGCTTGGCGCCGCTGGCCACGTCCAGTTCCCAGATGGCGGCGCGGCCTTCCTCGATGTCCATGCCGTTCTCGCCCACATTGCTGTTGGAGCCGACGGACACGTACAGCTTGGCGCCGTCCGCGCTGGCAAGCAGGTTCTTGGTCCAGTGGTGGTTGATGCCGGCGGGCAGGTCGGTGACTTTCACGCCGGGGGCGTCGATGCGGGTCTGGCCGGTTTCGTAGGGAAAGCGCATGACGGCGTCGGCATTGGCCACATAGAGCTGCTGCCCGATGAGCGCCATCCCGAAGGGGGAATTCAGGCCTTCCAGCAGCGCGGTGCGCGTTTCGGCCACGCCGTCGTGGTCGGCGTCGCGCAAGAGCGTGATGCGGTTCGCGCTGACCGTCTTGGCGCCGGCCCGCTTCATTGCCATGCCGGTGGCCCACTCCTTCAGGCCGCCCGAGGCTTTCTCGGGCTTGGGCGGCGCGTTGGTCTCGGCCACCAGCACGTCGCCGTTGGGCAGCACGTACAGCCAGCGCGGATGGTCCAGTTCTCCGGCAAAGGCGTTCACCGCCAGGCCGGCGGCGGCCACGGGGTGCGCGCCCGGGGGCCAGCCGACAGCCTTGGCTGTGTTCACGGTGGGGATCAGGGTGGTGTTGGGGGGCGGAAGCTGGGGGTTCGGGCCCATGCCGGCCTCGACCGGCAGCTTGGCGACTTCGCCGCAGGCGCTGAGCGCGGCCAGCATGAGGCTGGCCGCCAGCGGGATACGCAGGATGTGCATGATGCGACTCCAGGGCAGTCTGTCTGTCCCATCATACTCACGCGGGCCTCCCGCCGCCCGCCCGGCCTCAATCGTCGAAGCGGCTGCGCGTGACCGCGCCGGATTGCGGGTCGACCCGCAGCTTGACGCGCTGGCCCTGCGGGTCGTAGGCCTTGACCTCGTAGCCGTGCTTGCTGGAACGCTCGATCTCGGAGATGTTGCGGTAGCCGGCGGCTTCCATCTTGTCGTAGACCTGGCGGATCGTCAGCATCGGGGCGGCGGCGGCGGGCGCCGTGGCGGCCGCCGCCGGGGCCTGCGAGGCGGCCTGCGCGAAGGCCGGGGCGCCGGCGCCCAGTGCGCAAGCGCCGATTGCCAGGGCTGCCAGGGTTTTCTGAATGCGCGTCATGGTGGATATCTCCTTGGGATTTCAGGGGTGGTTCAGGCCGTTGCTACGACCCTGTGGCCATTATTGGGGGGCGCGCATGAACCTGTTCTGAAGCCGCCGTTCATGCGAGGTTCATCCATTGCGCGGTATAAAAGACGCTCCTTTCCTCCCCCTTTCATCAAGAGGCCCGGCATTGCGGCACCCCGGAAAACAGCATGAACCTGCGTAGGCGCGGCGGCATCCTGCTGTCTTGCTGCGCGCTTGCGCTGGCGCTGGCCATCGGGCCGGGCAGCGGCCGGGCCGATGAAAGCGATCACGAACGCGCGCGCCAGGCCTTGCAGGCCGGCAAGGTGCTGCCGTTGGGGGCGGTGCTGGACATCGTCGAGCGCGAATTTCCCGGACAGGTGGTCAAGGTCGAATTCGAAGAAGATGACGACGAATTCATCTACGAGATCCGCGTGCTGCAAAGCGGCGGCGGCATCCTCAAGCTCAAGATCGACGCGCGCGACGGCACGGTGCTGTCCGTCAAGGGCCGCGACATCAAATTCAAGAGCAGGGACTGATGCGCATACTGGTGGTCGAAGACGAACCCACGCTGGCCGGACAGCTCGCCGATGCGCTGCGCGGCGCGGGCTACACGGTGGACACGGCCGCGGACGGCGAATCGGCGCGCTACGTGGGCGATGTGGAAGCGTTCGACGCAGTGGTGCTGGACCTGGGCCTGCCGGTCATGGACGGGCTGACGGTGCTGAAGAAATGGCGCGCCGCCGGACGCAATATGCCGGTGCTGATCCTGACCGCGCGGGACAGCTGGTACGAGAAAGTGGCGGGCATCGACGCCGGCGCGGACGACTACCTGGCCAAGCCATTCCACATGGAAGAACTGCTGGCGCGCGTGCGCGCGCTGCTGCGCCGAAGCACAACGCATGCCAGCGCGCAGTGGCGCTGCGGTCCGCTGATGCTGGATACGCGGCAGGCCAAGGTCACCATCGACGGCCAGGCCCTGAACCTGACCAGCCATGAATTCAAGGTGCTGGCGGTGCTGATGCAGCGGGCGGGCGAAGTGGTGTCGCGCACGGAACTGACCGAGCACATTTACGCGCAGGATTTCGACCGGGACTCCAACACCATCGAGGTGTTCATCGGCCGCCTGCGCAAGAAGCTGCCGCCCGACACCATCGAGACCGTGCGCGGACTGGGCTACCGGCTGGCGGCGCGGGAATGAAGGCGGCGCGGGCGGGCGGGACGGGGTCGCTGCGGCTGCGGTTGCTGGCAGGCACGCTGGCGTGGATCGTCTTGTCGGTGGCGCTGGCCGGCTGGGGCCTGGCCAGCCTGTTCCGGCAGCACATCACCCAGCAATTGCAGTCCGAATTGACGCTGCACCTGAACCAGCTCACCGCCGCGGTCAACGTCGGCGCGGACGGACGCCCCGTTGTCGCTCCGCCGCTGAGCGATCCGCGACTGGAGCAGCCCCTGTCGGGCCTGTATTGGCAGATCGACCGGCTGCCCGACGGCTTGCGGCCCGCCGCGGCGGGCGTGGCGCGTTCGCGTTCATTGTGGGATCAGACGCTGGATGCGCCGACGCGCGTTGCGGCCGAGGGCGACCAGGCCCAGGATATCGCCGGGCCCGAGGGGCGCGAGCTGGCCGCGCTGACGCGCGTGCTGAAGCCGGCCGAAGAGGACGCCGCGCCCCTGCGCCTGATCGTGGCCGCCGACCGCCAGGTGCTGGCCGAACCCATCGGGCGCTTCAACCGCATGCTGGCGATCGCGCTGGGGGTGCTGGCGGCTGGGCTGACGCTGGCGGCGGTCGTGCAGGTTGTCGTGGGCTTGCGGCCGCTGGCCCGCTTGCGGCGCCAGTTGGCCGCACAGAATGCCGGCGGCAGCAGCCGTATCGAAGGCCGCTTCCCCAGCGAGATCCAGCCGCTGGTCGACGATTTCAACAAGGCGCTGGCGATGAACGCCGAGATCGTCCAGCGCGCGCGTACGCAGGCCGGCAATCTGGCGCACGCGGTCAAGACGCCGCTGACCATCCTGGCCAATGCCGCGGCGCGCGAAGACACGGCGTGGGCGGCGCTGGTGCAGGAGCAGGTCGGCGCCGCCAATCGCCAGATCGACCATCATCTAGCGCGCGCCCGCGCTGCGGCCTCGTCAGGCGCCGCCGACGGGCGCACGCCGCTGCCGGAGCCGGTGCAGGGGCTTTTGCGGGTCATGCGGCGCCTGTACGCCGAGCGCGGCTTGCGCATCGAGGCGGCGGACTTTCCGCCTGGCCTGGCGTTCCGAGGCGAATCGCAGGATCTGCAGGAGATGCTGGGCAACCTGCTGGACAACGCCTGCAAATGGGCGGAAAAGCAGGTGCGGATCTCGGCGACCCAGGCCGGTCCGGGCCGGCTGCTGATCCACATCGAGGACGACGGCCCCGGAATCGAGGACCACGAACGCGAGCACATCTTCCTGCGCGGCGTGCGCGTGGACGAGCAGCGGCCGGGATCCGGGCTGGGCCTGGACATCGTGCGCGACCTGGCCGGCACCTACGGCGGAGAGGTGCGCGCCGATCGCTCCGAGCTGGGCGGGCTGAGGGTGTCGCTGTGGCTGCCGGCCGCGTAGGGCCGGCGCGCCGCCTTATTTCACCAGCGTGACCGGCGCCTGCGCCAGCTGCACTACCTGATTGGCCACGGACCCGATCAGGATGTTGGCCAGCGTCCCGTTGCCGCGCGTGCCCATGACGATGCGGGCGCAGCCGTGGTCTTGCGCATAGCCGGCGATTTCGGTTGCCGCATGCCCAAAGACGACGCCGCTCATGTAGTCGACGCCGGCCGCGTCCAGCAGCTTGCGCGCTTCTTCCATGGCCTCCTGGCCCTCGCGGGCGTAGAACTCGTCGATCATGTCTTGCGTGACCAGGCGCGAGAGGCCGGCGCGTCCGCGCGGCGGCGTCTGGATGTTGATCAGATGGATGCGCGCGGATTTGGCGCCCTGGGCAAGGCGGCGCGCGTGCACGACGGCGCGGTCGGCATTCTCGGAGCCGTCGACGGGGACAAGGATGTTCAGCATGGATGCTCCTTTGCCTTACTTGACCAGGGTGACGGGCAGTTCCGTCAGCGCCAGGACGCCGGTTGCCACGGAGCCCATGAACAATGCCGATACCGAGCCCAGGCCGCGGGTGCCCATGAAAATCTCATTGGCGCCGGTCTCTTCGGCCAGGCGTGCGATCGTTTCCGCCGCGGCGCCCACCTCGATGTGCGTCTCGAAAGGCACGCCCGCCCCGGTCAGCATGGCGCTGGCGGCCTGCAGGGCGGCCTGGCCTTCTTCTTCGTGGTAGGCGTCGATCTCGGCCTGGGCCAGGCGCCGTCCGAGCGTGCCCGCCTTCAAGGGAATCTGGACGGTCAGCAAGTCCACGCGCTCGACCGGGTCATAGCGGCGGGCTTCCAGCAGGGCCTTGACCGCGTTGATGGCCGGCTGCGAGCCGTCGACGGGGATCAGGATGCGTTTCATGGGCGTCTCCTTTCTGGGCTGGCCGCGGGAAGGCGGCGCGTTCCACTGTATTCCATTATTGGCCGGATTGATCCCGTCCCGGATGCGCGGGATCAATCCCGAGGCAGTCCGCGCCAGCGTTCCGGCGTGGCGGCCGCGCCCAGCGGCTGGCCCAGCAGGCGGCTGGCCAGTTCGCCCAGGGCGTTCGCGCTGCCGGTGGTCTCCAGCCGCAGCTCGGCCGGACCTTGCCCGCGCAGCAGGCCGCGTTCCTGCAACTGATGGCGCAGCCGGCGCGCCACGGGCGCGCCGGTCTCCAGCAGCGGCACGCCGGGGCCGGCCGCCGCCTGGATTTCGTCGCGCAGAAATGGAAAATGCGTGCAGCCCAGCACCAGCACGTCCGCGCCGGCCTGGCGCAATTCGGCCACGGGCGCGCGCACGGCGGCCTCGGCCTCGGGGCCGGACAGCACGCCTTGTTCGACCAGCCGCACCCATTGCGGGCAGGGCCTGAGCAGGATGCGCACCTCGGGCGCCTCGCGCTGCGCCAGCGCGGCGAACTTGGGGCTGGCCAGCGTGCCGGTGGTGGCGAAGACGCCGATCACGCCGCTGTGCGTGAGGTGCGCGGCGGGCTTGATGGCGGGTTCGACCCCGATGATGATCAGCGCCGGATGGCGCCGGCGCAGCAGGGCGATGGCGGCGGCGGTGGCGGTGTTGCACGCGACCACCATGGCGCGGGCCTGGCGCGACACGAAATAGTCGGCGATCGCGCAGGCGCGCTGTTCCACGAATTCCTGCGTTTTTTCGCCATAGGGCACGTGGGCGGAGTCGGCCACGTACAGCAGCGGTTCGTGGGGCAGGGCGTCGCGGATGGCGCGCAGCACGCTCAGGCCGCCGACGCCGGAGTCGTATACGCCGAGGGGGGATTCGGAAAGCATGGCTGGGAGGAGAATGCGGATTGCCGGGAAGTGTAGCGCCCTACGCCTCGGACGCTGCCCGGTGCCGCCGCACCTCGTCGATCAGCTTGGTGGTGGCGCCGGATAGGGGGGCGTCGCGCCAGATCAGGTTCAGCGGGGCGCGCAGCTCCGCCGGGTGAGTCACGCTCACGTACACCACGCCCTCGATGTTCACGCGCCGCAGCGATGCGGGCACCAGCGACACGCCCAGGCCCGCCGCGACGAGGCTCAGCGTGGACAGCATGCGCGGCGCCTCCTGGGCGATGCGGGGGCTGAAGCCCGCGGCGCCGCAAGCCGCGATGATGGCGTCGTACAGGCCGGGCCCGCTGTGGCGGCGGTACAGGATGAGCGACTCGTCGGCCAGTTCCGACAGCGCGATGCGCTTGCGCGACCGTCCCTTGACGGCGGGGTGGTCCGCCGGAAACGCGGCCAGCATGGTTTCCTCCAGCACCGTTTCCACCACCACGCTCCGGTCGGGGCCATAGGGGCCTCGGACGAAGGCCACATCCACCCGGCCCTCGGCCACGGCCTCCATCAGTTCACCGGTGCTGCTTTCCTCCAGGACCAGGCGCACGTTCGGCGCGCTTTCCCGGAAGCGGCGGATGACCGACGGCACAAAGGGGTGGAAGGCCGCGGACCCCGTGAAGCCGACGGTCAGCCGGCCGGCCTCGCCCAGCGACACGCGGCGCACGCCGTCGACGGCCTGGTCCACCAGCGCGATGATGTTGCGGGCGTCTTCCAGCAGCGCGCGGCCGCTTTCCGTGAGCTCCATGCCGCGCGGCAGGCGGTGGAACAGCGTCACGCCCAGTTCCTGCTCCAGCACGCGGATCTGCTGGCTGAGCGGCGGCTGGCGGATGCCGAGCCGGGCCGCGGCCTTGGTCAGGTGGGATTCCTCGGCCACCGCCAGGAAGTAGCGCAGCAGGCGCAAGTCTACGGATGCCATATTCAACCGATATGATTCATTAACTAGTCATATATTAGACATTATCTAGTGCGAAGAGTAGGCTGCAGTCTCGTTATCCACCCCGGCGCCAGCCCCTCCTCACCGGCCCCGGCCGGCAAAAAAAAGATGAATGCAGCACCCCTCACCCCAGAGGCCGGACTTCGGCCTCCCCCCACTTGCGGGCAATTGTTCTACGGATTCCTCATGCTCGGCCTGACGGCGTTCGGCGGCGCCTTGCCGCTGGCGCGCCGCATGGTGGTCGAGAAGCACCGCTGGCTGAGCGGCGCCGAGTTCACCGAGCTGCTGGGCCTGTGCCAGTTCCTGCCCGGCGGCAACATCATCAACCTGTCCGTGGCGCTGGGCATGAAATTCCGCGGCCCGCGCGGCGCCTTCGCGGCGCTGATGGGCCTGATCCTGGCGCCGTCGATCATCGTGGTCATGCTGGGCATGGTGTACGACCGCTTTCAGAACGACCCGCACATCCAGCACCTGTTCGCCGGACTGGCGGCGGCCGCCGCGGGCCTGCTGATCTCGATGGCGGTGAAGATCGGCCTGCCGGTGGTCAAGCGCCGCGACTGGCTGGCCGGCGTCGTGGCCGTGGCCTGCTTCATCGCCATCGCCGTGCTGCGCATACCGCTGCTGCCGACCATGGCCGTGCTGACGCCGCTCAGCATCCTGATGGTCTGGAGGCAACGCCGATGATCCACACGCTGATTGCCCTGGTCCTGATCTTTTCCGAACTGTCGGTGCTGGCCTTTGGCGGCGGCAACACCATCCTGCCCGAGATGCAGCGCCAGGTCGTGGAAGTCCACGGCTGGATGACGGCGGCGGACTTCTCCGCGCTGTTCGCGCTGGGCCAGGCCGCACCGGGCCCCAACCTGATGGTGGTCACGCTGGTGGGCTGGCATGTGGCCGGCTGGATGGGCATGCTGGCCACGACGATCGCCAAGTTCGGGCCGTCCTCGATCATCACCGTCCTCGCGCTGGGATTGTGGGAACGCTTCAAGGACCGTCCGTGGCGCGGCGTCATCCAGGCGGGCATCTTCCCGATGACCGTCGGGCTGGTGGCGGCCAGCGCGGCGCTGATCACGGAGGCCTCGGTGCATACCTGGCTGCTGGGCGCCATCACCGCCGCGGTGGCGCTGCTGGGCAGCGCGACGCGCATTCACCCGCTGTGGCTGCTGTTCGCGGGCGCGCTGGCCGGTTTGCTGGGTATCGGTTAGGGTTAGGGCTCTTGCCCCAGGTAGGAGCCCGCCATGTCCTTGCCGCTCAGGGATGACCCAGCCGGACCCGGATCGCCGTCCGTCGGCCGTTTGCCGTTCTTCCAAGCGCACCGGCGCCTGATGCTGTGCGCCGTCCTGCTGCTGGCCGTGAGCGGCAGCCTGTACGCCTTGGGCCTGTCGCCCAGCCTGGCCATGCTGCTGGGCTTTGACGCCGGAGCGATCGTGTTTTTGTTGCTGACCGCCAGGGTGTTCGGCCAGACCAGCCCGGCCGACATGCGCATGCATGCGAAGCAGCAGGACGTGGGGCGCACCGGCGTGCTGTGGAGCAGCGTGGCGCTGTCCTGCATGGTGCTGGTGGCCTTGTGGGTGGAGCTGGGCGCCGGGAGCAGCGCGGGCGCCCTGGTGGACATGCTGGCCGCCGCCGCGACCATCGTGCTGTCCTGGCTGTACATGAACATGATCTACGCGCTGCATTACGCGCACGGCTATTACGGCCACGGCAACGCCATGCACAAGGGCCTGGATTTTCCGGGCACCGAAGAGCCGGACTACTGGGACTTCGCGTATTTCTCGCTGGTGCTGGGCATGACGTTCCAGGTGTCGGACGTGCAGATCGTCAATCGCCGCTTGCGGCGCATGGCGCTCACGCACGGAGTCATCGCGTTCTTCTTCAATGTGTTCATCATTGCCATCAGCGTGAATGTGGCGGCGGGAAGGGCGTAGGGGGCTGGACGCGGCGTGCAAAGAGGGGGATGACGAGGCCCGGTAAGCAAGCAGCGTGCCCGCAACGCGTCGCCAGAGAACCTCATCATCCCCGCTCAGATCATCGCGCGTTGCCAGGCACGGGCGTATTGAGCAACTGCTGCTCCCACAGGAACGCGATGCCGCTGCCGCCGGCATGCTGCGTGATTACCTCCGTCAGCGCGGCGGCTTGATCGGTCCGAGCCCAGTCGCGCTGCCATTCGGACGCCAGCGCCAGCCACGTCATCATGTTTGCGCCGGCCGCAATCATGCGCTGGATGGCGACCTGATGGGCCTCGGCCGAAACACCACCCGACGCATCGGTGATCACGGTAACGTCCCAGCCTTCGCCGAGGGCATGGATTGTCGGCATCGCGACGCACACCTCGGTCCACAGGCCAGCAATGATCAACTGCTTGCGGCCCGTCGCCTTGACCGCGTCGACCACCTTCTGATCTTCCCAGGTGTTGATGAGCGTACGATCGATCACCTCCTGGCCGGGGAACACCTCCGTGATCTGGGGGAAGAGGAGTCCTCCCCGCTCGGCGATCACCGTCGTCAGGATGGTGGGAACGCCGAAAGCCTTGGCCGCCTTCGCCAGGCCCGCCGTATTGTTGATCACCATCTGCGGTTCGTGGCTGTTCACGTTCGCGAGCTGGTAAGGCTGATGGTCGATCAGAACGAGTACCGAGTCTTCCGGACGAAGAAGCGAAGCAAGGCCGTTACGAAAAGTCATTGATGCATCCTTTGTTGCCGTGGTGGGCGGGATTGGTTTTCAAGGAAACATGCGCCAGCGGCGACGTTGCCTGGATGCAGTATTGCTTTCCCGTGTTCGATGCGGTAGTACCATTCCGTGGCGAGCTGTGTCGCGAAATGGGGAACGCCGAATTGGACATCGAAGAGCTGCAGACATTCGTAGAAGTTGCCGATGCCGGGGGCGTTTCGCCTGCTGCGCTCCGGCTCGGCGTGTCCAAGTCGATCGTCAGCCGTCGGCTCCTTCGGCTCGAAGCGGAACTTGGCGTCCAGTTGCTTGCGCGGTCTACCCGCGGGGCTGCTCTCACGGAAGCCGGAGCCACGTTCCGAGACTATGCAGCCCGAGTCTGCGCCGAGATCGAGGCGGCCAGGGAAACGATCCTGCCCGCCGGCGACCTTCGCGGCCGCTTGCGAGTGGCCGCGCCGCTTTCTTTCGGCCCGACTCACTTCGCTCCCATACTCGCGGAAATGGCGCGACGCCATCCTCAGCTTCACATCCAGACGTGCTACAGCGATCGTTTCGTTGATCTCATCGCGGAGGGCTACGATTGCGCGATACGGGTTGGCTATCTTCCGGACTCCAACTTGATCGCAAGACGCATCGGCCCGATCCATGGGAAGCTCGTCGCGAGTCCGGACTACATCAAGGCGCACGGGTCGCCTGAGCGGCCCGAGGAACTCGTCGCCCATCCCGCCCTCATGCAGGGCACCGAGACCTGGCAATTCCTGGATGGCGACAAGATCGTCACCGTTCGTCCGCAGGGGCGCTTCAAGGCCGACAACGGCACCGCGCTAGTCGCCGCCGCAACCGCAGGACTCGGGATCGCCTACCTGCCCGATTGCCTCACCCATGAACATCTGGCATCCGGCGCGCTCGTGCCGATCATGACCCGTCATCCCCCACCCCCGGCAGGGGCATATGTCATCCGCCCGCCAGGTCAGCATCCCGCACGGAAGATACGGGTCCTCACCGAACTCTTGATCGAGCATTGCGGCCGGTCTGCGCACCCTTCGGGAGCTGCCGCTGTCGTGGACACGACGCAAGGGGCTGCGATCGACGTTCCGAAACGCGCCTGAGCGGAAGGGGCATAACGCGATCAGACGGCGCGGTGGTACACCGCCTCAACGTTGTATCCGTCGGGGTCCAAGATGAAGGCGCCGTAATAGTGCGGGTGATATTGCGGGCGAATGCCAGGCCCGCCGTTATCGCTACCGCCGGCCGCCAGAGCCGCCCGGTGGAAGGCGTCGACCTCGGCGCGGCTGCGGGCCCGAAAGGCCACATGCACGCGTGGGGTGCTGGGCGTGCCCTGGTGAATCCAGAATTCGCCACCCGGGTCGCCGGCGTCGTCGGGCTCGCCAACGCCAAAGCCCATGCCGGTGGGCAACGCCTTGCGTGGTACATAACCGATAGTCGCGAGCGCACTCAGGTAGAACGCCCGGCTGCGCTCAAAGTCACTCACGTGAAGTTCGATATGGTCCAACATGCGCAGCTCCTCCCGAAGGCGGCCGCGGAGGGCCGGGCAGACCAGCATAGGTCAACTGGGCAGGCAAGGGGGCTTCGATTTGCAACGCAGGCCAACGCAACACGCGCTAGCAAATGCAAATGCACATCGTAAAGCGGCCCGGGCGCTCCAGCCCGCGTGTGAGTCAGCGGCGGCGGTGCGAGAGAAAGCACCTTTGCGCAAAGAGCACGCCCACCGGCACTCTCGTCGTTCTTGCGCAGCATCCTTTGATGTCCTGACATACGGGTTCCGAAAGACGTTTGTCGGCTAAACAAACCAGAAGGATGTCAAAACGGAAATGCCCCATCATTGAGGCGCCTGTGCTTGGAGACTGTCCACGTGGCTCGGGGCGGAATGTCCACTGGTCTGCTCGCGGCAACTGCCGCATGCTCGCAGGGAGATCGTTTGGCGCTGCAATCCGAAAACCTCTGGCACATAAAGGGCACTTGCATCGCTCGGACGCGAGCTAACTTTGTGGATGCCGCGATAACCGGCTCGCTTTTGCATCAGCCTGGCGAAGGCCCACGTTCCAAAAATGTGGAAAGGGCAATGTAGCTGCGCACCGATCGGACCCCCTCCAGGCTCTGAATTTCCATCAGCAGGGTCTCCAGCGATTCTGTGTCATTCGCGCGCACCTTGATCAGCAGGCAGCCGTCGCCCGCCACCGTGTGAAGTTCCTCTATTTCAGGCCGTCCAGCCAGTGCCAACAATTGGCGCGTCGCGTTGTAGCTGCTCGTGTCCACCACGAGAAACGTCAGAAGCGTCCTCCCGAGTTTGCAGCCGTCCAGGATAGCCACGGTTCCCTTGATCACTCCTTCCCGCCTGAGCCTCTTCACTCGATCATGTACCGCGGGTTTGGAGAGGTGAACGATTTCGCTGAGGTCGGCGTAGCTTCGCGACGCATCCTGGGCGAGCGCACCTAAAATTTTTCGGTCAATCGCGTCCAGTTCCGCGGGTTTGTGCCGAACTTGCCGAACTGCGTCTGCTTCTTTCTGCTGTTGTGTCATTTCGATTTACGTCCGAATTTTGTCTCTCATAAAATGAATATAACCGAACGACGTTCGGAAGATACATTGTAGAAAGGAATCGATTTATGCCAGTAGCACTGTTTGCGCTGGCGATTGGCGCGTTCGGGATTGGTCTCACCGAATTCGTCATCGCCGGCATACTTCCCCAGATTGCCCAGGATTTCGGTGTCGAAATTCCCACAGCGGGCCTCATGGCAACCACATACGCCCTGGGCGTCTTTATCGGAGCACCCATCCTGACCGTGCTGGGCGCAAAGGTCCCGAGAAAGAAGATGCTGCTCGGCTTGGCAATCATCTTTACGTTGGGCAATGCGCTCACCGCCCTTGCTCCTACCCTGCCTATCGCGTTGGCCGGCCGCATCCTCACAGCCTTCAACCACGGCACATTCTTCGGCATCGGGTCAATCATCGCTGCATCGCTTGTCGCAAAGGACCGCCAGGCGAGCGCGATCGCCTTCATGTTTTCAGGCCTGACCATGGCGAATTTGTTCGGCGTGCCCGCCGGCACCTGGTTAGCTCAGGTCTATGATTGGCGACTGGTTTTCTGGCTGATCGCCGCGATCGGTCTTATTACCGCTATCAGTGTGGCGCTGCTTGTTCCGCGGATCGAGGCAGGAAAAGCGATCGCACTGAAAACGGAGCTTCGGGCCTTCATGGACTCTCAAGTGCTGTTGGCCATGGGAATCACCGTATTCGGCCCGGCAGCTTTTTTCACATCCATCACCTACATCGCCCCAATGATGATCGAGGAAGCAGGCTTCTCAGACGCAGGCGTGGCGCGGCTGATGGTGCTTTTCGGTCTGGGCTTGGTTGTAGGGAACTGGATTGGTGGCCGCTTCGCGGACCGTTCCCTGTTTGGGACGCTCTTCGTGACGCTCGCCGGGCAGGCCGTAGTCCTACTCGTCTTTTGGGTGGGTGTAAGTAGCGGTGCCGTCGCTTCCATCTCCGTCTTCCTCATGGCCGCATTTGGGTTCGCAACTGTCTCCCCGATTCAAAAGCTAGTCATGGACCGAGCCAACAGCGCCGGCGCCCCTACTATGGCGGCGTCCGTGAACATCGGCATGTTCAATCTTGGAAACGCCATCGGTGCCTGGGTCGGCGGTGCGACGATCGCGGCTGGATTCGGATTCGCGTCTCCGAACTGGGCGGGCGCAATACTCTCGCTGATCGCTCTAGGCCTAGCTGCTATGGCTTGGGCGAGCGCCGGCCGGAAGTATGCTGCTGTGGCTGCTGAATGTTGAAGTGATAAGGGCGGGAAACGCTGCATATACCGCGCGTTTTGCTTCCGTGCGCGCCGAATTCGCCTCATAGAAACCGGCGATATTCCAGCACGATTTCCGCCGCGACCGATTTCCGATCCTGAACGGTGGACCGCCAGCGTCTCCCACCGGCCACGCTGGCGTGGCATGTATTTTGCGTTTAGCTTTGGGGTTGGCCCACGTCCTCAGCCATATCCCTGTTGGACTCCGATTCTAGGTCCGTCGTTCGGATCGCTGCCCCGGTGATCCAGGGGACCGCTTCTGGTCGGTTGTGGCCGCTCGAACGGAAATCCAGGACGAATGCCCCCGGGGCAAGATCAGCACTTCGTCTCCAGACCGGTGATGATGGTCGCAAGGCCGTATTCAAAAACGGCATCGGGCCCACCATCGTCGAAGGCTTGTAAAGCCGCCGCGAGAAGCGGCGCCACCTGCAATTGCGCCTCCGGCTTGGAAACCCCACGATTGTGCGCGTCGGCCTCGCCGGCCTGCTGTTCAAGCACGGCTCCGACAGTAAAACAACTGATCGTTATCATCGCGTAGGCTGCGTCGGCGGGCGTGAATCCGGCCTTGCAAAGGAAGCGCAATTGCGCTTCCAGCGCATTGAATTGAGGTTCGCTCGGGCGAGTGCCAGCGTGGATGCGGGCGCCGTCGCGGTAGGCGAGCAATGCACGCCGGAAGCTGCGGGAATTTCCTTGGAGAAATGAGCGCCAGCTGTCCTCAGGCCTAGGCAAGGAGTGCGTGTGATTCTCGAGCAGAATCGCCTCGGCCAATTGATCCAGCAAGGCGCGCTTGTTCTTGAAATGCCAATAGAGCGCGGGTTGCTGGACCCCCAGGCGGTCTGCCAGTTTGCGCGTGGTCAGCCCATCCATGCCGACATCGTTCAGTAGCTCTAGGCCGGCTCGGATCACGACATCCGGCTGCAATTTGGTCACGTTAGTCTCCTGCCGGTCCTTGATAATTTATCAATGATAAATTATCTTCTTGGAAGAAATTATCAATGATAAAGAACTTCGTTTACTGTGGGAACCAATGTGAAGTCCGGAAAGGCCCTCGTTGTGGTGCTGAGCACTGTGACGTTAGACGCTGTGGGTACAGGTTTGGTCATGCCCGTATTGCCCGCGCTCTTGCGCGACCTGGTCCACGCGAACGACATCACGGGCCATTACGGCGTCTTGCTCGCGCTGTATGCGCTGATGCAATTCATTTGCGGCCCGATGCTTGGGGCACTGTCCGACCGTTTCGGGCGGCGGCCAGTTCTTCTCATGTCTTTGGCCGGTGCCTCCATGGACTACCTGGTCATGGCAACGACCTCGTCTTTATGGATCCTGTATATCGGGCGGATCGTGGCTGGCGTCACTGGCGCGACCGGCGCAGTGGCAGGCGCTTACATCGCGGACATAACGGAGGGCGACGAACGCGCCCGCCGGTTCGGGCTGATGAGCGCCTGCTTCGGTCTAGGCATGGTCGCGGGCCCAGTGATAGGCGGGCTCATGGGCGGCGTCTCCCCGCATTTGCCCTTCTTTGCCGCCGCGTTCTTGAACGGCCTGAATTTTCTAATGGGCTGCTTCCTATTGCGGGAATCGCACGTGGGCAAGCGGCAGCCCATAACCTTCAAGGCACTCAATCCAGTCGCATCGTTCCGATGGGTGCGTGGAAAGACAGTAATTGTCTCCTACATGACCATCTTCTTCATCATGCAGTTCGTCGGCCAAGTGCCGGCGACCGTTTGGATAATCTTCGGCGAAGACCGCTTTCGGTGGGATGCGGGGGCTATAGGCCTTTCGCTGGCCGCATTTGGTATTTTGCACGCGCTTATTCAAGCGGTGGCAACGGGCCCGCTCTGCGTCCGGTTTGGGGAAAAGCGCGTGCTTATCTTGGGGGTCGCTGCCGATGCCATCGGCTACGTCCTACTGGCCTTTGCAACCAGAGGATGGATGGCATTTCCGATCATGGTGCTGCTTGCGTCTGGCGGTATCGGGATGCCAGCGCTGCAAGCGATGTTGTCTGCGCAAGTGGAGGGGGAGCGCCAGGGTCAGCTTCAAGGCACCTTAGCAGCACTCGCCAGTTTGACGTCGATCATGGGCCCCCTGTTCATCGCCGCCATTTACACGGCTTCGATGAATGGCTGGAACGGGTGGGTGTGGATCGCCGGAGCCGCGCTCTATCTCGTGTGCGTAGGTCCATTGCGCCGTGAGTCAGGGACCGATAGCCGTACAGTCCGCCAGTCAATTTAATGTAACGCTCACTGGTTTACTTAAGGTTTTCGCATGGGTTAATACAGATCATTGCGTATAGATTTGTAATAACCCTCGTCCACTTGTTGCGTCATGTCGGCCCCAGCACCCGTCATCGCGGCAACAATCTGACCTGGCGTAGGGACTTGGTCTCGTTCTATTCGTGACGATTCTGCCCAAAGCTGCGCCCGGTTAATCGCCTTTCCGCAATGGAATAGCACTTCGTCAATTCTGACAACGACTGCGCATTTTGGTGTCTTGTCTTTTTCCTTCAACACTTCAAGCAATTCTTCGTCCGTGTTGATGGCCGCATGGCCGTTGATGCGTATAAACACTTCGAGTCCTGGGAAAAGAAAAAGCATGCCAATGCGGTCATCCTCAACAAGATTTGTCAGCGACGCTATGCGGTTATTTCCAGGCCAATCAGCAAACGCAATGTGCTTGTCATCGAGGACGTGTACAAAGCCGGGAGGACCACCGCGCGGCGATGCATCCAGTCCGTCGGCACTACCGGTAGCCACACAGAAAAAGGTTGCAACATCAAGGTACCGACGATGGAATGGCATCAACTGCGGCAGCACTCCTTTAGTAATCCTCTCCGAGGGCGGATCATATATCTGTGCCAGCTGGGCGATATCGGTCAGTTGTTTGGACATTTTTGTGCTCGCATTTAAGAATCTGAGGCGAAGCATATGGCCAATAACGGTGGGGGTGATAGACTACTTATGCCATTAAATAGCTCAATTACGCCAATCCGTGTCATCAATCACTTTTATCGATAAGTTGGACCAGGCGCGCTTTGTAGATGGAAGTAATCCACCATTGATTGCAGTGGCCGGCAGTGAAAGCTCATCCCGAGAGTCTGGCCCACATCACCACCCAAGCGGGCAGCTGTTCGGTTTGTTATCTGGCCTGCTGAGCGTGCATACGCACATGGGGACTTGGGTTGTGCCATGTTCCCGTGGGGTATGGATTCCACCATCGGTGACACATGAAGGTCGCTCGCATGGCGCATTCAATGGATGGACTGTCTATGTATCACCCCAATCCAGTATTGGCCTTCCCAAGGAGCCGCGCGTAATTGAAGTGAGCCCTCTGCTACGTGAGGCTGTACTCCGTGCCGGCGACTGGGAAATGGGCGTGTTAACACCGAGCCAACTGCGTTTGGCTCAAGTCATACTGGATGAAATTGGAGAATCCACAGTGGACACGTTCTGGCTTCCCATGCCTGCGGATAGTCGATTGCAACGTATCGCAATTGCGCTCACCGAACAACCTGCTGATGAACGCTCGTTAGAAGAGTGGGCATTTTGGGGGCATATCACTCCGCGCACGCTGAGCCGAAAGTTTGTGGATGAAACCGGACTTACCTTCACCGCGTGGCGACAGCGGACACGCTTGCTGCGTGCATTGGAGCTCTTGGCTGCCGGAAAATCGGTGACAACAATCGCTCTTGAACTTGGCTACGACAATGTCAGTGCCTTTATTGCGCTATTCAAAAAAACATTTGGTGTCACGCCCGGACGCTATCTAGCAGAGAACATCTAGAGTTCATGTCCGCCTCTGGCCGGTTGCAAACCTTGGTGGCCGTCCGCGTCCGACTCTGAACCGCCGTTCGGACCGCATGGCATGCTTCCATAAATCTGTGCGTGCCATTTGCCAATGAAGCGAAATCAGCCGCCCCGGCAGCGTTTTTGACGATGGCTGAGTTATGTACTTTGAGCCGCCGGCTGCGCAGGGGGTATACCAGACAGTTCGGCTTGCCGCGAGCAGACATGAAGCGAGGTGTCTGCACTGGAGCAGCTCGACGATCTGGACGAGAGCATCCGACACGGCTACCCCCTCTGCATCGAACACCTCGATCAGGACGTCCCAACGAGGTCTCCACTACGGTGCTTTCATCTCCTTTTCCTTCTCCTTGTCCTTTTTTTCTCCATCGTAATGGGACTTGATGGCGAGAAACATGCCCGTGCCCAACACGAGGAGCTTGAACGTACCGAAGACTACAGGGACCCAAAAATTCATCATTTCCTCAAAACGCTGCTTCAGCAGCTTCATTTGCCACTCGTCGGCCAGGCAAAGATAAACGAACGATAGCCGTGAGGGCCACGAAAAGCATCAGCCCGATTCCGACGAGTGTGAGATCACGCTGCTCGATTCCACCTTGCGCTCTGGGGAGTTTCCCATGCCTTCATCTAGTGGTTGCTTAAAAAAATGGCAACGCTGAAAAAGGTTGGGAGAGGGGAGAGTGAGCGCCATACTCCCTATAGGCAGTCAAATTTTACCGCCAAGCTCCATACAAATTGTTGAACTGTTCGATCCGGACGGACTCGACATGCGCCCTCGGCCACTGGGTCGGTCTTACACAGAGCCGTCAGCCCTGGCTGACGGCTCATGGCCGAAACCGGGCCGTCGTGACCCGTCTACATCGCGGCCGCTTCAACACATCGCGCCAGAGAAATGACGCTTTCCCCGCGGACAGGCCCCAGGGGAAAGCAAACGCACTCCGCGATCAGGCCGCGGCCAATCTCCACAAGGACGTCACTTCCTTCGAACGCGCCGCATACAGCGGGTCGTTCGCGTCCTTGGCGCGGCCGTGCGTGGGGCGCGTGTCGATGCGTTCGATGACGCGCAGGCCAGCCTGGTCGATCATTTCCAGCAGCTGCTCGCGGGTCCGCAAGCCCAGATGTTCCGCCAGGTCCGACATGATCAGCCAGCCTTCGCCATTGGGCGTCAGATGCGCGGTCAGACCGTTGAGGAAGCCCCGCAGCATGCGGCTGTCGGGGTCGTAGACGGCGTGCTCGACGGGCGAGCTGGGGCGGGCGGGCAGCCACGGCGGGTTGCAGACGACCAGCGATACCCGGCCCTCGGGGAACAGGTCCGCTTCGACGATGTCGACCTGCTTGGACAGGCCCAGGCGCTCCAGGTTTTCGCGGGCGCAGGCCAGCGCGCGGGGATCCGTGTCGGTGCCGATGACGCGCTTGCCGCCGCGGCGCGCCAGCACGGCTGCCAGGACGCCGGTGCCGGTGCCGATATCGAAGGCCACGCTGCCGCGCGGCATCGGGGTGTTCGCCACCAGATCCACGTATTCGCCGCGCAGCGGCGAGAACACGCCGTAGTGCGGGTGGATGCGGTTGTTCAGGGCGGGGATCTCCACGCCCTTCTTGCGCCATTCAAAGGCGCCGATCAGGCCCAGCAGTTCGCGCAGCGACGCCACGTAGGGCTCGTCGGCAGGGCCGTGCGCTTCTTCGCAGGCTTGCCGGGCGTCTGGCGCGCGGCGCAGCGAAATGCCGTGCCCGGCGTCGAACGGAATCAGCAGCATGCCCAGGATGCGGGCGCGTTGCGACTGCACCTGGCGATGCTGGTTGAAGGCTTCCAGCAAGGTGTCCACGGGTTTGCGCGGGCGCTTGTCGACGCGCCGGGTCATGGCTTGCAGCAGCTGGCGCGCGTTCTGGAAGTCGCCGCGCCACAGCAGGCCGACGCCTTCGCAGGCGTAGCGATAGGCCGTGTCCGCGGTCAGCGTGTCGTCCGCCACCACCACGCGCTTGGGCGGCGTGGCGCCGGTTTCGGAGCGCCAGCGGGCGGAACGGGGAGCGTCTTGTTCTTCCCAGTGCAATTCAGGGGCGGTCAACGTGTCGCTCCAGCAAGGACGGGGGGACGGGTCAGGATCATTGGAAGGGGATAAAAAGAAAGGGCGCGGGCTGCCAATGTAGCAGCTTCGCGCCCTGGGGCGGCGCGCGGCACGCGAAGCGCCGCGGCCGGCGGGCCGGGTCAATGGAACAGGACGACCGCCTTCTGCAGCGTGATCCAGATGCCCCAGGCCAGCGGGATGCCCACGCAGGCCCAGGCGAACGCGATCAGCGCGGGCGGGGTGCGGAAGGTCGAGGTGCCCACGCCATGGGTTTCGGCGGCCACCGCGCGTTCGTGCGCCAGCGCCTTTTCCTGGGCCAGTTCCTCGTCGGTCATGAAGTACTTGCGGTTTACCGGGCGGATCGCCAGGTTGCACAGGAAGCCCAGCACCAGCATGCCCGCCAGGATGTACATGGTGATGTCGTACACCTGCGCGCGCGGCACGCCGATGGACAACTGGTACTCGCGAATGTAGTTCACCAGCACCGGACCGAAAATGCCGGCCGCGGACCACGCCGTGAGCAGGCGGCCGTGGATGGCCCCCACCATCTGCGTGCCGAACAGGTCGGCCAGGTAGGCGGGCACCGTGGCGAAACCGCCGCCGTACATGGACAGGATGACGCAGAACGCGGCCACGAACAGTGCCAGGGCGCCGATGTGCGCCGTCCAGGGAATGGCGGAATACAGCACGAAGCCCAGCACCAGGAAGACAAAGTAGGTCATCTTGCGGCCCAGCTTGTCCGACAGGCTGGCCCAGAAGAAGCGTCCGCCGATGTTGAACAGGCTGAGCAGGCCGGTAAAGCCCGCGGCAATGGCGGCGATGGCGGCGAGCTGTTCCTTGTCGAGCTGCGCGAAGCCCAGTTCGGGCTTGTTGATCAGGCCGCCGCCGAACACTTCCTGCAGCAGCGGCGAGGCCATGCCCAGGATGCCGATGCCCGCCGTCACGTTCAGGCACAGCACCAGCCACACCAGCCAGAACTGCGGCACGCCCCAGACGCGCTTCACGTGGACGTGGCCCTGGGTGATCATGGCGTTGTTGGCATGCTTGGCGGGGGCCGTCCAGCCTGCGGGCTTCCAGCCGGTGGGCGGCACGCGGTAGCCCAGCGCGCCCGACATCATGAAGATGAAATACACCACCGCCATGGTCAGGAAGGTCTGCCACACGCCCGGCGAGGTCGGCGTGGCGAAGTGGCGCATCAGCAGGTCCGCCAGCGGCGCGCCGATCATGGCGCCGCCGCCGAAGCCCATGATGGCCATGCCGGTCGCCATGCCGCGGCGGTCCGGGAACCACTTGATCAGCGTGCTGACCGGCGAGATATACCCCAGGCCCAGGCCGATGCCCCCGATGACGCCCGACCCCAGCCACAGCATCCACATCTGGTGCAGGTACACGCCGATGGCCGAGATGACCAGCCCGCCGCACCAGCACAGCGCCGACACCACGCCCGCCTTGCGCGGACCCGCGCGTTCCAGCCAGCCGCCCCACAGCGCGGCCGAGCACCCCAGCAGCACGAAGAACAGGGTGTACATCCACCCCATGGTCGAGATCTTCCAGTCGCAGCTGGTGGTGAACAGCTCCGCCGCGAGGCTCATGTCGGCGGGGCAGGCCAGCGGCTTGGTCCCGCCCACCACCTTGGACAGCGGCAGCCAGAACACGGAAAAGCCGTAGGCCATGCCGATGCAGAGGTGGATGGCCAGGGCGGCCGGCGGCACGAGCCAGCGCGAGAAGCCCGGCCCGGCGATGGTGCGTTCTTTGTCGAAGAAACCCGGCCTTGAGCCGGGCAGGTCCAGGGTGGCGCTACTTTCCATGATGTCTCCTCAGGGGTGCGGCTTTATAGCGTGCGTGGACCTCAAAATGGATCCCGCCGTCTCTTTTATGAATCTGTCGCTGCGATGCTGCTGTGCTGAATACGGAGTAGCGGGCCCGCCGCGCTACTCCACGCGGGCAAGCGGGGTCAGGCGCTGGCGATGCTGCGTCACCGCCGCCAGCACCAGGGGGTGCAGCCGTTCTTCCCCGGCGTCGCCGTCGGGGCACTGCGCCAGAAAGCCCAGCAGCTCGTTGCGCATGCGCGGCTCCCAGAACTTGTGGATATGGTTGGCCACGCCCTCCAGCGCCTCGGGCCGGTCCGGCATGGCGTCGAAGAACTGGCCGATGCGGTTGGCCATGCGGATCAGGTTGACGATTTCCATTGCTTGCTTGCGTCCGGTTCAGGTGATGATGCGTTCGGGATGGGAGTACAGCGTGGCGCTGTCTTCGCGCAGGAATCCCAGCAGGGTGACGTTGGCGTCGGTGGCCAGGCGGATAGCCAGCGCGGTCGGCGCCGACACGGCGGCCAGCACCGCGACGCCGGCGGCGGCGGTCTTTTGCACCATCTCGAAGCTGGCGCGGCTGGACACCAGCACGATGCCGTCGCCCGCGTGCATGGCCTGGCGGGCCAGCGCGCCGACCAGCTTGTCCAGCGCGTTGTGCCGGCCCACGTCCTCGCGGACCAGCGCCACGGCGCCGTCCGCGCCGGCCCAGCCCGCGGCGTGCGTGGCGCCGGTGATGTCGTGCAGCGCCTGGCGCGCGCGCATGTCGCGCATGGCGGCCAGCACCGCCTGGATGCGCGTGGGCGCGCCGTTCGTGACCGGCGCCACCGGGCGCAGCACTTCCGGCAGCGTTTCCACGCCGCACAGCCCGCAGCCGGTGCGTCCGGCCATGGCGCGGCGCCGGGTTTTCAGGCGCACCTCGCAGGCGGTGGAGATTTCCAGCTGGACCACGATGCCGCCGCACTGGGGCAGGATGTCGATGCCGCGCACGTCGCTGACGTTGTCGATGATGCCTTCCGACAGCGAAAACCCCACGGCGAAATCTTCCAGGTCCGCTGGCGTGGCCAGCATGGTGGCGTGGCTGATGCCGTTGAATTCCAGCGCCACCGGCGTTTCCTCGGCCACGTAATCGGCCTCGGCATGCGCGGCGATGGCGCCCGCCCGCACGCGGGTGACCTTGGTCTGCGTGCAGTCGGGGCGGGCGGATGTCGGCGTAGGCATGGGATCCCTGGCGGTTCTGGCTGGCGGTTACTTCCCGGTCAGCGCCGCCTCGCTCTCGCGCGAGCGTTCGCGCAGGAGCTTTTGCTGGATGTCCGCAAAGCGCGACCACTGGCGCTGCCATTCCGACGGCTGGGACACGCGCGTGACCTGCACCGCGGTGACCTTGTATTCGGGGCAGTTGGTCGCCCAGTCGGAACTGTCGGTGGTGACGACGTTGGCGCCGGACTCGGGAAAGTGGAACGTGGTGTATACCACGCCCGGCTGCACCCGGTCGGTCAGCGTGGCGCGCAGCACGGTCTCGCCCGCGCGGCTCTGGATGCCCACCCAGTCGCCCTCGGCCACGCCGCGGTCCTCGGCGTCCTGCGGATGCAGCTCCAGCACGTCCTCGCCATGCCACATCACGTTGGGCGTGCGCCGGGTCTGCGCGCCCACGTTGTACTGCGACAGGATGCGGCCCGTCGTCAGCAGCAGCGGGAAGCGGCGCGTGCTGCGCTCGTCAGTCGGCACGTATTTGGTGATCATGAACTTGCCCTTGCCGCGCACGAACTGGTCGATGTGCATGATGGGCGTGCCTTCGGGCGCGTCGTCGTTGCACGGCCATTGCAGGCTGCCCAGCTTGTCCAGCTTCTCGTAGCTGACGCCGGCGAACGTGGGCGTCAGGCGGGCGATCTCTTCCATGATCTCGCGCGGGTGCTTGTAGTTCATGGGATAGCCCAGCGCATTGGACAGCGCCACCGTCACTTCCCAGTCCGACTTGCCGTTCTTGGGCTCCATCACCTTGCGCACCCGCGAGATGCGGCGCTCGGCGTTGGTGAAGGTGCCGTCCTTTTCCAGGAAGGACGAGCCGGGCAGGAACACATGCGCGTACTTGGCCGTTTCGTTCAGGAACAGGTCCTGCACCACGATGCATTCCATGGCCGCCAGCGACGCCGCGACGTGCTGCGTGTTGGGGTCGGACTGCACGATGTCCTCGCCCTGGCAGTACAGGCCCTTGAACGATCCGCCCAGCGCGGCTTCGAACATGTTGGGGATGCGCAGGCCCGGTTCGGGCTGCAGCGTGACGCCCCAGTCCTTCTCGAACTGCGCGCGCACCGTGTTGTCCGAGATGTGGCGGTAGCCGGGCAGTTCATGCGGAAACGAGCCCATGTCGCACGAGCCCTGCACGTTGTTCTGCCCGCGCAAGGGGTTCACGCCCACGCCTTCGCGGCCGATGTTGCCGGTGGCCATGGCCAGGTTGGCAATCGCCATGACGGTGGTCGAGCCCTGGCTGTGCTCGGTCACGCCCAGGCCGTAGTAGATGGAGCCGTTGCCGCCGGTGGCGAACAGGCGCGCCGCGCCGCGCACGGCCTGCGCCGGCACGCCGGTGATTTCTTCCATGGCCTCCGGCGAGTTCTCGGGCAGCGAGACGAAGTCGCGCCATTCGTTGAACGCCTTGGCTTCGCAGCGCTCGGCCACGAACTCGTCGGCGATCAGGCCTTCGGTGGCGATCACGTGCGCCAGCGACGAGAGCAGCGCCGTGTTGGTGCCGGGCCGCACCTGCAGGTGGAAGTCGGCCTTGACGTGCGGCGAGCTCACCAGTTCGATGCGGCGCGGGTCGATGACGATCAGCCGCGCGCCTTCGCGCAGCCGGCGCTTCAGGCGCGAGGCGAACACGGGGTGGCCGCTGCTGGGGTTGGCGCCCATGACGATGACCACGTCCGTGTGCATGACGGAATCGAAGGTCTGCGTGCCGGCCGATTCGCCCAGCGTCTGTTTCAGGCCATAGCCGGTGGGCGAATGGCAGACGCGCGCGCAGGTGTCGACGTTGTTGGTGCCGAAGGCGGCGCGCACCAGCTTCTGCACCAGCCAGGTTTCCTCGTTGGTGCAGCGCGAAGAGGTGATGCCGCCCACGGCGTCGCGGCCGTACTGGTTCTGGATGCGGCGGAACTCGGACGCCGCGTAGTTGATCGCCTCGTCCCAGGACACTTCCTTCCAGGAATCCGTGATGTGCTTGCGGATCATGGGCTTGAGCACGCGCTCCTTGTGCGTGGCGTAGCCCCAGGCGAAGCGGCCTTTCACGCAGGAGTGTCCGCGGTTGGCCTGGCCGTCCTTCCAGGGCACCATGCGCACGACTTCCTGGCCCTTCATCTCGGCCTTGAAGCCGCAGCCCACGCCGCAGTAGGCGCAGGTGGTCACGACCGAGTGCTCGGCCTGGCCCATCATGATGACGGTCTTTTCCTGCAGGGTGGAGGTCGGACAGGCCTGCACGCAGGCCCCGCAGGACACGCATTCGCTGTCCAGGAACGGCTGGTCCTGGCCCGGCGACACGCGGGATTCGAAGCCCTTGCCGGAAATCGTCAGCGCGAAAGTGCCCTGGGTTTCCTCGCAGGCGCGCACGCAGCGGTTGCAGACGATGCACTTGGAGGCATCGAAGGTGAAGTACGGGTTGGACTCGTCTTTCTCGGCCTTCAGGTGGTTGGCGCCGTCGTAGCCGTAGCGCACGTTGCGCAGTCCCACCACGCCGGCCATGTCCTGCAGCTCGCAGTCGCCGTTGGCCGGACAGGTCAGGCAGTCCAGCGGATGGTCGGAGATGTACAGCTCCATCACGCCGCGCCGCAGGTCATGCAGCTTGGGGGTTTCGGTGAAGACGACCATGCCGTTCTCGGCCGGCGTGGTGCAGGACGCGGGATAGCCGCGCCGGCCCTCGATCTGCACCAGGCACAGCCGGCACGAACCAAAGGGCTCCAGGCTGTCGGTCGCGCACAGCTTGGGGATGTTGATGCCGGCCTCCGCGGCCGCGCGCATCAGCGACGTGCCTTCGGGGACGGTGATTTCCTGGCCGTCGATGGTCAGGGTGACGGTTTGTTCGGACTCGCGCGCCGGCGTGCCCATGTCGCGGTCGCGCTTGATGACGGTTTCTAGCATGGCGGTCTCGGGTTCAGGCCGCGTGCGCGGCAGAATGGGAGGACTCGATGCCGAAGTCCTGCGGAAAATGGTTCAGCGCGGACAGCACCGGGTAGGGCGCCATGCCCCCCAGCGCACACAGCGAACCGCCCAGCATCGTGTCGCACAGGTCGCGCAGCAGATGCACCTGCTGTTCGCGCTGTTCGCGGCTTTGTCCGCCCGCTGCGATCTTTTCTATGGTTTCCACGCCGCGCGTCGAGCCGATGCGGCAAGGCGTGCATTTGCCGCAGGATTCGATGGCGCAGAACTCCATCGCGTAGCGCGCCATGCGCGCCATGTCGACGGTGTCGTCGAACGCCACCAGCCCGCCGTGGCCGATCATGGCCGAGATCTGGATATAGGCTTCGTAGTCCAGCGGCACGTCCCATTGCGATTCCGGCAGATAGGCGCCCAGCGGGCCGCCCACCTGCACGGCGCGCAGCGGACGCCCGGAGGCGCTGCCTGCGCCGAATTCGTACAGCAGGTCGCGCAGGCTCAGGCCGAAGGCCTTTTCCACCAGCCCGCCCTGCTTGAGGTTGCCGGCAAGCTGGAAGGGCAGGGTGCCGTGCGAGCGGCCCACGCCGTAGTCGCGGTAGTACGCCGCGCCCTTGGCCAGGATGATGGGCACGGTGGCCAGCGAGATCACGTTGTTGATGACGGTGGGCTTGCCGAACAGGCCGGAGATCGCGGG
The DNA here is from genome assembly GCF_042721735.1 of Achromobacter sp. NPDC058515. NCBI lineage: Bacteria > Pseudomonadati > Pseudomonadota > Betaproteobacteria > Burkholderiales > Alcaligenaceae > Achromobacter > Achromobacter sp. NPDC058515. Next base: position 26,211 of record NZ_JBHXNI010000028.1, read on the forward strand.
CAGCGGCGGCTTGGCGCGGACCACGCCGCGCTTGCCTTCCAGGCTTTCCAGCAGGGAGGTTTCCTCGCCGCAGATGTAGGCGCCCGCGCCCTTGCGCACTTCCAGGTCGAACTGGCGGCCGCTGCCGTGGATGTCGTCGCCCAGCCAGCCCACGCTGCGCGCCCGCGCGATGGCGGCCTCCAGCGTGGCGATGGCGTGCGGGTATTCGGAGCGCACGTAGATGTAGCCGTAAGTCGCGCCCACCGCCAGGCCGGCGATGGTCATGCCTTCGATCAGGACGTAGGGGTCGCCTTCCATCAGCAGGCGGTCGGCAAAGGTGCCGGAGTCGCCTTCGTCGGCATTGCAGACGATGTATTTCGTGCTGCCCGGCGTGCCGGCCACCGTCTTCCATTTGATGCCGGTCGGAAAGGCCGCGCCGCCGCGGCCGCGCAGGCCCGAGGCCACCATTTCGTCGACGATCTGGCCGGGCTCCATGGCCAGCGCGCGCTTGAGCCCCTGCAGGCCGCCGTGCGCGGCGTAGTCCTGGAGGGACAGCGGGTCGATTACGCCGACGCGGGCGAAGGTCAGCCGTTCCTGGTGCTTCAGGTAGGGAATGTCCTCGGTCGGGCCGTGGCGCAGCGCGTGGCCGCCGCCCGCGAGCCAGCCGGCGTCGAACAGCGCGGCCACGTCCTCGGGCTGCACGGGGCCGTAGGCGATGCGGCCTTGCGGCGTGGCGATCTCGACCAGGGGCTCCAGCCAGAGCAGGCCGCGCGAGCCGTTGCGCACCACCTGCACGGACAGGCCGCGTTCGTCGGCGATGCGTTCGATGTCGCGCGCCACCGCGTCCGCGTCCATGGCCAGCGCCGCGGCGTCGCGCGGCACGTAGATGACGACGGGGGCGCTCATGGCTTGGCCTCCAGCGTGCGGGTCAGCAGGCGGTCCAGCTTGTCGGGGGTGACGCGGGCGTGGGGCTGGCCGTCGATCATGACCGCCGGCGACTGGGCGCACAGGCCCAGGCAGTACACCGGCTCAAGCGAGAAATTGCCGTCCCGCGTGCTGGCGTGGAAATCGCAGCCCAGCGCGCTGCGGGCGTGGGCGGCCAGGTGTTCGCCGCCCATGGCCTGGCAGGCTTCGGCGCGGCAGACTTCCAGCGAGTGGCGCGCGGCCGGCTCGCTGCGGAAGTGCGGGTAGAAGGTGATGACGCCGTGGACTTCGGCGCGGGAGAGGTTCAGGGCCTCGGCGATGGTTTGCACCGCCTCGGCCGGAATACAGCCCAGTTCGTGCTGGACCGCATGCAGCACCGGAAGGAGCGGGCCGGGCTGGTCTTTCAGCCGGGCAAGAATGTGGGCCGTGGCCGCGATGGCCGGGGTGTGGGACGCCTGGGCCGCGTCCAGGGCCAATTGGCCGCCCCGGGCTCCGCCGCTGGATGCCAGATCGGACTTTGCCTCGCGCTGATGCACGTCGGTCTCCTCCTGTGTTGCATGACCCCGTCGCGGGGGCTGTTGTGCCGGCTGGATTTGCAGGGCTTAATATGTTTAAAAAAACATATAAAACACCCGTCCGCCGCGTTATTTGTGTACTCTAACGGGGTACTTAATCGCCTTCAATAAGAAATAAATGACATATAAGTTCCGTATCGGCCTGCGGCCGCAATGGACATTGGGCGGAGACGACGATTCGGCCCCCGTGCCCTTGCAAGACATGCTTGCGCTGCTGGCGGCCATCGACGCCACGGGCAATATCTCCGGCGCTTGCCGCGCCTGCGGGCTGTCGTACCGGCACGGCTGGGGCGTGCTGCGCCGCTTCGAGGCCATCTTCGGCACGCAGCTGCTCATCACCAACCGCCGCCAGGGCACGCAGTTGTCGCCCTTTGCGCAGCGCCTGCTGTGGGCCAACCGCCGCATCGAGGCCCGGCTGATGCCCACGCTGGACAGCATGGCGTCGGAGCTCCAGGAAGAGCTGGAGCGCCTGCTGCCCGAAACCGGTCCGCATTTGCGCCTGCACGCCAGCCACGGCTTCGCGGTGGAGTCGCTGATGCAGCACATGGGCAACCGCAAGCCCGGGCTGGAATTGCGCTACCGCACGGCGATCGAGGCGCTGGCCTCGCTGGAGCGCCACGAGTGCGATCTGGCGGGTTTCCAGGTGCCGCTGGGGGACTTCGAGGCGCCCATCATGGAGCGCTACGCGCAGTGGCTGCACGCGGACGAATACATGCTGATCCACCTGGCCGTGCGCAACACCGGCCTGTTCGTCACCGCCGGCAATCCCAAGCAGATCCGGGGCATGGCGGACCTGGCGCGCCAGGATGTGCGCTTCGTCAACCGCCAGATCGGCTCCAGCACCCGCTACCTGGTGGGCCTGCTGCTGCAGCGCGCGGGCGTGTCCATCGGCGAAGTCCAGGGCTACGAAACCAACGAGTTCACCCATATGGCCATCGCCGCGCACATCGCCAGCGGCATGGCCGACACCGGCGTGGGCGTGGAGACGGCGGCCTGCCGCTTCGGGCTGGATTTCATTCCGCTGGTGCGGGAGCGCTATTTCTTCGCCATCCGCAAGTCCGCGCTGGAAACCCCGGCCATGCGCGACCTGCTGTCCATCATGCGCAGCCCGGACTATGTGGGCTACGTGGGGCAGCTGGTCGGCTACGACGCCCAGGACACCGGGCGGTTACAGACGCTGGAAGAGGCTTTTCCATGAGCGCGCGGCGCGAGTCTCCGGGATATGATGTCCCCATGAGCAAAGTGATTGTCCTTGCCGATCGCCGCAACGATCGTCCGGCCGCCGTGGCGCCCGGAGAACCGCCGCCGCACGGGCAGCCCGCGCTGGACATGCGCGCGCGGCCGCTGCGCGACCTGCGCATATCCGTCACGGATCGCTGCAATTTCCGCTGCACCTATTGCATGCCGCGCGAGGTCTTCGACGCCAGCTACACCTTCATGCCGCATTCGGCCCTGCTGTCCTTCGAAGAGATCAGCCGGCTGGCCGGCATCTTCACGCAGCTGGGCGTGGAGAAGATCCGCCTGACGGGCGGCGAGCCGCTGCTGCGCAAGCACATCGAAAACCTGGTCGGCATGCTGGCGGAACTGCGCACGCCGCAAGGCCGCCCGCTGGACCTCACCCTGACCACCAACGGCAGCGTGCTGGCGCGCAAGGCCGCCGCGCTGAAAAGCGCCGGCCTCACGCGCGTCACGGTCAGCCTGGACGCGCTGGACCCCGCCATGTTCCAGGGCATGAGCGACAGCGGCTTCACGCCCGACGACGTGCTGCGCGGCATCGACGCCGCCGCCGACGCGGGCCTGGCGCCCGTGAAGGTCAACATGGTGGTGCGGCGCGGCCTGAACGACGGGCAGATCCTGCCCATGGCCGAGCGCTTCCGCAACAGCGGCCACATCCTGCGCTTCATCGAATACATGGACGTGGGCAACAGCAACGGCTGGAACCTCGCCGAAGTCGTGCCCAGCCAGGAAGTGCTGGACCGCATCGGCGCGGTCCATCCGCTGGCGCCGGTGGCCTCGGGCGAGATGGGGCGGGTCGCCGAACGCTGGCGCTACCTGGACGGCGGCGGCGAGATCGGCGTCATCTCCAGCGTCACGCACGCGTTCTGCGGCGGCTGTACGCGGGCGCGCCTGTCGCCGGAGGGCAAGCTCTTCATGTGCCTGTTCGCGCACGATGGGCACGACCTGCGCGCGCCGCTGCGCGACGGCGCCACGGACCTTGAACTGGCGCGCATCCTGTCGGGCATCTGGGCGGCGCGCAACGACAACTATTCGGAACTGCGCGGTCGCAACATGGCGGACCCGGCGCGCAAGATCGAAATGAGCTACATCGGTGGCTGAACCCGTATGCAGCGGCGTGGCCGGCCTGATCCTGGCCGGCGGACAGGGCTCTCGCATGAACCGGCAAGACAAGGGGCTGGTCGCGCTTTGCGGCGAGCCCATGGTGGCGCACGTCGCGCGCCGCCTCGCGCCGCAGGTGGCGCGGCTGATCATCAGCGCCAATCGCCACGCGGACCGCTATGCGCAGTACGGCGAGGTCGTGCCTGACGGCGAGCCGCAGCTGGGCGCCTGGCAGGGGCCGCTGGTGGGCATCGCGGCGGGACTGGCCGCGGCGTCCGCGCAAGAATGGCTGGTGGTGGCGCCCTGCGACACGCCGTTCCTGCCCGCGGACATGGCCGCGCGCCTGATCGGCGCGGCGCGGGCGGCGCAGGCGCCGCTGGCCTATGCGGCCGCGGGCGGACAGCGGCACTCCGCCTGCATGGCGCTGCGCACTTCCCTGTTGCCCGGCTTGCTGGCATATCTGCAAGGGGGCGATCGCAAGGTGGGGTTGTGGCAGGCCAGGGCGGGCGCCGTCGAAACCCGCTTCGACGATGCGCCGCCCCATGCCTTCATGAACGTCAATACGCCGGATGAGCTGGCGCAGGCCGAGCGCTACGCCAGCCAGTGACGCAGGTCGTAGTAGGCGACCCGGTCCTTGTCCTGCACCAGCACGTCCGCCGGCAGGCGGGCCAGGCCGGTGCACCAGGGCAACGAACTGATCACGCCCGAACCCTGATGGCCGTAGGGCGCCAGTTCGCCGCTGCCGTCGTCGGACACGCGGCGCTGGACACGCAGGAATTCCTCGCGGCCGTCCTGGCGCGGTTGCCCGGTGCGCAGCGGCAGCAGGCTGACCGGCGGGAAGATCTCCTCGCGGCCCTGCATGCGGCGCATCAGCGGGGTCACCAGCATGGCGTACACCGCATAGGCCGATACCGGATTGCCGGGCAGGCTGACCACGGGCTTGCCGCCGATCTGCGCCAGCGCCACCGGCTTGCCCGGCTTCATGCGCACCTTCCACAGCGACAGCTCGCCGCCCAGCGCGGCCAGCGCCGGCTTGACCAGGTCGCGCTCGCCGACCGAGACGCCGCCCACGCTCAGCACCAGGTCGCAATCGGCCAGCAGCGTCTTGAAGGCGGCCAGCAGGTCGGCCTCGGTGTCGCGGGCATGCAGCACATGGACGGGCAGGGCGCCCAGGCCGCGCACCATCGCGGCCAGCATCGGGCCGTTGGAGTTGTAGATCTGTTCGGTCGCGCGCGGCTGGCCCGGCGGGACGAGCTCGTCGCCGGTGGTCAGGATGCCGACGCGCAACTGCCCGTACACGGGCACGGCGGCCAGCCCCTGCGAGGCGAGCAGCGCCACGTGCGCCGCCTGCAGCAGGGTGCCCGCCGGCAGCAGCGGGGCGCCCGCCAGCGTGTCCTCGCCGCGGCGGCGGATGTGCTGGCCGGGCTTGGGCTCGCGCGAGATCCGCACCTGGTCGTCGGCTTCGACGGTGTCTTCCTGCATGACCACTACGTCCGCGCCGGCGGGAATCACGCTTCCCGTGAACAGGCGGATGGCGTGGCCGGGCTTGAGCGGCTCGGGCACGTCGCCCGCGTAGCAGCGCTGCTGGATGGGCAGGCGGGCGTCGGGGCTCCAGTCGGCCAGGCGCAGGGCGTAGCCGTCCATGGCGCTGTTGTCGGCGGGGGGGATGTCCACGGTGGCGTGGAGATTGGCGGCCAGCACGCGGCCGGCGGCCTCCAGCAGGCTGACCTCTTCGGTGCGTTGCAGCGGGCCGGCGGCATTGGCCAGCAGGGTCTGGGCTTGATCAAAATCCAGCATGGGTCAGTCTTCTTCTTCGCGTTTCTTGAACTGCGTGGCGAAATTGCACGGGCCGTGGCTGCTGTCGAGCTGTTCGCGCAGGATCTGCGCCCAGGCCGTTTCGCACGCGTTGTTGGAGCCCGGCAGGCAGAAGATCAGCGTCTGGTTGGCCGAGCCGGCGAAGGCGCGCGACTGGATGGTGGAGCTGCCGATCTCGGTGTAGGAGATCTGGCGGAACAGTTCGCCAAAGCCGGGGATCTCGCGGTCCAGCAGCGGCGCGATGGCCTGCGGCGTGTAGTCGCGATGCGAGAAGCCGGTGCCGCCCGTCGTCAGGATGATCTGCACTTCGGGGTCCGCGATCCAGTCGCTGATCACGCGGCGGATCTGATAGATGTCGTCGCGGACGATGTCGCGGCGCACGCACTGGTGGCCCGCATGCGCCAGGCTGTGCGCAAGCAGGTTGCCCGACGTGTCGTCGCCGGCGCTGCGGGTGTCGCTGACCGTCAGCACGGCGCAGGCCAGCGGGACCTGGATTGCTTCGCTCATGGATGCTCCTTCTTGTTGGCGGTGTCTTCATCCCAGGAATCCGTGCGGTCCTGGTCGGATTGGCGCTGTTCCACCCAGAAGCTGCCGCCGCCCGCAAGGGTCTCGCGCTTCCAGAAGGGCGCGCGGGTCTTGAGCGCGTCGATGATGTATTCGCAGCCGCGGAAGGCGTCGCCGCGATGCGCGCTGGCCGCCGCGACGAAGACGATCTGCGCATTGCGCGACAGCGCGCCCACCCGGTGCACGATGACCGTGCCGTCCAGGTTCCAGCGCGCGCGGGCGGTGGCGGCGATGTCTTCGAGCTCGCGTTCGCACATGCCCGGGTAGTGTTCGAGATAAAGCGTTTCGGTGGGCGAGTCGGGCGCGTAGTCGCGCACATAGCCCACGAAAGTGACGATGCCGCCCACGCCTGGACCGGCGCGTTCCCGCAGCGCGGCCGTGAGCGCGGCGCCGTCGAAGTCGGCTTCCTGGACGCTGATCATGGCGTTTACCCTCCGGTGACGGGTTCGAACACCGCGACCTCGTCGCCCGCGCGGATCGGCGCGGACGGCTTGGAGTGGGTCTGGTTGATGGCCAGCTTCAGGCGCGAGGCCGGCGCAAGCTGGGGATAGCGTTCGCCCAGTGCGGCCAGCAATTGCGCGCCGGTGGATTCGCCTTCCACGGGCCAGGCTTCGGCGCGCTTGCCGACGAGTTCGGCCACGCGCGCGAAGTACAGGAGATTAATCGTTGCGCCATTCACCACTTTTGCCTCCCGCCTTGTACTTAAGGCGAACTTGCTCGATCACGATGCCCTTGTCGGCAGCCTTGCACATATCGTAGATGGTCAGCGCGGCCACGCTGCACGCCATCATGGCCTCCATTTCCACGCCCGTCTTGTAGCTGGTGCGGCAGGTGGCCAGGACGTCGATGCGATGCTCGGCGTCGTCCAGGGAAAATTCGACGCCGACGAAGGCCAGCGGCAGGCTGTGGCACAGCGGGATGAGGTCCGCGCAGCGCTTGGCGGCCAGGATGGCGGCCACGCGGGCAGTGTTGAGGACTTCTCCCTTGCCCTGGCCCGGCTGGGTCAGGAGGCCATAGGCCACGGCGTTCATGCGCACGCTGGCGGTGGCGATCGCCACGCGTTCGGTGTCCGTCTTGGCGATGACGTCGACCATGCGGACCTGGCCGGCTTCATCCAGGTGGCTCAAGGTGGGGGTGGACGTGGACATGGGAATCGGGATCAAGAATTGTTAATGTTTGAAAAGAGCGGTCCCGGCTGGCCGGGAAGGGCCCCTGTTACGCCTATGATAGACGAGCAGTGGAGGGGGCGCGATAATCGCGCCTGTAGTTAGTGGAAGGACGGAATAATGGCCTTCAATAGTTATCAGGAGACTCGCGATGCCCGTGCGCATGCCCAAGCTTCGGTTCACCCGGCGCGCCGGCAAGATTCTTCTGGGCATCCTCGCGTTCTTGCTGATACTTTGCGGCGTCGCCGCCTGGCAGGTCCCAAAGGTCCTGCATGACGTCCTGACCCAGGACGTCTCCAAAATGATCGGCCGCGACGTTTCCGTCGGCAAGATCACATTCAATCCCTTCACGCTGACCGTCCGCGCGCGCGACCTGGCCGTGGCCCAGCCCGGCTCCCAGACGCCGCTGCTGACGCTGGCGGAGCTGGACGCCAGCGCGGCATGGACCTCGCTGTTCTGGTTCGCGCCCGTGGTCGATCGACTGACCCTGCGCCAGCCTAACATCGCCATCGTCCGCGAAGACGTCGCCCGGTTCAATTTCTCTGATATTGAGCAACGCGTGGCCGAATTGACTGCCGCCAAGCCCGAGGAACCGCCCAAGCCGGACGAAGGGCTGCCGCGCTTTTCGCTGAACAACATGGTGATCGACGGCGGCACCATCACGCTGGACGACAAAGTGACCGGCCGCAAGCAGGTGGTGGACGAACTGGGCGTGGGCGTGCCGTTCATCTCCACGTTCGGGTACGCCACCGATATCGACGTCCAGCCCCGCCTGCACCTGCGCATCAACGGCAGCCCCTTCGACCTGACCGGCGTGGCCCGCCCGTTCGACGTCGTGCCTTCGTCCACGCTGCGCGTGGCGTTCGACGGGCTGCAGCTGGAAAAGTGGGCCGACGTCTGGCCCATGCCGCTGCCGTTCAAGGTCGAGAGCGCGCTGCTGGATTCGAACCTGCAGATCGTCTTCGAGCAGCCCAAGGATGCGCCGCCCAAGATCCGTGTCGTGGGCGACCTGGGCCTGCGCCGGCTGGACCTGCGCGACCCCGCCGGCGAGAACCTGGCGGCCTGGAGCGCGCTGACCGTCACCCGCCTTGAGCTGGAGCCGATCGCGCGCCAGGTCTATATCGGCGAGGTGGGGCTGTGGGCCCCGCAGATCCATGTGCGGCGCCACGCCAATGCGCACCTGAACTGGCAGGACGTCGTTGCCGGACTGAAGGCGCTGGGCGGCGTGGAGCCGACCGCGACCCCGGTGGTCGACAAGATGAGAAAGGCGAGCGGCATCGAGCAGCCCGCCAAGGCCGGGCAGGATCAGGCAGCCCCGGCGGGCGCCGCGTCCGCGCCTGGCGGGGGGGCCGCCTCGCCGGCAGCCGCCCTGGCGCCGGC
>NZ_JBHXNI010000029.1:0-23068 GCF_042721735.1 Achromobacter sp. NPDC058515
GCCCGCCGCCGTCCGCGGCCGCCCCTGGCAACGATTTCGGGAATCTCGATGAATCATCCGAGCCATTCACGCCTGCCCGCCGGCCCCGTATTGACGGCGCTCCTGGTGTTCGGCTTTCTGCTGCTTTTCCTGGCCGTGCCGGTCGGCACGGTGTTCTACAGCGCCTTCGTGAATGCCGACGGCAGCTTCACGATGGGCCACTTCGGCGCATTCTTCAGCCAGCCCCTGATGCAGGAGGCCTTCTTCAACAGCCTGTACGTGGCGGGCTGGTCGGCGCTGCTGGCCTCGCTGATCGCGGTGCCGCTGGCGTACTTCACGGTGCGCTTCGACTTCCGCGGCGCGCTCCTGATCCAGACGCTGGGCGTGCTGCCGCTGATCATGCCGCCCTTCGTGGGCGCGGTGGCCATGCAGCTGATCTTCGGCCGTTCGGGCAGCGTGAACCTGCTGCTCAACGACTGGTTCGGCTTCACGATTCCCTTCATGGAGGGGCTGAACGGCGTCATCTTCGTGGAGGCGATCCACTACTTCCCCTTCATCCTGATGAACCTGGTCGTAGCCCTGCGCAACATCGACGGAGCCATGGAGGAGGCGGCCTTCAACCTGGGCTCGCGCGGCCTGCGCCTGTTCCGCCGGGTGATCTTTCCGCTGGCGCTGCCGGGCTATGTGGCCGGCGCCTCGCTGGTGTTCGTGAAGGTCTTCGACGACCTGGGCACGCCGCTGGTGCTGGGCACGACCAACATGCTGGCCCCGCAGGCCTATCTGCGCATCACGCAGGTGGGCCTGGAAGATCCGCTGGGCTATGTGATCAGCGTGATCATGGTCGGGTTCTCGATCCTTGCGCTGTGGCTGTCCGCGCGCGTGCTCAAGGGGCGCGACTACTCCACCCTGCAAAAGGGCGGCAGCTCCATCCAGAAGCGCAAGCTGCGTCCGCTGGAAAGCGTGCTGGCCTATGGCTGGATCATCCTGGTGTTGCTGCTGGTGCTGTCTCCGCACATGGGCGTGCTGCTGCTGTCGCTCGCCACCGTGTGGAGCTATGCGCCGCTGCCGGACGGCTACACCCTGGCGCACTACTCGGCGGTGTTCTCCGAGTCGCAGGGCATGATCGCCAATACCCTGCTCTATTGCGGCCTGGCCGCGGGGATCGACGTGATCCTGGGCACCGCGATCGCCTACCTGATGCTGCGCACCCGGCTGCCGGCCAGGCAATGGCTGGACTTCCTGGCGTCCGCCGCGCTGGCGATTCCGGGCATCGTGCTGGCCATCGGCTTCCTGCGCACCTTCCGCGGCATCGAACTGCCGGGCACGGGCACCTTGCTGACCTCGTCGTGGATCATCATCATGCTCGCCTACTCCGTGCGCAGGCTTCCCTATGCGCTGCGCTCCTGCGTGGCCGCGCTGCAGCAGATCCACGTATCGCTGGAGGAAGCGGCCCAATCCCTGGGCGCGACGCGCCTGTCCACGATACGCAGGGTCGTGGTGCCGCTGATGGCCGGCGGCATGCTGGCAGGCTTTGTGACCAGCTTCGTGACGGCGGCCGTCGAGTTGTCCGCCACCATCATGCTGGTCACCAAGGACAGCCAGGCGCCCATGAGCTACGGCATCTATCTGTACATGCAAAGCGCGGCGGGCCGGGGCCCGGGCGCGGCGCTAGGCGTCCTGGCGGTGGCCGCGGTGGCCATCGGCACGTATGTATCGCACCTGCTGGTAGAGCGCGCTTCAGCGCGCCAGCGGCCGGCTCGCAATGAAGGGGAATCCCCATGAAGAAAGTCAGCGTCGAATGCCGCAACATCCGGCTGTCTTACGGCAAGACGGAGGTGCTCAAGGACGTCAGCATCAGCATCGAGCCCGGGGAATTCTTCGCCCTGCTCGGGCCGTCCGGATCGGGCAAGTCCACGCTGCTGCGGCTGATCGCGGGCTTCAACCGGCACAGCGCGGGGCAGCTGTTGGTGGACGGCAAGGACATCAGCGGCACCCCGCCCTGGAACCGCAACATCGGCATGGTGTTCCAGAACTATGCGCTGTGGCCGCACATGACCGTGTGGGACAACGTGGCCTTCGGCCTGGTCGAGCGCAAGTTGCCGCGCGCCGAGATCCGCGCCAAGGCGCAAGCGGCGCTGGACCTGGTGGGGCTGTCCCAGTACGCCAAGCGCCGCCCCAACCAGCTCTCGGGCGGACAGCAGCAGCGCGTGGCGCTGGCGCGCACCATCGTGATCGAACCGCAGGTGCTGCTGCTGGACGAGCCGCTGTCCAACCTGGACAAGAAGCTGCGCGTGCAGATGCGCCAGGACCTGCTCAGCCTGCAGCGCCGGCTGGGCATCACCACCATCTTCGTCACGCACGACCAGGAAGAGGCCATGACCACGGCCGACCGGATGGCGGTGCTGGATCACGGCGTGGTGCAGCAGATCGGCGCGCCCAGCACGCTGTTCGACTATCCGGTGAACCGCTTCGTCGCCAACTTCGTGGGCACGATGAACGTGCTGGAAGGCAATGTGCGCGAACGCACGAGCAGCAGCGTGGTGCTGGCGGTGGACGGCGTGGGCGACCTGCATCTGCCCCTGACCGGCGACGCGCCGGCCGCCTCGCGGCTGGCGGCGAGCTTCCGGCCGCACACGGTGCAGATCGAGATGGCGGACGGCCTGGGCGACGCGCGCTACGTCTGGCTGCCGGGCGTCGTGGAGAGCAGCGAATTCCTGGGCGAGTTCACGCGCTATCAGGTGCTGGTGGGCGAACAGCGGCTGACGGCGGACCAGTCGCATCTGGCCGGGCTGTCGCCCTTCCCGGTGGGCGCGCCCGTGTCGGTCGGATTGGAGCCTACGCAAGTGCGGCTGCTGGCGGCCTAAACTTGCGGCCATGGAAATCTATCAGATCCGCGCCTTCGTCACGGTCGCCCGGCTGGGCAACCTGACCAAGGCGGCCGAGGCGCTGTCCCTGACCCAGCCCGCCGTGACCGCGCAGATCAAGGCGCTGGAACAGAGCCTGGGCGTGGCGCTGTTCGACCGCAGCGGCGGCCGCCTGGCCCTGGCCAAGGCCGGCGAAGTGCTGCTGCCCACGGCGGAGTCGCTGCTGGTGCTGGGCGCGCAATTCAAGTCCGAGGCCCAGCAGCTGCAGGGCAGCCTGCACGGCGTGGTGGAATTGGGCGTGCCCAGCGAAAAGCCCGATTTCCTACGGTTGGGCGAACTGGCATCGGCCGTTGCGCAGCGCCTGCCGCTGGTGGAGCTCAAGACCCAGACGCAGCCCGCCGCGGCGCTGGCCGAGCAGGTCAGCACCGGCCGCCTGCCTGCCGCGCTGACCATCGCGGCCAATGCTTCGCGCGGCGTGCTCTGGCTGCCCCTGCGCAGCGTGCGCTACCGCATCGCCATGCCCAAGGAACACGCGGCGGTGCTCAAGCGTGGCGGCTGGCGCGAGGTGGCGCAGCTGCCGTGGCTGGACGGCCCTTCCGGCAGCCACACCCACCTGCTGCTGCGCGACATGTTCGAACGCCACGGCCTGTCGCCGCGCGTCGTGATGCAGAATGACGACCAGGCCAATCTGGAAGCGCTGGTCCGGGCGGGCGCCGGCTGCGCGCTGCTGCGCGAGGAAACCGCCCTGGCGGGCGCGGCCTCCAATGACTTCATCGTCTGGGGCCAGGCGCGCGTCGACGCCGTGCTGGGTTTCATCCTGCCTTACGAGCGCGCTAGCGAGCCCGCCCTGGTCGCGTTAAGCTCGATCATTCAGGCCATCTGGAAACCGCGCGCTCCCATCGCGCCGGCCCAGATCTAAGCCTCAATCCCCGCATCAAGACTCGTAATGACTGAAATCTGGTTCATCCGCCATGGCGAAACCGACTGGAACCGCCAGCGGCGCCTGCAAGGCTGGCAAGACATCCCCCTGAACGAATTCGGCGTCAACCAGGCCAGCCTGCTGGCCGCGCGCCTGCGCGAAGAGGCCCGCCACACGCCTGTGCACGCCATCTACAGCAGCGACCTGCAGCGCGCGCACGCTACGGCCGTGCCCGTGTCCGAACAGCTGGGCCTGCGCGTGCGCGTAGAGCCCGGCATCCGCGAACGCGGCTTTGGCGTGCTGGAAGGCCTGGACCACGACCGCATCGACGTGCTGGCCCCCGAGGCCGCTGCCGCCTGGAAGAGCCGCGATCCGCTGCGCCCGCTGGACGGCGGCGAAACGCTGGGCCAGTTCCAGTCGCGCGTCATCTCGACGGTGGACGATATCGCCAGCCGTCACGATGGCGAACGCATCCTGATGTTCACCCACGGCGGCGTGCTGGACATCATCTGGCGCCATGCGTCGGGTGTACCGCTAAACGCGCCGCGCGACGCGGCGCTGCTCAATGTCAGCATCAACCGCGTGGGCGTGCAGGGGCGCAAGTGGGAAGTGCTGGATTGGGGCGACGTAGGCCATGTGGCGGCCGAGGTCGGGGACGACGTCGTGCCTTGAAGGGGTGTCCAGCGATTGTTCGCCAGGTGTCAGACACCCATCGCCAGGTCGCCAGGTGTCTGACACCCATGGAGCGGTTGTGTCGCCTTAAGGCCGTCTCGCCTGGGTGTCAGACACCGGGTTTCGGTGTCTGACACCGGTTCTCAAGGTCTCAGACCGCCTTGCGCGGCTTGCGCGGGGCGTTGCGCGCCAGCCTGTCGTAGACCGCATTGGGCAGCAGCCGCATCAGCTTGGCCACCACGCCCATCTGCCACGGGATCACCGTGTAGCTCGTGCCCCGGCTGATCGCCGCCTGCGCGCGCACGGCGAATGCGTCCGCTTCCATCAGGAACGGCATCGAATACGGGTTGTGGGCCGTCATGGCCGTCTTGATGTAGCCGGGCGCGATCGTCACGACACGGATGCCTTGCGCGGCCAGCTCCAGCCGCAGGCTCTCGCAGTAGGTCACCACCGCCGACTTGGAGGCGCTGTAGGCGCCCGCCCCCGGCAGTCCCCGCACGCCGGCCACGCTGGCGATTCCCACCAGGCGCCCCGAGCCCGCGGCGCGCATCGGCGCGATAAAGGGTTCGAAGGTGGAAACGGTGGCCAAGAGGTTGGTGTCGACAATGGCCTTGAAGACGTCGTAGTCCTCGCCGTGGTCCGTCAACGTGCCTGCGCTGATGCCGGCGCTCGCGATGACGACGTCCACCCGTCCCTGGCAGAACGCGATGAAGTCCTGCGCCGCCGCGTGCAGGGCCTGACGGTCTCGCACGTCCACGGCGTAGCAGCGGTGCTCTCCGGGCAGGCTGGCTGCCAGCGCGCGCAGTGCGCCTTCGCGGCGGCCCAGCAGGCCCAGGGTGGCGCCCCTGGCCGCGTACTGCTGCGCCAGGGCGCGGCCCAGGCCGCTGCTGGCGCCGGTGATGAAGACTCTGTCCATGTCTGCCTGATGCCTGTTGTCGCGTTGCAAAGAATTAGGGCACGCTCTCGCGTGCCCTAATGTTGACTGCCGGCTTATCCCTGCAAGGAAGCGTGAAGCTCCTGCAGCGAGTAAACCTGCAGGCCCAGGCCTTGGCGCAGGTACTGCATGCCTTCGACCGCGGCGCGGGCGCCGGCGATGGTCGTGAAGAAGGTCACGCGGGCGGCCAGCGCCTGGGTGCGGATGGTGCGCGAGTCGGCGATGGCGTTGCGGCGCTCTTCGACGGTGTTGATGACCAGCGCGATCTCGCCGTTCTTCACCATATCGACGATGTGCGGACGGCCTTCGGTGACCTTGTTCACCAACTGCACGGGGATGCCGGCGGCTTCGATTTCAGCCGCGGTGCCGCGCGTGGCGACCAGCTTGAAGCCCAGGGCGTGCAGGCCGCGCGCCACTTCCACGGCGCGGGGCTTGTCCTGGTTCTTCACGCTGATGAACACCGTGCCGGATTCCGGCAGGCGCACGCTGGCGGCCAGCTGCGACTTGACGAAGGCCTCGCCGAAGCTCATGCCCACGCCCATCACTTCGCCGGTCGACTTCATTTCCGGGCCCAGGATGGTGTCCACGCCCGGGAACTTCACGAACGGAAACACGGCTTCCTTGACCGAGAAGTAAGGCGGCACGACTTCCTTGGTGATGCCTTGGGCAGCCAGGGTCTGGCCGGCCATGGCGCGCGCGGCGATCTTGGCGAGCTGCAGGCCGGTGGCCTTGGACACGTAGGGCACCGTGCGCGATGCGCGCGGGTTCACTTCCAGCACGTAGACGTCGCCGCCCTGGATCGCGAACTGCACGTTCATCAGGCCGCTGACGTTCAAGGCCTTGGCCATCATCGTGGTCTGGCGCTTGATCTCGGCGATGACTTCGGCCGAGAGCGAGTAAGGCGGCAGGCTGCAAGCCGAGTCGCCCGAGTGCACGCCGGCCTGCTCGATGTGTTCCATGACGCCGCCGATGAAGACGGTTTCGCCGTCGGCCAGGCAGTCCACGTCCACTTCGGTGGCGTTGTTCAGGAAGCGGTCCAGCAGCACGGGCGAATCATTGCTGACCTTCACGGCCTCGCGCATGTAGCGCTCGAGGTCTTGCTGCTCGTGCACGATTTCCATGGCGCGGCCGCCCAGCACGTAGCTGGGGCGCACGACCAGCGGGTAGCCGATCTCGGCGGCGTGGGCCAGGGCCTCGCCCTCGGTGCGCGCGGTGCGGTTGGGCGGCTGGCGCAGGCCGAGCTTGTTCAACAGCTTCTGGAAGCGCTCGCGGTCTTCGGCGACGTCGATGGATTCCGGGCTGGTGCCGATGATGGGCACGCCGTTGGCTTCCAGGGCGCGCGCCAGCTTCAGCGGCGTCTGGCCGCCGTACTGGACGATCATGCCCACGGGGTTTTCCTTGTGGACGATTTCCAGCACGTCTTCCAAGGTCAGCGGTTCGAAGTACAGGCGGTCCGACGTGTCGTAGTCGGTGGAGACGGTTTCCGGGTTGCAGTTGACCATGATGGTCTCGTACCCGTCTTCGCGCAGCGCCAGCGCGGCATGCACGCAGCAGTAGTCGAATTCGATACCCTGGCCGATGCGGTTCGGGCCACCGCCCAGCACCACGATCTTCTTGCGGTCGGTGGGCGCGGCTTCGCACTCTTCCTCGTACGTGGAGTACATGTAGGCGGTGCGGGTGGCGAATTCGGCGGCGCAGGTGTCGACGCGCTTGTAGACCGGGCGCACGTTCAACTGGTGACGCAGCTTGCGGACCTCGGATTCCGAGGAATCCAGCAGGAAGGCCAGGCGGCGGTCGGAGAAGCCGCGGCGCTTGAGTTCCCAGAGCGTCGCGTAGTCCAGGTCGGCCAGCGTCTTTTGTTCCAGCGCCAGTTCGATGTCGACGATTTCCTTGATCTGCGACAGGAACCACGGGTCGATGTGCGTGATGTTGTGCACTTCGTCCAGCGTGAAGCCTTGCGCGAAGGCATCGCCCACGTACCAGATGCGTTCCGGACCGGGCTCGCCCAGTTCGATCTGCAGCTTCTCGCGATCGGTGGTTTTCTGGTTCAGGCCGTCGACGCCCACTTCCAGGCCCCGCAGCGCCTTCTGGAACGATTCCTGGAAGGTGCGGCCGATGGCCATGACTTCACCGACGGACTTCATCTGGGTGGTCAGGCGCGCGTCGGCGGTGGGGAATTTCTCGAAGGCGAAACGCGGCACCTTGGTGACGACGTAGTCGATCGACGGTTCGAACGAGGCGGGCGTGGCGCCGCCGGTGATTTCGTTCTTGAGCTCGTCCAGCGTGTAGCCCACGGCCAGGCGCGCGGCGACCTTGGCGATGGGAAAGCCGGTGGCCTTGGAGGCCAGCGCCGACGAACGCGACACGCGCGGATTCATCTCGATGACGATCATGCGGCCGTTCTTGGGATTGACGGCGAACTGCACGTTCGAGCCGCCCGTATCCACGCCGATCTCGCGCAACACCGCGATCGATGCATTGCGCATGATCTGGTATTCCTTGTCGGTCAGCGTTTGCGCCGGCGCCACGGTGATCGAGTCGCCGGTGTGCACGCCCATCGGGTCCAGGTTTTCGATGGAGCAGACGATGATGCAGTTGTCCGCCTTGTCGCGGACCACTTCCATCTCGAATTCCTTCCAGCCCAGCAGCGACTCTTCGATCAGGAGTTCGCTGGTGGGCGAGGCTTCCAGGCCGCGGCGGCAGATGGTTTCGAATTCTTCGGCGTTGTAGGCGATGCCGCCGCCCGAACCGCCCATCGTGAAGCTGGGGCGGATCACGGCGGGGAAACCGGAGGTGCCGACTTCAGCCGCGATGCGGCGCTGCACTTCCCAGGCCTCGTCCATGTTGTGGGCGACGCCCGACTTGGCCGATTCCAGGCCGATGTCGGTCATGGCCTGCTTGAACTTCTGGCGGTCTTCGGCCTTTTCGATGGCGTGCTCGTTGGCGCCGATCAGTTCCACGTTGTGCTTTTTCAGCACGCCGTGGTGGGCCAGGTCCAGGGCGCAGTTCAGCGCGGTCTGGCCGCCCATGGTCGGCAGCAGCGCATCGGGCTTTTCACGCTCGATGATCTTTTCGACGGCTTGCCAGGTGATGGGCTCGATGTAGGTGACGTCGGCCGTTTCCGGATCCGTCATGATCGTGGCCGGGTTGCTGTTCACCAGGATGGTGCGGTAGCCCTCGGCCTTGAGCGCCTTGCACGCCTGCGCGCCGGAATAGTCGAATTCGCAGGCCTGCCCGATGATGATGGGGCCGGCGCCGATGATGAGTATGCTTTTTAGGTCTGTACGCTTGGGCATGATGCAATCTTTACTTTTGGCCGGACATCAGGCTGATGAACTTGTCGAACAGTTCCAGGATGTCGTGCGGACCCGGGCTGGCTTCGGGGTGACCCTGGAAGCAGAAGGCCGGGCGGTCGGTGAGCTCGAAGCCCTGCAGCGTGCCGTCGAACAGCGAGACGTGGGTCACGCGCGTGTTGGCCGGCAGGCTGGCCGCGTCGACCGCGAAACCGTGGTTCTGGCTGGTGATGAACACGCGCTTGGACTGGAGGTCCTGCACGGGATGGTTGGCGCCGTGATGGCCCGTCTTCATCTTGACGGTCTTGCCGCCCACCGCCAGGCCCATGATCTGGTGGCCCAGGCAGATGCCGAACACCGGCAGCTTCTTGTCCAGGAAGGCGCGCGTGGCGTCGATGGCGTAGTCGCAGGGCTCGGGGTCGCCGGGGCCGTTGGACAGGAACACGCCGTCGGGATCGAGCTTGAAGACTTCTTCGGCGCTGGTCTGGGCCGGCACCAGCGTGATGCGGCAGCCGCGGTCGGCCAGCAGGCGCAGGATGTTGCTCTTGACGCCGTAGTCGTAGGCGACCACATGGAACTTGGACTGCTCGGGCGACGTATAGCCTTCTTCGAGGTCCCAGGTGCCCTGGGTCCAGTCGGTGCTGGCCTTGATCGACACCACCTTGGCCAGGTCCTGGCCGGTCATGCCGGGAAAGCCGCGGGCCAGCTCAACGGCGCGCTCGGCGTCGGTGCCCACGAAGATGCACGCGCCCTGGGCGCCCTTCTCGCGCAGGATGCGCGTGAGCTTGCGGGTGTCGATGCCGGAAATGGCGACGATGCCCTGCTCGGAGAGGTACTCGGGCAAGGATTGCGTGGAACGGAAGTTCGACACGCGGGCGGGACAGTCGCGGACCACCAGGCCGGCGGCATAGACGCGGTTGGCTTCCACGTCTTCGGCGTTGACGCCGGTATTGCCGATGTGCGGATAGGTCAGCGTAACGATCTGGCCGCTATAGCTGGGATCGGTGAGAATTTCCTGGTACCCGGTCATCGCGGTGTTGAACACCACTTCGGCAACGGTATGCCCCGGCGCACCGATCGACACGCCTCGAAAAATGGTACCGTCCGCCAGAGCCAGAATTGCAGGAGGGAAGCGGTTGATCCCCTCGGGAAAAAGTTGCGGCAGCACAGTAAACCCCGGTTTTAGAATCGATAATCAAACCTTCGGATTATACCTTGACCGCGCGCTTTCCCCGGCGAACCGCGCCAAATAAGGCCGTAATCGGTGGTTTCGCCTGTTTTCCGGCGCCCTCGGCGCCGCTTGCCCGACCTGCCGCCGTTCGTCCGGCCGACGGCAAGCCTGCAGCGTCGGTGATACGCTAGGAACACCTTCAACCCTAGCCTGCCGCGAGCCGTATCGTCCATGTCCAGCCAACTTGACGCCCTGCGCGATCACACCACCGTTGTCGCCGACACCGGGGATTTCGAAGCAATGAAGGCGTTGCGTCCCACGGACGCCACCACCAACCCGTCCCTTATTCTGAAAGCCGTTCAGCAGGACGCCTACCGTCCCCTGCTGGAAAAGACCGCGCGCGAACACCGCGGCGCCTCCACGGCCGAACTCATGGATCGCCTGCTGGTCGCCTTTGGCCGCGCCATCCTTGACATCGTGCCGGGCCGCGTGTCGACCGAAGTGGACGCCCGCCTGTCGTTCGATACGCGCGCCACGATCGAGCGCGCCCGGGGCCTGATCGCCCTGTACGAAGCCGCCGGCATTCCGCGCGAGCGCGTGCTGATCAAGATCGCCTCGACCTGGGAGGGCATCCAGGCCGCCCGGGCGCTGCAGTCCGAAGGCATACGCTGCAACCTCACCCTGCTGTTCTCGCTGCCCCAGGCCGTGGCCTGCGCGGACGCCCACGCGCAGCTGATCTCGCCCTTTGTCGGCCGCATCTACGACTGGCACAAGAAATCGGCCGGGGCCTCGTGGGTGGAAGGCGACAATGCGGGCGCCCAAGACCCGGGCGTGCTGTCCGTCACGCGGATCTACCGCTATTACAAGCATTTCGGCATTGCCACCGAGATCATGGGCGCGAGCTTTCGCAATGTCGGCCAGATCCTGGCCCTGTCGGGCTGCGACCTGCTGACGATCAGCCCCGACCTGCTGAACAAGCTGGCCGGCACCCAAGGCGACGCCCCGGCGCAGTTGCGCGCCGGCGACGCCAAGGGCGACATCGCCCGCATCGGGGCCGACGAGGTCACGTTCCGCACCCTGCTGAACGAAGACGCGATGGCCAGCGAAAAGCTGTCGGAAGGCATCCGCCTGTTCGTGGCCGACGCCGTCAAGCTGGATGCCCTGATCGAGGCGCAGCGCGCCTGAGCCGGCACGCGCGCGGCCCCCGGCCGCGCGGGCTGGTCAGCGGTGGTCGTGGGAGTGCACCTGCAGCGCTTCCAGGAAGCGCGACACCATGTTGTAGGCCGCGACCGTGGCCGTCAGCTCGACCACCAGCTTTTCCGAACCCATGGCGGCCCGCGCCGCCTGGAACACCGCTTCAGGCACCTGCACCTGCCGCGTCATGGCGTCGGTATAGGCCAGCACCGCCTTTTCGCGTTCGCTGAACAGATCCGAGGTTTCCCAAGCGTCCAGCGCATCGAGCTGCGCCTGCGACACGCCCTCTTTCAGGGCGATCGGGGCGTGCTGGTCGGCTTCGTAGGGCGCGCCGTTGATCGCCGCCACCCGCATGATCACCAGTTCCCGCAAATCCCCGGGCAAGGTGCTGAGCTGGCGGATGGACGTCAGGTAGTTGAGCCAGCCGCCCGCCACGGCGGGGCTGTGGAGCAGCATCTGGTACAGGTGCAGCACGCTCCCGCGTTCGGCGACGATGCGCTCGACCAGGGGCCGTGCATCGGGATGAGTCAGATCAGCGTAGGGTAGACGGGCCATGGAAACTCCAGAAAGGTGAAAGGGCTGCAAATGCACACATTCGTACAATATCTTTGACATAATGACAGCACATTGCGCGTCTCCGGTCCCCCCCACGAATGAATGCGCCCACCCAATCCCATCCGCCAGTCACGCTCGCGAACTGCGATAGCGAACCGATACACGTACCGGGCGCCATCCAGCCGCTGGGCGCGCTGCTCGCGTTCGGGGCGGACGGAACGCTGCGCTACGCCAGCGAAAACGCGGCGGGAACCCTGGGCGCCACCCTGACGCTGGGCCAGCGCTGCGCGCCCGGCGTGCTGCCCCCGGGCCTGGCGCATTACCTGTCCGTCTGGCAGGATAAATCCGACCCCATATTCGATCCCCTGACCATCGCGCTGGACACGGACACCTACGACGTAATCGGCCACCGCAACGCCGACGGCCTGACCATCATCGAGCTTGAGCAGCGCGCCGACAACACCGAAATCGCGGATCCGGCGCGCATCTATCGCGGCATAGAGCGGGTGCGCCGGCAGCGCGACATCCAGGGCCTGCTGGAAAGCATGGTGCGCGAAGTGCAGCGGTCCACCGGATTCGACCGGGTGATGGCTTACCGCTTCCATCCCGACGACAGCGGCGAGATCGTGGCCGAGCAGCGCCGCGGCACGCTGGAGGACTGGGTGGGCCGCCGCTATCCCGCGGGCGACATTCCCGAGCAGGCGTGCCGGCTTTACACCGTGAACACCCTGCGCCAGATCGCCGACGCCAATTACCAGCCCGTCCGCGTGCTGGCCGCGCCGTCGCCCGATCCCCGGCCGCTGGACATGAGCTTCTGCGTGCTGCGCAGCGTATCGCCGGTCCACCTGGAGTACATGGCGAACATGGGCGTGCGGGCGTCGATGAGCCTGTCGCTGGTGGTGGGCGGCCGGCTGTGGGGCATGATCGCCTGCCATCACCATGCGCCCCGCCCGATCCCCTACCCTGCCCGCCTGGCATGCGAAGCGCTCGCGCAGGTGCTGTCCGCGGCGGTGGCCAATATCGAAGGCAACGAGCGCGCGGAACAGGCGCGCCAGAACGCCGCGCTGGTCAGCGAACTGACCGAACGCGTTTCCGCATCGGAAAACGTCCATCTGGCGCTGTCGGGCGGACATGAGACGCCCGCGGCGCTCATCCCCAGCGATGCCGCGCTGTGCCTGTGGGGCAACAGCGTGACGGTGTTCGGCGGCATCGCGCCGCGCGGCGAACTGGCCGGCATTCTTTGCGCGCTGGACCAGAGCGGACAACGCCTGGTCCACACCACCAACATCGCGCGCGACTACCCCGAGCTGCACACCGATCTGGTGCCCTACGCAGGCCTGCTCGCCTGCAAGTTCGACCCCATGAACAACGGGTGGCTGATCTGGCTGCGCAAAGAGCAGATCGAAACCGTCGTGTGGGGCGGCAAGCCTGAAAAGCAGTACGCGGTGGGCAGCATGGGCCCGCGCCTGACGCCGCGCGGCTCGTTCGAAGCCTGGCGCGAAGTCGTGCGCGGCACCTGCACGCCCTGGCTGCAGGCCGAACTGGACGCGGCCGACAACCTGCGCGACGAACTGTCCCACATCGCCACCAGCCGCGCGGCGGACGTGGACCGGGCGCGCACCGCGCTGCTGGCGATGCTGGGCCACGACCTGCGCGATCCGCTGCAATCCATCTCCATGGCCGCCACCCTGTTGTCCAAGACGGATTCGGGCGCACGCATGGGCGAGCGCATCCGCTATTCCAGCGGCCGGATGCAGCGCCTGATCTCGCAAGTGCTGGACCTGTCCCGCCTGCAGGGCGGCATGGGCCTGGGCATTGAAAAGCGGCCGTGCGATCTCTCGGCGCTGCTGGACAGCCTGATCGAGGAAAAGCGCCAGGCCTATCCCGGCCTGCGCATCGAACCCGACGTGCAGCCCGGCCTGAGCCTCATGGCCGACACGGACCGCATCGCGCAGGTCATCACCAACCTGATGAGCAACGCGCGCCAGCACGGCGCGCCGCGCCAGCCCATACTGGTCCGCGCCGCGCAGGCGGGCGACCTGATCGAACTGCGCGTCATCAACCATGGCGCGCCGATCGCCGAAGACTTGCTGGCGCACCTGTTTTCGCCGTTCAAGCCGGAATCGCTGGGCCAATCGCGCAATCGCAACGGCCTGGGACTGGGCCTGTACATCGCCGAGCGGGTCGTGCGCGACCACGACGGCGAGATCTCGGTCGACTGCCGCGACGGGCTGGTCATTTTCACGGTGACGCTGCCGCGCGCAATGCATGCGCCCCAACCCTCTTGAACTCGGGAGACGCCTTTTGAACGACGTGCGCGCGATTCGCGTCCTGCTGGTTGACGACAACGAAATGGGATCGGAACTGCTGGCCGAGTTCCTGGCGCTTTCCGGCCTGGAAACGCGCTGCGCCGCCACGGGCGGCGAAGCCCTGCAACTGGCGGAAACCTTCGCGCCCGAAGCCGTGCTGGTGGACATCCTGCTGCCCGACATGGACGGCTACGAGCTGGCTCACCGCCTGCGCGAACGCACGGCGCCGCCGCGCATCTACGCCTTGAGCGGACTCGCCCGGCACGAACGGCGCGACGGCGCGGACAGCATGTTCAACGGGTGGATCGAAAAGCCGGCCGACCCGGAAGCGCTGCTGGCCATCCTGCGCGAAGCGGGCTGATGGCGCCCCCCATGAAGCCCCCCGACCCCTTCAGCGCCCTGGCGGCAAGGGGTGTGCAGTTCAAGGTTCTTGCCCAGATCTTTCCCGTCCTGCGCCATGAGGTCGTGGGGCCGCTGTCGAACGCTTCGCTGGCCGCCGCCATGCTGCGCCAGACGCCCGACGGCGCCAACGCCGAGGCCTTGCAGCAGCGCTGCCAGCGCCTGGCGGGCGACCTGACCGGCATGCTGGAGGAAAGCGTGGGCATCGTCCGGGAACTGGATCAGTGGCTGACCGACAGCGGCGCCATCGCATTTGCCGACGACCTTTTCCACGAATGCCGCAAGCTGCTGTTCTCGCACCTGCTGCTGTCGCGGCACAGCGTCCGCTGGCCCAAGGACATTGCGCCAGCAGAACTGCCGCAGTTCAGCTCGCGCTACCTCGTGCTGACCTGGCTGCTGTGCCTGCTGCCCTTGCTGCCCACGGACGCCGAACTCGTGCTGGACACCTCGGAGCCTGGCGTCTGGCGGGCCCGTTTTCCAGAAGGCCCCGCGCCCGCCGCCGCGCAACCGCCGGCCTTCGACCCGCGCGAAGTCGAGCTTCTGGCCGCCGCCGCGGGCTGGCGCCTGGAACGACAGGCCGGATGCTGGTCGCTCCACCTGCCCGCCACCTCACCGACAAGCGAGCTGCCGACATGATTTCACCGGTGCATCAAGTGCTGCGCGAAGGCACGCGCGACCGTCACGAAACGCTGGACCAGGGCCTGGCGCTGGCCAGCGGCGACGTCGACCGCGCGGGCTACCTGAACTATCTGCGCGCCCTGCTCGGCTGGCTGGAGCCGCTGGAGCAGCGGCTCTGGCAGCTCGACTGGCCCGAGGGCCTGCAGGCGCCCGCGCGCGCCGGCAAGAGCGCGTGGCTGCGCGCCGACCTGGCCGACGCCGGCCAGGCCGCGCCCGTGCCGCGCTGCGCGGACGTGCCCTCGCTGGCCGCGGCCGACGCCTACGCGCTGGGCGTGGCCTATGTGGTGGAAGGATCGCAGCTGGGCGGGCGTTTCCTGGCCAGGCGCCTGCAAGACGTCGCCCCCGCCCTGCCCCTGCGCTATCTGCAGGGATACGGAGAGCAGGTGGGACCGCTGTGGAAGGGGTTCCTGCAATACCTGGACAGCGAGGCCGGCGCGCAGGGCCGCGAGGCGCATGCCCTGCAAGGCGCCCGCGACGCCTTCGACAGCCTGACGGCCTGGCTGCGCAGCCGGCACGCGCTGCGGGCGTGAGGCCCGCCGCGCGGCGGCCGGCCTGCTACAGCTTTTCGGTTTCGCCCGATTTGGGCTGCCACTTCATCAGGCGCTTTTCGCCCACGCCGACGATGATGTCCAGCACCAGCGCGAAGGCGGTCAGCACGAGAATGCCCGCGAACACGGTGTTCACGTCGAACGTGCCTTCCGCCTGCAGGATCAGGTAGCCCACCCCGCTTGCCGACCCGAGGTATTCGCCCACGACCGCGCCCACGAAGGCCAGGCCCACGGAGGTGTGCAGGCTGGAGAACACCCAGCTCGTGGCCGAAGGCAGGTACACGTGCCGCAGCAGCTGGCGCTGGCGCGCGCCCAGCATGCGGGCGTTGTCCAGCAAGGTCGGGCTGACTTCCCGCACGCCCTGGTAGACGTTGAAGAAGACGATGAAGAACACCAGCGTCACCGCCAGCGCCACCTTGGACCAGATGCCCAGGCCGAACCACATGCCGAAGATGGGCGCCAGGATCACGCGCGGCATCGAGTTGGCGGCCTTGATGTAGGGATCAAGGATCGCGCTGGCAAGCGGCGACAGCCCCAGCCACAGGCCGAAGCCCAGGCCGGCGATGGTGCCGATGAAAAACGCCAGCACGGTTTCGGACAGGGTCACCCACAGGTGGCTGTAGATATCCGCGTTGGTGATGAACCAGGCCCAGATGCGGCCCCATACCTTCAGCGGCTCGCCGAAGAAGAACGCCACCTTGGGGTCGCGCGACGCGAAATGCCAGACGGCCAGGATGACGACAAGCAGCAGCAACTGCCAGAAGCGCAGGCTGGCGGTACCGGGTTTGATCAGCTTGGCCATGAATCAGACTCGCTTCTGTTGGGCATAGCCCTTGAGCACTTCTTCGCGCAGCACGCCCCAGATGGCGGCGTGCAACTCAACAAAGCGCGGATCGGTGCGCACTTCGGCCACGTCGCGCGGACGCGGCAGGTCGATCGCGAATTCTCCGATGGGATGGGTGCCGGGGCCGGCCGACAGCACGATGACGCGATCGCTCATGGCGATGGCTTCGTCCAGGTCATGGGTGATGAAGAGCACGGCTTTGCGCTTGGCCATCCACAGGTCCAGGACCTCGTTCTCCATGAGTTGGCGCGTCTGGATGTCCAGCGCGGAGAACGGCTCGTCCATCAGGATGATGTCGGGGTCGCGGATCAGGGTCTGGGCCAGCATGGCGCGCTTGCGCATGCCGCCCGACATCTGGTGCGGATAGCGGCCCTCGAAGCCGCCCAGGCCGACGCGGCGCATCCACTCCCGGCCGCGCTCGAGCCCTTCCGAGCGGGGCACGCCGGCAAAGTCCAGCCCGGCGACTACGTTGTCCAGCGCGCTGCGCCAGGGCAGCAGGGCCTCGCCCTGGAACATGTAGCCCGCGCGGGCATTGATGCCGGACAGGGGCTGCCCGAACACCTTCACCTGCCCCGACGACGGCGCCAGCAGGCCGGCGCCGACGTTGAGCAGGGTGGACTTGCCGCAACCGGTCGGCCCCACCACCGACACGAACTCCCCTGGCGCGATGGCCAGGGTCGTGTCGCTGACGGCGGTGTAGCGCTGCGAACGGTCGTCACGCGAGACAAAGGTGCAACTTATGTTTTCCAGCGACAGCGCGGCTTCAGCCATTGGCATACTTCTCGTTGGCGCGGCGCGCGAAATCGTTGGTCCAGACCTTGGAGGGGTCGATCTTCGCGCCGTCGAAATCCGCCTGGTAGGCGGCCAGCGCCTTGAGCGCGGTGGCCGCGCCGTCTTCGGGGATCATGCCGTCGGGCGACAGGCCTTCCATGCTCTTGGCGAGCGCGGCCTTGTACACCGCCGGATCGCCCAGCAGGTAGGCTTCCGGCACGACCTTGGCGATCTCGTCGGGGCCGGCCTTCTGGATCCACTTGTTGGCGCGCACCAGCGCGTTGGTCAGCGCCTGGGTGGTGTTGGGATTGGCGTCGATGAAGGCTTGCGGCGCATACAGGCAGCCCGCCGGCATGTTGCCGCCGAAAATTTCCTGGGTGTCCTTGAGCGTGCGCGTGTCGACGATGATCTGGATTTCGCCGGGCATTTCCAGCATGGAGACCACCGGGTCGGTGTTGGAGATGGCGTCGATCTGGCCGCTGCGCACCGCGGTCACCGCGCCGGCGCCCGCGCCCACGCCGATGAAGGAGACGTCGGAAGCCTTCAGGCCGTGCTTGGCCAGGAAGAAGCTGACCACCATGTTGGTGGACGAACCGGGCGCGGTCACGCCGATCTTCTTGCCCTTCAGGTCGGCCGGGCCCTTGTAGTTGGGCAGGGTCTTCTTGGATACGCCCACGCCGATCATCGGCGCGCGGCCCTGCAGCACGAAGGCGCGATACGCCTGGCCCTTGGACTGCATGGACAGCGTGTGCTCGAAGGCGCCCGAGACAACGTCGGCGCTGCCGCCCACCACGGCCTGCAAGGCCTTGGAGCCGCCCGCGAAGTCGGCGATGCTGACGTCCAGCTTTTCGTCCTTGAAGTAGCCGCGCGCTTCCGCGATGGTCAGCGGGAGGTAATAGATCAGCGGCTTGCCGCCGACTGCGATCTGGACCTTGGACTTTTCGAGCTTCTGCGCGCGCACGATGGCGGGGGCCATGCCCATGACGCCGGCGGCGCCGGCCATCTTGAGCAGTTCACGGCGGGTGACTGACATTGGTTTGTCTCCTAGTTGTCGGGTTTACCGATAGCGCCGGTCTTTGCCAGCTCGTCGATAGCCGCTGAATCATACCCCAGCGATTTCAGGACTTCCTCGGTATGTTCCCCTAATTCCGGGCCTACCCAGCGCGTCTGGCCGGGGGTCTCCGACAGCTTGGGAACCACCGCGGGCAGCTTGACCGGACTGCCGTCGGCCAGGCGATGCTGCTCGATCATGCGCCGCGCCAGGAACTGCGGATCGCTGAACATGTCGGCCACGCTGTAGATCTTGCCCACGGGCACGTCGGCGTTCTTGAGCGCATCGAGCGCCGCTTCGATTTCGCGCGCGCCGCACCACTGCTGGATCGCCCCGTCGATCTCGTCGACACGGCGTGCGCGGCCGTCGTTGCGCACCAGGTCCGGGTCTTCGGCCAGGTCGTCGCGGCCGATCGCGCGCATCAGGCGGTGAAAGATCGCATCGCCGTTGCCGGCGACGACAATGTTCTGCCCGTCGCGGGTGGTGTAGGTATTGGAGGGCACGATGCCGGGCAGCGCGCCGCCCGTGCGTTCGCGCACCACGCCGGCCACGTCGTACTCGGGGACCAGGCTTTCCATCATGTTGAACACGGCTTCGTACAGCGCCACGTCCACCATCTGGCCCTGCCCCGCGCGCGATTCCTCGCCGGCCTTGCCGTTCCAGCGTCCGCCCGTGGCGTCGCGGTGGCGCAGCGCCATCATGGCGCCGATCACGCCGTGCAGCGCCGCGATGGAGTCGCCGATCGATATGCCGACGCGCAGCGGCGGGCGGTCGGGATGGCCCGACACGTAGCGCAGGCCGCCCATGGATTCGCCGATTGCGCCGAAACCCGGCTGGTCCTTCATCGGGCCGGTCTGCCCGTAACCGGACAGGCGCACCATGATGAGCGCCGGGTTGACGGCGCGCAGCTGCTCATAGCCCAGGCCCCACTTCTCCAGCACGCCGGGGCGGTAGTTCTCGACCACGACGTCGGCGTCCAGCGCCAGCTTGCGGGCGATTTCCCGGGCGCGCGGATCTTTCAGGTTGAGGGCAATGGATTGCTTGTTGCGGGCCTGCACCGTCCACCAGAGCGAATTGCCCTCGTGCAGATGGCGCCAGCTCCGGATGGGATCGCCGCCGCCCGTGCCGTCGGGCCCGTGCGGCGTTTCCACCTTGATGACGTCGGCGCCGAATTCGCCGAAGATGCGCGCGGCGAACGGGCCGGCGATGAGCGTGCCGAGTTCCAGGACCTTCAGTCCGGTCAGCGCTGACATGGCTTGTCTTCCTCACATTTTTTGCCTTGCCGGTACATTGCCGGCAAGGCGTTCTGGCGCCGCGAGCTTCAGGTGATCTTGCGCTCCATCAGCGCCCAGGCGATAGTGCCCGCGTCCACGTATTCGAGCTCGCTGCCGGCCGGCACGCCGCGCGCCAGGCGCGTGACCCGCAGGCCGCGCTCGCCCAGGGCTTCGCCCAGGAAATGGGCGGTGGTCTCGCCTTCGGCCGTGAAGTTGGTGGCCAGGATGACTTCCTGCACCACGCCGTCGGTCGCGCGCTTGATCACGCGGTCGAAATCCAGCTCGCGCGGGCCGATCCCTTCCAGCGGCGCCACCCGGCCCATCAACACGTAGTACAGGCCACGGTAGCCGTGGCTGGACTCGATCATGTTCTGGTCGGCCGGCGTTTCCACGATGCACAGCAACGAGGGGTCCCGCTTGGGATTGGAGCAGGTGCCGCAGACCTCTTCTTCCGCAAAGCTGTTGCAGCGCGCGCAGTGCTTCAGGTCCCGCACCGCGCCCGCAAGCGCCCGCCCCAGCATGTCCGCGCCTTGCGGGTCATGCTGCAGCAGGTGATAGGCCATGCGTCTGGCCGAACGCACGCCCACGCCGGGCAAGCGCCGCAGCGCCTCGATCAGCGAGACCAGCGGCTCGGGTTCAGGCAGTAAAGGGTCCATTGCGGCCTAGGGCTGCGGCAATCAGAACGGCAGCTTCATGCCCGGGGGCAGCGGCATGCCGGCGGTCACCGACGCCATTTTTTCCTGGGAAGTGGCTTCAGCCTTGCGCAGCGCGTCGTTGAACGCGGCGGCCACCAAGTCTTCCAGCATGTCCTTGTCGTCGCCCAGCAGGGACGGGTCGATCACAACGCGCTTGACGTCGTGGCGGCAGGTCATGGTGACCTTTACCAGGCCGCCGCCGGAGGCGCCTTCGACCTGGATGTCGGCCAGCGCGTCTTGCGCCTTCTTCATGTTTTCCTGCATTTGCTGCGCCTGGCGCATCAGGCCGGCCAGTTGTCCTTTCATCATGATGGATGCTTCCTTGAACGAGGGGAATGAGAGAGTGCCGCCGCTTCAGGCGGCGGCGGGGGGATCAACGTGGCGAATGGAGCCGGGCACGACCATGCCGCCGAAATCGGCCACCAGCGCTTGTACAAAGGGATCGACGGCAACCGCGTCTTCGGCGGCCAACTGACGCGCGGCGCGCTCGGCCTGCGCCACGGCATGCGCGGTGGCGTCGCCGGTGACGCCGACTTCCACATCCAGCCGTATGCCCTGCCCGAAATGTTCGCACAACACGGTTTGCAGGCGGACGCGGCTTTCGCTTTCGGCCAACGTCTTGACGGCCACGCGCAGGACGATCGCATCGCCCTGCACGCCGGCCCATTCGCTTTGGCGCGCCAGTTCCGCGGCCAGGCCCGTAACGGGCAGGCGTCCGGCCAATTCGGGCCACAAGGCCGAGGTCATGTCCGCCATGCGGGCGCGCGACTGGCGCTTGCGCGCGGGAGCCGGACCCTCGCGCCTGGCGGGAGCGGCCGGCGGCTGGGGTGCGGCCGAAGGCGCGGTGGCCAGGGTTTCGAAATCATCGTCGTCCGGATCGGACGTGAAACCGCTTTCCGGCGCAAAACCGCCTTCGGCTTCGAAGGGAATTTCTTCATCGACCCAGGACGGGGGGCCATCGCCGTCATCCGCCGCGGGAGCGGCTGCGACGGCCGCCGCGGCGGGCGTCACCGCCAGCGCGGCGGAGCCTGCCGTCTTGCCGGAAGCCAGGTTGGCGGTTGCCGCGGGCGCGTCGGCCGGCAGGTCTTCCCAGGGCGGCACGCTGCCGCCATCGGTGGCTTGGGGCGCGCGAGCGGCAGCGACGGATTCGGGCGCAGCCGGCGCCGGCGCGGCGGCTGGCGCCGGAGCAGGTTCGGCCGGCGCGGCCGGTTGTTCAGCCGCGGCCGGCGCGGTATCGGCGACCTGAGGCGCGGCGGCATCGGTGGCGGGCGCCGGGATCGGGGCAGCGGGCGGTTCGGCGGCGACTGGCTCCGCGACGGGCGCCGGCGGGGCGACGGACGCAGGCGCCGCAGCGGGTGCGGAAACGGGCGCCGGCGCAGCGGCCGCTGGCGTGGCAACCGCCGCAGCGGCGGCCGTTGCCGGTTCCGCCGTTTGACGGGCGGGCGCGGCGGGCGCTTCCAGCGCGGTTTGCGGGCCGGCCTCGCCATTGAGCGCCAGCATGCGCAGGCAGGCCATGATGAAGCCCGCGTACTCGTCGGGCGCCAGGGTCAGCTCGCTGCGGCTGTGCACCGCCACGGAATAGAACAGCTGCACGGCGTCAGGATGCAGAACCTGCGCCAGACGGGCGATGTCGCCCGCCAGGGGATCTTCGGCCGGCGTCACGCCGGTCACGCGCTGCTCGATCGCCACGCGCGACAGCAGCACGGCCAGGTCGGCCAGCGCGCCGGCATAGGACAAGCCGCGAATCGCAAGCTCGTCGGCCACCGCCAGCACCCCTTTGGCGTCGCCGGCGGACAGCGCGTCCAGCAGGCGGACAAGATGGCGCTGATCGATGGTGCCGAGCATGCCGCGCACGGCG
Organism: Achromobacter sp. NPDC058515; assembly: GCF_042721735.1. Taxonomy (NCBI): domain Bacteria; kingdom Pseudomonadati; phylum Pseudomonadota; class Betaproteobacteria; order Burkholderiales; family Alcaligenaceae; genus Achromobacter; species Achromobacter sp. NPDC058515. The sequence continues at coordinate 22,009 of NZ_JBHXNI010000029.1, forward strand.
TCCTCGGTGAGGTTGCCGGCGCTATAGGCGATGGCCTGGTCGGTCAGCGACAGGGCGTCGCGCATGGAGCCGGATGCCGCCTGCCCGATGAGGCGCAGGGCCGGCACCTCGAAACCCACGTCTTCCTGCCCGAGCACGGCCTGCAAATGGCCGACGATGGAATCGCCGGGCATCTGCTTCAGGTTGAACTGCAGGCAGCGCGACAACACCGTCACCGGAATCTTCTGCGGGTCGGTGGTGGCCAGGATGAATTTGACGTGGGGCGGAGGCTCTTCCAGCGTCTTGAGCATGGCGTTGAACGCGTGCCCGGTCAGCATGTGGACTTCGTCGATCATGTAGACCTTGAAGCGCCCCGCGCCCGGCGCGTATACCGCCTGCTCCAGCAGCTGCGTCATTTCCTCGACGCCGCGGTTCGACGCCGCGTCCAGCTCAAGGTAGTCGACGAAGCGCCCGGCATCGATCTCGGTGCAGGCGCGACAGACGCCGCAAGGCTTGGAGGTGATGCCTGTTTCGCAGTTGAGCGACTTGGCCAGGATGCGCGAGAGCGTGGTCTTGCCGACGCCCCGGGTTCCGGTGAACAGCCAGGCGTGGTGCAGGCGTTGCGTGTCGAGCGCATGGGTAAGCGCACGCACCACGTGATCCTGTCCCACGAGGGTCTCGAACGATCGCGGCCGCCACTTGCGGGCCAATACCAGATAAGTCATGGCTGGATTGTAGAGCCTGTTTTGTGAGCGGACTCGTGAGCGGGCTGAAATGCAAAGGGGACGGGCTTATTCCCGTGGAACGAATCCTTGGAAAATAACCCCGTCCCCTTTGAAAGCGGTGTAGCAAACGCTACCTGCTTTGAAGAATCCGGTTGGCGAGCCTTACTCCGGCACTGACCCTAAACGACTATGGCTGCTTCGTTCCCGACCTGACCAGGTTCACCGTCGAACCATGCGAAGGGGCCCGCCAGCCGAGATTCTAGCAGAGCTGCGCTTCGCTTGCTCGCTAGAATCTCGGCCGGCGGGCCCCGAGGGGCGGTATGTGGGGGGGCCCCCCCCGCCCCCCCCCCCCCGCC
>NZ_JBHXNI010000030.1:0-11680 GCF_042721735.1 Achromobacter sp. NPDC058515
CTACGCATTACGGCGGTCTGCTTTCTTAGCTAGGCGGGCCTTGCTGCGCTTGCCCGGGCGGCTCGCTGCGCTTTGCCGCTCTACGCATTACCGCGCTCTGCTTTCTTAGCTAGGCGGGCCTTGCTGCGCTTGCCCGGGCGGCTCGCTGCGCTTTGCCGCTCTACGCATTACCGCGCTCTGCTTTCTTAGCTAGGCGGGCCTTGCTGCGCTTGCCCGGGCGGCTCGCTGCGCTTTGCCGCTCTACGCATTACCGCGGTCTGCTTTTTTAGCTAGGCGGCCTTTGCTGTGCTTGCCTCTCACACCGTCAGGTCGATCCATGCGCGGGCGCGCGGGAAGTAGAGGGCTGCGCGCGCGGTGCGGCCGTCGAGCGCAGTCACTTGCGCGCAGTAGCGCAGCAGCTGTTCGCCGTGGCGCTGGCGCATGCGCGTGGCGAACGACGCTGGGGATTCGCCTGGGTGCGGGCGGCCGGTCTTGTAGTCGACAATGAGCCAGCCGTCTTCGGTGCTGAGCGCCAGGTCGATCACGGACACCTTGCCCGCGGCGTCGATCAGGGGCCACTCGCGGCGTGCGCCCGATTGCGACAGCAGCCACAGGCCGCGTTCGTCTCCCAGGGTTGCCTGCAAGGTTTCCAGCACGGCTTCCGACGCGGCGTCGGCCTGGCTTGCCGGGATGCCGGCGCGCGTCAGTTGCCGGCGCATGGCGGGCAGGCGCAGCGCCAGGGTGTCCACCGGCCAGGCGCCGACGCCGTCCTGCCCGATGCGCGCCAGCCACGCGTGCGCCAGGGTGCCGATGGCGGCGTCGTAGCCGGCTTCGAGTTGCCAGGCGGGATGCTCGCCGCTGTCGCCCCAGGCGCCTCGGGTCGCGGTGGCAAAGCCGGGACTGACGGTCACGTCGGCCTGGCGCGACAACTGCGCGAGGCCGGCGCGGTCCACGCGGCGCAAGGGCTCGCCTTGCCATTCGGGCGCGTCGGCGGTTTCGGGAACGGGCTCGCCATTGAGCGACGGCGGCACCGGCGCGGACAGGCAGGGCCAGAGGCGTCCCAGCAGGCTGGCGGCGGGCGGCGCCTTGGGCTGGCCGCTGGCCTCGTCCACCGACACATGGCCCACCAGGTGCAGGCGCTTGCGCGCCCGCGTCGCGGCTACATAGAGCAGCCGGTCGATTTCATAGGAGGCGCGGCGCGCCTCGCGCGCGCCGAGATAGCGCGACACCGGATCGGCCTCGGTTTCCGCCCGGGGCTTGACGGGGCCGAACAGCACGCGGCCTCCGCTCTGCTCAAAACGCACCAGCGGCGCCTGGTCTCCGCGCGGCGCGCGGTGCAGGCCGTACAGGATCACCGTTTCGAACTGCAGGCCCTTGGACTTGTGCATGGTCATGATCTCGACCGCGCCCTCATCCTCATCCGCTGCGTCCGGCGCGGCGAACAGGCGGGATATCCCGGCGTCCAGCGCGGCGACGTCGATGCCGCCGTGCGGCGCCAGGCGCTCGACAAGCTGGAACAGGCTTTCCGCGTCATTGGCAACGGACAGGCCCGCGTACAAGGCAGGCCCGCCCAGGCGGCGCCACAGCGACTCCACCCAGGCCGCGAACGGCATGGCGCCGGAGCCGTTGCGCTTGTCCAGCAGGACGGCCGCCACCTGGCGCAAGCGCGCGAACTCGTCGGCGCTCAGCAAGGATTGCGCGCAAGGCGATTCGGGTTCCACGGGCGCGGCATCGAACAGCGATCCCTGCGGCGCGGCGTCCGCCGCCATCGCCGTGGTTTGCGGCGGGATGCGCAGCGCCCGCTCCAGCAATACGGGCACCGGCGTGATGTGGTCGTCGCCGAACAGGCGCTGCAGGGACGCCAACGTCAGCCCGCAATACGGGGCGCGCAGCACCGACAGCCAGGCCAGGCGGTCGCCGGGGTGCGACAGCGCCCGCACCAGCTGCACCAGGTCCGCCACCACCGGCCGCAAGGCCAGCGGCACCAGGTCCACGGCGCGGCAGCGGATGCCTTCCTGCGCGAGCCGGCGGGTCAGGTTGCCCAGATGGCTGCGGGCGCGCACCAGCACGGCCACGGGATGTTTCGCGCCCTTGTGATCGATCAGGGCCTGGCGCACCAGTTCCACCGCGATGTCCTCGGCCTGCTCCTCGGCCGGGGCCGCGCCTTCCCGCGACCACGCCGGATGAAAGCGCACCGCGGGGTCGGGCAAGGCTTCGTGGAAGGCCGTGGACGGGCTGTAGGCGATCGCGCCCGCGCCTGCATCGCTGCGCTTGGGCAGCAATTCCACGAACGACCGGTTCACCCAATCCACGATGCCGGCCTGCGAACGGAAGTTGTCAGTGAGGTTCAGGAAGTCCGGCTGCAATTCGCCCACGCCGATGTCGGCCACTTCCAGGAACAGGCCCACCTCCGCCTTGCGGAAGCGGTAGATCGACTGCATCGGGTCGCCCACCAGGAACAGGCTGCGGCCGTCGCCCGCCTGCCAGCCCGACGTCAACGTACGCAGCAGGTCCAGCTGCGTCTGGCTGGTGTCCTGGAATTCGTCGATGAGCAGGTGGCGGATGGAGGCATCGAGCTTGAGCAGCAGCTCGCCCGGGTCATCGGCGCTTCCCAGCGCGGCCGCGGCGCGCTGCGCGATCTCGATGAAATCCACCTCGCCCTTGTCCGCGAAGCGCAGTCGCAGTTGCGCCACGGCCAGCGCCAGGGTCATCAGCTGGGCGCCCAGCACCTCCCATTGTGCGTCGGTGAAATGCGGCGCGGGGATGTCGCGCACCGCATGCAGCCGGCGCACCCAGGCCGCCTGCCCGTCGGCGCCTTCCAGCCAGGCCACGAAGGGTTCCTTGTGCGCGCACTTGGCGGGAAACCCCAGGTTCTTGTTGACCGTCTTGCGCAAGGAGCCCGTACCGGTCAGCAGCAGATGCGCCACGGCGCGCCATGCGTCCAGCAGCTCGGCGTCGGGCGGCAGTTCTTCCGTCCAGTCCAGCAGCGCCAGCAGTTTGTTGTCCTCGTCGCCGTCCTGCAGATGGGCGGCGGCCAGGCGCGCCGGGCCGCATAGCGCTTCGGCCCAGCCGTAAGGCATGGCCGCGCTCAAGGCGTCCAGGTCTTCGCCGATGGCTTCGGCCAGCGTGGCCTCCATGGCCTCGCGGTCGGACCCGTGGCGCAGCAGCGGCAGCCATTGGTCGCGCTGCCCGAGCATGTCGGCGATGGCGTCCTTGGCCGCCTGCACGTCCACGTCCAGGTGCTTGAGCAGGATGCGCACGGCCTCGTAGTCGTCGGCCAGGTCCAGCGTGGCGCGGGCCGCGGCCTCGTAGTGCGAGCGGGCGTCGTCGGTGATCTCGGGCATGCCGCCCAGCTCAGACAGCCAGGGCATGCTGCGCACCAGCCCCGCGCAGAAGGAATCGATGGTGCGGATGGCCAGGCGCGCCGGGTGGTCCAGCAGATGCCAGCCCTGCTCCGCATTGCGCGCCAGGGCCGCGCGGGCCAGTTCCCAGCTGCGGCGTTCATGCGCGGCCTCGGGCGGCGCGTCCAGCCCGCGCCGCAGCTTGCTCAGCACGCGCGCGTGCATCTCGGAGGCGGCCTTGCGCGTGAAGGTGATCGCGACGATCTCTTCCGGGCGGTTCACCGTGGCCAGCAGGGCCAGGATGCGGTCCGTCAGCAACTCGGTCTTGCCCGACCCCGCGGGGGCTTGCACCAGGAATGAGCGGGTCGGGTCCAGCGCGTCGGCGCGGGCGGCGTGGTCCTGCGGCAGGCGTTCTTGTTCGGCCATGGCTTATGCGTCCTCGTCGTCCAGATGCAAACGCAGGAACGGCAATGCATCGCAGTATTTAAGGTCGTCCCGGCGGTAGGCCACGTTGGCCGCATACCCCGCGACATATTCATCGGCCAGCGCCTCGATCGCCACGCGCCAGCGCTGCCGGATCTCGGGCCATGACAGGCCGTCGAAGTACTTGCTGTCGCTGGCCAGCGTCACGCCCGGCATGCCCAGGTCTTCGTCGGCCAGGCCTTGCGCGGCGATCTGCCGCGCATGGATCTGCGCCAGCACCAGGCCCGCGACCTCGCCGCCGGCGGCGTCGGCCAGCACTGATGCATAGAACGGCAGCTGGACGTTCACCGGGCGGCTGCGCGACCAGTCCGGCTCGGGTTTGGCGGCGGCCACGCCAGTCTTGTAGTCGACGATGACGTTGCGGCCGTCGGCCAGGCTGTCGATGCGGTCCAGCCGCAGCTTCAGGTTGAGCGCGCCGCGCTGCCACTGATGGTTCTTTTCCACCTGCGCCACCGCGAACGGCAGGCGCTGCGCCTCCATGTCCAGCCACGATGCCAGCACGGCGTGGGCGCGCTGGCATTCCAGCGCCCGCAAGGCCGGCGCGTACTCCTTGAGCTCTTCGTCCGCGGCCTGCGCCACGGCCTGCTCCAGCAGCGCGGGCAGGCGGCCGGTGGCGAGGATGTCATGCAGCGCGTCCTGGTCGGGCATCATGCCCCACACCAGCTCCAGCGCCTTGTGCAGGAACTGGCCGCGCACGTTTACGGTGGCCGCATCGGCGTAGGGCGCCAGTTCGCGTCCGCCGAGCCGATGGCGCACGAAGGCCCACAAGGGATTGCGCGCCTGCGTGTCCAGCACGTCCAGGCCGCCGCCGCCCCGGTTGCCCGCGGCCAGGGGCGGGCCCTGCGCGTCGTCCAGCGATTCCTGCGGCAAGGCCGCCTGCTCGCCTACCGGCGCCGGCGTCCAGTCCGTCAGCGCCGTGGCAGCGATCAAGGGCGACGGGCGCAGCTCGCGTTCGCCGTCCATGTGGGAATGGCTGACGATAACCTCGGGCGCGCAGCGGCACAGCGCGGCGTACATGCCCTCGGCCCACTCGCGTTCGCGTTCGGGCGTGGCGCGCGGCGCCTTGGCCAGACGCAGGACGGCCAGCGGCAGCAGCGGGTTGGGCTTGGGCGAAGCGGGCAGCACGTCGTCCGTGAGGCCCAGCATCCACACGCCGTCCCAATACCCGCCTTCCGCTTCCAGCAAGCCCAGCACGTCCAGGCGCGCCAGCGGATCGCGCTGGGGCTGGAACGAGGACGAACGCGCGACGCTTTCCAGCAGGTTCACGGCGGCCACGCCGCCCAGGCGGCCGGCGGCCGGGGCCAGCGCCGAAAAACTGCCCAGGGCGTCGCCCAGCGCGCCCATGACCTGGTAGCCCACGCTGTCCAGCACGGCTTCGCCTGGAAATCCCAGCGCCATCAGCGCGGCCTTCATGCGCAGCATCCAGACATCGCACGTGGCCTGGCGGCCGCCTTGCGTCCAGATTTCCATGGCCTGGTTCCAGGCCTGCGCCAATGCAGAGGTGTCGGCCAGCAGCTTGCGCCAGTCCTGCGGACTGACATGCAGCTGGGCCTGGCGCCGCCAGCGCGCATCGATTGCCGCCAGGCGAGCGCGGTCCCGCAAGTCGCCCGCGCAATGCCCGGCCAGCAAGGCGGCGCCCAGCACGTCCACGCCGCATCCCTTGCCCGGCGCGCATTCGGCCAGGGCGCGCAGCCATGCCAGCGCCGCGCGCGCCATCGGCCATTCGTTCAGCGGCCGCCCCACGGCGACGTTGAACGCGAAGGGAGGCGCGCCGTCGCGCCCGGCCAGGGCCTGGCTCAGCACGCGCCGCGCAAAGGGGGACTCCGCCTCCAGCTGAGGCGAGACGATGGCGTAGCGGCCGGTGGGATGCGCCTTCAGGTGGCTGGCGGCCCAGGCGGCCGCCGCCCGCCATTCCGCGCCCTGGTCGGCCGCCTCGAAGCGCCGGGCCACGGTCTCCACGCGCTGGGCGTCGCGCCATTGCGCCACGTCCGTGCCCTGTGCTTCGAAGGCGCGCAGCAGGCGCTGAAAGCGCGGCGACACGTCCGTGAATCCGGCCAGCACCAGTTGCCGGGGCGTAGCCAGCCGGCCGTCTTCCAGCGCCCGCAGCACGCGGGCATAGCCCTGGTTGGTGTCTTCGGCGTCGATGCCGGCAAGCGTCTGGCGATAGCGGGCGCGCCACTTCGCAAAACCGCGATATTCGTCGGTGTCCGCGCCGGACGGCACCCGCAGTTCCCATTCGTCCATCAGCAGGTCGGCGTCCATGGACAGCCGCGCCGCCTGGCTGGCGTCCAGCAGCACGCGTTCGGCCTCTTCGGCGCGGATCGCCTCGGTCCATACGAGTTGCGTGGCAAAACTGTCCAGCCGGTACGCGGGCACGTCGTCATCGGCCTCGAACGCGAGCTCGTTGGCGGATTCCGCCAGCCACGCGGACAAGGGCAGGATGCGCGGCAGCTCGCTGACCTGGCGCTCCTGGCGCAACAGGCCGGCCAATTCGAGCGTGAGCCGGCGCGACAGGCGGTTGTTCACCGTCAGCACCAGCGTATCGGCGGCGGGCATGCCGGCGATGTCCGGCAGCGATAGATCGGGATAGGAAAGCGATGCGTCCTGCATGGGCACCCATGGCGCCCGCCCGCGGGTCGGGCGGCGCGAAAATGACGGAGAAAATTACCGCCGTAGGATACCGCGAGCCGGCGCCCGGGACGCGCCTAGAAGCCGCAGAGCGCGGCCAGGTTTTCCCAATGGACGCTCATCTCGGGCGAGGTGTAGCCCCAGAACGCCAGGCCCAGCACCGCCGCCAGCGCCACGGCGCCCGCCAGGCGCCAGCCGCGATGGCGGCGGGCAGTTGGGGCGATGGGCGGTTGTGGCGTCATGATGTGGCCTGGCTGCGCCTGGCCTCAGGCCGCGGCCGGCTGGGTGACGGGCTGTTCGCGCACGGGCAGGCACAGCAGGGCGGCAACGACCGCCAGCGCCACGCCCGCCCACCAGACCATGTCGTAGCTGCCGGTCTTGGCGTAGGCATAGCCGCCCAGCCACACGCCGATGAAGCTGCCCAGCTGATGGCCCAGGAAGACGATGCCCGACAAGGTGGCGGCGTAGCGCAAGCCGTAGATCTGCCCGATCAGGCCCTGCGTCAGCGGCACCGTGCCCAGCCAGAACAGCCCCATCCACGCCGCGAACGCGTACAGCACCCAGGGCGTCAGCGGCGTCGACAAGAGCAGCAGGATGCCGAAGGCGCGCATGCCGTACACCACGGCCAGCAGCCGCTTCTTGCTGTACTTGCCGCCCAGCTTGCCGGCATAGAACGAACCCAGCACATTGAACAGCCCGATCAGCGCCACGGCGGTGGCCCCCTGCCCCGCCGTCAGCCCGCCGTCGGTGACGTAAGCCGGCAGGTGCAGCGTAATGAATGCCGTATGGAAGCCACAGACGAAGTAGCTCCAGAACAGGAAGTGGAAGGACGGATGGCGCACGGCCTGCTTGACCGCCGAGGCCAGCGACTGCTGCGGGCCCGTGTGCGTCTGCGGACGTCCGCGCAGGAAATAGGCCAGCGGCGCCGCGCAGGCCACGAACAGCGACAGCACCCACAGGGCGCCGGTCCAGTCCAGGCCGCTGATCAGCAGCTGGCCCGTGGGCACCACGGCGAACTGGCCCAATGAGCCGCCCGCGCTGGCGATGCCCATGGCCGTGCTGCGATAGGCCGGCGGCACGGCGCGGGCCACCACCGGCAGGATCACCGGGAAGGTGGTGCCGGCCTGGCCCAGCCCGACCAGCACGCCGGCGGTCAGATAGAGCGTTGCCTCGTCGGTGGCAAAGCGCGTGCCGATCATGCCCAGCATGTACAGCAGCGCGCCCAGCGCGATGGTGCGGCCGGACCCGTAGCGGTCGGCCAGCATGCCCATGAAAATGCACGCCACGCCCCACACCAGGTTCTGCAGCGCGAAGGCCATCGAGAACACTTCGCGGCCCCAGCCTTGCGCCAGGCCCATCGGCTGCATGAACAGGCCAAAGGTGGCGCGCACGCCCATGGCAAGCAGCACGACCAGCGTGCCCAGGACGATGATGCGTGTGGAAATCGTATCGGTTTGGCTGGACATGAAATCCGTGTCTCATTGTTTTTGGATGTACGCCCCCTCCTCGGGGCGGTCCCGCTCTCAGGCAGGACCCGGACATCATATACAAGTCCGGGACGGGCCCCGGGAATACCCCCGTTGGCGCATCGCGCTTTGCGCGCCGCCGGCGCGGCCGGCGGCCCTTTGATTTGGGGCTTGCCGCGGCTGCTGATAGACTTGCGTCCTGCTCCGAATCCCGCGCCGGCGGTGATAAACTCTGGCTCGCAACATTCGCAGCATTATCAAGGCCTTAATGCGCAACCCCGCCTCCGCGGCCGGTTCTTGCGCCTGTTTTGACCGTCTCGCCGTAGTTAAATGGATATAACCGGCCCCTCCTAAGGGTCAATTGGTGGTTCGATTCCACCCGGCGAGGCCAACCCGGCCTCGGTCCCGACGCCGCACCTCCCCCCGAAATGCCGCACGTTCAGCCAGATGAGGGTTAATCCGGGCTACGCTCACGCGCGCCGTGACGGTAGCTTCCCGTGACGCGTCTTGTGACGAATTGAAGCTACGTCAATACGTCACTTTTATTTTTTTCAGCGATGATAGCGAATCGCCTTGCGCGCAACTTGAAATTACTGTTTAAATTCGACGCGTAAGCCTCTAATTCATCTGGACTTTTCCTGAACCGACGTAACGCCGGCTTAAGAAATATTTGTTCACAGACCGATAAGCCTGCTCAATCATGGCATTTTCCTGGAAACGTGCAATTGCGAACGCGATAGCGCCTGCGGCGCTGGCGGTGTGCGCGCTCCTGCCCTTCGGCGCGCAAGCCGCCAAGAATTCCGATCCTTGCAAGACCAATGCCAAATCGGCGGCCTGCAAGGCGCAACAAGCCAAGAAGACCCCTGCGCCCAAGGCCAAGGCCGGCGCCGGCAAGAGCGCCGGCGCCAAGCAGGCCGCGCCGTCCGCCAAGAAGGCCCCGCCCAAATCCTCCTCCGCCAAGAAAGGGCCGCCCAAGGGCGGCAAGCAGGTCGCCGCCAAAGGCACGCCGCCCAAGAAAGCAGGCGCCGCCGGCAGGAACGGCAAGGGCGGCAAAGGCGGCAAGGCGGACAAGCCTTCGCGCGCGCAGCGCGCCGCGGCAGCCGCCGCCGGCGCCGCCATGCCGCCGCCCGCGGCCTCGGCCCGCGCCGAAGCGGCCGCGCTGCGCTCCAGCACCGCTTATGTGCAAGACCTGGAAACCTCCACGGTCATCTTCGCCAAGAACGAAAACGTCGTGCGCCCCATCGCTTCCATCTCGAAGCTGATGACCGCGGTCGTGGTGGTGGACGCCAACCTGCCCATGGATGAAATGCTGGAGATCACCGACGAGGACGTCGACGAACTCAAGCACACCACCTCGCGGCTGCGCGTGGGCACCAAGCTGTCGCGCGGCGACATGCTGCACCTGGCGCTGATGTCTTCCGAAAACCGCGCCGCCAACGCGCTGGGCCGGCACTATCCGGGCGGCCTGCCCGCCTTCGTGGCCGCCATGAACGCCAAGGCGCAGGCGCTGGGCATGGGCAGCACGCGCTTCATCGAGCCCACCGGCCTGTCCAGCAACAACGTGTCGTCGCCGCACGACCTGGCGCGCTTGCTGCGCGCGGCCTCGCAGCGCCCCCTGATCCACCGCTATTCCACCGATACGGAATACGAGGTCGAGATCAACAACCGCACGCAGACCTTCCGCAACACCAATCTGCTGGTGCGCAAGCCCGACTGGGACATCAAGGTGTCCAAGACCGGCTACATCAACGAAGCGGGCGAATGCCTGGTCATGCTGGCGCGCATCAACGGCCGCGACCTGGCCATCGTGCTGCTGGATTCGCAAGGCAAGCTGTCGCGCATCGGCGACGCCGTGCGCATCCGCCGCATCGTGCAAAGCGAAGTGGCGCTGGCGTCGATCCAGTCGGGCGGCTGATGCCGGCTTGAACTGCGCCGCGCGCATATGCAAAGGGCCCGATCGGATCGGGCCCTTTTCTTTTGCGCACGGTCGGCGGCTACGCCGCCGCGCGGCGTTTCGGACGCAGCGGCTGCGTGTCGTACAGCGAGGGCGGCAGGCCTTCGAGCACGGCCTGCGCATTGAGGGAGCCGATCGGCACGCCGGCATCCAGCGGGATCCGGCCTTCGGCCTGCAGCAACTGATAGCGCAGGCAGCACACGCGCAGGAAGGACGTGAAATTGGCGGCCTCGCCGCGATACTCGACCAGTTCGTCGTACAGCCGTTCGATCAGTTGCGTGACGCGCATGCCGTCGCGGCCGGCGATCTCTTCGAGGACCTGCCAGAACAGGCGTTCCAGCCGCAGGCTGGTCGCCACGCCGTGCAGCCGCAGGGAACGGGTTTCGCAGGCATACGACTGCTCGCTGGCGCGGATGAATATTTCACACATGAGGGCTCCTGAGGCGCCGGCAAAGCACGCCCGCGGTTCACTGTACGACGTTTGGCGCACCGCGGGCAAGACGCCGCGACCCGCAAGAATGCCCTAGGCCGCAGGGCCGACGCCGCTCCAATCTGAAACCACACGTTTCCCGGCGCACATCGATCGGGCGCTGGTTGATATAAATCATGGATGCGAAGGCCTGCACGTTCGAGGATGGTGAAACTGATCTGACTTCGGAGGTAATGATGGACAAGACCATGAAGGCCGCAGTTGCACGAGCATTCGGCAAACCCCTGGTAATCGAAGAAGTCGCGGTGCCGCGCCCCGGTCCGGGCGAACTGCTGGTGAAGATCGAAGCCTGCGGGGTGTGCCACACCGACCTGCACGCCGTCGAAGGCGATTGGCCCGTCAAGCCCAACCCGCCTTTCATTCCCGGCCATGAAGGCGTCGGCCACGTCGTGGCGGTGGGCGCGGGCGTGACCCATGTAAAGGAAGGCGACCGGGTCGGCATCCCCTGGCTTTATTCCGCCTGCGGACATTGCGAACACTGCCTGGGCGGCTGGGAAACGCTGTGCGAGCAGCAGCAGAACGCCGGCTACTCCGTCAACGGAGGCTTTGCCGAATACGCGCTGGCCGCCGCCGATTATGTCGGCCTGCTGCCCAAGAATGTCGGCTTCGTCGACATCGCCCCCGTCCTGTGCGCGGGCGTGACCGTGTACAAGGGCCTGAAGATGACCGACACCCGCCCCGGCAACTGGGTGGTGATCTCCGGCATCGGCGGGCTGGGCCACATGGCCGTGCAATATGCGAAAGCGATGGGCCTGAACGTGGCCGCCGTGGATATCGACGACGCCAAGCTGGACTTCGCGCGCCGCCTGGGCGCGGAAGTCACCGTCAATGCCAAGACCACCGACCCCGCCGCCTACCTGAAGCGCGAAATCGGCGGCGCGCACGGCGCGCTGATCACAGCCGTATCGCCCAAGGCCTTCGAGCAGGCGCTGGGCATGGTGCGCCGCGGCGGAACGGTGGCGCTGAACGGACTGCCGCCGGGAGACTTCCCGCTGTCGATCTTCGACATGGTGCTCAACGGCGTGACCGTGCGCGGGTCCATCGTCGGTTCGCGGCTGGATCTGCAGGAGTCCCTGCAGTTCGCCGAAGAGGGCAAGGTGCACGCCACCGTCGCCACGGAAAGCCTGGAGAACATCAACGACGTTTTCGACCGCATGAAGAAGGGCCAGATCGAAGGCCGCATCGTGCTCGACTTCGCCTGACGCGCAACGCCAAAGGAAAAGGCGCCTGGAGCGGCGGCACATGCCGCCGCACCAGGCGCCATTCACGTTGAAGCCGGTGCGGTCAGAGCGTGATCTTCGTGCCCACCACCGCCAGGAACTGCGCCCTACACGCGGGA
>NZ_JBHXNI010000031.1:0-11185 GCF_042721735.1 Achromobacter sp. NPDC058515
GTCATCAATGCGGGCGGCAGCGGCACGACCTACAACGCGGGCGGCATCACGCACGCGACCAGCGGGCCGTACAAGGTGCACTCGGCCAACGTGAATTACAGCGGTCCCAAGAGCCAGGCGGGCGTGTTCCCCGACGAGCCCAGGCCGGCCAAGGGAAACCTGGAGCTGTTCAACAAGTACCTCAACGGCCGAGGGATTTCCGAAGCGGCGTTTGACGTGGAGGACGCCCTGGGACGCGTCTTCAAGGGCACGCTCGATGCGCAAGGATTTGCCGCCGTATCGGGCGCAGCGCCCGGTCCCGCGAAAGTCAGTTTCGGCAAGGACCCCAACAACCCCTGGGAGCAAAGCAGCTTCTTGGGCAGGAAACCCTGGCCCGCCCAAGCGGCTGTTGGCGTGCCAACGCAGATTCAGGCGCTTGCCGATGAGCTGCAAGCCAAGGCAAAGGGGGTTCAAGAAGCCCTGCAGGCCGCGCAGGCGGCAAGCCAATGGGGCCAGCAGATGGTGGCCGCGGTCCAGGCGGGTCCCAAGGGCGTGCTGCGCACGGCGGGAGCCAGCCTGGCGCAAATGGGCCTGCCTGGCGCCACCGACTTGCTCAAGGACAAGGCCACTCCAACGCTTGCCAAGTCGCTGACGGGGTAGCGCTACGCATGTCCTGCCCGTTTCCGTTACATCCCTTTGCCCGCGCCTTGGCGCCGGGCTTATTCACCTAAGCGAATAGTCAGTCATGGCCAATCCATCCGGCACACCAAGCACGTCGAACGCCCCCTCGCGCTACACCCCGAAAGAATGGGGCGCCGTTATTGCAACACCGTGGAAAACCGTCTCCGACGGGTGGGAGAAAATCGGCGCCGATTTGCAGAAATTCAGTGTTTCCGAGATCGGCAAGGCCAGTATCCAGGGGGCCAGATATGCAATGATCAGCGCCATTGTGGCGAGCGCCGTCATCGCCCCGCGCCACGCCATCGAGGTGGAAGACGTTCAAGCAGCCGCTCGCGCATTCGATAAATGGTTGTTCGACCTCAGCGGTGGCTGGATCACGCTGGAACGGCTACGGACCGTAGCCAATGCAGTCCCCATCATCACCAACGCCATGGCCTTGGTCGACGTCGCCAATGACATCACCGAGATGCTGTCAAAAAAAGAGGTGATTGCCTTGGATTGGGTCGGCCTGGGGGTTGACCTGATCGGGGTCATTCCCGCTGGGGTGGGCTATGGCGCAATCCGTGGGGGCTTGCGCACCGCACTGCACACCGCGCGGGACGAATTCATGGCTCGGGGCTCAGCCGGCGTAAGCCAGGTGCTGATCGCCACCCTCGGCAACAACCTGAGCGCCAGCTTCAAGGGCGATTTGGAGACCTTCCTCCAGGATGCCGTCAACCAGCTCAATGCAATTCTCGTCGATGCGGCGGACATGGGGGAGCAGGTGGTCAATAGTTTGGCCGATGGCTTGATAAAACTCGCCAACGGCGACCTGGGCGGCGCACAAGATTACCAGGCAGCGGATCAGAAGCTGCAAGCGATCCTGAAGAACCGTGGATCGGTCGGCGCCATGGATTTGTTCACCCACCCCAATTTCTGGAGCGCGCTGGGCAGCATCGCGCTCGGGCAAGCCAAGGACGTGGTTGGCCAGGGCGCACGCTTGGTGATGTTCGATTCGTTCAAGAATAATGTCCTTCAAGTGGCGGATCAGTTGAAAAAACTGGCGCCGCAAGTCAAGGCCCAAATCCTCAAGCTGGCGGACCCCAATGTCCAGCAGAGCATCGGCTGGATGCTTACGCAGCTCCTGCAGGCGGTGGTCGCGAAAAGGAAGCTTGGGCGTTCCCAGCCCAGCAACGTCCGCCCAGCACAGACCAACCAGGCCAAGCGCCAGGCTACTGGCGCGGAAAATGACGTCATCCATACGCAGGCACAGGTCAAAGGCGATCCCAAGCCAGGCAGCGGCTGCAGCTCCTGCAACAGCATCACGTTCGCGCGCGGCGCGGAAACCCTGACGCACACGGACGCCGTACTGCCGGGCCCGTTTGCGTTGCAATGGGCGCGCACCTACCGTTCGGACCTGGATGCCTACGACGCAGGCCCCGGCGGTGCGCGCTGGATCAACGAATTCACGACCCGCCTGGATGTGCTGCCCGAACTGCCCGATGGCGCGCAATTGCGCTATCACGGCGCCGACGGCCGCAGTCACGACTACCCGTTGCCGCAGCCCGGGAAGCCTCACTACGACGCCATCGAAAACCTGACGCTGGTGCGCACTTCGCGTGATGAACTGATCGTGGCCCAGGGCTATCGCCGCCAGGAGACATACCGGCGCCACGGCGAGATATTCAGGCTCACGGGTATTGAGCTGCAAGGCGGCGCTCGCGCCTCGTTGCATTACGATCATCAGGCGCATGGCCGCCAGGTGCTGTCGGACCTCGTGACATATCAGGACGATGAATTCCATACCCACCTGGGCACCCAGCTGGATGAAGCCGGCCGCATCGTGGCGCTATGGCAGATTGCCGAAGGCAAACCGCGGCGTCAATTGGCAAGCTACCTGTACGACGACACGGGCGATCTGCTGTGCGCCCAGGACGAACATGGCGGCCAATGGACCTACCAATATCAGCATCACTTGTTGACGCGCTACACGGACCGAACGGATCGCGGCATCAATCTCGAATGGGATGGCGTGGGCCCCACGGCACGCGCAATACGCGAATGGGCTGACGACGGCACCTATGAACTGAGGCTGGAGTGGTCCGAGAAAATCCGCTTGACGACGGTGACCGACGCCCATGGAAATCGGACGGCGTACTACTACGACATCCTGGGCTATCCCTATCGCATCGTTCATCCCGATGGTCTGTCGGAATGGCTCTACCGCGACGGGGCCAAGAACGTCACCCAGCATGTTCATCCCGACGCGAGCATCGATCGCTACGCCTACGATGACCGTGGCAACTTGCTGGAACACATTCGTCCCGATGGCAGCGTTGAACATTACGCCTACGACGACCGCGACCAGCTCTACAAGATCCGCGACGCCGAGGGCGGCTTGTGGCAGCGCGACTACAACCCGCGCGGCTACCTGACCGAGACGATCGACCCGCTGGGCAACAAGACCGAGTACGCCTACGACATCGCCGGCAACCCGGTCGCCATCAAGGATGCCCGTGGCGGCCAGAAGCAGCTGGCCTACAACGCCGCCGGCCAGATCACGCAGTACACGGATTGCTCGGGCAAGACCAGCGCCTGGACGTACGACGAACTGGGGCAGTTGCGCGAGTTCACCGATGCCGCGGGCAACGCCACGCGCTACGCCTACGCGGCAGGGCAACTCGCCAGCGTCACGCACCCCGATCAAACGACGGAACACTTCGAGCGCGACGCCGAGGGCCGCCTGCTTGCGCATACCGACGCCTTGGGCCGGTGCACCCGCTGGAGCTACACCGCCGCGGGCCTGATCGCCCAACGCAGCGATGCGGCCGGTCGAATGCTGAACTATCAATGGGACAAGCTTGGACAACTGACGGCGCTGGCCAACGAGAACGACAGGCAGGCCCGCTTTGTGTACGACCCGGCAGGCCGATTGCTGGAGCAGCGCGGCTTCGATGACCAGGCCACGCGCTATCACTATGACCCGGCCAGCGGCACGCTGCTGTCCACGCAAGACGGCGACCGCGTCATCGAACTGGCGTTTGACGCCATGGGGCGCGTGGCGCAACGCCACGCACGCCCCTACGCCGCAAGCGCCGGCGCGTCGGCGCAAGCGGCTGGAGCCCAGACGGAGCGCTACGCCTACGACGGCAACGGCCGCCTGATCCTGGCGGAAAACCCCGCCTGCCGCCTGCAGTGGTTCCACGATGCGGCAGGCAACCTGACGCGCGAGCATCAGCACTACCAGAGCCTGCCGGCGCCGGTCACCGCCGTGTGGAAGCACGAGTACAACGAACTGAACCAGCGCGTCGCCACGCTGCGCCCGGACGGCCATCGCGCCAGCTGGCTGACCTACGGCTCCGGCCACGTGCACGGCATGATGTTCGACGAGCACGAACTGGCAAGCTTCGAGCGCGACGACCTGCATCGGGAGATCGAGCGACAGCAAGGCAATCGCCTGGTGCAGACCCAATCCTGGGACGCGATGGGCCGGCTGGCCGAACAGAGCGTGGCGCGCATGCCGGGGGTTTCCGGAATGGCCGGAATGCCCGCTACGCCTGGCATCGTCGCCGGCGTCGGCAACAGCGGAAGCGGTCAGCGCCTGCTGCACCGCGGCTACCGCTACGACGCGGCAGGCCAGCTCGAAGCGATCCAGGACAGCCGGCGCGGCCCCTTGGCCTATCGCTATGACCCGGTAGGCCGGCTGCTCGAAGCCGTCAGCAGCCTGGGCAAGGAGACGTTCGCCTTCGACCCGGCCAGCAACCTGCTGGACCCGGCAAGCGGCCGCGCCGACGAGAGCACCCTGGGCATGGCAGGCCCCGTCTACACCTACCGCCACCGCTCGGCGCACCTGGATAACCTGCTGCGCGACTACGCCGGCACGCATTACCAATATGACGCGCGCGGCAACCTGATCGAGAAACTGCACAACGGCCAGCGTTCGCGCTTCGAGTGGGACCTGTTCAATCGCCTGACCGGCTACAGCAACGATAC
Organism: Achromobacter sp. NPDC058515; assembly: GCF_042721735.1. Taxonomy (NCBI): domain Bacteria; kingdom Pseudomonadati; phylum Pseudomonadota; class Betaproteobacteria; order Burkholderiales; family Alcaligenaceae; genus Achromobacter; species Achromobacter sp. NPDC058515. The sequence continues at coordinate 4,633 of NZ_JBHXNI010000031.1, forward strand.
GCTGCATGTGAGCTACCAGTACGATGCCTTGGGCCGTCGCCTGATCAAGCAATCGGAAGCACATTGGCGCGAACGTCCCGGCATGTCGCATGCGCAGCGCCAGGACGAACGGGCTCGCCTGAACCGGGCAGCCGGTTGCGCCACGACGCTATACGGCTGGGATGGCGATACGCTGGCCTGGGAAGGGCGCGACGACCAGACCACGCACTACTTGTATGAGCCGGGGAGCTTCGTGCCGCTGGCGCAGGCCATCAGCAAGAAGCCGGTGCTGCTGCACAACCAGCCGGAGTATGCGGGCGCGTATGACATCGATCGGGATCCGCTGTGGACCACGTCGCCCAAGCCCGATCCGTTGGATGCATTGGCGTGGTACCAGTGCGACCACCTGGGCACGCCGCAGGAACTGACCGATGCGCAAGGCGAGGTCGTCTGGAGCGCGCAGTACAAGGCGTGGGGCGCGGCCAAGGAGGTGATCTCAAGCGCCGCGCAGGCGGCGGGGATACGTAATCCGATCCGATTTCAGGGGCAGTACTGGGACCATGAGACGGGACTGCATTACAACCGGCACCGGTACTATGATCCGGAGATCGGGCGGTTTATCGCGAAGGATCCGATCGGGTTTGCGGGCGGGTTGAATGTTTATCGGTATGCGGATAATCCAATTTTGTGGATCGATCCGTTGGGGCTGGCTAAACGTGGTCCAAAACCCAAGGGTGAAGGTCCGCATAATGTAGTTATTGGTGCATGGGGACAAGAAGTTGAAGCTAACGGTGGAAAGGTTATATCCGGCGGCGGGATCAAAAGTGAAGTTCTTGTTCGTACACCGGGCGGTCACAAAGAGGGGCGTCGTACGGATATTGCTTATGAGGACAAGGATGGAAAACTTATCTATGGTCAAGTTGGTAGAACTAAGGCTGATGGCACTCCCGTGACGCGCGAAGTCAAGGCAATGGAAGATCTGAAAATCAACACACTTGGTGACGATGTTCCAGATGACGTTCAATTTCGGTCATATTGCCCATGCCCTCGGAAAGGAAGGAAGTGAAATGGACAGAATTATTTTTATGAATTTCGACGATTTTATATCCATTAATTCGGCGCTTCTCGAAAAAACCGGACTTAGCCTGTACCGGTCAGATAGTTATGATCATCCATTCGTGAAAGTTGCTAACGTGGATCGATCCACATGGGTTGATAGTGGCATGCGAGCTTTGTGTTTGCTTATCGGAAAATCCAAAGATGAAGACCAGATTCTAGGTGATCGACAGTTCGATGTTAAGCGAGACCGCCGCGTTGGCTTTGTAGATGTAGCGTATGGTGGGGAAGATGAAAATGCAATTGGGGCGTCACATTACGGAGCCGATACCTCCGAGACCTCGAAGCTGGTCAATAGTGAGTTGAATAAGTTGCTTAAGAAGTATGCTCACAAGGGAGTTTTTGACGTTGCAGGAAACCCTGTTAAAAACTACTACTGGACGGACGGAGCATTGGAAAGCGGGAAGAACTGGCATCGTTTTTTAGGTCATGGAGTTCGAAAGCCTCGAAACGTTAATCCAGGATATCGCCCGATGCTTGATTAGGGATGGAACCTCAACGAGCAGGCGCTTGTCCACGAAACCTCGGACCTTGGCCGGCCAGACGGCCTGCGGCAACCGCCTGCCGGTGCACAGCTACCGCTAACACGCCAGCGGCCAACTCACCGACGTCAGCGATGCCCGCCGCAGCTAACTGACCTATCGCTTCGACCCGTTGGGCCGCCTGCAGAGGCGCGAAGACGTCTGGGCAAGGAGACATTTGCCCTTCGACCCGGCCAGCAACCTGCTGGATCCGTCAAGCGCCCGCGCCGACGAGAGCACCCTGGGCATGGCGGGCCCCGTCTACACCTACCGCCACCGCTCGGCGCACCTGGATAACCTGCTGCGCGACTACGCCGGCACGCATTACCAATACGACGCGCGCGGCAACCTGGTCGAGAAACTGCACAACGGCCAGCGTTCGCGCTTCGAGTGGGACTTGTTCAATCGCCTGACCGGCTACAGCAACGATACGCTGCATGTGAGCTACCAGTACGATGCCTTGGGCCGTCGCCTGATCAAGCAATCGGAAGCACATTGGCGCGAACGTCCCGGCATGTCGCATGCGCAGCGCCAGGAAGAACGGGCTCGCCTGAACCGAGCAGCCGGTTGCGCCACGACGCTGTACGGCTGGGACGGCTGGGACGGCTGGGACGGCGACATGTTGGCCTGGGAAGGGCGCGACGACCAGACCACGCACTACTTGTATGAGCCGGGGAGCTTTGTGCCGCTGGCGCAGGCCATCAGCAAGAAGCCGGTGCTGCTGCACAACCAGCCGGAGTATGCGGGTGCGTACGACATTGATCGGGATCCGCTGTGGACCACGTCGCCCGAGCCCGATCCGTTGGATGCATTGGCGTGGTACCAGTGCGACCACCTGGGCACGCCGCAGGAACTGACCGATGCGCAAGGCGAGGTCGTCTGGAGCGCGCAGTACAAGGCGTGGGGCGCGGCTAAAGAGGTCATCTCAAGCGCCGCGCAGGCGGCGGGGATACGTAATCCGATCCGATTTCAGGGGCAGTATTGGGACCATGAGACGGGACTGCATTACAACCGGCACCGGTACTATGATCCGGAGATCGGGCGGTTTATCGCGAAGGATCCGATTGGGTTTGCGGGTGGGTTGAACGTTTATCAGTATGCGCCGAACCCGACAAATTGGATAGATCCATCCGGCTTGTCGAAAGGCAATAAAAGGTGCGACCGGTGCAATTCAAGGTGACAACATTCCTGGAGGAGCAGTACTAGGAAAGAGCACACGAGCTGGCGGAGGCGGAGTTCAAAACCCGGTGGTGCAAGACATTTATGATTCCGTTCCTGTAGAAAAGCGAAGTCCGTTCCATTGTAAATGCGCTGAAGGCGATGCCCTCACGAAGATAGCAAATCAAACAGGAGTCACGAACATTGATAAACTTCGGCAGATAACAACGGGAGCAGAATCAACCGTATATGGCCCGACGGGTGAATATAAGCCTGCATGCACTTCCTGCGCTCCCGTCCTTGACATACTAGGGATCAAGCATAAGAGATGAAAGAAGACGCCATTCAATTAGAACTGCTCGAAGAACGGGTCGATTTGGCTCAACTGCCATTTGATCGCGCCGTTGTGCTTTTTTCAGAGTTTCTCCGACTCGTTGCCCGCGAGCTTTGTAGCCAGGAAAAAATTGAGAGATGTTTCTTTGAATGGGTGGATGATAGCTTGCATCTTCCAGATTTGTTTTTTTCCGGGGAATGCTCGAGCGTAGATTTTCGTAGTCGCAGAATTGAGGTTTGGCGGAAACATGACATGGAGGAGGATTTTATGAAAAAGAGATTTCTTCGCGCGATTGTTTGCTGTCTTTATGAGGAAACATCAGAAGAGGGGCAGAGATATGAAACCTCGGAGATGGTGGAACTATTCTTCTCTGTTCTTTTAGATATGGATCCAGGGCTATGCCTTCGATTCAGGCTCTTTCTCGAGCACGGGACTGATATTCGCTAACCAGCATAGTGCGACCGCTATTCCGCCATTTTTTTATTACGGGAGATGAGGCAGAGACGAGACGTTCTTTGATCCGGCTTGTGTAAGGGACCGACGAAAGTCGACAGGGACAGATGGCCGCATTCCCGCCTCTTTTGTTCATCGCAGCCGGACTTCCTCGCCGTTGGGGGTAGGTGTCGGTGCGGCTCGGCATGATCGGACGACCTGCTGCGCGACCACGCGGGCACGCATTACCAATACGACGCGCGCGGCAACCTGGTCGAGAAACTGCACAACGGCCAGCGTTCGCGCTTCGAGTGGGACCTGTTCAATCGCCTGACGAGCTACAGCAACGATACGCTGCATGTGAGCTGCCAGTACGATGCCTTGGGGCGTCGCCTGATCAAGCAATCGGAAGCGCATTGGCGCGAACGTCCCGGCATGTCGCATGCGCAGCGCCAGGAAGAACGGGCTCGCCTGAACCGGGCAGCCGGTTGCGCCACGACGCTATACGGCTGGGATGGCGATACGCTGGCCTGGGAAGGGCGCGACGACCATGCCGGTCCCTGCGCAGGAAGTTTGCGCACCCCAGATGACAACATAACGCCGTCATCTCACAGCCGTTTCATGGCTCCTCCTCGCGCCGCCCGGGGCGCTGAGAAGCAACCTTACCTCTAGTTTTGACCTGTACGGATATTCCGGGGGCACGTCAGCATACCTGCGCGCGGAGCTTACTGCGCGCCTGATTTCTTGATCAGCGCGTTCAGCATTTCCAGCTCTTCGCCGGTCAGGTCGGTCAGCGGCGCGCGCACCGGGCCTGCATCGTGGCCGACCAGCTTGGCGCCGGCCTTGACGATGCTGACCGCGTAGCCGGCCTTGCGGTTGCGGATCTGCAGGTAGGGGAGGAAGAAGTCGTCCAGCAGGCGGTTGGTGGTGTCGTGGTCGGCGCAGGCGATGGCGCGGTAGAACTCCATGGCCATCTTGGGCACGAAGTTGAATACCGCCGACGAGTAGACCGGCACGCCCAACGCGCGGTAGGCGGCTGCATAGACTTCCGCCGTGGGCAGGCCGCCCAGGTAGGAGAAGCGGTCGCCGAGCTTGCGGCGGATGCTGACCATGGCTTCGATGTCGCCCACGCCGTCCTTGAAGCCGACGAGGTTGGGGCAACGGTCGGCCAGTTGCGCCAGGCTGTCTGCCGAGAGGCGCGACTGGGCGCGGTTGTAGACGATGACGCCGATGTTGACGGACCTGCAGACTTGTTCGACGTGCGCGGCGATGCCGTCTTGCGAGGCTTCGGTCAGGTAGTGCGGCAGCAGCAGGACGCCCTTGGCGCCCAGGCGTTCGGCTTCCTGCGCATAGGCGATGGCCGTGCGGGTGGGGCCGCCCGCGCCGGCCAGGATGGGCACCTTGCCGGCGCAGGTCTGGACCGCGGTGCGGATGACGTCCGAGTATTCCTGGGGAGCCAGGGAGAAGAACTCGCCCGTGCCGCCGGCGGCGAACAGGGCGGTGGCGCCGTAGGGGGCCAGCCATTCCAGGCGGGTCGCATAGCCCTTGGCGTTGAAGTCGCCGTTCTGGTCGAAGTCCGTCACCGGGAAGGAGAGCAATCCTTCCGACACGATTTCTTTTAGTTCCTGGGGAGTCGTCATGCCTATCGTCGTCCGTTAAGAGGGATGGGTAATGAAAAGCGGGTTGGCGCTTGGAGTGGTATTAGATGTACGTCATCGTACAACATAAACGATGAGCGGGCAATGTGCCGAAACCCAAATTCCTATGGCTGGCCATCGGGCCAGGGAAGATTGGAAATACCGGAATTACCCTAGATTGAAAGGTCAGTCCGGCCGAAGTATTCTCCTTTTCCGATAAGTTATACGACAACGTACAAGATTGACGACATCCGTCACTTTTAGGAGACAAGCTTGAAGGCATTCCCTCTGTTGCGCCACGTATCCGCCGTCCTGGCGCTTGCCGCCCTGGGCGCTCCCGCTGCCAATGCCGCCGACGACTGGCCGCGCGCCAAGGCGATCACGCTGGTGGTGCCGTTTGCCGCCGGCGGCACGTCCGACATCCTGGGCCGAATGATCGCGCAGGAATTGGGCTCCACGCTGAGCCAGACCGTGGTGGTGGAAAACAAAGGCGGCGCGGGAGGCGTGCTGGGCGCGGACGCCGTGGCGCGGGCCAAGCCCGACGGCTATACCTTGCTGCTGGGCACCATCGCCACGCATGCGATCAATCCGTCCTTGCTGCCGGGCATCAACTACAACGCCGCCAAGGACTTCGCGCCGGTCATCCTGCTGGGCAGCATTTCCAATGTGCTGCTGGTGGGCGCCGGCCAGCCGTACAAGAGCGTGCAGGAAGTGGTGGCGGCGGCCAAGGCCAATCCTGAGACCATCGCTTTCGGATCGGCCGGGCAGGGCACGTCGCAGCACCTGTCGGGCGAGGTCTTCAAGCAGTTGACGGGCGCCCACCTGACGCATGTTCCGTACCGCGGCAGCGCGCCGGCCATCCAGGACCTGATCGGCGGTCAGATTCCCAGCTCGTTTGAAACCGCGCTGGTGGCGCTGCCCTATGTGCAAAGTGGCAAGGTGCGCGCGCTGGCGGTCACGTCCGCCAAGCGGACCGCGGTGCTGCCCGACGTGCCCACCATGCAGGAGGCCGGCGTGTCCGGCTTTGATGTCAGCAGCTGGCAAGCCATCTATGCGCCGGCCAATACGCCGTCCGCGGTGGTGGACAAGTTGAACAAGGCGATCGCCGGCATCGTCGCCAAGCCCGAGGTCAGCGCCAAGATGCAGGGCCTGGGTCTGGCCTACACGCCGAATTCGCCAGCGGAGTTTGCCTCGTTCCAGGCGGGCGAACAGTCCAAGTGGGCCAAGATCATTGCCGACGGCAAGCTGAAGGCGCAGTAGGCGCATAGCGCGCGCAGACAGCAACGCCGCGGGGGCGGCCCCCGCGGGGGGGGGGGCGGGCGGGGGGGTTGGTTGTGTGGGCAGGGGGGGGGCGCCGGGCGTCGAGAAAGAGGGGC
>NZ_JBHXNI010000032.1:0-2261 GCF_042721735.1 Achromobacter sp. NPDC058515
GCAAGTACAGCTTGGGAGACAGAGCACCGGGTGCTAACGTCCGGACTCAAGAGGGAAACAACCCAGACCGCCAGCTAAGGTCCCGAATTATCGCTAAGTGGGAAACGAAGTGGGAAGGCATAGACAGTCAGGAGGTTGGCTTAGAAGCAGCCATCCTTTAAAGAAAGCGTAATAGCTCACTGATCGAGTCGTCCTGCGCGGAAGATGTAACGGGGCTAAGCGATAAACCGAAGCTGCGGGTGTGCACTTTTAGTGCACGCGGTAGGAGAGCGTTCTGTAAGCCTGCGAAGGTGGCTTGTAAAGGCTGCTGGAGGTATCAGAAGTGCGAATGCTGACATGAGTAGCGATAAAGGGGGTGAAAAGCCCCCTCGCCGTAAGTCCAAGGTTTCCTGCGCAACGTTCATCGGCGCAGGGTGAGTCGGCCCCTAAGGCGAGGCAGAGATGCGTAGCTGATGGGAAACTGGTTAATATTCCAGTACCGTCGTACAGTGCGATGGGGGGACGGATCGCGGAAGATCATCAGGGTGTTGGATGTCCCTGTTGCTGCATCGAAGATGGCGCTTAGGCAAATCCGGGCGCGTAAATCAAGGGTGTGACACGAGCGAGCATTGCTTGCGAAGTGATTGGAAGTGGTTCCAAGAAAAGCCTCTAAGCTTCAGCTGTACGAGACCGTACCGCAAACCGACACAGGTGGACGGGATGAATATTCCAAGGCGCTTGAGAGAACTCAGGAGAAGGAACTCGGCAAATTGATACCGTAACTTCGGGAGAAGGTATACCCCGGTAGTGTGAAGCGCCTGCGCGCTTAGCATGATGGGGTCGCAGAGAATCGGTGGCTGCGACTGTTTATTAAAAACACAGCACTCTGCAAAGACGAAAGTCGACGTATAGGGTGTGACGCCTGCCCGGTGCCGGAAGGTTAAGTGATGGGGTGCAAGCTCTTGATCGAAGCCCCGGTAAACGGCGGCCGTAACTATAACGGTCCTAAGGTAGCGAAATTCCTTGTCGGGTAAGTTCCGACCTGCACGAATGGCGTAACGATGGCCACACTGTCTCCTCCTGAGACTCAGCGAAGTTGAAGTGTTTGTGATGATGCAATCTACCCGCGGCTAGACGGAAAGACCCCATGAACCTTTACTGTAGCTTTGCATTGGACTGTGAACCGGCCTGTGTAGGATAGGTGGGAGGCTTTGAAGCGTGGTCGCTAGATCACGTGGAGCCATCCTTGAAATACCACCCTGGTTTGTTTGCGGTTCTAACCTTGGTCCGTTATCCGGATCGGGGACAGTGCATGGTGGGCAGTTTGACTGGGGCGGTCTCCTCCCAAAGTGTAACGGAGGAGTTCGAAGGTACGCTAGGTACGGTCGGAAATCGTGCTGATAGTGCAATGGCATAAGCGTGCTTGACTGTGAGACTGACAAGTCGAACAGGTGCGAAAGCAGGACATAGTGATCCGGTGGTTCTGAATGGAAGGGCCATCGCTCAACGGATAAAAGGTACTCTGGGGATAACAGGCTGATACCGCCCAAGAGTTCATATCGACGGCGGTGTTTGGCACCTCGATGTCGGCTCATCTCATCCTGGGGCTGTAGCCGGTCCCAAGGGTATGGCTGTTCGCCATTTAAAGAGGTACGTGAGCTGGGTTTAAAACGTCGTGAGACAGTTTGGTCCCTATCTGCCGTGGGCGTTGGATACTTGACGGAGCCTGCTCCTAGTACGAGAGGACCGGAGTGGACGTACCTCTGGTGTACCGGTTGTCATGCCAATGGCATTGCCGGGTAGCTAAGTACGGAAGAGATAACCGCTGAAGGCATCTAAGCGGGAAACTCGTCTGAAGATAAGGTATCCCGGGGACTTGATCCCCCTGAAGGGTCGTTCGAGACCAGGACGTTGATAGGTCGGGTGTGGAAGCGCAGTAATGCGTTAAGCTAACCGATACTAATTGCCCGTGAGGCTTGATCCTATAACACTGATGGTTATGACCTGGTGGTATAGCGTTCCAAGTGTCGTTCAATACAAAATCTGGCCGCACCGTCGGCGGCCAGCCAACACCAATTACATCCCACCTGTGCGCGATCATCGAGCTAGCCTCTGATCGCCCACACGTTGTGTTTCTTCCCAGATTGGAGCTGTTGCCTAGACCGCAGCGGCTCAACCAGTTACGCCTGACGACCATAGCAAGGTGGTACCACTCCTTCCCATCCCGAACAGGACAGTGAAACGCCTTCGCGCCGATGATAGTGGACGGACGTCTGTGAAAG
>NZ_JBHXNI010000034.1:0-1463 GCF_042721735.1 Achromobacter sp. NPDC058515
CTGGAAGCCACCTTCGGCGGCATCAACCTCGAAGACATCAAGGCCCCGGAATGCTTCACCGTCGAGCGCAAGCTCCGCGAACGCATGAAGATCCCGGTCTTCCACGACGACCAGCACGGCACGGCCATCACGGTATCTGCGGCCTTCATCAACGGCCTGAAGGTCGTGGGCAAGGACATCAAGACGGTCAAGGTGGTGACCTCGGGCGCGGGCGCCGCCGCGCTGGCCTGCCTGGACCTGATGGTGGATCTGGGCCTGCCGCTGGAAAACATCTGGGTGACCGACATCGAGGGCGTGGTCTACGAAGGCCGCGTCGTGCTGATGGACCCGGACAAGGCGCGCTTTGCGCAAAAGACCGACGCCCGCAAGCTGGCCGAAGTGATCCAGGACGCCGACGTGTTCCTGGGCCTGTCGGCGGGCGGCGTGCTCAAGCCCGAGATGGTCGAGGCCATGGGCCCGCGCCCGCTGATCCTGGCGCTGGCCAACCCCACGCCCGAGATCCTGCCGGAAGTGGCGCACGGCGTGCGCGACGACGTGGTGATGGCCACGGGCCGTTCGGACTACCCGAACCAGGTCAACAACGTGCTGTGCTTCCCGTACATCTTCCGCGGCGCGCTGGACGTGGGCGCCACGACCATCACGCGCGAGATGGAAATGGCGGCGGTGTACGCCATCGCCCAGCTGGCCGAAGAGGAACAGAACGAAGTAGTCGCGGCGGCCTATGGCACCTACGACATCTCGTTCGGCCCTGAATACCTGATTCCCAAGCCGTTTGATCCGCGCCTGATCGTGCGCATCGCGCCGGCGGTGGCCAAGGCGGCCATGGACGGCGGCGTGGCGACGCGCCCGCTGGCCGACCTGGAAGCCTACGAAGAGCAGCTGCAGCAGTTCGTGTACCACTCGGGCGCGTTCATGAAGCCGCTGTTCTCGGCGGCCAAGCGCATCGTGCGCTCCGGCGGCAAGTCGCGCATCGTGTTCACCGAGGGCGAAGACGAACGCGTGCTGCGCGCGGTGCAGGTGATCGTGGACGAAGGCCTGGCCCGTCCCATCCTGGTGGGCCGTCCCGCCGTGCTGCTGTCGCGCATCGAGAAATTCGGCCTGCGCCTGCGCCTGGGCGAGGACGTGGAAGTCACCAACCCGGAATACGACGAACGCTTCCACCAGTACTGGACCACGTACTGGGAACTGATGTGCCGCCGCGGCATCACCAAGGAAATGGCGCGCGTGGAAATGCGCCGCCGCCTGACCCTGATCGGCGCGATGATGGTGCACCTGGGCGATGCCGACGGCATGGTCTGCGGCACGGTCGGCGCCTACCACGACCATCTGCGCTTCGTGGACGAAGTGATCGGCCGCCGTCCGGGCCACAACGTGTACGCCGCCATGAACATCCTGCTGCTCAACGAGCGCACGGTGGTGCTGGTGGACACCCATGTGAACGACGAGCCCACGGCCGAACAGAT
>NZ_JBHXNI010000035.1:0-1263 GCF_042721735.1 Achromobacter sp. NPDC058515
GTGCTGGAACGTTAAGGGGACCGGTTAGCTACATTTCGGTGTGGCGAAGCTGAGAACTTAAGCGCCAGTAAACGGCGGTGGTAACTATAACCATCCTAAGGTAGCGAAATTCCTTGTCGGGTAAGTTCCGACCTGCACGAATGGCGTAACGACTTCTCGACTGTCTCAACCATAGGCCCGGTGAAATTGCACTACGAGTAAAGATGCTCGTTTCGCGCAGCAGGACGGAAAGACCCCGGGACCTTTACTACAGTTTGATATTGGTGTTCGGTTCGGCTTGTGTAGGATAGCTGGGAGACTTTGAAGCGGCCACGCCAGTGGTTGTGGAGTCGTCGTTGAAATACCACTCTGGTCGTGCTGGATGTCTAACCTGGGTCCGTGATCCGGATCAGGGACAGTGTCTGGTGGGTAGTTTAACTGGGGCGGTTGCCTCCTAAAGTGTAACGGAGGCGCCCAAAGGTTCCCTCAGAATGGTTGGAAATCATTCGTAGAGTGCAAAGGCATAAGGGAGCTTGACTGCGAGACCTACAAGTCGAGCAGGGACGAAAGTCGGGCTTAGTGATCCGGTGGTTCCGCATGGAAGGGCCATCGCTCAACGGATAAAAGCTACCCCGGGGATAACAGGCTTATCTCCCCCAAGAGTCCACATCGACGGGGAGGTTTGGCACCTCGATGTCGGCTCGTCGCATCCTGGGGCTGGAGTCGGTCCCAAGGGTTGGGCTGTTCGCCCATTAAAGCGGTACGCGAGCTGGGTTCAGAACGTCGTGAGACAGTTCGGTCCCTATCCGCTGTGGGCGTAGGAATTTTGAGAAGGGCTGTCCCTAGTACGAGAGGACCGGGACGGACGAACCTCTGGTGTACCAGTTGTTCTGCCAAGGGCATGGCTGGTTGGCTACGTTCGGGAGGGATAACCGCTGAAAGCATCTAAGCGGGAAGCCTGCTTCGAGATGAGTATTCCCACCTCCTTGAGAGGGTAAGGCTCCCAGTAGACGACTGGGTTGATAGGCCGGATATGGAAGCCCTGTAACGGGTGGAGGTGACCGGTACTAATAGGCCGAGGGCTTGTCCTCAGTTGCTCGCGTCCACTGTGTTAGTTCTGAAACCACGAACAGCCCCGTATAGGTCACATACGGTGCGGCATGAAGTTCGACAGTTTCATAGTGTTTCGGTGGTCATAGCGTGAGGGAAACGCCCGGTTACATTCCGAACCCGGAAGCTAAGCCTTACAGCGCCGATGGTACTGCAGGGGGGACCCTGTGGGAG
>NZ_JBHXNI010000036.1:0-1060 GCF_042721735.1 Achromobacter sp. NPDC058515
CCGAGGCGGGTCAGCGAATACTTCCCCTTCTGGCCGCGCCCGCGAGGAAGCCTGGCGCCGGATCTGGTGATCGTGGAGTATCGCCAGCAGCCGTTTGAAGTGGGGAATGTCTTTGCGGCGGTGGAGATCAAGTTTCCGAATGATTGGGTCACCGACACGCAAATGAAGGACTACGTCAGGCTTATGAATGGCGATGCGGCAAAAGTGGCATTGCTGCGTGTACCCGAAGACTGTACGGGGTATCGGCACGGCACAGCCGCCAAAGAGGGTAAAGGCGGGCAGCCGAACAGGAGAGGGAGATGAGTACGAGTAGCCCATTGATCGACGATGACGATCTGTCTGGCATGGTCGACGACCTGAAGAAATGGCCGAACACCGCCATTGACAATGGCTCGTTCGAACTTTCCCTGACGCCTTTCCTTACCTTTTACTTCACATACGATCCAGCCCATTTCCTTCGGACCACACTGGACATGATCGATGTCCATGAGGCCTTTGACAAACTTCTGGGCTATCCCTATACCGTCGCTACCCACCCCGATTCCGAACGTCCCCATCCTTACGGCTCAAAACGTTTGGGAGATATTCGTGAATGGGTACGAAAAACTCCTCTTCATGAGGCATTTGCCGTCAAATTTACTGACGAAAGGAATCATCAGAGCTCGCCCACGCACTCGGCCTACCTATGGCGGGAACCGACGCGCGGAGAGCGTGAACAACACTATTCGTCCATCCAGTTCTACTACCGCTGGCAGTGGTGGCTGGACAACAAGGACGTCTGGCGGAAATTCGTCCTCGATACCATCGGCCGCCTGAAACCCGCACAGGTCTACAGCGGCTTTGCGATGGGCAATCCGTTGGAATTCGGCATGCGATCTGAAGTCGCTGTCTGGGATCGGGCGCTGGCGCCGCACTTCTATGGCCTGGACACGGATTATCCATTTGGAATGGATATCACGCCCGCGCTTCCTTCCGGCATCCGGCCGCCCACCTGGGGATTCTTCCTCTCCGACACCTGGCGCGAAAAGCTCTCCATCACCCGCGAGGACGTCGCCACTCG
>NZ_JBHXNI010000037.1:0-1047 GCF_042721735.1 Achromobacter sp. NPDC058515
CGTAAGCTCCCCCTTCAGGTAGGCACCAGCCGGTAGAATTTCGGAGCCTCCATGAGTCGGAGACTCCCTTGAAGAAAAGCAGATTTACAGAGAGCCAGATTGTTGCCGTGTTGAAGGAGGGCGAAGCCGGCATGCCGGTCGCCGAACTGTGCCGCAAACATGGCATCAGCAGCGCCACGTACTACCTGTGGAAGAGCAAGTACTCGGGTGTTCAGGTGTCCGAGTTGCAGCGGCTGCGCGAGCTGGAGGCCGAGAACGCCAAGCTCAAGCGCATGTTTGCAGACTTGGCGTTGGAGAATGCGGCGATCAAGGACGTCCTAAGCCGAAAATCCTGACGCCGTCGGCCAGGCGCGAGGTGGTGGAGCAGTTGGTGCAAGCCAAGCTTTCAATCACGCGCGCTTGTCAGATTGCCGGCCTTTCGCGGGCGGCGTACTACAAGAGGCCAACGCCGGCATCTGAACGAGATGCTCAAGTCATTGATGCCCTCAATGCCATTGTCACTCGGCATGGGCGCTGGGGATTCTGGAAGTGCTTTACTCGGCTGCGGCTCGACGGACGCTGCTGGAATAAAAAGCGCGTTCATCGGGTGTACTGCGAAATGGGCTTGAACTTGCCTCGGCGCAGCAAGAAACGGCTACCAGAGCGGCCTCGACAGCCGCTGGATCTGGCCACGGAGCCCAATCGCTGTTGGGCGCTGGACTTCATGCATGATGCGCTCTACTGCGGCCGGCGGTTCCGGACACTGAACGTAATTGACGAGGCGAATCGGGAATGCTTGGCCATCGAGGTTGGCATGTCCATCCCTTCGGCGCGCCTGATTCGCGTCTTGAGCCGCTTGATCGATTGCTATGGGCCTCCCGACGCAATACGCCTGGACAACGGCCCGGAGATGATTTCCGACGCCTTTACCGAATGGGCCGCTGCCAAAGGCATTTCGATCCGCTATATCCAACCTGGCAAGCCGAATCAAAACGCCTTTATCGAGCGCTTCAATCGCACTTATCGCACCGAAGTGCTCGATGCACATCTGTTCGCCAACCTTGAGCA
>NZ_JBHXNI010000038.1:0-1022 GCF_042721735.1 Achromobacter sp. NPDC058515
CCCCGCCTCGGGGAAGGCCTCGAGCAAGTGACCGACGATGTGGGCGACATCCAGGGCCCCATCCGCAACGGCGGGGTCACCGACGACTCGACGCCTACGCTCAGCGGCCGGGGCACGCCGGGCGATACGGTCCATGTCTACGACAACGGCACCCGGCTGGAGCCGGTCGTCGTGGTCAAGCCCGATGGCGCCTGGACCTTCACGCCGCCGGTTCCGTTCATCAACGGCCTTCACTCGCTGACCGTGGTCTTCGAGGACCCGGCGGGCAACCGTTCGGATGCTTCCGATCCGTGGGTGGTCGAGGTGGACACCATTCCGCCGGGGCGTCCCAGCATTGATGGGCTGTACAACAACGAGGGCGCCAGCGAGATCTCCATCGCCGAAGGCGGCTCGACCAACGACACCACGCCGGTGCTGCGTGGCAAGGCCGAGGCCGGCGCCACCGTCAAGATCTTTGACAAGGGCGCTCCGGTCGGCACGGCCATGGCCAACCAGAACGGCGACTGGGAGTTCATCCCGACGCAAGCGTGGCTGGCAGGCGAGCACGAATTGACCGTCCAGGCTACGGACGAGGCCGGCAACACGAGCGGTCCGTCCAATTCCTGGCGGGTCAGCATCGATATCTCGGTCCCGGACCGTCCGAGCATCGACGCTGTCTACGACAACGCGGGCGACGTCCAGGGCCAGGTCACCGCGGGCACGACCATCGACGACCCGCGTCCGGTCGTGCGCGGCCGCGCCGAGGCCGGCTCGACCGTCAAGCTGTATGACAACGGCAACCTGGTCGGCCAGACCGTGGCCGACAACCAGGGCAACTGGGAAGTGCGGTCCGACACCCTGGGCCTGGGCTCGCACAGCCTGACGGCCAGGTCGACCGACACCGCGGGCAACGTCAGCGATCCGTCCGACGCCTTCGCCTTCAACCTGATCATCGGCGATGCGCCGGCGGTGCCCGCCATCACCGGCGTGACCGACGACGTGGGCGATTACCAAGGCCCGCTGCAAAAGAACGACCGCACGGA
>NZ_JBHXNI010000039.1:0-1019 GCF_042721735.1 Achromobacter sp. NPDC058515
TTAGCGGTGTGTAGCGAGGTTAACCCGTGTGGGGAAGCCGTAGCGAAAGCGAGTCCGAATAGGGCGATTGAGTTGCACGCTCTAGACCCGAAGCGGAGTGATCTAGCCATGGGCAGGTTGAAGCGGAGGTAAGACTTCGTGGAGGACCGAACCCACCAGGGTTGAAAACCTGGGGGATGACCTGTGGTTAGGGGTGAAAGGCCAATCAAACTCCGTGATAGCTGGTTCTCCCCGAAATGCATTTAGGTGCAGCGTCGTGTGTTTCTTGCCGGAGGTAGAGCACTGGATAGGCGATGGGCCCTACCGGGTTACTGACCTTAGCCAAACTCCGAATGCCGGTAAGTGAGAGCGCGGCAGTGAGACTGTGGGGGATAAGCTCCATGGTCGAGAGGGAAACAGCCCAGAGCATCGACTAAGGCCCCTAAGCGTACGCTAAGTGGGAAAGGATGTGGAGTCGCAGAGACAACCAGGAGGTTGGCTTAGAAGCAGCCACCCTTGAAAGAGTGCGTAATAGCTCACTGGTCAAGTGATTCCGCGCCGACAATGTAGCGGGGCTCAAGCGTACCGCCGAAGTCGTGTCATTGCAGCAATAGGGCCAACGCCCGCTGGGATGGGTAGGGGAGCGTCGTGTGCCGGGTGAAGCAGCCGCGGAAGCGAGTTGTGGACGGTTCACGAGTGAGAATGCAGGCATGAGTAGCGATACACACGTGAGAAACGTGTGCGCCGATTGACTAAGGGTTCCTGGGTCAAGCTGATCTGCCCAGGGTAAGTCGGGACCTAAGGCGAGGCCGACAGGCGTAGTCGATGGATAACCGGTTGATATTCCGGTACCCGCTGTGAAGCGTCAAACATCGAATCCAGTGATGCTAAGCCCGTGAAGCCGCCGGCTGAGTCTTCGGACGAGGTCGGAGTGGTGGAGCCGGTGACCCGAGCTGGTAGTAGGTGAGTGATGGGGTGACGCAGGAAGGTAGTCCATCCCGGGCGGTGGTTGTCCCGGGGTAAGGGTGTAGGACGTCAGG